>CAZGWN010000001.1:0-193973 GCA_964528755.1 uncultured Propionibacteriaceae bacterium
GAACTGGCATCACATCTCCTGACAGGCGGTTCACAACCAGACTGCCAGCCAGGGCGTCCCCACAATTTCCACCGACACCGCGACCGGCCCGCCTGACACCGCGACCGGCCCGCGCGGGACAGCGCGGCCCAAGGATGACGCGCGGGCGCGGACTCTGCGCGGACCACCGGCGGGCAACAGGCGTCCGACCAGGGCAGGAACCGACAGCTAGTAGTAGTACGGGAACCGCGACCAGTCCGGATCCCTCTTCTCCAGGAACGAGTCCCGGCCCTCCACGGCCTCGTCGGTCATGTACGCCAGCCGGGTCGCCTCCCCGGCGAACACCTGCTGGCCGACCATCCCGTCGTCGATGGCGTTGAAGGCGTACTTCAGCATCCGCTGCGCCGTGGGCGACTTGCCGCAGATGATCCGGGCCCATGCCAGCCCTTCGGCCTCCAGCCGCTCGTGCGGCACGACCTTGTTGACGGTCCCCATCTCGTACGCTCGTTGCGCGTCGTACGTCTGACCGAGGAAGAAGATCTCCCGGGCGACCTTCTGGCCGACCTGCCGGGCGAGGTAAGCCGACCCGAAGCCGCCGTCGAAGGAGCCGACGTCGGCGTCGGTCTGCTTGAAGCGGGCATGCTCGGCGGAGGCCAGGGTGAGGTCGCAGACGACGTGCAGGGAGTGCCCACCACCGGCGGCCCATCCGTTGACCAGGGCGATGACGACCTTGGGCATGAACCGGATGAGCCGCTGCACCTCCAGGATGTGCAGGCGCCCGAGCTTGGCCGGGTCGACGCTCGCCGCGGTCTCCCCCTCGGCGTACTGGTAGCCGGCCTTGCCGCGGATCCGCTGGTCGCCGCCGGAGCAGAAGGCCCAGCCGCCGTCCTTCGGGGAGGGCCCGTTGCCGGTGAGCAGGACGCAGCCGACATCCGAGCTCATCCGGGCGTGGTCCAGCGCCCGATAGAGCTCGTCGACGGTCCGGGGCCGGAAGGCGTTGCGCACCTCGGGCCGGTCGAACGCGATCCGTACGGCCGGGACGTCCTTGGCCCGGTGGTAGGTGATGTCGGTGAACTCCTCGAAGCCGGCGACGGGCTCCCACAGGTCCGGGTCCCACGATTGCGTCATGGGCACCACCGTAATGCCCCGCTGACCGGTCGGGCTGGCACGATGGGGCCATGACCGTTCTCGTGTGGCACCGCTCCGGTTCCCTCTCCCCCGGGGACCCGATCGGTGAACTTCCGTTGGTCCTGTTGCACGCCTTCCCGTTCGACGCCTCGATGTGGGACGCCGTCGCCCGCGAACTCGACGACATCCCCGTCCTCACCGTCGACGCCCCCGGCTTCGGGTCACCGATCCCGCCCGGCGAACCCGCCCTGGAGCCGTACGCCGAGGCCGTCCTGGCCGACCTGGCCGATCTCGGGGTCGACCGGGCGGTGATCGCCGGACTGTCGATGGGCGGATACACGGCCATGGCGATCGCCGACGACAGCCCCGGGGTGCTGGCGGGGATCGGGCTGCTGGACACCAAGGCCACCGCAGACGACGAGGCCGGCCGGGCGAACCGCCTCGATGCCGCCGCCCGGGCCGAGGCCGGGGCGGGCGCCGCGGTCGTCGCCGGAATGGCCGACACCGCGCTCAGTCCGGCGACCCTGGCCGATCGCCCCGAGGTGGTCACCGACGTACGCGCCCGGCTGGCCGCCGCATCCACACCCGGGATCGCCTGGGCCCAGCGGGCCATGGCCGCCCGCCCGACCCGGGTCGAGGCGCTGGAGAACCTCGATGTCCCGGCCCTGGTGGCCCGCGGCGCCGACGACGCCTTCAGCTCCCCCGAGGCGACCCGGCAGATGGCGGAGGCGCTGTCCCGGTCGGAGTACGTGGAGATCCCCGACGCCGGACACCTGCCGAACTTCGAGCAGCCGGTGGCAGTGGCCCAGGCCCTGTACGCGCTGTACCTGCGGGCCGTTCGGGACGTCGGGGCCTGAGACCGCCGACCCGGCCCCTCAGGCCCCGACCAGCCCCACCAACCGCCCGATGCCGAAGGTGACGGCCATCCCCAGCGCGCCGCCGATGAGCAGCCGCACGAGGGCCGGCCGGACCCGGGCCGATCCGAGCCGCGCGCTGACCCAGCCGGTCAGAGCGAGCGCGATCAGCACGGCGACGACCGTGACGCCGATCCGCCAGCCGGGCGGGGTGAGCAGCGCGGCGACCAGTGGGATGATCGCGCCCACGGTGAACGAGACGGCCGAGGCGGCGGCGGCCTGCCACGGGCTGGTCAGGTTGCCGCGGCGGATCCCCAACTCGATCTGGAGGTGGGCACCGAGGGCGTCATGTGCGGTGAGTTCGGCGGCGACCTTCTCGGCCACGCCCCGGCTCAATCCCTGCTTCTGGTAGAGCCCGGTCAACTCCTCGAGTTCCTGCTCCGGGTAGTCCCGCAGCTCCCCGGCCTCCTGCGTGATCAGGGCCCGTTCGGTGTCGCGCTGGGTGGACACCGACACGTACTCGCCCAGCGCCATCGACACCGCACCGGAGACGAGCCCGGCCACCCCGGCGACGAGGATCGTCCCGGTCGCGGTCGGGTCGGCGGCGGCCACCCCGACGATCAGTCCCGACGTGGACACGATCCCGTCGTTGGCGCCGAGCACCCCTGCTCGTAGCCAGTTCAGCTTGCCGGCGACGTCGTCGCCGTGTGGTTCGGGAGGTTCGGGATGGAGGTGTGTGCGCGGCATGAGCCCATTGTTCCGGCGCGCCCCGTAGTGAGCCCAGCCTCATTCCACCCTCCGGCCCCCTCATGTCGGGCGTCCGCCGGCACGGCCCGAACCCTAGAGTGTGGTCATGAACTTCGAGAAGATCGTCTTCGGGTTCTTCATCACACTCGCCGCGACGCTGAACTTCGGTTTCGTCATCGGCGACATCGCCGACCCGGAGCTCCACAATGTGTGGGAGCTTGCTGCCGCCATCGTGGTGAGCCTGATCGCGACCGTGCTCAAGTTCGGCGACCGGACCCAGCTCGGCGCGGTGCACCTGGCCACCAGCCTGGTCGCCGACCTGCAGCTCATCGCCTCCGCGGTCGTCTGGACCATCTGGGCTCAGGTCGCCGACAGCGATCCACTGCTGCCCCACCAGATGTCGACCATCGTGTCGCTGTCGGCCGGTGCCCTGCTGGCCAACATCGTGTCGGTCGTGCTGATGATCAGCGAATCGGTGATGATCCGCCGCTGACCCGGGGGCGGAGAGTCACGTACGCCATGAACAGCATCTTCTTCCTCGTCCTGCGGCGAATCCGGCTGCCGCTCATCGTCGTCATCGGCGCCTTCGCCCTGTGCGTGTTCGGGTTGGCGATGACCCCCGGCGTCGACGCGGCCGGCAATCCGACCCCGCCGATGTCCCTTTTCCATGCCTTCTACGTGATGACCTTCACCGCCGCCACGGTCGGCTTCGGAGAGCTGCCGGTGCCGTTCTCCGACGCCCAGCGCCTGTGGGTGACGTTCTCCATCTACGTGGTGGTCTTTGCGTGGTCGTACGCGCTGCTCAACCTCATCGGCCTGCTGCAGGACCCCGCCTTCCAGAACTCGGTGCGAACCTCACGGTTCGCCCGCCGGGTCGGGCGCCTGCGCCAGGCGTTCTACATCGTCTGCGGCGGCGGGGAGACCGGGACGCTGGTGGCGCACGGGCTGGATCGGCTGGGGTTCCGGATCGTCATCCTGGAACGGGACCCGCAGCGGCTGCAGGCGCTCCAACTGGAGGAGTTCGCCGTCGATCCCGTGATGACGGCCGCCGACGCCGCCGAACCCTCCACGCTGCAGCGGGCCGGCCTGAGTTCCCCGTACTGCAAAGGAGTGATTGCCCTCACCGAGGAGGACGAGACGAACGTGACGATCGCGGTCGCCGTCCGGCTGCTCGCGCCGCGGCTGCCGGTGCTGGCCCGGATCCGGGAGACCGGCGGCGGGATCAGCCTGTCCTCCTTCGGCGCACACCTGGTGATCAACCCCTTCGAGCGGTTCGCCTCCCACCTCGCCTCGGCCGTGGCGACGCCGGAACGGCATCACCTGCGCGAACTGCTCACAGGGCTGGCCGGTGAGCCGGTCCCCGAGCGGCACAGCCCGCCGAAGGGCCACTGGATCGTCTGCGGCTACGGTCGGTTCGGCCATGCGGTGACCAGCCGGCTGCGGCGGGCCGACATGAGCGTGACCATCGTCGATCAGAAGCACTACGACGAGGGCACGGTCACCGTCGAGGGGTCGGGTACCGACCCGGAGGAACTCCGCGAGGCCGGCATCGCCCATGCCGCCGGCATCGTCGCCGGCAACAACCGCGACATCAAGAACCTCGCCATCGCCGTGACGGCCCGGGAACTCAAGCCGGACATCTTCGTCGTCACCCGGCAGAACCGGGAGGTGAATGCGCCGCTGTTCGAGGCCTTCACGGACGACCTGTGCATGGTGCCCAGCAACATCGTGGCCGCCGAGTTCCTCTCGGTCATCACCACCCCGCTGCTGGCCCGGTTTCTGGAGAAGCTCGACGGGAACGACGAGGACTGGTGCGCGACGCTCACGGCCCGGCTGGAGGCGACCACCCCGGGGCGGATCCCGGACAACTGGAGCCTGCCGCTCAACCGTCGGCGCGCCGAGGCCGTGCACACGGTGCTCGCCGGGGGAACGCCGGTCACCCTGGGTGACCTGCTCATCGACCCCACCGACCGGACCGTACGCCTGCGCACCGTGCCCTTGCTGATCCAACGCCGGGGGCGCAGCCTGCTGCTTCCCGACGACGACACGGCACTGCAGATCAACGACGACATCCTCTTCGCCGGCTCCCGTACGGCCCGGCGCCGGATGACGCTGACCGCGACGAACCCGACGATCCTCGACTACGTCCGGACCGGATTCGAGGGCAACGAGGGGGCGCTGTGGCGGTGGGTCCGGCAGCGGCGCGCGAAACGGCTCAGGGCGTCCGACCGGCGGGCCGGCTGAGACACGTACGGGACCGTCGGCTCAGTGCCGGACGGACAGGAAGCCGTTGGGTCGGTGCGTGCAGGGACGCCCGGCGCGGGCTCCCAGCGGCGCCGTCCACAGCCGCTCCCATCCCCCACTCGAGTCGAGGAGCAGCAGGCTGACATCGGTGGCATGGCCACGCACCGGCAGCCGACCGCAGGTGTCCTCCTCGGCCTCGCGCAGCGGGGCCGGATCCTCGCGTTGCCCGATGGTCAGGTGCGGCACGATGTCGTCGAACATCCCCTCGTACGGCTCGAAGCCGGGGAAGGCCAGCGCCAGGGCGCGGGTGAGCGCGACGAACGGGGAGGGATCGTCTGGGGCCAGCCACAGGACCCGGTCGCCGAACCATCTGGTCCGGCTGAAGCAGTACGGGAAGGCGGGCTGGCCGGAGACGACCCGGGCCACCCGTTGGGCCACGTCGTCGGCCAGCAGGGGATCCTTGACGAGCCGGGGGATCTCGACGAACGGGAAAAGGACGGTCACGTGGGCCGGCACACCGCCGGCCGCGAAGGGATCGAGCCTGGCCCGATGGCGGCCCACCACGGGCTCGGCCTCGGGCACTTCGATGACGAGGGCTGTGGTCGCCGCCTGCTGCGTCATGACCGGTAGGCTAGTGGACCCCGTGGACGCGGACGCACCAGGGGGCGGTTAACGAGGATGACCCCCGACCACAGGGGGTGGTCGGGGGTCATGTCAGGTCGCCTGGAGATCAGTTGATCACCGTGATGTTGGCCGCCTGCATGCCCTTCGGGCCCTGGACGGTCTCGAACTCCACGTGATCGCCCTCGTTGAGGGAGCGGTAGCCGGTGGAGTTGATGGCGGAGAAGTGGGCGAAGACGTCGGGAGAGCCGTCCTCGGGTGCAATGAAACCGAAGCCCTTCTCGGCGTTGAACCACTTGACGGTGCCGGTGCTCATGAAATGCTTGTCCTTCTATGGGAGAGGATGGGCCCCACGTTGGTGCGGGACCCGGGTGGTGATGCTGGTGAAACGCCTTCCCAGAAAGACTCGTCGCCCTGGCTGGGCGACGTGCTTGTCCTAGTACTGCGAACCGCAACAACTGCGCCCCACACTACAGCCTTCCGGGTCATCCGCCCAACCCCACCCCGATCCGTCTCATCACCGCTGCCGTCGGCCCCCGCCACGGCAGGCGTCGGGGGCTCGAGGGTCACTCCTGGCGGGCCCGCCGGGTGGCCCGCGCATTGGCCTTCTGGATGGCCTCGACGAGCTCGTCCTTGGTCATCGACGAGCGCCCGGGGACCTCGAGGCGGCGGGCGACATCGAGGAGGTGCGCCTTGGACGCGTTCGCATCGACGCCGCCGGCGCTCTCCCGGTCGTCGCTCTGGTCACCACCCCCGGCGGCCCGTTCGTCGGAGGGGCCGGAGGAGGCCTTCTCCTCCCAGTGGTCGCCGACCTTCTCGTAGCTGTGCTTGAGGGCGGCGATGGCGGTCATGTGGGCGCGACGTTCGTCACCGTACGATTCCAGAGCCGACGCGAGCGTCTCCGCATAGATGTCCTGGGCATGCTTGGGCGAACGCTTCAGCGTCTCGGGAAGATCCACTTTGCCTGGCATGCACCAAGCCTAGGATCAGGATGTCGGACCGGGAAGGCCTGCTGGCGCGCCCAGAGGGATTCGAACCCCCAACCTTCTGATCCGTAGTCAGATGCTCTATCCGTTAAGCTATGGGCGCATGCCACGCGACCGGACCCCGAAGGGGCTACCCGGACCTTGCAACGTCCGGTAACTCTAGTACAGGCCCGCCCCGAAGCCAAATCGGCGGAAGCCGCCGGGCGGTGCGCCACGGCACCAGACCACTACAGGCGCCGGACTCATCCCCGACCCCGGCGGGCCACCATGCGGCACGCGCCCGACCTAGTCAACCCCCGATTCCGCGCGGGAAACCCCACCTTGTGATCCGTTTCACATAGAGGATTTCGCGACCGAGGCGATAATACCAGTGGGGCCAGTGGCCTAGACTCGAGAGTATCGACAGAGCCGTCGGACTCCAGTCTTCACACTCAACGAGGAGCTCACCGTGTCCGTTGACACCACCCAGGCACCCACCACCCACAAAGCCCTGCTCGAGTGGGTCTCCGAAGTCGCCGCACTGACCGAGCCCGACTCCATCTACTGGTGCGACGGTTCGCAGCAGGAGTACGACCGACTGGCCGCCGAGCTGGTCGCGGCCGGCACCGCGATCCGACTCAATGACGCCAAGAAGCCGAACTCGTACTGGTTCGCCTCCGACCCCGACGACGTCGCCCGGGTGGAGGACCGTACGTTCATCTGCTCGATCGACCCGGAGGACGCCGGCCCCACGAACAACTGGCGCGACCCGGTCGAGATGAAGGCCACGCTCACCGAGCTCTACCGCGGATCCATGCACGGCCGGACGATGTACGTCATCCCGTTCTGCATGGGACCGCTCGACTCCGATGACCCGAAGTTCGGCGTCGAGATCACCGACTCCGGCTACGTGGCGATGTCCATGCGGATCATGACCCGGATGGGTGCCGAGCCGCTCGCGGCAATGACGGCCGGCGGGGACAAGGAGTTCGTACCCTGCCTGCACTCGGTCGGCTACCCGCTGGAGGAGGGGCAGGCGGACGTCCCGTGGCCGTGCAACCCCGAGAAGTACATCGTCCAGTTCCCCGAGGAACGGGCGATCTGGTCGTACGGGTCCGGCTACGGCGGCAATGCGCTGCTCGGCAAGAAGTGCTACAGCCTGCGGATCGCCTCGGTGATGGCCCGCGACGAGGGCTGGATGGCCGAGCACATGCTCATCCTCAAGCTCACCTCCCCGGAGGGGAAGTCGTACGTCATCGTGGCTGCCTTCCCGTCGGCGTGCGGCAAGACGAACCTGGCGATGATCACCCCGACGCTGCCCGGCTGGAAGGCCGAGACCCTCGGCGACGACATCGCCTGGATGCGCTACGACGAGGAGGGCTACCTGCGGGCGATCAACCCGGAGTTCGGCTTCTTCGGGGTGGCGCCGGGCACCGGCTACCACACCAACCCGATCGCCATGCGCACCATCGAGGGCGGCAACTCCATCTTCACCAACGTCGCCCGTACGCCCGACGGGGACGTCTGGTGGGAGGGGATGACCAAGGAGTTGCCGGCGGAGCTCATCGACTGGGAGGGCCGGCCGTGGACGCCGGACTCCCCGACCAAGGCGGCCCACCCCAACAGCCGATTCACCACCCCGGTCGAGCAATGCCCCATCCTCGCCGACGAATGGAACGACCCGAAGGGCATCCGGGTCGATGCCATCCTCTTCGGCGGTCGCCGCGCCACCACGGTGCCTCTGGTCACCCAGTCGCGGGACTGGGAGCACGGCGTGTTCCTCGGCGCCAGCTGCTCCTCGGAGACCACCGCCGCCGCCAAGGGCAAGGTCGGCGTGCTGCGCCGCGACCCCTTCGCGATGCTGCCGTTCATCGGCTACAACGCCGGGGACTACATCAACCACTGGCTGGAGGTGCCGACTCTGCGGGCGAACGCCCACGTGCCGAAGATCTTCTACGTCAACTGGTTCCGCAAGTCGCCCGAGGGCAAGTTCCTCTGGCCCGGATTCGGCGAGAACAGCCGGGTGCTGGCCTGGATCGTCGGCCGGCTGGAGGGCACCACCGCCGGCGTCGACACCCCGATCGGCATCGTGCCCGGTGCGGGTGAGCTGGACGTGACGGGCATCGAGGACGAGGTCTCCCCCGAGATGCTCGACGAGGTCACCCGCGTCGACGTCGCCGAATGGCGCAAGGAGGTGCCGCTCATCCGGGACTGGTTCACCAAGCTCGGCAAGCGGCTGCCGCACCAGTTGTGGGACACCCTCGACCAGGTGGAGCGTGACCTGGGCGCGTGAGCGCCGCTCACCGGCGTGACGCCCGAAGGGGCGTCGCATCACCACGATCTGCGTTTCGGGATCGGCTCTGCGCACACCTCGGCCCCCGATTCGCCCCACGGTGGCCCCACCCCCGGCCCGGGGTGGGGCCACCGTGCGTCCTGGGGAATTGCGCGTGTCGGGGTGCCGAGCGCACCGGGTCCGGGCCCCCACACAAGCGGATCACTCGGCATAGACAGCGGACAATCCGCTTGCGTCACCGGGACCGAACCCCCACACAAGCGGATCACTCGGCATAGACAGCGGACGATCCGCTTGCGTGGGGGCCCGGGTCGAGCGGACCGCCGGCCGCGGGGTCGCGGCCCTCAGGAGGTCTGATCCAGCGTCGAGGTATCGCCGGCGTCCTGGCCCAGCACCCGCGCCTTCAGCACCCGGCGCATGATCTTGCCGGACCGGGTCTTGGGCAGGCTGTCGACGAACTCGACGATGTCCGGCTTGGCGATGGGACTCAGCCGCTGCCCCACATGGCGGCGGACGTCCTCGGCCAGTTCCCGGGTCGGCTCGACCCCCGGACGGAGCACCGCAAACGCATGGATGTACTGGCCCTTGACCTCGTGCGGCAGCCCGACGGCGGCGGATTCGACGATGTCGGGATAGGAGTTCATCGCCGCCTCCACCTCCGCGGTGCCGAGCCGGTGCCCGGACACCTTGATCACGTCATCCGTACGGCCGATGATCCACACGTACCCGTCGTCGTCGATCCGCGCGGAGTCCCCGGTGAGGTAGCCGCCCGCCTTCGACCAGTACGTCCGCAGGTAGCGCTCGTCGTCGCCGTACAGCGTACGCAGCATCGCCGGCCACGGCCGCCGGAGCATGAGCAGACCCTCCTGCCCGGCCGGGACCTCGCGGCCCTCGTCATCGACGACCACCGCCTGCTGGCCGAAGAACGGCTTGCCCGCCGAGCCGGGCTTGAGCGGCAGCGACGGGGTCGGGGTGACCTGGAACATCCCGGTCTCGGTCTGCCACCAGGTGTCCATGATCGGACAGCGACCCTTGCCGATGACGTCGTGGAACCAATGCCAGGCCTCGGGGTTGATCGGTTCGCCGACGGTGCCGAGCAGCCGCAGCGAGGACAGGTCGTGCCGGTTGGGCCACGCGTTGCCGAAGCGCATCAACGCCCGGACCGCGGTCGGCGCGGTGTAGAAGATCGAGATCCCGTAGTACTCGATGAGCTGCCACCACCGGTTGGGGTACGGATAGGTGGGGCCGCCCTCGAACATGAACGACGTCGCACCGTTGAGCAGTGGCCCGTACACCCCGTACGAGTGGCCGGTGATCCAGCCGGGATCCGCCGTACACCAGAAGCGGTCCTCGGCCCGCACGTCGAAGACGTATTTCATCGTGGCGTACGTGCCCACCATGTAGCCGCCGTGCGCGTGCACGATCGCCTTCGGCTTGCCGGTCGACCCGGAGGTGTAGAGGATGAACAGCGGGTCGGTCGCCTCCATCGGTTCGGTCGGGCAGGGTCCCTTGGCGATCGGCAGCGCGGCCAGGTCGTGCAGCCAGTGGTCCCGCAGCGGGTCCAACGACACCTCCGAGCCGGTGTTGCGCACCACGATGACGTTCTCCACCGTCGGGGAGAACCGGATCGCGTCGTCCACCAGCGCCTTCATCGGGAAGATGTCACCGTTGATCCACGATCCGTCGGCGGTGATGACCAGCTTGGACTCGGCGCCGTTGATCCGTTCCCGGATTGCGTCGGAGGAGTAGCCGGCGAAGATCACCGAGTGCACGGCGCCGATCTTGGCGCAGGCGAGCATGGCGAACCACACCTCCGGGATGCGCGGCAGGTAGATCGTCACCACATCACCCTTGTGCACTCCCATCGCCTTGAGCACGTTGGCCATCCGGGTGACCTGCCGGTTGAGCGAGAAGTAGGAGTACGTGCGGTAGTCGGTGCCGTTCTCCCCGACCCAGATGAGCGCGAGCTGGTTGGATCGCGGGCCCGCGAGGTGGCGGTCGATGGCGTTGTGGACGATGTTCGTCCGCCCCCCGGGAAACCACGAGTAGAACGGCGCCCGGGACTCATCGAGCACCTGCTGCCAGGGCTCGAACCACTCCAGTTCGGCGGCCTGCCCGGCCCAGAACCGGTCGGGGTCGGCGAGCGCCTGGTCGCTGAGAGCGGCGTGATCGAGGACGTTCGTCCCGGACAGGACGTCCTCGGACGGCCGGATGAACTCTCCTTCGAGGGCCATGGTGACTCCTTCGTCGATGGACTCTTCGGATCTGCGGGAACCCTGCTGACAACTGGAGCAGGCTGGACCTCAGTGTGCTCCGGTTCACGTCGAATTGCCCGCAAGAGTGCGCCCAGCGGAAAATGAGTTGTCACCGCACCCCCAACGGCCGTCCACGAAGGAAGCCTTCCATGTCCACGCCAGCCCAGGACCGCCCGGCCCAGGGTGCGCAGCCTGTCGCCCCGGCCGACCGGGGAGGGGCACGCGAGCGTGCCGGCGCCCGCAATCGGGTCCCCGGTCACAAGCATCAGCAGATCCGCGACTACCTGGAGTCGCTGATCGAGAACGAGCTGAGCACCGGGGAGGCCATCCCGTCCGAGCGGTTGCTGACCACGAAGTTCGATGTGTCCCGGATGACGGTGCGTCACGCGATCGACTCGCTCGTCAACGAGGGTTTGCTGGAGCGGGTCCAGGGTCGCGGCACCTTCGTGTCGGACCGGGCCCACCGGGAGTTCGAGTTGCGGCTGACCACCTTCGGTGAGGAGATGCGCCACCGCGGGCTCACGCCCAGCACCCGGGTCCTGGTGGCCGACCGCGCGGTGGCCTCACTTCGCCTGGCCGAGGCCCTGGGCGTACGGACCGGCGACGCCCTGCACCACCTCGAACGACTTCGCTTCGCCGACGGGTTGCCGGTCTCGATCGAGGAGGCCTGGCTGCCGGTGGCCCTGCTGCCCCACCTGCTGGACGACGGGGTGCCCGAATCGGTCTATCAGGCCCTGCGCGACGCGGGATGCCCGCCCCACTGGGGGGAGGACGCCATTGCCGCGGACCTGGCACCCGATCGAGTCGCCGAGTTGCTCGATGTGCCGACGCCGTATGCGCTGCTGCGCACGCGCCGGGTCACGTACGGTCCGACGGGACCGGTGATGTTCTCCCAGTCGTGGACCCGCAGCGACCGATACACCCTGATCGCCCCGCTGCGGGAGCCGCACCGCACGCTGGTGCCGCGCACACGCCGATAGCACGCTGGTGCCGCGGGCGTGCCGACAGCACGCCGGTGCCGCGCACCTGTCGACAGCACGCCGGTGCCGCTCACACGCCGACAACCTCACGCCGGTCCGAACCGGTCCGAACCATTGCGTAACCGTGCTGACATCCTCTTCATGCGGCCGTAAACTGCCCTGGGTTAGCATCGGGCGACGTTCGCAACGACGACACTCGATCAACCCACGCGGTGACATCGCCGTCTCGACGCGGAAAGCAGGTTCTGAGACACCTATGTCCATCCGATCCCATTCCGACGTTCTGCCACACCTCGGCCCCGCCGCCTCGCCGGAGTCGGTCATGGCGCGGGCCATCCTGGCCGCCGTCGGCGGCGTCGACAACATCGAGGAGTTCGACCCCTGCACGACCCGTCTGCGCGCGCTGGTCCGCGATCCGCGGCTGGTGGATCCTGCCGCGCTGCGGGCCGCGGGCGCCCATGGCACTCTCCGGGCCGGACGGGTGGTGCAGATCGTCGTCGGACCGCAGGTCGACGTCATCGCCGAGGAGCTCGACGAACTGCTCTGATCCTCCGCGCCCGCGCGGCGGCTGAGGACATGACTCCGGCCGAGGTCCGGCCGACGGCCCTCATCGAGGGCCGGCGGGGTCGCGGCCTCAATCAGACGCCGCCGCGCCCTTGACCCGCCGCCCGGCCGCGACGTCCGGGATCTCGAAGAGCACGTCCCCCGCCTGGACGTGTTGCCCCACCACCGGGGAGGTGACGGTGCCGGGGGCGCTGTCGAGCTGGCAGACCAGCACCCAGGGGGACAGGTCCTTGGCGGCGACGGCGGACGGATCCCAACGGATCATGTCCTGGCCGGCAGCGACCTTGCCTGTGGACGGCGTCAGGATCTCGAATCCCTCCCCCTCCAGCCGCACCGTGTCGATCCCGAGGTGAACCAGCACACCGACTCCGCCCGGCGATGCGAGGACGTACGCATGTGGGTGCACCTTGGCGATCCTGCCGTCGAGCGGCGCCACCGCGACCTGCGGGCCGCCATCGGGGTCGATCGCCACGCCCGACCCGACCATCTCGGCGGCGAAGACCGGATCGGGGGCCTCCGAGATCGGACGGACCACACCCGCGACCGGCGCCAGGACCCTCACATCAGGTCCTGGATGTCCTCGGCGATGGTGTCGGCCTGCGGCCCGACGACCACCTGGACCGTCGTGCCCTGCTTGACCACACCCATGGCCCCGGCGGCCTTGAGCTTGGTCTCGTCGACCAGC
This sequence comes from uncultured Propionibacteriaceae bacterium, assembly GCA_964528755.1. Taxonomy (GTDB): domain Bacteria; phylum Actinomycetota; class Actinomycetes; order Propionibacteriales; family Propionibacteriaceae; genus Raineyella. Next base: position 13,316 of record CAZGWN010000001.1, read on the forward strand.
CCAGGATCGCGGACCTGAGTCCGCAGCCTGGTGATGCAGGCCTCCATCTCGACGATGTTGTCGCCCCCGCCGAGTCCGGCGAGAAGATCGTCCGCCTTGCTCATGGCAGTCCCCTTTCTGTTGCCTGGCCTTGTGCTGCTCCGCCGTTCGCATGATGTCCCCGGTTGACGCGAGCCGACATCGGGGGAACACTAAGTGGTATAGACCGCAGACTACCACCCCGACAGGGCTCATAGCCAGGATACGCGAGTGTACGTACCCGATCCTCCGGCAACCAGCAGGGAAGTGGTGTGGACCGCGGACAACGCGACAAGCGCCGGCGCTCGGCCGGGGAAGGAAGAGTCTGATGTCTGCTTCGATCGCCGAGAAGGGCAAGGACCGGGCCTGGTTGGCCTGGCTGCAGAAACTGGGCCGAAGTCTGATGCTCCCGATCGCCGCCCTGCCGGTGGCCGGGCTGCTGATGCGCCTGGGCCAGGACGACCTGTTGGGCCCCGACGGACTGGGGTGGAATGCGGTCGCGTCGGTGGTCGGAGCGGCCGGCGGAACATTGTTCGACAATCTGCCCGTGCTGTTCGCGTTGGGCGTGGCGATCGGCATGGCCCGCAAGGCCGACGGTTCCACCGCGCTCGCCGGTCTGGTCGGCTACCTGGTGTTCAAGGCCGTCGGCGACGCGATGTCGCCGCTCATCGGTCTGCCGGTTGATGCCGACGGCACCCAGGAGACGATCAACTACGGCGTCCTCGGCGGCATCCTGGTGGGCATCATCGCCGCCGTCCTGTGGCAGCGGTTCCATCGGGTGAAGCTGCCGCCGTACCTCGCGTTCTTCGGCGGGCGGCGATTCGTCCCGATCATCACCTCCTTCGCTACGCTGGCGCTCGCCGTGGTGCTCGCCTGGGTGTACCCGGCCTTCAACGTCGGCCTGACCGGTCTGGGTCGTTGGGTCGCCGACAACGCGGTGATCGGCAGTTTCGTCTACGGGACGGTCAACCGACTGCTCATCCCGCTCGGCCTGCACCACATCATCAACACCACCGTCTGGTTCCAGGTCGGCGACTGCCTGAAGGACGGCGCCACAGCCCATGGCAACCTCACCTGCTTCTTCGCCACCCAGGGTGCCCAGGGCGGCGAGTTCATGACCGGTTTCTTCCCGATCATGATGTTCGCGCTCCCGGCTGCCGCGTTGGCCATGTGGCGCAACGCCCGGCCCGAGAACCGCAAGGTTGTCGGTGGCCTGATGCTGTCCACCGCACTGACCGCCTTCCTCACCGGAGTGACGGAACCCCTGGAGTTCTCCTTCATGTTCGTGGCCTGGCCGCTGTATGTGATCCACGCCGTGCTCACCGGCACCTCGATGGCGATCGTCAACGCCCTGGGCATCCACGACGGGTTCACCTTCTCGGCCGGGTTGTTCGACTACATCCTCAATTTCGGGATAGCGACGAAGCCGTTGCTGCTGATCGTGGTCGGGCTGATTTACGGCGTCGTCTACTACTTCCTGTTCAGCTTCATGATCCGGCGGTTCAACCTGAAGACGCCGGGCCGCGAGGATCCCGAGGAGTCCGCCGCCGCAGCCAAGGAGCAAAGCGCGGAGTGAAGGGCCTCGCCGGGGGTCAGCCGGTTGGCTCGGCGCCCGTCGCTCGGCCGCTGGAACTCGGCGGTTGGCGGTTGGCCCGGCCGCGATCGACCAACTGCCGAGCGCGCCCTGAGCAGTGGTTCACTCATAGGTTCCGGGATCCCAATAGTTTCGAGGAATTCATGGGGTAAACCGACCCTATGAGTGAACCACTGCTCACCACGAGATCCAGCCCCGGCTGAGTAGAGCCGACTTCAGCTGGTCGATGAAGGGCTCAGCCTTACCGACCATCGCCCAGGTGAACCGGATAACGATCCAGCCTTCACCACCGAGGTGATTCCACCGGGTTCGGTCACGACGGAAGTCATCGGGCCCATCATGGTGGGCCCGGCCGTCGGCCTCGATCGCCACCTTGGCCTCGCGGAAGGCCACGTCGACGATCACCGTCCACCCGGGACTCTGAACGGAGTAGTTTCCACGCCAGCCGAAGATCCCGGCGTCCCCCAGGACACGGTGCAGCTCGATCTCCAGGACCGACCACGGGCACTTGGCAAGATCCCCCATGAGTCGCCGCCGCACACTGTAGTCGGTCTCGTGCCGGAACAGTCCCACGACCTCACGCAGCGCCGCCAACAACCGTTGACTTCCCGCGCTGCCGACGCACCTCAGCAGGTCGCATGCCGCGGCTCCGCCATCCGCGGGCATAAGCTCCACGGCCGTGTACACCGGTCCCGACCAGGCCAGCGTCCCCGTCACGACAACATGCTCCTCGGGCACCCGGCGCCGGGTGAAAACGTAGGCCTTCGTGTTGCGGTGCTGATCGCCGTGACTGACGACGATGGGCTTGACGAGCGGACCAGGGCATTTGTCCTCCACGAGAACGCGATGAGCCTCCAGTGCCCCCAGGCCCAGTAGCACCGCCCCCGGGAATGTGCGGCCGACCGCCACCAGCCACGGCCAGAACTCACCCGCGCGGGCCGGCTGCAGATAGGTCCCCTGGAGGACCTTTACCAGCTTCGCGCGACGAACCCCCCGGCTGAACGTGGCCGCCGAGACATCCGAACGCTCCGCTCGCACCGCCAGCCCGAACTCGTCCACCAGACCGTCCATCGATCCACCACCTCCGCACAGAGGATGGTCAACGCCAGGCTCGAAGGGACGCCGATGGCGCAGGCTGTGGACAACAGTTCCGGTCGCGGCCGAACTGTGGACAACAGGCCGGCGGCTGTCGGAGGTCAGTGGGACACTTCGCCGCGCGAGGTCTCGAACCGGGTATTCTCGATGATTCGATCGATGATCTTCGCCGGATTCTTCTGACTTGTCGCCGGCGGCGGGTAGTTCCAGCCGTACTCGACCACGACGTCCTTCAGTTCCTCGATGTCGAGGGTGGCCAGTTGCTCACGCAGGCCGTCCAAGCCGCTCTCCCGGGTGACAACGTACGGATTCACCGGACTCGGTCGCCGCTTTCGCTTGGCAGGCTGGGCTTTCGTCTCGGGTTGGGCCTTCGTCTCGGACTGGACCTTCGTGGTGGGAGGAACGCTTTCGGCCGGGCTGGCTGTCGTCGGGTTCTGCTCGGCCGAGTCGGTGGCACGCTTGACGATGAGGTCGATGACGGGGCCCTTGTTCAACTTCGACGGGTGAACGTCGGGCCAGTTCGTCTTGACGATCTCTCTCAGCACCTTGACCGACAATCCACCGAGGCGCTTCCTCAACGTGTCCGGCCCGGACTCCTGCAGCACTTTCGTCGGGTCGAGCAGATCCGACACGGGCGTCGGGCGCGTCCGGGGCGCAACGGGCGGCATCGACGGTGCCGCCACGGTCAGTGCCTCGATGAGGCCCTTCCGGACGCGGGCGGTCTTGGTCGCCTCCGCGGCCATCACGGCAACCAGTCCGGCAAGTTGCGCGGCGAGAACGTCGGCTCCCGGTTTGCCCGAGTGTTCCAGGCCCCGGAGAGCCGTCAGGGCCCGCTCAATTTGATCCGCGCTCACGCCCGTTCCTCCACCCGCTGCTTGAAGTTTGCGGTCAGTTCCCAGAGGGTCTTGTAGTTCCGGTATCCATACTTGTTCTTGAGTGACGGGTATTGGCGGAACGCGGCCGAACTGGAGATCTTGTCGGTGTCCGGAACCCACGGGCCGATGAGCCGGGGGTATCTGTCGGGCATGTTCTGCATCATAGTGACCTGGCCGTCTGAGGCCGCCGACCGTCGGTACCGCGTGACGATTGTCCCGATCGCCAGGAACGACGGCAACTCCGACTCTTCGGAGAACTTCCTCACCTCGTCCCGGAGAGGCTTGACACCGTACGTGGACAAGACGTCGGGCAGGGTCGGGATGACATATGCATGGGAGGCGACCAGCGCGTTCATCGTCATCAGGTCGACGCTCGGCGGGCAGTCGATCAACACATAGGTGTAGTCGTCAAGAATCGGCTCGACTCCGTCCCGAAGGATCTCCCATGCCTTCTGCCGCGTCCGCTTCGCCAAGTACATCTGGGACAGGTGGCGCTGTTGAGGGATCGCATCCAGCGACGACGGCAACAGATCAACGCCCGATAGCTTCTTGACGGTGGAGGCATTGTGGGCGATTGTCCGAGACATGTTGAACCGAGGCTCGGCGTCCGGGTGGATGGCGTCCTCGATGAGCGAGGAGAGCGTCCGGCCGGCCTCATTGATCAGCCTGTACTGCTCGGGCCCGAGCATGGTGATCGATAGGCTGCTCTGCGGATCCATGTCGATCAACAGCACCCGTTCCCCGAACTCGCCGGCGAGGAACTCTCCCAGCATGACGGTCGTGGTGGTTTTCCCGACGCCACCTTTCATATTGACGACCGAGATCACGTGGGTCATGGTGCAATTCTCCTTCGACGGGCTCAGTCGGCGGTCGGGTGGGTACGAAGATAGAACTGGATCGCCGCGGGAAGCGACTTCTCGTGGACGACCACCAACTCCAGGTTCGCCCGGGTCAGCGCGGTGTACAGCGGGCCGTTGTCGCCGGAGAGCACCTCGAAGGCGGCCGGCTCAACCACGACGACCGCGTCGAACTCCAGGCCTCGGGCCTCCGGGCTGGTCAGCAGCACGAACCGGTGCCCCGAGCTGCCCTCCCACCGGTGACCTTCGGTGGCGGTCCAGCCGTGATCGGCCGCGTACGCACCGATCCGCGCGGTGAACGGCGTGATGACCGCGATCGTCCCGTCAGGATGCCGGTCCCCCAGGGTGATCGCCTGCTCCAGGGCCAACTCCGCGAGATCCCGTCCGGACTTCCTGGCGTCGACCAGGATGGGCGGCTGCCCCTGACCCAGCACCGAAGAGGTCCGCTTCGCCCCGGGCTGCAACTCGGCCGCGAAATCGATGATCGCCTGCGTGCTGCGATAGCCCCGGGTCAGCTTCTCCTGCTGCCACTGGCCGCCGCCGAGTAGCGCGATCACCTGCCTCCAGCCCTTGGGGGTGTGGCTGGTGCGCCGCTGACTGGTGTCCCCGACGAGGGTCCACTGACCGGCATTGAGCCGTGCCAGCACCCGCCACTCCAACGGACGCAGGTCCTGGGCCTCATCGATCACGACATGGTCGTACGGCTCCGGGTCGCGCAGCAGCACGGTGAGCCACGCCAGCAGCGGTCGCAACGTCGGGTCGGGCAGCGCATCCTCGTACGTCCGGGGCAACGCCCCCAGCCAGGCGAGGAAGTCAGCCTTGTCGACCTTGGCCCGGTCCTTCGGCGGCACCACCGCTGTGGCCGTCCGGACCAGGGCCGCGTACGCCTGCGCGCGGGTCAACTCCGGGTTGACCGAGCGCTGCTTGTCGACCACGGCCTCCGCGGTGGCCGCCAGCCACGAGGATGTGGCGTGGATGACGTCCGGCGACGCCCCGGGAACGGTTCCGTCACTCCCCGCGTCGGACGACGCCCCGATAGGGCCCGCGTCGGAAGACGCCCCGACACGGTCGGCCAGGCCGATCAGTTCCGCGAAGACCTCCGAGACCGACCGGATCACCACCGCCCCCGGAATCGCCAGTTCCTCCACCGCGGGCCGGATGTGGGCCGACCACGTCGACGTCGGGCCGATGAGCGCCACCCAGGCGAGCCTGCGGTCATGCTCGGGGTGGGTGAGCCAAGCGGCGCGGTGGGTCGCGACGATGGTCTTGCCGGTGCCCGCATATCCCTGAACGACCATCGACACGCCCGGGTCGGCCGTCACCAGGTCGAACTGGTCGCCCTGGAGCGTCGCCAACTTGGAGTGAAGGTCGGTCCGCGGCTTCTTCAGCTTTTTCTCCAGCGTTTCCCCGGCCCGCGGGGACTCTGGCGTGGAGGCCTCGGGGCGCACGACATCCACAGGTTCCGGTTCCGGAGTGCGGAACGCCGGCGGGTCGATCGGGTCGACGAACCACTCGTCGTAGAAGTCCACCACCTCGCAGCCCTCGGTGTCGAACCGACGACGGACCTTCAGCCCTCCGCCGGCGTACCGGCGGGCGAGTAGTATCTTCGCGGCCGGCGCGACCCAGCTCACCACTTCGATGCCGTCCACCTCGGCCTGCATCGGCCCGACGTAGAACTCGTCGTCGACCTCATCGCCGTGGAACCGGATCCTGAGCCGCCCGATGAGCGCCCCCCGTCGCATCTGTCGCACCCGAACCGGGACGCCGCTCACGTTGATCCACTCGGGCAGCGCTTCGACCACCTCCTGGTAGCGCCGGTTGAACTCCTGCTCGCGCGCCAGCACCCGCTCGTGGACGGCACGCTCGTGGGCGGCACAGTCGTGGAAAACATGATCCCCGCGAGCCACGACCTTCTGGTCCGCCATGCCTGCCCCCTCGACCTCGCCGCCGTGGTTGACGGCCGAACCGATCACTGTGTCCCTGTCGGCAGCAGTTTAGGGGTGCCGAGTAACAGTTTCGTTCGGACCCGATGGCCGGATGCGGCGCGCCCCCGGTGCCATGTCCCTGTCTCGACGTCACCGGCACAGACGAGTGAGGTCTGTCGGGTCTGTCCGAGGTACCCTCCCGGGGTCGAGTCGATGCCGGGGGGTCGGTGGTGGAATCGGACGCAGGGCCCAGGGGGCTGCGTGGGGTCGGTGCTCATCTGCGGTTGGCGTGGCCAGTATTCGTGGTGTTCTTGGTGCAGCGGTTGATGACGGTGGGGTTCGTCGTGGCGGTCGCACCCGACGAGTTGTGGCGGCTGACGCTTCGGTGGGATGCGGGCTGGTATCTGCGGTTGGCCGAGGGTGGTTACGTCTATCCGAACCTGGCCGCGGACGGACAGGTCAAGGCGAGCAACCTGGCGTACTTCCCGCTGTTCCCCTGGCTGGTGCGCCACCTCGCCCACACCGGGATCATCTCCTACGGCGGTGCGCTCCTGGCGGTGTCGTGGCTGGGTGGACTGCTGGCGGTGTGGGCGATCTTCGCGGTCGGGAACGCCTGGTACGGGCGGGGTGCGGGGATCGGGCTGGCCGCGCTGTGGGGCACGGCACCGGCCTCCCTGCCCCTGACCATGGGCTATCCGGAGGGCCTGTTCACCGCGGCGGCCGCCGCCGCGCTGCTGTGTCTGATCCGGCGCCGGCCGATCCTGGCCGGGTGCTGTGGCATCGTAGCGGGTCTGCTCCGCCCGACCGCCGTCGCGGTGATCGCGATGATCGGGGCCTACGCCGTGGTCGAGGTGGCCCGGTGGATCGCAACACGGAGACAGGCGTCGGGTCGTCACGGCATCGTGGCCGGGGATGAACCGGCGCCGCTGCGTGCCGTCGCCGGGGTGCTCCTGTCGACGGCGGGGCTGGGCGCGTTCATGGCCTATGTCGGGGTGCGGACCGGGGAGGTGTTCGGCTACTTCACCGTGCAGGGCCAGTGGGGTCAGAGGACGGCGGGCTTCGGCGAATACTGGCAGGGCATGGCGGCGGGATTGTTCGCGTCGGATTCTGGGTCGTTGGTCCCGGTGGACATCGTGGTCGCGCTGGGCTACGTGGCGTTGTTCTGTCTGATCGTCTTCGACCGCCGACTGGCCTGGGCGAGCGTGTACGCCGCCGGGGTCCTGCTCATCACCTTGTCCCACATCACCTTCCAGCACGTCTATCTGCGTCAACTGCTGCCCGCGTTCGTGCTGCTCATCCCGCTGGTCCGGATGCGGGTGCCACGCGCCGGCGCGATCACCGCGCTGACCTTGGTCAGCATCGCGGTCGCCTGGGGTAGCGCGCTTTTCCTCCTCGACCCCGGCTCGGCGCTCTGAGGGGGGTCCGGGTCCGGCGACGGGGTCCGGCCCCGAGGCAGTCGTCCCGGCTCCGTGGCAGTCATCCCGGCTCCGCGGCAGTCATCCCGGCTCCGAGGCAGTCATCCCGGCTCCGAGACAAGCGGATTGCACGGGGTCTATGCCGAGCGATCCGCTGGTCTCAGCACCAGGTAGACCCGAGGCAGGACGTGACGCAGGACAGGTGGACCGCACCGGGGTGCAACCGCACTGATGGCGCCACCGGGTCGGTCATGAGGACGTCCCGGTGCTCTTCGAGGGCGACGACGGCTGGGACCTGGTCGATCCGCACACTGAATCTCCGCGTGATCGAGGAAGGGACCCGCCAGAACGGCCACGCCGCCTGATCCGATGAAAACACAAGAGGGCCGAACCCACGTCCAATAGGTTCGGCCCTCCGCGATGTCCTGAGACATCACATGGCGGAGGCGGCGGGATTTGAACCCGCGATGGGATTGAGGTCCCAAACCCGCTTAGCAGGCGGGCGCCATAGACCGGACTAGGCGACGCCTCCGAGCACATGAACCGCCCGGGCGGTTCGGAGTACCGAGGAGCCATGTTAGCCGACGTCCGGGCGGCGGGTCCAACCATCGAACGGGCGGGCTGCACCCACGGGTCCAACCATCGAACGGGCGGGCCGTCCCCACGGGTGCCCCGGCCCGCATCCCGGGGCCGTACCACCCGAATGGATTGGAGGTGACCCACGGGTTACATTGGAATGAACTGCACCCTGTCCCCGGAGGAGCCATGGCATCCGAGCACGCCCGCCGGCGCGCGGCAACCTTCGCGGCGACCGTCGGCTGGACCCTGCTCACGACGTTGATCCCGCCGGTCGGCCTGATCCGGTCGGGGTTGCGCCGCACCGGGGTGGTCCTCCTCGGACTGGGGGCCGGCGGGCTGATCGGTCTGGTCGCGGTCGGGCTCACCCGACGCGAGGCGTTGCTCTCCCTCGGCGTCCATCCCGATGCGCTGCACGCGATCGGCATCGGACTCGGGGTGGTCGCCGTCGGCTGGGTGCTCGCCATCGTCCTTACCCACGTACGGCTCCGTCCCCTCCCGGTCCGTGCACCCCAGCGCATCCTCGGTGCCTTCCTCGTCCTCGTCCTGTCCTTCGTGGTCGCAGCACCGATGGCGGTCGGCGCCCGCTACACCTACTCCCAGGCCGATCTGGTCGACACCGTCTTCGGCGGCAACACCCCCGCGGCCTCCGCCACCCCCAACGCGTGGCAGCAGCAGGGTCGGCTCAACGTCCTGCTGCTGGGCGGTGACGCCGGCGCGGACCGGGTCGGCATCCGTACCGACACGGTGATGGTTGCCTCGATCGACACGAACACCGGCGACACCGTGCTGTTCGGACTGCCGCGCAACACCGCGCGGATGCCGTTCCCCAAGGGGCCTCTGCGGGACGCGTACCCCAACGGCTGGTACGACGGCTACGACCCCGACGACGCGGAGTACTTCCTCAACTCCATGTACTCCTACGTCCCGGCGCAGCATCCGGAACTGTTCACCGACGACGAACACGCCGGCGGTGACGTCCTCAAGGCGTCGGTCGGCGAGGCGCTGGGGCTGGAGATCGACTACTACGCGACGATCAACCTGGACGGTTTCGAGCGGCTGATCAACGCCATGGGCGGGGTGACCGTCAACGTCAACACGTACGTGGCCATGGGCGGCAGCACCGACAAGGGGATCCCACCGAAGAAGTGGCTGTCCCCCGGGCCGGACCAGCATCTCGACGGGCACGACGCGCTGTGGTTCGCGCGCGGACGGTACGGCGCCGACGACTACCAGCGGATGGCGCGGCAGCGCTGCGTGATGCACGCCCTGGCCGACCAGGCGAACGTACCGACCCTGCTCACCCGCTACGAGGCGATCTCGCGTGAGTTCCAGCAGGTGATCACCACCGATCTGCCGACCTCGCAGGTGCCGGCCGTGCTCGACCTCGCGCTGCTCATGCGGGAGGGCAACATGCGCTCAATCGTGTTCACCCACGGCAAGAACGGGTTCTCCTCCACCAACCCCGACTTCGACCTGGTCCGCAAGCAGGTCAAGCAGGCCATCGACGAATCCCACCGCTCCGACGCGCCGGCATCGGCCGCCCCGACCAAGGCCGCCGACAGCCCCTCCCCGAAGCCCACCGCCTCCAAGAAGCCGTCCGCGACGCGGTCGCCCAAGGCTTCCGCCACGCCGACGTCCGACGCCAGCGACGACGTACGTGACGCGTGCGCGTACGACCCGGCGGCCGCCCAGGAGGCACTGGACAACCCGCCTGCCTGGGTGCACTGACCGGGACGGTACGACGCGGGCTCCCTAGACTCGGGACGTGCCCCGTCCGACCCGCCGCGCGACATGATCGCCGCCATCCACCGCTGGTTCACCCACCACACCATGGTCGGGGACCTGCTGCTGGCGTTGGTGTTGTCCCCCGTCATCGTCGGGTCGGCCTCCGGAGCGGCCAGCGCGGTTCCCGGCGGGTGGAAGCTGGTGTGGGGGCTGGCCTACCTGGCTCCGCTGGTCATCCGCCGGACCCATCCCGAGATCGCGGGCCTGCTGCTGATCCCGCCGCATGTGGCGCAACTGGCCTTCCTCGACTCGATGACGGGGGCCAACATCACCGTGCCGATCATCATCGAGGCCATCGCGGCACGAACCCCTGCACGCCGGGCGGGCCTGTGGCTCGCCTTCGGCGGGCTCTGCTCGGCGGCTGCCGGCCTGGACTGGGCGGTGCGGCCGGTCCGCGCACAGGAGGTGATCGCCGGAGCGGCGATGGTGTTCGTGGTGGTGGCGGCGGCCTGGTTCATGGGCCGGCTGGCGGCCGAACGGCTGCGTACGGTCCGGGTGCTCAACGAGCGGGCCGAGGGTCGCGACCGGGAGCGGGACCAGGAGTTGCGACTCGCCGCGCAGGAGGAGCGGGTCCGGATCGCCCGCGAGATGCACGACGTCGTCGCGCACGCCCTGTCCGTCATCGTCGTCCAGGCCGACGGGGCGGCGTACCTGGCCCGGCAGCGGGCGGGGCAGGCGAGCCCGGGGACACCCGTGCCCGAGACGCCCGGTCCTGAGACGCCGGTTCTTGAGACGCCCGTGCTTGAGACGCCCGTTCTTGAAACGATCGCGGACACCGCCCGCGCCGCGCTCGGCGAGACCCGCCGCCTGGTCGGCGTGCTGCGCGACGGGGAGGCGATACCCGACTGGTCACCCCAGGCCACGCTGGCAATGATCCCCGCGCTGGTCGCGCGGACCAACGACGCGGGCCTGCCGGTCCACCTCACCGAGACGGGCGACCCGTCGGCGCATCCGGCCCCGAGCGGGTCGGTGGAAAGGGCCGGGTACCGGATCGTCCAGGAATCCCTGACCAACGTGCTCAAACATGCCGGACCGGGGGCCACCGCCGACGTCACCATCGAGCACACCCCCGAGGGCCTGCGGATCAGTATCCGAGACACCGGTCGCGGCCTGGCCGGGCCCGTCGACGGCGACGACGCGACCGTCGACGGCACCGGTCACGGGCTGGTGGGGATGCGGGAGCGGGTCGCCGCGCACGGCGGGACGTTTGTCGCCCGGCCCCGGTTGGACGCCGGCTTCGAGGTCATCGCCACCCTGCCCACCAACACCCTGCCCACCGACACCGAGGAGAACCGGGCATGACCGATCCGATCCGCCTGCTCATCGCCGACGACCAGGCCCTGGTCCGCGCCGGGTTCCGGATGGTCCTCGACGCCCAGCCCGACATGCGGGTGGTCGGCGAGGCCGCCGACGGTGCGGAGGCCGTGGCGTCGGTCGCCCGGATGCCGGTCGACATCGTGCTGATGGACATCCGGATGCCGGCGATGGACGGCGTGGAGGCGACCCGTCGGATCACGGCATCCGCGGCCGCGACCCGGGTGCTCGTACTGACGACGTTCGACCTCGACGAGTACGTGTACGCGGCGTTGCGGGCCGGTGCGGCCGGATTCCTGCTCAAGGACGCCGGCCCCGACGAACTCCTCGCCGCGATCCGGGCCATCCACAGCGGCGACGCGGTGGTGGCCCCTTCGGCGACCCGACGGATGCTGGAGCGATTCCTGCCCGCACTGCCCGACGGGCCCGGAGCCGCCCCGGCGGCCGACCGGCTCGGCCCGCTCACGCAGCGGGAACGCGAGGTCCTCACCCTCGTCGGCCGTGGTCTCACCAATGCCGAGATCGCCGATGAACTCTTCCTCTCCGAGGCGACCGTCAAGACCCACATCGGCCACATCCTCGCCAAGAAGGCCCTGCGGGACCGGGTCCAGATGGTCGTCCTGGCGTACGACTCGGGGTTGGTCCACCCACGGTCGTAGGGCCGGTCCCGACCGCGGTCCGATGTGCCCGACGTCGGGCGCAGGCAGGCTGACTGCCATGACGACCACACCCGCCCCGAATACCCCCGACACCCGGATCACCCCGGACCACATCCCGCCGGCGCCGGCCGCACGGACCGACCGGCTGACGAAGATCTACGGCACCGGGGAGGCGACGGTCACCGCGCTCGACCACGTCACGGTCGCCTTCCCCGCCGGACGGTTCACCGCCATCATGGGTCCGTCCGGGTCGGGCAAGTCGACCCTCATGCACTGCATCGCGGGCCTCGACACGGCGACGTCGGGCCGGTCGTGGATCAGGGACACCGAGATCACCGGCCTGTCCGACGACAAGCTGACCGTGTTGCGTCGCGACCACATCGGATTCGTCTTCCAGGCCTTCAACCTGCTTCCCACGCTGAGCGCCGCCGACAACATCGTGCTGCCGCTGCGGCTGGCCCGACGCACGCCCGACCGCGACTGGTTCGACCGGATCGTCACGGTCCTCGGCCTCGGTGATCGGCTCGGCCACCTGCCCTCCCAGCTCTCCGGCGGCCAGCAGCAACGTGTCGCCGTCGCCCGGGCGCTCGTCACCCGCCCCGAGGTGATCTTCGCCGACGAGCCGACCGGGGCACTGGACTCGGCGGCCGGCGCGGATCTGCTCTCCTTCCTGCGCCGCAGCGTCACCGAACTCGGCCGGACCGTGGTGATGGTCACCCACGACGAGCATGCCGCGTCGTACGCCGACCGGGTGGTCCGGCTCGCCGACGGGCGGATCGTCGCCGAGGAGGACCAGGCCGCCGGGGAGGCTCCCCGTCATGTTGCGTGAACCGCGCCGGTTGATCTCGGCCGGGATCGCGATCGTGCTGGGCGTGGCGTTCGTCGCCCTCACCCTGCTCCTTGGCGACGGCACAAGGGCCACCGTGCGCGCCCAGGCCGCCGGTTCCGTCGGCGCCGCGACCGCGGTCGTCTCCGTGTCCGATACCCGCGGAGCCACCCCGCTGGCCACCGACGCACCGGAGGAGATCCGGAGCCTGGCCGGCGTGTCCGACGTCCGCCCCGCCACGTCCACGGTCGTGCTCCAGCAGGCCGACGGCTACCAGCAGGCCCTGACCGTCTCCACCGTCCCGCCGCTGACCGACGCCACCGTCCTGTCCGCGGGGCGCCTGCCCGAGGGACCCGGCGAGATCGTCCTGACGGACCGGACCGCCCGCGTGCGCTCGGTCGCCGTCGGCGACCGGATCGTCCTCACCCCCGTCGAGCAGGCAGGAGCCGGCGACGGGAAGCCGACGACCGTCACCGTGGTCGGCACCATCGCTCCCGGCCCCACCTCCCACGACCGGACCAACGCCATGGCGGCGTACGCCACCGACGCCCAGATCTTCGCCTGGCAGGAGACCCCCGGATACGTCGAGATCATGGTCGACGGCACCGGCGACCCGTCCGCACTCGTCACGGCCGTCGCCGCACTGCCCGACGTACGGGCCGGCCAGGCCACCGTACGGACCGGGCCCGACGAGGTCGACCACCGACTCGAGGAGTACCTGCACGGCAGCGGGATCCTGCAGGGCGTGCTGGTCGGCTTCGCCGTTGTCGCCCTGATGGTGGCGGCCCTGGTGATCACGAACACCTTCGCGATCCTCGTCGCGCAACGCACCCGGACCCTCGCCCTGCTGCGTTGCGTCGGCGCCACCCGCGGCCAGGTCTTCCGGCAGGTCGTCGGCGAGGGCCTGCTCATCGGCGCCGTCGGGTCGGTGGCCGGGCTCGTCCTCGCGCTCGGGCTGGCGGCCCTGGCAGTCCGGCTCAGTCGGGGGTCCGGCACCGAGATCCTCCCCTTCACCCCGTCCCTGACCTCGCTGGTCGTCCCGCTGCTGCTCGGCGTGGGCATCACCGTCGTCGCCGCGCTGCATCCGGCCCGGGCCGCAACGAGCGTGGCGCCGCTGGCGGCGTTGCGGCCGATATCGGCCACCCCGACCCCGGGCGGGCCCGGGCTGATCCGCGCGATCGCCGCGGCCGGTCTGGTGCTGCTCGGGGCGGCCGGACTGGTCGACGGCGCCACCCGCCCGTCCCTTGCACTCGGGCTGGCCGGCGGGGTGGTGTCCTTCGCGGGGGTGCTCCTCCTGGCAATCTGGCTGGTGCCCGGCCTGGCCCGGGTGCTCGGGATGGTCCCGGCCCGACTCGCCGGTGCCCCCGGCGCTCTGGCCGTCGAGAACGCCCGCCGCAATCCGCGTCGCGCCGCCACCACCGCCGGGGCCCTGCTGATCGGCACCACGCTGGTCTCCCTGATGCTGGTCGGCGCCGCCTCCGGCTCGGCGACCATGGACCGGGTGCTGGCCCGGGAGGTGCCGGTCGACGCCGTCGCCGCGCCGGCCGGGACGCTGAGCCCCGACACGTACGAGCGGATGGCCGCCACGCCCGGCGTCGCCGCCGCGGTGCGGGTCCACGGGGCGGATCTGACCTGGACCGCCGATACCGCCCACGGCAAGGACGCGGTCACCGGCCTGCCGCCGCAGGCCCGCGACGTGCTGCACGACCCCTCGGTCCTCGCCGGGCTGGACGACACCACCATTCTCCTGCCCGCCGACTCCGGAGTCCCCGACGGCGCCCCGGTCACCGTGGCCGGACCGGCCGAACAGGTCACGCTGCGCGCGGTCGTCCCGCGCGACGGCTCCGTCCTCGCGGTCTCCGACACGACGCTCGCCGAGCTGGCGCCGGACGCCGGGGAGCAGGTCTGGTTCCGGTACGCCGCCGATGCCGACTCCGCCACGGTCACCCAGGATCTCACCAGGACCGCCGGGTCCGCCGCCCGGATCGCCTCCTCGGACAGCCAGCGCGATCAGATGCAGTCGATCGTCGACACCATGCTGTGGGTGGTGCTGGCCATGCTGGCGATGGCAGTGGTGATCGCAATCATCGGGATCGGCAACACGCTCGGGCTGTCGGTCCTCGAACGGACCCAGGAGTCGGGCCTGCTGCGCGCCCTCGGCCTGACCCGCCGCCAACTGCGGGCGATGATCGGTTGGGAGGCGCTCATGCTCGCCGCGGTCGGCACGCTCCTCGGGGTGGCCTTGGGTATCGCGTACGGAGTGGCCGGCATCCACGCGCTGCTCGCGGTGGCGGGCGGCGCCGACATCACGGTCGCGGTGGCGATCCCGTGGGCGCGGCTGGCCGCCGTCGTGGTGCTCGCCCTGGCCGCCGGGTGGCTCGCAGCGATCGCACCTGCACGGCGGGCGGCGCGGATCAGTCCGGCGAGTGCGTTGGTGACCGAGTGAGGCGCCTACGGGCGGCTACCCGAGCCGCCCGTAGGCGCTGCGCATCCGCTCGGTCACCTCGTCGGCGAGTCGATCCAGTTCGCGGTGGCGGACCGGGTCGAGCAGCGGGACCCTGTCCGGTTCCTCCTCGCCGCGCGGATAGAGGCGAAGCTCGTCGTCGGTGAGGGTCGCCCGGCTGATGTCGGTCCACTCGCGGTCGGAGGTCCGACCCAGCGCGGACAGCCGGTAGCCGGCATCGGAGGTGGTGATCCGGACGCGGCCCCGGAACGTGACCACCATCGCCAGGGTCAACAGGATGGCGCCGAGCACGAGAATGACGATGCCGATGGTGATGACGGCGACATGCCAACCCCGCCAGGTGGACAACGCCAGCACGATCCCGCCCACGATCAGCAGGGCCGCGGCATTGCCATAGGCACGGACGGGCACTGCTGCGTCCAACCGGA
This sequence comes from uncultured Propionibacteriaceae bacterium, assembly GCA_964528755.1. Taxonomy (GTDB): domain Bacteria; phylum Actinomycetota; class Actinomycetes; order Propionibacteriales; family Propionibacteriaceae; genus Raineyella. The sequence goes on from CAZGWN010000001.1 coordinate 29,150, forward strand.
AGGTGTTCACGCGGCGAGGGTGGGATTCGAACCCACGGAACGGTCACCCGCTCGGCCGCTTTCAAGGCGGCTGCACTAGTCCACTATGCGACCTCGCCCCTGAGGATTGTCCCCGATCCTAGCGCCCCTGCGGCGTGCCGGGCCGCTGTGACGCTCGGGGGGTTGCCCGAGGTGTGGCGGGGGAGCCCCGGGTGTTCCCCGGCCTCGGGGCCCCGGGCGTTCCCCGGCCTCGGGGCCCCGGGTGTTCCCGGCGTCGGGGGGAGGCCCCGCGAGTTGCGGTCATAGGACTGACCTATGGACACCCTTGGAGACCCGTGGGCGGTCGCCGACGCCATCGGGTCGAGAGGACTCGCCGCCACCGAACCCGATCTGAGGACACGCCCGACGCCGGCCGACCCTCCGCCGACCCTCCGGTGTCACCGAGCCGCGGCCGCGGTGCCGGCCTCCCGGGGCACCGTCGCGTGAGTCGACCCACGGCGTCGCGGCGACCAGGACCTTCCCGGGGGGGGTGGCCCGCGCCCGCGGCCCATGTGGCAGCCTGGGCACATGCGCGCGATTCTCGCCCCCGTACCGGGAGGCCCCGAGGCCCTGACCGTCACCGAGGTGGACCGACCCGTCCCGGGACCGGGCGAGGTGCTCGTCCGGGTCGCCGCGGCCGGCGTCAATCGGGCCGACCTGCTTCAGCGGCAGGGCCACTATCCCCCGCCCCCGGGGATCACCGACGTACTCGGCCTGGAGGTCTCTGGGCGGGTCGAGCAGGTCGGCGCGGAGGTGACCGGCTGGCAGCCGGGCCAGGAGTGCCTGGTGCTGCTCGCCGGTGGCGGGTACGCGGAGTATGCCGTCGCTCCGGCCGGCCAACTGCTGCCGCTCCCGTCCGGGATCGACCTCGTCGACGCCGCCGGGCTGCCCGAGGTCGCCGCGACCGTCGTCTCCAACCTCGATCACGTGCACCTGAAGCCCGGCGAGACGTTCCTGGTGCACGGTGGTGCCGGCGGGATCGGGTCATTCGCCATCCAGTACGCCAAGGCGTACGGCTGCACGGTGTTCACCACGGCGGGCTCGGCGGAGAAGTTGGCGTATTGCCGTGATCTGGGCGCCGACCACGCCGTCGACTATCACGACGACTGGCTCGCCTCGGTGCGGGACGCGACCGGAGGCGCCGGCGTCGACGTCATCCTGGACAACATGGGCGCCAAGTACCTGCCCGCCAACATCAAGGCGCTGGCCACGGACGGTCGGCAGGTGACCATCGGACTGCAGGGCGGGGTCAAGGGCGAGCTCAACCTGGGGCTGCTGCTCAGCAAGCGCGGGACGGTGACGGCCACCTCCCTGCGGGCCCGCCCGGTGGAGCAGAAGGCCGCGATCTGTGCCCGGGTCGCCGAGGTCGTCTGGCCGATGATCGCCGCCGGTCGGATCCGTCCGATCCCCACCCTGCGGGTTCCCTTCACCGAGCCGGCCCGGGCCCACCTGCGGTTGGAGGCGGCCGATCACCGCGGCAAGGTCGTCCTCGTCGTCGACCAGGGCGACTGAGCCCCCGGCCATGAGCCCGGCCCATGAGCCCTCGGCCCTCGGAGTTCCGAGGGTGGCGCCTCCTAGACTCGATGGCATGAGTGAACAGCCTCAGGAAGCCGACCCCACCGAGGGCTCCGCCGTCAAGGATGTCGCCGAGCGCACCCGCTCGGTCGCCGAGCAGGTCGAGCAACCGGCCAAGGTGATGCGCATCGCGACGATGATCCAGAAGCTGCTGGAGGAACAGCGATCCGCGCCCCTGGACGAGGCGAGCCGCCGCCGACTCGCCGAGCTGCACACCCAGTCGATCACCGAGCTCCGCCAGGGGCTGAGCCCGGAGGTCGGGGACGAACTGGCGCGTCTGTCCAAGCCGTTCGCCACCGACGGGACGCCCACCGACGACGAGCTGCGGATCGGTCAGGCCCAGTTGGTCGGTTGGCTGGAGGGCCTGTTCCAGGGCATCCAGACCGCCCTGGTCGCCCAGCAGATGGCGGCCCGCGCCCGGCAGGGTGTCCCCGGGCAGCGCGAGCTGCCGGGTCAGCCCGGACAGGTCCCGACCCCGTTCCAGCCGGGCCCCCAGGGTGGCAATCAGGGCGGCATGTACCTGTGAGTTAACCCGGAGTTCATCTCCGGTACCCGGATCTTTCAGATTCCGACGGAACCATCCCTACCGGCGGGCACGTCCCAGCAGTGTCAGTACACCGCACCAGACAGACGTGTCCATGAGTAGGGGATGACCGTGATCGCGACAGACATCCGCATCGGCTGCTCCGACCGCCCGAGCCTGTTCCAGCATCCGTTGCTGGAGGAGGATCCGGACGCCACGGAGACCATCGAAAAGGAGGCCCGCCGTGAGGTGCTGCTCGGCCGGGCGGCCGCCATCTGCGCCGATTGCCCGCTGCTGGAGAGTTGCCTCTACCACGCCGTGGTCGAGCGCGACATCTCCGGATTCGTAGCGGGGACGACGCAGCAGCAGCGTCGCCGGATCCGGGAGCTGCTGGCGATCCGGGTCCGTCCCGACGACCTGGACGCCGTGACGGGGGTGGCACCGTCCGGCCGTCAGGTCAACCACGCCGAGATCGTCCGATTGCGGTCGCAGAGCCCACACATGTCGCTGGAGACGATCGCCGACCGGATCGGCTGCTCACTGTCGACGGTCAAGCGACACCTGCGAAAGGCCCGCACCGAGGCTGCCGCGGAGGCGTCCGGGCAGGTGCCCGACGATCCCCGCCCGACGATGGACGAGGTGCTCACCGCCCGGGACGAGGTCTGTGACCTCCCCGGCGACCGCATCGTCGGGGCCCGCCACGCCGTCGAGGCCGCCTGACCCCGCAAACCGCCCCGGGCATCAGTCCAGCGGGAACCACCGGGCGAGTTCGGCGACCGTGCCGCCGTCGTCGAACCGCCCGGTGACCGCATCGGCGGCCTCCTTGACCTCGTCGGGCGCGTCACCCATGGCGACGCCCCGCCCGGCCCAGCGCAGCATCTCGATGTCGTTGCGCCCGTCGCCCATGGCGAGCACGTCGGAGGCGGCGATCCCGTAGCGGGCGGCGATGTCGGCCAGGGCGGTCGCCTTGTGGATCCCCTCGGGCGCGATGTCCAGCCAGGCGCTCCAACCGATGAAGTACGATACCCCGTGCAGGCCCAACTGGGCGGCCAGCTCGAGGAACTCCTCCGGTGAGCTGGCCGGGTCCCGTACGATCACGCGGGTCGCCGGGGCGGCGGCGAGTTCGTCGAGGCCGACCACGCGCATCTCGCCGGTCAGGTCACCCGGCGGGAAGGGGGCGGTGAGCAGGTAGCCACGGCCGACATCCTCCACCGCGACCAGGGCGTGCGGGGCGAGGCGATGCACCCGTTCGATCACATCGACCGGGTCGAAGGTCACCTTGCGGACCACCTCGGTCGGCGGGTACCGCACGATCACCGCGCCGTTGGAGCACACGCTCGGACCGGCGGGCAGGCCGAGGTGGTCGACCAGGTCGCGGGTGGCATGCCAGGACCGACCGGTCGCCAGCACCACCCGGGCGCCCGCGTCGGCAACCATCCGCACCGCCCGGCGAACGGACTCGGGCATCACCGAGTCGTGGTCGACGATCGTGCCGTCGATGTCCAGGGCCACCAGACGCGGCCGCCAGGCGCCGGCCCCGTACGGACCCCGCCCTCCGTTGTCTGCCACGCGGGGCTCAGCTCCCGGCCACCGGAGTCGTTGGCACCAGCGAGTCCGCCCCGAAGAAGGGTCGCAACGGTTCGGGCAGCAACACCGACCCGTCCGCCTGCTGGTGGTTCTCCAGCAGCATGACGATGATCCGGGTGACCGCACACAGCGTGCCGTTGAGTGTCGCCAGCGGCGCCGTGCCGTGCTCGAATCGGCCCCGGATGTTCAGCCGGCGGGCCTGGAAGTCGGTGCAGTTCGAGGTCGAGGTGACCTCACGGTACGTCTGCTGGGTCGGCAGCCACGCCTCGCAGTCATACTTGCGGGCGGCCGACAAGCCCAGATCCCCCGAGGCGACGTCGATCACCCGGAACGGCAGCTCGAGCGCCTGCAGGAACTCCCGCTCGAAACCGAGCAGCCGGGCGTGCTCGGCCTCGGCGTCGGCCGGGTCGCAGTAGATGAACATCTCGACCTTGTCGAACCAGTGCACCCGGAAGATCCCCCGGGTGTCCTTGCCGTACGAACCGGCCTCGCGGCGGTACGAGGGGCTGTAGCCGGCGTAGCGGCGCGGCAGGTCGTCGACGATCTCGTTCATGTGGTAGGCGGCCAGCGGCACCTCCGCCGTACCGACGAGATAGAGGTCGTCGCGTTCCAGGTGGTAGACGTCCTCGGCGGCCTGGCCGAGGAAGCCGGTGCCGTCCATCGCCTCGGGCTTGACGAGGGCCGGCGGGATGATCAGCCGGAAGCCCCAGCCGAGCGCCTTCTGCACGGCCAGGTTGATCAGCGCCAGTTCGAGCCGGGCGCCCTGCCCGGTCAGGTAGTAGAACCGGGACCCGGAGACCTTCGCACCGCGTTCCATGTCGATCGCGCCGAGTAGTTCGCCGAGCTCGAGATGGTCCCGTGGGGCGAACCCCTCCGCCGCGAAGTCGCGCGGGGTGCCGTGGGTCTCCAGCACGACGAAGTCCTCCTCGCCGCCCTCCGGGACCCCGTCGAGGATGATGTTGCCGACCCCCTTGAGCGCGGCGACGAACTCCTGGTCGGCCTCCTTGCTGGCGGCCTCCCGTGCCTTCACCTGCGCCGACAGGTCCTTGGTCCGGGCCAGCAGGGCGGTCTTCTCCTCGCCCTTGGCCCGGCCGACCTGCTTGCCGAGGTCCTTCTGCTCGGCCCGGGCGGTTTCGTACGCGGCGATCGCGCTGCGGCGCTGCTCGTCCAGCGCCAGCAGGTGGTCGACGACCTCCGGGGACTCGCCGCGGGCCCGCTGGGAGGCGCGAACACGGTCGGGGTCGGCACGGAGAAGCTTCGGATCAATCACGTCCTCAGCCTAGCGTCCGGCGATGCGCCCTAGGATCGTCCCATGTCCGCCGCCACACCCCCGACGCCCGGGCGAACCCGGGTGATGGGAGACGTCCTTCCGGCGGCCGTCACCGCCCTCGCCCTCGGCTGGAGCGTCCTCGTCGCCACCGGCACCCTCGATCCGCTCGACGCCCGGGTCGCCGTCCCGCCGGTGGCCCCGGGGGCTGCCCTCGGGCAGATCCTCGCTGCCGTCGCCGTGCTCACGGTCCCGGCCGTCGTCTCGCTCGGTCTGTTGCTGCTGGCGGTGTGGGCGTGGCGGCACCGGCTGCGCCAGTTGGCCCGCGGCATCGCGACGGCCACCGTACTCACCTGGGGGGGCGTCCACCTTGTGGCGCTGCTGGTCCGCCGACCCCGCCCGCCGGGCTCGCCCGACCTCATCACGGCACTCGGCTGGTCCTTCCCGTCCGCCCATGTCGCCGCCGCGACCACCGCCGCGATCCTCGTCACGGTCACGCTGCTGACCACCCGGCAGAACCGCCGGGTGGTGATGTCGTGGCGGGTCGGCTGCGTGGCCTTCGTCGTCCTGGTGGCGCTGGACCGCTGGCTGCTCGGGGCACACTGGGCGAGCGACCTCATCGGCGGGTGCCTGTGGGGCGCGGCCGCCACCGCCTGGCCGCTGCGCTGGTTCCGGGTCCGGATCGGGCCGGAGGAACTCGTCGGGCTGCCCACCCCGCCCCCCGTACCGGCCGACGCGCCCACCGACGGACCGGGGCCCCGGGCGGCGGTGATCTACAACCCGACCAAGGTCACCGATCTGCCGACCTTCGTCCGGCACATCGACTGGGAGCTGGACACCCGCGGCTGGCGCCCGGCCATCTGGCTGCCCACCACCGCAGACGATCCGGGCCGGGAGATGGCCGCGATCGCCGTCCGCAAACACGTCGACCTCGTCATCGGTGCCGGCGGCGACGGCACCGTACGGGTGCTCGCCGACGGGCTCGCCGGCACCGGGATCCCGTTCGCGATCGTCCCGGCGGGCACCGGCAACCTGCTCGCCCGCAACCTGGGGATCCCACTGGACGAGCGGCGGGCACTCGACATCGCCTTCGAGGGCACCGACCGGAGCATCGACCTCGTCCGGGTCCGCGCCGACGACGCGCCCGCCGAGTCGTTCTGCGCGTTCGCCGGGATCGGGGTGGACGCGGTGCTGCTCGACGAGACCGACGACGAACTGAAGAAGGCGATCGGCTCGGGGGCGTACTTCCTGTCCGCCGCGCGCCACGCGAACCACCCCCCGCTGGAGGCCCGGATCAGCGTCGACGACGCCCCGCCGGTGCACGCCCGGGCCCACGTCATCGTGCTCGGCAACGTCGGGATCCTGCAGGGCGGGATCCCCCTGATGCCGCAGGCCGCTCCCGACGACGGGCGGCTCGACCTGCTCGTCGCCTCCCCACGCGGGCTGGGCGACTGGGTCGACGTGGTGGGCCGGGTCCTCACCCGCCGCGAACGTGCCGACACCCGCCTGCGCCGCTTCACCGGGAAACGGGTGGTCATCGAGGTCGACCACCCGGACCGCTGGGAACTCGACGGTGATCCGCAGGGCGAGTGCTCCCGGCTGGAGGCCGAGGTCGCCCCCGGGGCCCTGCGACTGCGGGTGCCGCGCTGAGCGTACGGGGAGGCTGGGCGTACGAGGGTGGGACCGAGTCGTGGCCCGGACTCAGGCCGCGTCGCCCCCGGTTCTCCGCAGCCGATCGACCCAGGCGCGGGCGGCGGCGTACGCCTCGTTGGTCTGGCCGCCGTCCAGCAGGGGCGGCTCGCGGTCGGCGCGCGGATAGGAGCCGAGATAGGTGACCTTGGCGCAGACCCGGTAGAGGCCGGTCAGGGTCTCCTGCATCCGGGCATCCTCCAGATGTCCCTCGGCGTCGATGGAGAAGCAGTAGCTGCCGAGGGCCTCCTTGGTCGGGCGGGACTCGATCCGGGTCATGTTGACGCCGTGGCCGGCAATCTGTTCGAGGATCTCCAGGAGGGCGCCGGAGCGGTCCTGGCGCATGTACACGACCAGGGTCGTCTTGTCGGCGCCGGTCGGCGGAGGCGGCGGGGCCGACCGGGTGACGACCACGAACCGGGTGACCGCCTCGGGGTTGTCGGCGATGTCGGCGGCCGCTTCCTCCAGACCGTTGATCTCGCCGGCCACCCGGGCGCAGATCGCCGCATCGTACGGGGAGCCGGGCCGGGCCACCTCGACCGCGGCGGCGGCGGTCGACCCGCCCTCGGCGAGGGTGGCGGACGGCAGGTGGCGGGCCACCCACAGTCGGCACTGGTTCGCCGCGTGCGGGTGGGTGAGCACCGAGCGGATGTCGGCCATCGCCGTGCCGGGCCGGACGAACAGGCTGAAGCTGACCGGCAGCACCACCTCCCGGCCGATGACCAGCGGCCCGCCGTCGTCGGCGAGGTAGTCCAGGGTGGCGCTCACCCCGCCCTCCAGGGAGTTCTCGATCGGGACCAGGGCGGCGTCGATCCCGCCGACGCGTACGGCATCGAGGGCGGCGACGACGGACCGGTAGGGCTCCAGCCGGTCCTCGGGGGTCGCCACCTGCAGCAGCGCCTGGTGGGTGAAGGTCCCGGCGGGACCGAAGTAGCCGTACGTCAGCACCCGGTCAGCGTAGCCGCCCGATCCGGTGGCCGGGCGGGAACGGTATCCGTGGTCGATGCCACCGGGCGGCCCGTCGGTCCGGACGGGCCGGGTCGGGGCGGGCCGGGTCGGGGCGGGCCGGGTCGGGGCGGGCCGCCGCCCCGGCGCGCCGGGCCAGCAGATCCCGATGCCACCACCAGGCGATGATCGCCAGCACCGCCAACTGGACCGCAGGCGACACCGTGTCGCGGATCCGGGTGGTGAAGGTGTCGAGGCTGTCGGAGTAGTCCAGGCCGCGGCCGGGGATGTAGGACAGGGACAGCGCCACCCCACGCCAGGTGAACAGGTCATCGAGCCGGCTCGCCCCGATCAGCGCCATCGGCGCCCACACGATGAGGTCGTACCACGACAACGTGTACATGCTCGTGGTCAGCCAGCCGGCCCCCAGCACCACCGCGGTCCGCAGGGTCACCGTGATCGGGTCCCGGCGGGGGTCGGCGCCCGCGGGGAGCCCGGCGACCGGGTTCCACGGCAGCACCCGCGACAGCATCGCCGCGACCGTGACCGTGCCGGCGACCGAGAACACCGACAGGACTGCCTTGGCCGCGCCCTGCGACATGTAGTAGCTCAGCAGTGTGTAGAACGGCTGCGCCCACGAGCCGACCGACACGTACGAGGTGTTGCGCAGCGCGGAGAACAGCGCATCGGGGGCGAACACCCCGTACAGCAGGCCCATCGACAGGCCGGTGCCGACGACCAGTCCGGCCAGCTTGCGCGGCTGGTGGCGGTAGCCCCACAGCATCGCCAGGCCGAACAACCCGATGCTCAGCTTGCAGGCACCGGCCAGGCCGATCGCCACCCCGGTCGCCACCGAACTGCGCCGCATCAGCAGGATCCCGGCCATCGCGAACATCACCGACCACGCCTCGTTGTGCGCGCCGGCCGTGATCGCCCAGATGAGCAGCGGATTGGCGACGGTCAGCAGCGCCGCCCGGGCCTGCCGCTCCGCATCGCCGTACGCCAGGCAGATGGTCATCACCCCGGTGAGCAGCAGCGGCACGACCGCGGACAGCTGGAGCCAGAACACGATGTCGTGCATGTTCTCCCCGCCGAGACGGTTGGCCTGCAACTGGACCCAGGTCATGATCGGGCCGTACACGCTGGGGGTGTCGGTCCACGGGCGTTCGGTCCAGCGCAGCACCGGGTCGTACTCGGTGCGGAAAATCGCTGCCGGGGTGATGTCGTACGGGTCGGTGCCGAGCAGTTGCAGCCGGCCGTACGCGGCGTACATCAACACGTCCGCCGAGGTCATCGGGGGAACCATCAGGGTGGCGAGGTTGAGGAGGGCCCCCAGCCCGGCCAGCCGCCATGCCCGGGGCCGCCAACCGGCCCGGAGCGCGGCCAGGCAGACCGCCAGGCCGACCCCGCCCAGGCCGACCGCCACGAAGAGGATCGAGGAGACGACCCATTCGCCGGGGACGGGGATCAGCCCGGTCGGCAGGTAATAGGGCGGCAGAAGGGACCGGCGCGGGCCGAGGGTCAGCGCCACCGCCGAAGGGCCGAGCGCGCCGACCCCGACGGTCAGGACGGTGGCCAGCACGATCAGGCCGATACCCAGCCGGGGGCTGGAGGTCCAGGCCGGGCCCTCCGCGGGCAGCCCGTTCGTACGCGTCACCGCCCCAGGCTATCCGGGCGACACCCACGCGGGGACGCCCCGCCACCCCTCAGCCCAGCACCGGGCCCATCGTCATGTTGGGCGGGGTCGGGGGCGGAAACCCGCCGTCGCAGGAGGTACGCCAGTCGTCGGGGATCTCCCAGCGCGGCTGCGGAAGGGCGATCGCCCGGCGCAGCAGCCGCAGGTACTCGCTGCGATGCACCTCGATGACGCCGAGAGTGCCGAGGTGCTCGGTCCGCCACTGGACGTCGAGCAGCCGCCGCTCCGGGCGCGGTGCCGCGCGCAGCATCGCCACCAGCCCCATCAGCGCCGTCTTCGAGGCATCCCGCCCGATCCGCGGGTCGTGGAACATCGATTCACCGGCGAACAGGCCGCCGTAGGCCACCCCGTACAGCCCGCCGGCGAGCTGCCCGTCGGCGGTCCAGCACTCCACCGAGTGCGCCCGCCCGGCGCGGAACAGGCGGGTGTAGACCTCCACGATCGTGTCGTCGATCCAGCCGCCGTCCCGGTCGGGGCGACCACAGCCGGCCAGGACTTCGTCGAAGGCCCGGTCGACCGTCACCCGGAAGTGCTTGGCGCTCTTGCGAAGCGAGCGGGTGACCCGCAGCCCGTCCAGCGGCAGGATGCCCCGCCACACCGGGGAGTACCAGCCGATCCACCCCGACGGCGGGAGAACGTCGGATGGGTCCTCACCCGACGTGCCACTGTCCGAGACGCTCTCGTCCAGGGCTCCGTCGTCCAGGGGGTCACCGGCCGAGACGCCGTCGTCCGAGGTGCCGTCGTCCCCCGGGCCGACGTCGGACATCAGGTCGTCGATGGGCATCGGAAACATCCCGTTGGCGTACGCGCGCAGGACCAGCGAGGGGTCCATCCCCCAGCTCACCCCGACCAGATCCTGCTCGGCCCACCGGTCGGGTCCGGGCAGGGGTGACGGGTCCAGGAAGGCGCGATCCATGGGGCCATTATCGGGGTCCTTCCCCATCTCGGTCGGCCGACCGCGCGCGTACGCTTGCTGCATGGCTGACGAGACGACCTCCGACCCGGGTACCGTGACGCGGCACGGCGCGGCCTCGGCAGCCGGCACCACCCTGCGACGGATCATGGACCTGGCGATCGACGGTGCAGAGGGCCTACCCGGTGCGAAGTCGGTGGCGGCGAAGCACCTGCAGAAGCACCCGCGGACCGAGGAGGCGATCGACTCCCTGATCGTCACGCACACCGCGATGGCCGGCGCGCAGGGCTTCCTCGCCAACGTCGGGGGGCTGATCACCACGGCGATCTCCATGCCGATCAACCTGGTCGGGCTGGCCATCGTGGAGGCCCGGATGGTCGCCGCGATCGCGCACCTGCACGGCTACGACATCGATGACGTACGGGTGCGTACGGCCGTGACGATGTGCCTGCTCGGCGGCGAGGAGATGAGCAAGCTGGTCGCGCGGAACAAGCTGCCCGGAAGTCCGCTGCTGGTGGCGACCGCGCCGATGGTCAGTGCGGACCTCGGCCAGCAGGTCGCCGAACGCGTCGTCGCCGCCCTGGTGACCATCAACGGCAGCAAGGGAGTGGGGGTGCTGGCAACCAAGCGGATCCCCATCATCGGCGGCGGCATCGGCGCCGTCTTCGACAGCGTGATGACCCGTCAGATCGGCCAGTACGCCCGCCGCGAACTCGTGCAACGGCGCGCGATCCGCTGACCAGCGCGCGGAGTGGCAAGGATCGCATTCCGCAGCGAGCACCACCTGCCACAGAACGCGTCACCGGCTTGTCATCCCGCGTTACCGTTGTGGAACACGACACACCCGTCACGACGACGTCGAGGCAGAATGGCGAAACGTCGATGCATCCCACCACCCCCGGGGGCATCGCCGATCGGCTGTCGGCCGGCCACCTCGTCGCCAGGGTCACGCTCGGGCAGCACTGACTACAAGGGAGTAATGGATGACCACACCAGTCCTCAACACCGGTGCCGGCCAGGAGATCGAGCTGCCGCTCGTCCCCGCGGTCAACGGCCATGACGGTTTCGACATCAGCAAACTGCTGGCCAGCTCCGGACGGACGACAGTCGACGAGTCCTTCGCCAACACCGCTTCCTGTCGCTCGAAGATCACCTTCATCGAAGGTGACAAGGGCATTCTCCGCTACCGCGGCTATCCGATCGAACAATTGGCCGAGAAGTCGACATTTCTGGAAACCTCCTGGCTCGTGCTGAACGGCGAGTTGCCCTCCGCCGACGACCTCGCCGGATTCGAGCACGATGTCGTGCGCCGAATGTTCATCGACGAACGTATGCGCGACCTCTTCCGCTGCTTCCCGCGCCGGTCCCACCCGATGCCCGTACTGTCGGCCGGCATCATGGCTCTGTCCACCTTTAACCGCGACACCGAGCGGGCCAACCTGCCCAAGGCGACGATGAGTCTGATGGCGCAGGTGCCCACCCTGGCCGCGTACGCGTACAAGAACTCCAAGGGCCAGCCCTTCCTCTACCCCGACTTCTCCCTGTCGTACGTGGAGAACTTCCTGCGGATGTCGTTCGGGACGCCGGCCGAGCCGTACGCCTTCGACCCGGTCATCACCCGTGCGCTGGACGTGCTGCTCATCCTCCACGCCGACCACGAGCAGAACTGCTCGACCTCGACCGTCCGCATGGTCGGTTCGTCGGAGGCCAACATCTACGCGGCGGTCGCCGCCGGGGTGAACGCCCTGTCCGGGCCACTGCACGGCGGCGCCAACCAGGCCGTGCTGGAGATGCTGGCGAAGATCCGGTCCTCCGGCATGGATGTCAAGGAGTTCGTCCGCAAGGTGAAGGACCGCGAGGACGGCATCAAGCTGATGGGCTTCGGTCACCGGGTCTACAAGAACTACGACCCGCGGGCGGCGATCATCAAGCGGTACGCCGACGAGATCCTGTCCAAGTCGCCCAACGGCGACCGCGAACTGCTCGACATCGCCCAGGAGCTGGAGGCCACTGCACTCCGCGACGACTACTTCAAGGAGCGCAAGCTCTACCCGAATGTCGACTTCTACACCGGGCTCATCTACGAGGCGATGGGCTTCCCGGTGGAGATGTTCACCGTGCTGTTCGCGCTCGGCCGGCTGCCCGGCTGGATCGCCCAGTATCGGGAGCACGCCGCCAACCCGAAGGCGAAGATCTCCCGTCCCCGCCAGATCTACATCGGCGAGGACAAGCGGGACTACGTGCCGCTCGAGAACCGCTAACCGCGGGGGCCGCTCGGGAACCGCTAGCCGCGGGGGCCACTCGGGAACCGCTGACCGCTGACGCTGGAGGCGACCGCCTCCAGCCACCGGACCACGGCCACCGCGCCGGGGTCGGGATGTCCCTGACCGCGCGCCCCCAGATAGCTGGCCCGGCCGCGGCGGGCGATCCCGGCGACGGTGGACGCGGCGCCCTCCCGGGCCGCTTCGACGACCGCGGCCAGGGCGCCGACCTCCCCCGGGGTGCCCGAGGCCGCCTGGGCGGCACCCGCGGAGGCCGCCTGCGCGGCCGGGACCAGCGCATCGAGCATGGTCCCGTCCCCTTGCTGCGCGGCCCCCAGCTCACTGACCCCTTCGACGGCGGCCACCAGGGCGGCGTCCCAGCCGGCGCCGGAGGCCAGCGCGTCGGCGGCCCGCAGCAGCCCCATCGAGTACAGCGCCCCGGACGTCCCGCCGACTTCGCGCCGGAAGACCCACGACAGGCGGCGGAGCTGGTGGGCGGCGTCCCCGTCGACCGGGTCGTCGAACCACCCGTACGCCCCCCGGGCCAGTGCCGAACCGAGGTCACCGTCGCCGACCCGCTGATCGAGGCGGGTCAGCTCGGTCTCCGCGTCGAGGAGCGCCTGGCAGGCGGCGTCGATCGCGGCCCGGGCCACCGGATCCGGAGTGCCGGCAGGGTCGTCGTCGGGCGCGGCCACCGCATGCGGCACGGTCACCAGCCGCGGCGGGACCGTCACGCCCCGGCCCGGCCAGGCCAGCGCATCGGTCGGGGCGTCGAGCAGCTCGACCACCCGGTCGGTGGCGGGCAGCAACGTCACCGACACGCCGGCCATGTCCAGGCTGGTCAGCACCGGGCCGGCGTACAGCCGGACGATGTCGATGCGTCGCAGGGTCAGGTCCCGAACGACCGCCCGGGCCGCGATCTGGCGCTCCATCGGCGGAGTCGCCCCGGCCGATCCGACCAGCGCGACGACCCGGGCGCCGGCGCGGATCCCGCGGTCGGTGGCGATCCGGGCGACCAGATAGTGGATGAGCTTGTCGGCGGGCTGGACCCGGATCCGCTGCACCCCGGGCTCACCGTGGACGCCGAGCCCGAGCTCGGCCTCGTCGTCACCCAGTTCGAAGGCGGGCTCGGGCGCCCCGGGGACGGTCAGCGGGCCCAGGCCGAGGTTCATCGTGCCCAGCGATGCGGCGACCTCCGCGGCGGTCTCACGTACGGTGCCCAGGTCCGCACCCTGCTCGGCCAACGCCCCGGCGACCTTCGCCACGACGACCGAGCCCGCCAGGCCACGCCGGCCCGCGTGCTCGCCGGAGGGCGCCAGGGAGACGTCGTCGGCGACCGTGAGCAGTTCCACCCGATAGCCCTCGGCACGGGCGAGCTCGGCGCCGAGCCGGAAGTTGAGCCGGTCGCCCGTGTAGTTCTTCACGAGCAGCAGGCAACCGGCGCGCCCGGTCACCGCGCGGATCGCCTCCGCGACGCTGTCGGGGCCCGGGGAGGAGAAGATCGGACCGCTGACAGCCGCGGTCAGCATCCCACGCGCCACATAACCCGCGTCGGCCGGTTCGTGGCCGGCGCCGCCACCGGTCACCACCGCCACCGGCAGGTCGGGGTCGTCGACCCCGCGGGACAGCCGGTCGGCGCGGACGGCCGTGGTGCGTCCCTCCAGCAGGCGAAGGCCCGGCTGGAGCAGCGCCAGGCCCTCCATCGACTCGGCCACCACATCATGCGGGTCGTTGACGAGCTTCTTGACCATACTTCAGTGAAGCACGGGGCCACGGGAGAACACGAGGCCTCGGCGAAACCCGGTCAACCCGGCACGATCACCCACTCGCCGTGGACCCGCCGGGTCAGCCGGGTCCGGGAGACATCGGCCACCTTGGTGACGGTACGTTCGACGTGCGCGGCGATGTCGCAGGCCCGGCGATCCTCGTCGGGCCGGCCGGTGCGGTCGATGCTGAACCGGATGACCGCCCACGGCAGGCCGTCCTGAACGATCAGCTGGGGCTTGTCGACGTGGGCCTCCTCACCGGCGGCGCCCGCCGCGATCGGCACCACCGAGGCGGGGTGATGCCCGGGTCGGACATCGGCGATCTGGAGTTCGACGCGGTAGGACGGCATGGCTGCACCGTAGTCCCGGACCTCCGACAGGTGCGGACCCGCCCCGTCGTGCTTCACGCAAGCGGATCGCACGGCGTCTATGCCGGGCAATCCGCTGGCCTGAGACTCAGCCGGGGCTTCGCCCGAGCAGCCTGTCCGCCGCGGGCAGCACATGCGCATCCAGGAATACTGCCTCGGCCTCGTCCGCCCGCCGGTCGACATCGGCATCCGTAAACGGGTGGCCGTCGGGGAACCCACCGCACGTTTCCCGGCTCAAAGCCCGAATCCATTCCGTATCACCGACCGGCACCGCATGGCCTGGTACGACGCGTCGAAACACACCTATGCCGTGCGAGATCGAACTTGATGAACTGCCATCGAAGTCGCTTCTCGGTGAGCCACTGCCCCGGACGCACGTGCGATGCGTCGCCCGCCGAGACATCCGGGGGCGGTCGATTGAACGCTGCCTGCACCTGGCGACCAACCGGTGTGGACAACGCCCACTGCAACACCGGTTGAGCGCTCGCCGTCCACCGCAGCCGACCGGCGGGCAGCCGTTCCGGACCGACCGCAAAGGGTTGAACGGTGTCGATGCCGAACGATCCGCTCGTGCGGGGCTCCTCCCCGGCAAGGTCGAGCGCTTGGGCGGGCAGCGACGCGTCTTGATTGTCAGTCCGATCCCCTCAAGCGGATTTGGTTTTGCGACCCCGGCAACACCGTGAAGGTCTCCGCCCCTCGCGGACATCCGTAGGTTTCTGGCGCACGGACTTTTGGTCCGAACACTGGAAACGTCACCGGGACCTTTGGCGACTGGATCACAGCCAGTTTTCGTCCCCTCTCGGGGCTTCGGCTCCGAAGACCTGCCGGTCACCGCCTCCGCCTGATCGCCGCAATCGGTGACGTTTTCGTCCCCTCTCGGGGCTTTGGGTCCGAAGACACCTCCTACGACACGGTGGTCCTGCGCCGCAACTTCGTTTTCGTCCCCTCTCGGGGCTTTGGGTCCGAAGACCTGCGAAACAGCCTGGAAAGCCTGGCGCTGCACTACCGAGAACGTTTTCGTCCCCTCTCGGGGCTTTGGGTCCGAAGACGGCTCAACACGGGAAGACACGACAAGCGGAGGGGAAGACAGTTTTCGTCCCCTCTCGGGGCTTTGGGTCCGAAGACCATCCTTACCGTTGTGAATTCCTCGTACGGGTCGTTGGTCGAGTTTTCGTCCCCTCTCGGGGCTTTGGGTCCGAAGACAAGACACGAGCCGACAGCAGACCGCCGGCCCAGCCCGTCTGTTTTCGTCCCCTCTCGGGGCTTTGGGTCCGAAGACCCGATATTCTGGACCTCCTGGCGAAGAACTACCGAACTCTAGTTTTCGTCCCCTCTCGGGGCTTTGGGTCCGAAGACCTGTTCGAGTACTTCGCCCCCGGCGAGACCATCGACACGTTTTCGTCCCCTCTCGGGGCTTTGGGTCCGAAGACTACAAACAAGGACGAGGGAAGGGAAGACAATGACCGTTTTCGTCCCCTCTCGGGGCTTTGGGTCCGAAGACGTCCCCGCGGAACGGAGGCAGGACATGAGCAGGCACGGGGGTTTTCGTCCCCTCTCGGGGCTTTGGGTCCGAAGACTCGCGGCCCAGTCGTCCTCGGTGATCACGATCAGGTTTTCGTCCCCTCTCGGGGCTTTGGGTCCGAAGACGACTTGCACCTACGCTATGCCACTATGGGCGCGCTGCCTATGTTTTCGTCCCCTCTCGGGGCTTTGGGTCCGAAGACTTTGAAATTGATTCGGGCCGGGCATATTTGGCGCAGGACATGGTTTTCGTCCCCTCTCGGGGCTTTGGGTCCGAAGACTGGTGATGTGGCTGGCAAGTCGCAGGAGGTGGCCGATAGTGTTTTCGTCCCCTCTCGGGGCTTTGGGTCCGAAGACCGAACCCCCATAAGCGCCTATCGCCTACCCTGCCGCTAGCTTAGTTTTCGTCCCCTCTCGGGGCTTTGGGTCCGAAGACCCGACGTTCACAGTGTCTTCGGTGCCGTCCTCGTAGTAGATGTTTTCGTCCCCTCTCGGGGCTTTGGGTCCGAAGACACTCCGCAGGCACGCGCCGAGGCGTGCCGCCGCCTCGTCCGTTTTCGTCCCCTCTCGGGGCTTTGGGTCCGAAGACTTGAGGTCGAGGATGTCCGGCGCGGGGTGTCCTGCTGCGAGTTTTCGTCCCCTCTCGGGGCTTTGGGTCCGAAGACCCAGTGCTGGAGGAAATCCGTGAACGCGCGGATTACCGGGTTTTCGTCCCCTCTCGGGGCTTTGGGTCCGAAGACCAGCATCCCAGTGGCGGACGTTCGGCGCGGGGACACTGTGGCTAGTTTTCGTCCCCTCTCGGGGCTTTGGGTCCGAAGACGAGAGTACCGAACGGCATCGCCACGCAGTCGAATTCGCGGTTTTCGTCCCCTCTCGGGGCTTTGGGTCCGAAGACCTGACCGACGCCCACCGTGTCGAGCAGGCGCTTCTGTCTGGGGTTTTCGTCCCCTCTCGGGGCTTTGGGTCCGAAGACTGACGATCCGGAACTGGCAGAGTTCCGTGTTCGTTTCGTGTTTTCGTCCCCTCTCGGGGCTTTGGGTCCGAAGACGTAGATGCACTCGCGTTCGGCCCTCGCGCCCTGGTGTTTTCGTCCCCTCTCGGGGCTTTGGGTCCGAAGACCGGAGCGGAGACGTCGTCGCTATTCCGATGGTCAGCGGCGAGGGTTTTCGTCCCCTCTCGGGGCTTTGGGTCCGAAGACTAGGCGATTGGCTCCGGAGGACGGGGAGCGGGTGCTGCTCGCGTTTTCGTCCCCTCTCGGGGCTTTGGGTCCGAAGACTCATGGCCTTGCGGGTTGACTCGAGGGTGTTCAACTGGTGTTTTCGTCCCCTCTCGGGGCTTTGGGTCCGAAGACGTGGCGGCATCGGCACGGCGGATGGACGCGGCAGACAGTGAGTTTTCGTCCCCTCTCGGGGCTTTGGGTCCGAAGACGTACCGCAGTATCCGCCTTAGCGCCTTGAGTTGTTGTTGGTTTTCGTCCCCTCTCGGGGCTTTGGGTCCGAAGACCCTCGGCCTCGACGTACGCGTCACCAAGCCGACGACGGCCGGTTTTCGTCCCCTCTCGGGGCTTTGGGTCCGAAGACGGTCATGAGAGATGACTACTCGGAGTCGTACAGCCTGCCCGGGTTTTCGTCCCCTCTCGGGGCTTTGGGTCCGAAGACCGGGAGGAAGCGGAAGAGTTCCTCGAAGCTTCGGGGGAAGAGGTTTTCGTCCCCTCTCGGGGCTTTGGGTCCGAAGACCTGACGAACAAGCTGTCCCAGATCGCTGCGGGGTTCATGTTGTTTTCGTCCCCTCTCGGGGCTTTGGGTCCGAAGACCTCGTCGACGTCGCCCCAGGCGAGGACCTGCTGCCCGGTGGTTTTCGTCCCCTCTCGGGGCTTTGGGTCCGAAGACGTGTGGAATCCGGCGATGGACCGGTGGAACGCCAAGTACGACGAGTTTTCGTCCCCTCTCGGGGCTTTGGGTCCGAAGACGGGAGGCGCGTCCGGCTGGGCGTACACGTCCTGGGTTGAGTTTTCGTCCCCTCTCGGGGCTTTGGGTCCGAAGACATGAAGACTAACTAGCGGCAGGGTAAGCGTGGAGGACTAGTCTTGTTTTCGTCCCCTCTCGGGGCTTTGGGTCCGAAGACTCTCCAAGACCGAGAGACAGTCGAAGCGATCCAACTCGTTGTTTTCGTCCCCTCTCGGGGCTTTGGGTCCGAAGACGCGCTGCCGAAGACGGCCGAGGAGAACGGCCTGCTCGAGTTTTCGTCCCCTCTCGGGGCTTTGGGTCCGAAGACCCCGGCACTGTGGATGGATGAAGACTGATTAGCGGCAGGGGTTTTCGTCCCCTCTCGGGGCTTTGGGTCCGAAGACCCAACAACGAGCAGATGTTCGAGGCGGAGCGCTACCTGCGCGTTTTCGTCCCCTCTCGGGGCTTTGGGTCCGAAGACTTGGAGCCCGGCACGTTCTGCGTCGAGACTGTCCGCTGGCAGTTTTCGTCCCCTCTCGGGGCTTTGGGTCCGAAGACCTGACCCGGAGCACTGGATGGAACGCAAGACGGTCCTCAAGGTTTTCGTCCCCTCTCGGGGCTTTGGGTCCGAAGACACCCGGTCATACCACGGCCCTCCGGTCGCCGGATCAACCTCATTGTTTTCGTCCCCTCTCGGGGCTTTGGGTCCGAAGACAAGGATCTCAAGGAGAACCATCCCGAGCGATATTCGGAGCAGTTTTCGTCCCCTCTCGGGGCTTTGGGTCCGAAGACGCGCTGAAGTCGTTCCTCGGCCGGTGACGGCTCCAACGTTTTCGTCCCCTCTCGGGGCTTTGGGTCCGAAGACCTGTGGAGGAATTCCTCAGTGCCGCGTGACGCCTAAGTTTTCGTCCCCTCTCGGGGCTTTGGGTCCGAAGACTCTATTGACTCGGTGGCGCCTCGATGGTATACGAGTCGGCCGATCGAGTCACACAAACACCGTATCGTCTGTCGGTGGCAGGTCACCACAGCCGTAGAACGTCACGGCACCGGAGCCGCGGAGCTTGTAGATGCGAATGTTGTCGCCCGGCTCGGCGTACTTGTCAAGCTTGTCCATGAGCCTGACAAGGTGCCGCTTCGGCAGAACGGCCTCGAACGCCGACTCCTGGACTCGGTACCCGAACGCTGAGAGCAGCTTCGCCAATCGGAGGCGACGCCTGTCGTCGGAGATGTCGTAGATGACGAGCGTGAACGCCTTCGCCTCCTGGCCCGTCGCTTCATCGACCTCGAGGGGGAGGTTGAAGAACTCTTCCCGCGTCAGGGCTCGTGGGACCCTCACACCATGCCCCCGGCGCCCGGCAGAGCCACATCGACGAAAAGCCCAGGATCCACTTCCTCGACCGCCCGTGCGAGCGACTGGAGTTGGAGGTCGAGTGCGTACTGGAAGGTATAGCGGTGGGCGTCGCCGTTCAGGTAAGGCGCGGGACGAGCGATGCGATTGCTGAACGCCCGGCCGATAGCGCGCACAGCAGCCCACGTCCCGTACGTCCCGCCGTTCACCTCACTCACGGAGAAGTCGCCCGGGTTCACTGTGCCTTCGAGGATCAACCGGAGGACGGTGTCGTCGATGATCGGCGCCCGCCAGGCCTCCATAAGGTCGCTTGCGAGCGTGGCATGGTTGCGCGAGTCCTGGTGGAGGAACCCGATGAACGGGTTCATCCCATGACGTTCGATCGCGCCGATGACGTTCTGGTAGAGCATCGAGTAGCCGAGGCTGATCATCGAGTTGAACGCATCCCTGGGTGGGCGGGTCGAGCGTCCGGAGAACGCAAAGTCGAGCGGGACGATCGCCGCGAGCACCGCGAAGTACGCCTTGGCGGCGTTGCCTTCGAATCCATTCACCTCGGAGATCGACCTGCTCTTCTCGACCCAGTCGAGCGAGTGGTGCATGGCCCCGAGTGGCGCGGATGTATCAAGGTCAGCAGGCGCGTGGGCTGCCACAAGTGCCATCTGGTTGCGGATCTTCGCCGCCGTCACCCGTTTGGCAATCGTGAGCGCGAACGCCGGCTCGTCACTGCACCGCACCTGCGCGCGCAAGCGCGGTGCGTAAGTCGTGGCCGGCCCCGTCAACCGGCCCCGATAGCGGCCGTCAGTTGCGTACAGGTGAACCTCGACGCCGCGCTTCAGCATCCCAGTCAGGAACGCCGTGCTCATGGCCGGTCGCCCGAACACCGTAACCGAATCAATCGTCTCGACCGGCCACGAGGTCTCGCCGTCCGATTCCGACGACGTCACCACGCGCCCGTCCCGCAGCGAAACCCGCGAAGCGGAGTCAGAGATGTAAAGGTGCACCATCGATCTGAGCGATCACGTAAGCGTTGATCTTGTCATAGAGTTTCGGGTCGGCCCCCGCACGCTCGGCCAACAGCGCGACGAACTCGCGTGGTGCGAGCCCCGTCTTGTCTCTGATCTGGTGCGAGGAGGTCTCTGCGAGCCCGTGAGCGATGTCGTTGCGGATCTTCTCGTGGAACATCTTCAGCGGGCGGAGTTCCTGCTTCGACTCGTCGCTCAGCAACTCGAATCTCCTCGGAAAATTCCGGAAGTCCCCGGAGTTCAACTCCCGCTCCGACAGCCCACATCTCTTGCGAACTTCCTCGTTCACGACCCCATCGACGATCGGCGTCGTCGCCCGAGCAAAGTCGAGCCACTGTTTACGTGCGCACAGAACTGCCAAGCCCGAGACGGCCTCCTTGAGACGGCCTCGACGAGAGTCGTCGACGCTGAAGGGCGTGCCTCTGAACCGTCCGACCGCGACGTCGAGTTGAAGTGTGAGCCGCTCGTGTGCGCCGATAATGACGCCACGCGTCTTGTCGGACAATCCAGCACGGTTCGAAATTACTCGGGCAGCGTCATACGAGTAGGAATTGATGAGTTCCTTGACGTTCCGTCTTTGGAGGAATGTGGAGAAGTTCGGCGAGGCTATCTCTTCGCAGCGATTCAGGGCTCCGGGTTCGGCGTCCGGATTGAGTTCCTCAAGACTCTCAAGGTCGTAGTTGTCCAGCGCCTCACGACTACCTGCATCGTTCACATCTCCCTTCGGCGTGGGAACCTGGACCGCCGTCGTCGCCGGGATGCCGAACGCGTTGATCGCGACGAGCGCCGCTTTCATCGCAGGTGTCCCAGAAGAAGTGTTGACAATGATATCTGCATCGGGGAACTTCTCGGCGAGATCACAGAGACGCTCCCTGAACTCCGGGATGAACTCGTCGTACCGATAGACCGTCGTGGTTCGGGAATCAACGACGCACACCTCGATCGCGGAATCGAGGTGCGCGATTGCCTTGGTGTACCGGTGATCGGCTCTCTCGAGCGCATCCATGCGGGGCGAGGCAAGCAGGACGACGACCTTCGGGCGATAGTGGCGCACGATGTGGAGCATCGGCCCATCACCGAGCATCGTCAGGGGATCAGCGCTCCCGACCGGGGAGAACAGGACACGCTCGGTCATCCGTCGACCTCCTGAACACTGATGCGACACTGCCCCATCTCGTCGTACTCCGTCTCACTGGTCCGTGCGATCTTCAGGGTGAGTGGCGAAACACCCAACTCCTCGGTCTTGCGCTTGTGCCGCACCCCGTACCTGCCGCGGTTGAACTGGCCGTCGAGGATGTCGGCCATCTGCGCTTGGTCGGTAACGATCGTCTTCGACCGGTATCCTGCTCCCCCGCCCAGGTACACGTAGGGCCCATCAAGGGGATCACCGCCCATGAATTTCGCCGCATAGTCGGCATACCGAGCGTGGTTGACCGATGACGCGATGCTGGCAAGGTTCGTCAAGAAGTTGACTCCTTGTGGGAATCCACCGACCTTCGGAGCGCTCGTGTCGACAACGACGCGCACGGCGAACGAGGTGTTCGAGGCGATGCACTCGCGGTAGAGCGGCATCCCGGAATCGTCACCCTTCAGGGGGCGGTCGACCTTCTGGATGATCCGAAGAGAATCGAGTGGAAGCGGGGAAGAGTCGGACACCCGGATCGCTTGGAAGAGGTCGTTGACGGCGTCATGAGCGCTCGTGTCGGGACGGTAGGCGCGGCGCAGGAACTCCAGTTCGGTCTGTTCGTTCGGCCACCCGGGCCGCGAGTGTCCGCCGGTGCGGCCACGAACGCCTCCTCCGGGCGTCGGGCGATAGCCCGCTTCGGGACGAGGTGCAGCGGGGCGCGGAGATGACGGACGCTCGGGACTGATCGCCGTCTTCGCGGGGGCGGGTCGACCGCCCCGGGCGGTCTGCGGTCGGGTGACCATGTACTGCAGGTAGAGACTGCGCAACAGGCCCTTGACGCTGCTTCCGGGGATATATGGCCGGCCGTAGGCGTCCTTCACAAAGGTGTGGATGTCGTTAATCCGGTTTTCTTGACCATTGGTGGTCCGGCCGTCCTGGCGCTTCCGGCCGCGACCCTTCGTCAACGGTCCGAGCGGGATGGTGTACCCGCCCATATGCCGGTGAAGTGGCTCGATCTTGAGCGGCTTCCCGAACCCGTTCCGTTCCAGCCAATCGCGGAGCCGTGATGCGCCTTGCCCGGCGCCGTCGTTGAGGACGAATGACTCGAACGCGTCCGCCTTATGCAGTCGAGTGACGACGCTGTACAGATCTGCCATCTCAGGGAAGTAGACACGATTGTCGACCTGGACGTACTCCTTGCTCGTACGTTTCTCTCCCGAGCCGATGAAGACCGGGCCGACGCACTCGAAGTGGACGTCAAACTGCCTGAGATAGGTACTCACGCGGCCACCCCCGCGACAGCAGTGTCGGGCAGAGGTAGGAACAGCGGCTTTGCGTACGACCACACGGGGTGGGCACCGCAGTTGGACACGTCGGCAACGACGCCGTTGAAAGGGCGGGTGAAGACCGACCCTGCGGCGAGCTTGTGCAGATCCCGCTTGCGCAGCGGGGTGTCGGCGTAGCTCTGTGAGGCGACAAATCCACTGCGGCGCACAAGACGGTACGTGGCGCCTTCGAGCGCGACGTCGAGCTCACTGTCGGCCGGCAGGGCCGTTGTCAACGCGAGCAGACGCGCGCCTGCTGTCGTGGGGCGAAGGCCCCCTGGCACAGCATCAGACGTCAGCGTGAACGACCCGTAGCCACTTGTGCGTTCACCGCCGATCGCGGTGAGACCCGACAGCAGGTCGGTCACGAGGTCGATCTCCTCGTCGGTGCCGGTGGCCAGTAGCCACAGGCCGGCATTGGGGGCGAAGGCGAAGAACTCGACGGCGTAGGGGGCAGCGTCGGCCTCACCGTTGAAGATCGCCGCCCGCGAGGCCAAGCCAAATGCACCGCTACTGGCCTGCATCTCGGCGAGCGCGCCGAGGTCGGCGCGGCCTGCCAGGAAGTCACCGAGAGCGTCTACCGGCACGAAGGCGAGCCGTTTGGCAGCTTTCTTCGCCGTCGACGCCGCAGCGGCATCGACCGCGCCGGACTCGACGCGGGCGATGGGCTTCGGGACCAGGTAGGTCCGGCCGACGTAGGGGTGCAGGTCGCTCAGCCGGAGGGTGCTGGTGTCGGCGGCGAGGACCAGAGCGTCGAGCAGGCCGACGCCACCAACGCGCAGCGCCTGTATGCACAGGGCAGAGAAGAGCGTGTCGGCGGCAGCGCCGATCGTCGTCGCGCCAAGGCCGTCATTGCCGAAATGGACGCGATCGACGTCGAACCTAAAGAGTCGCGAGGTCACCGACGTTCCTCAGACGGGCGTTGAGTGACTCCAGGAGATCCGGGTCGATCTGGCCGACGGGAACCGCCGCAATCAGGCCACCGAACTTCACGCGACCGTACCCGCGCGTGCCGCTGCCACCGAGGTAGTCAAGTTCGAGGAGCTTGAGTCCGGTGAGGATCGTGTCGAAGTCCTCGCCGATCTCCTCGGCACTCGGCAGAGTGGGTTCGTTGTCCTTGCCGGGCGTGCCGTAGGAGACCTCGTAGACGAGGCTGAAGGCGAACTCGCTGCCAGGGATGACGCGCTCCATCTGGCGGGGATTCGCGATCGCGGTGATCCGGTTGATCGTGTTCTCGAACTTCACCTCGGTGAGCGTCCTGGCTCCGCGCGCTTCGAGGGCATCTTTGTTGGCGAGCACCGAATCGCGGAAGATCAGCCGGCCGGTCATGTACTTCTCGGTGTCGCCGAAGAGCCGACGGACCTTCGGGTCATCCTCGGCAGGCTTCGCCGCAAACGTGCCCGTGTCCGCCGAATGCCGGCGGGACAGCAGAGTACGGAGCTTCCCCTTGAGACTCGTGCCCGGGATCATCGGCAGTCTGGTGAGCGGGTCGCGCACCACGGGCTTGTCGACAGCGCCAATGGCGGAGAACCCACCACCTGTGCCGATGTGCATACCGGTGAGGACTTGGAGAGTACCGGTGATCTCGAGCTTGGCGTAGCCGATGGTCGTCGTCATGAGGAGATCACTTGTCCTTCGGGTCGAGGAACTTCTTGTACGCCACGAGGGCCTCCATATAGCGGCAGAACTCCAGCAGACGCTCGCGGGAATCGCCGATCTTGGCGAGCGTCGGAAGCAGGTCCGCGCTCCCGACGAACTCCCTGACTGCCGGCTCGCGGCCGGCCTGGTAGACGAAGCGGACGCGCAAGTACTGGACCTTGTCCTGCAGCGGCTTTGACAGGGTCGGACCGGACTGCTCGGCTTCGTCGAACAGTTGCGCGGTGAGGCTGAGCAGACTGCGGAGTTGCGTCGTCGTCAACTCGTATGCCCCCTGCCTGTTCTTCGACAGGCCCCTGATGACCTGTTCGGCCTGGCTGACGTAGTCCTGGGCGATGGCGGCCATCAAGCGTTCTCCTTGTCTCGGACGGAATAGACGTACAGGTAAAGCGCCACCTTGAGGCGCTGCGCCTCGCGCGGATCCTGGAACCACCGGTGGAGCTGGTTGGTGAACTCCTGGAACTCCGCACCCGCTTTGGTGGAGTCACGCATCCGCGCCAGCAGGTAGACCCACCGGGCGTGACTGATGCGGTCCTCCCGCTGACCGAGCAGGGTGAGCAGGCGGTAGATGAATGCCTTGCCGTGCTCATCGTCGCCGGCAAAGAAGTCAGCGAGGTGCCGATACTTGACGGCGATGATGTCATCTCGCAACCTGTCCCACGGGAATACGAGCGACGGGTCGAACAGCGCCACGGCGTCCTTCTCGGCCCGCCACGCCTTCGCCGCGGCTTCGAGATCGCCGGTCTCGCGGGCCATGGCGGCGATCGGGTACTTGTCCGGATACATCCCGATGCCGGCGGACGCGGTGAGCTTGCCCTGGGTGTAAGCCCCGAACCGCTCGCGGAACTCGACGGCGAACTCGACGATGTCGTCCCACGACCCGACGACGAACAGGTCGTCCCCACCCGAGTAGATGATCGTCGCATTGCGGGACCGCTCGCGCCCGCCCGTAATCGGGCGGTATGTCGGATGCTCGAGCAGGTAGTTGATGTGCTGGCGGAAGAATACCGACAGCATCCGGCTGAACGCCGCTGTGCGGCTGATCGTGTTGTATCTGCCGTCTCCCTGAGCCATGAACCCCCGGGTGAAAGCGGTGCCGAGATTGTCGACGTCGAGGCGCAACACGCCGATCCGCTCGATGCCGCCCGACCCGTGGGCGTACGCCGAGAAGTCCTGCTCGCGGACATAGTCCGCGATCCACAAGCGCGTTCCCTGGACCTGGCCGACAGCGAACTTGTTCTTCGCATAAACGCGGACCGCACTGCCGTCCTCGACCGCGCCGGCGGCAGCGACCGGCTTGGCGAAAGACAGCGAGCAGTCGAACGGGAGTGGCAGGCCCACTCTGTCGCCGAGGGCATCCCGACGCGTAATGACAAGGTAGCGGTACTCGCTGTCCTGGAGTCGCGGTGAGGCGTCGGTGAGCGCGCGGCACAGTGGGCACAGGCCGTCAGCGTTGACCTTCGTCGACACGGCGTGACACACCCGACACTCCCGCCCGCCTACCTCCGCGGGTGCGGCGTTGATCACGCGAAGCTGGTCGGCGTCGTACCGGGCGAGCTTGCGCGCCGACACCTGGTCGCTCAACGCGCGGTACAACCCGGCGTAGCGTTCGGCGCGGTTCTGGCCCTCGGCGGGAGTCTCGCCCGGCCGGCGCATGAGGTCGGTCGCCGCAAGAGGGACGCTGCCGTGGGCGAAGAAGATGCGGGGACCGAAGTTCGCGACGAGCCAGTCGTTGGTCTCGCGGGCGAAGGCGTCGAGGATCCGGCGGGCCTTCGCCGTGTTGGGGAGCAGCAGGTAGGCATGGCCGCCGCCGGAGTAGTTGAGATTCGCGCGAGTGAGAGCCACGCGGGCGAAGATCTCGTCGATGAGGTGCTCGGTGAGCATCTCCAGGTAGAACGAGCGGGCGCGCAGCATCTTCGCCGCGCCCGAGGAGTGGATCGTGTAAATAAAGTCCTGGATGCCCGACAGGTCGAACGTGACGAGGAGGAAGGCGCGCTCGGCATAAAACTCGTCGGCTCGCTCGAAGAGCTCCCGGCGGTAGTTGGACCGTCCGGAATCGGCGAGGTAGTGCCAAATGCACGACCCGATCGCCGCCGTGAGCTTGAGGTGGTCGAACAACGAGATGTCGACGACCTCGGAGGTGTCCGTGGATGACGGCACGAACGAGCAGGTCGCCTCGAGAACGTTGAGGACACTCGCGGCGAAGGCCCCAGTGCGGTCGAGGTGCTTCAGTTCCGCCTCGAGCTTGAGGGCGATTTCGGTGTAGCGACCCGCGTCGAACTCGATGTCGCGCTCGTCCGGGTAGTTGATCGGCTCACGATCGTCGAGAAGTTCCGGGGCGAATCGCATCTGCTGAACGCCGTCACCGAAGCGGTTGAACACGGAGTACAGCGGGGTTCTGGGGGTCCACTGCGCAGCCCCGTCGGCATCGGCGTCCGAGTCGGCCTTGCGGCGGTCGGTGCCTGCGGCGATGTTGTCGGCGATGTAGGCGATATACGCCGGGGCGTCGGTGGCGAGACGGCCGTGCTCGGTCGCCGTGCGCAGAGCGGCCCCATGGTGGTAACTCACGGCGTCGAGGATTTCCCGATCGTGGGCATTGACCTCGAGTTCGGAGTCGGCTCCCGGCGCGTCGTCGTCGAACTCACTCGGGTTCCGCGAGTCCCGAAGCCATGCCTTCTTGAGGAACGCCCGACCTATTGCCGCATGCTTGCCGCGATACCCGAGTTGCGCGCGCTGGACGGGCTTACCCACGTCGTGCAGGAGACAGCCGAGAACGGCGGTGACGAGCGATTCGGGGAGGGGTGCTGGAGGTTCGGTCACTTGACCGCCTCCCGACGGGTCAAGGCCTCGACCTCGATCGCACCCATGCCCATCGACGACTTGATGCCGCACCCGGAGAACTCCCCGAACCTCATCACCATTCCCACATAATTGCAGAGCGTCGCGGGCCCGCGCACACCGAAGGTCGCCGAGCCGGTAAAGCCCGGAATGAACGTCCCGCCGAGGGGGAATGGCTGCGAGGCGAGGCGGAACGACGTCAGGCGAATCGAGCGGGCAACTTCATCGACGAACCCCTCGTCGGGTTCTTCCCCGTCGACGAGCGCGGAGTGCTTGAGGACGAGGGATTGGACAACCAGCCGAGGGTCGGGGAGAAAGACATACCGGCCATGCTGCTTGAACGCGGTCGGGGCCCGAAAGGCGACGCGGAACTTGTTCGGAGGGCTCGGCGAGTAGAAGAGCGCGGACAGGTCGGCCTCGGTCGCGTCGTCGGCGTCCTCTGCGGACTCCACCGAGAGGCTGAGGCCAGGCCGGCGGAGGTCGATCGTGATGCCCCGGGCGATCGCCCGGTGGAGATGAGCGGATGCCTCGTCGTCAAGGGTGCTGATCGTCCAGGTCAGTGCCGACGTCGTCGAGTCCTTCACCGCCCGCCCGGAGCCTTCGGCGGGTACGACGTACTGGCTGTACGGGTTCACCGCGGCGTGGTGCAACCCGTCGGCGTAGTGAGTGTCGATGCGCTCCATAAGGGCACCCTGGAGATACGGCCCCAACCCGGCAACCTCGCGCCTCGCAACCGGTCGGTCGGCCCGGAGCGTGTACCGTCGTCGGGACAGATGGACCGGACTGCGGCCGCCACGTTCGTGAGCGGGAAGTGGCTGCCTGTCCAGAACTTCAGCTCGCCCGTCGCGCACCTCGACGCACGTACCTTCCCCCACGATCCCGGTCTCCTTCGTCCCGCCGGTCGCCGACGCGCGAAGTGACTGCCCCCGCCGCCCCGCATTCACTTTATAGCAGTCACCCCAGATGGACGGCTCGTTGGGTACGTTGCGTAGGTCACCACCACCGTGGTCCACCGACCTTGGGCTCGTCGCTCGAGCGAGGCAAGCGGATCGCACGGCGTCTATGCCAAGCAATCCGCTTGCCTGGGTCGCAGCCGGGTCCGAGGCAAGCGGATCGCACCCCGTCTATGCCGAGCAATCCGCTTGCCTGAGGCTCGTCCGCACTGGCCCCCGAGCCGCGAACCGTCCGGTCGCCGCCCGGTGTCCCCGGGGCCTACGCTGGCGGCATGGCCACATCCCGGTCGCCCCTGACCCTCACCGCCCTCGCAGCCGCCCCGGCCCTCGTGTGGGGGGTGCACACCATCCGTGGCCACAGCCGCGCGGCGGTCTGCTCTCCCGACGTCCTGGAGGGGAAGCCGCCCCGCGCCGCCGGCGACATGGCCGGCCGCTGGCGGACGCTGGAGGCCGCGGCCTCCGGCGCCGGCCGGGTCCAGGAGCAGGCCGACCTGGCCACCCTGCCGGCCCCGGTGGCGGCCTGGCTGCACCGGTCGATTCCGGTCGGCGCACCACTGCACCGCGGGCTGGTACTGACCGTCGAGGGGGAAGTACGCCGGGGCTCCCGACGCCATCACTGGGTCCCGTTCCGGGCCTCCGCGGTGCTCGCCCCGCCCTCCGAGGGCCTGATCTGTGCCCGGATCGGCCGGCGTGCGCCGTCCATCCATCGCTGGGTGCTGCCGCCCTTCACCGCCGGACTGACGCTGCCCTTGTGCCCGACGGCCTACGACGTCGCCGAGTGGCGGGGCATCGACGACACCACCGCGAAAGCCCATCTCGACCTGCCGGGCGGACCTCTGGACCTGACCTTCCGGATCGACGCCGCCGGCCACCCGTACCGGGTGGAGGGTCCGGTCTGGGTCGACATCCACCGCGAGGCGTTGTTCGGCCCGATCCGCCTGCCGGAGACCTTCACCGTCGGCCGCCGCGACGACGAACTGTGGCGTGCCACCGTGACCGGGGTGCACTGGTTGTAGTGCCGCCCCGTTCGCCCCTGCCGCGCCGCCACGGGCTGGAGGCGGCGTGGGTACGTACCCCCGATGCCGACCGACCGGCGCCGTGGCCGACGATGCGCGACTTCCTCCTCGACCGGCTGGCCGACCACGCCCCGGTCGACGCCATGCTCGCCGCCGGCCGCTTCGTCGGCGGGCACGGCACGGCGTTCAGCGGCACCGAACCGTACGCCCCGCACACCTTCGTCTGGTTCCACCGGGATCTGCGCCCCGAGCCGGAGGTGCCGTTCCCGGTCCGTGTGATCCACCAGGATGAACGGATCGTCGTGGTCGACAAGCCTCACTTCCTGTCGACCATCCCGCGCGGGAGGCACGTCACCCAGAGCGTGGTCGTACGGATGCGGGCCGCGCTGGGCCTGCCCGAGCTGTCCCCGGCGCACCGCCTCGACCGGCTCACCGCCGGAGTGCTGCTGCTGACCACACAACGCCGCTGGCGGGCCGCGTACCAGCAGGTCTTCGAGTATCGGCTGGCGCACAAGACGTACACGGCGCTGGCCCGCCACCGGCCCGGGCTGACGTTACCGACCGTGGTCAGCGACCATCTGCGCAAGCGGCGCGGGGTGTGGCAGGCCGAGGTGGTGCCCGGCGAGCCGGTGAACGCGGAAACCCTGGTGGAGCTCGACGAGGTGCGCGGCGGCTGGGCACGCTACCGGCTCACCCCGGCCACCGGCCGGACCCACCAGTTGCGGGTGCACCTGAACGGGCTCGGGATCCCGATCCTCGGCGACCCGCTCTACCCGGAGGTGCTCGACGTGGATGTCGACGACTTCTCCACTCCGCTGGAGCTCGTCGCCCGGACGCTGCGGTTCCCGGACCCGATCACGGGTGAGGAACGGAGCTTCACCAGCCGGATCGAGCACGTCTGGCCGCAGGGGACACCGGTGGCAGACTGAGCCGCGATGATCCGGCTGCTCTTCCACTCCCCCCGTATCCCGACGAACACCGGGTCGACGATCCGGCTCAGCGCCAACACCGGCGCCGAACTGCACCTGGCCGGGCCGCTGGGCTTCTCGATGGACGACGCGCATCTGCGCCGGGCCGGACTGGACTACCACGACCTGGCCCACGTCAGCGTCCACGACGACCTCGAGGCGGCGTACGCGGCCCTGCTGCCCGCCCGGGTCTTCGCGTTCACCGCGCATGCGACCCGCTGGTTCACCGACATCGCCTACCGGCCCGGGGACGTGCTGCTGTTCGGACCCGAGCCGACCGGTCTGGATCCCCAGGTGCTGGCCGATCCGCGGGTCACCGACCGGGTCAGGATCCCGATGGTGCCGGGCACCCGCTCGCTCAACCTGGCCAGTGCGGCGGCCGTGGCGACGTACGAGGCCTGGCGGCAAGTGGGGTTCCCCGGCGGACGCTAAGGATTTTCGCCCCATATCCGTATCGTAAATCCGGCCCACGGCTACTGTAGGGGCCATGGCGAGCGAACACCTCCCTGATCCGGGCGACGGGCCCTCCCACCCCCGACAACACAGCCACACCGCCGGCGTGGGCCGGGGCCGACTCGCCGTTGCCCTGGGGGTCACCGGGTCGATCCTCATCGCCGAGGTCGTCGGCGCGATCCTCACCGGCAGTCTGGCGTTGCTCACCGACGCGGCCCACATGCTCACCGACACCGCCGGCCTGGCCATGGCCCTGATCGCCGCGCAGTTGATGCACCGCCCGGCGTCGGCCACCCGCACCTGGGGCTACCGCCGGATGGAGGTCATCTCGGCCCAGTGGCAGGCAGTCATCCTGCTGGCCGTCGGCCTGTACGCGCTGATCGAGGGCGTACGCCGCCTGGTCGAGCCCCCCGAGGTGGCGTCGGGGGCACTGCTGGTCTTCGGCGTCGTCGGCCTGCTCGGCAATCTGGTGTCGATGGCCGTGCTGGTCGGCGGCCGCGCCGCGAGCCTCAACCTGCGCGCCGCCTTCCTGGAGGTGCTCAACGACGCCCTCGGGTCGGTCGGGGTCATCGTCAGCGCGATCCTCATCGCCACCCTCGGGTGGACCCGCGCCGACGCCGTCGCCGGCATGCTGATCGCGGCCCTGATCGTGCCGCGGACCATCGTCCTGCTCACCACGACCACCCGGGTGCTCCTGGAATCGACCCCACCCGGGCTCGATCTGGACCAGGTGCGCGGCCACATCCTCTCGCTGGACCATGTCCGCGGGGTGCACGATCTGCACGCCAGCGTCGTCTCGACCGACCTGCCGGTGCTGTCGGCGCACGTGGTGATCGAGGACGAGTGCTTCCGCTCCGGCCACGCGCCGCTCATCCTGGACCGGCTGCAGGACTGCGTCGCGGCGCATTTCCCCGTGTCGGTGGAACATTCGACCTTCCAGCTGGAGCCGCCGGGCCACCCCGCGCACGAGCACCTGCCCGGCGTGTAGTGTGAGTCTCAGCATCGCGCGGTACCCGAGGAAGCCGGTGAGAGTCCGGCACGGTCGCGCCACTGTGAGTTCAAGTCAGGAACTCGGCCCGCGTGCTACCACGATCGGGACGCGCCATCCCGGAGAGGAAAGCATGATCGTCGCATCCTTGTGTTCTGGATAGCGCGTCCCGGTATGCCGTGGTGACGCGCTCGGACCCGCCGTCGGTCCACCTTCCACTCACTCGTATCCACCGGACCTCTGCCGGGTCCGGGCGCGTCTCCACTCCACCTTCGAGCCGTCGAGCTGGAGATTTCATGACCCTCACCGATCCGTCGACCCCCACCGAGCTGTCGGGCCCCACCGAGGCCGCCGCCCCGTTCGAACGGTCGACCATCGCCCCGCCCTCCCCCGAGGTGTACGCGCAGGCGATCACTTACTGCGACTCGCTGGCGATGCCGACCCGGGCCCTGTTCGGGCTGACCGAGCTCGGCTGCTGGGTCGCCGCCGCGCAGGGCAAGCTGCCTCCCGACCCGCTGGACAACGTCCGCGTCGTCGTCTTCGCCGGCGACCACGGGATCGCGGCCGACGGGGTGTCGGCGTACCCGACATCGGTCACCGCCGGCGTCTCGGCCGAGGTGCTGTCGGGCGGGTCGGGCGTGGCCGTGCTGGCCCGCCACAACGGCGTCCACCTCCGGCTCGCCGACATGGCCGTCGACGCCGACCTCGACGTCCCGGCCGAGGCGGTCGCGTACAAGATCCGCCGCGGCTCGGGCAATATCCGCGTCGAGGACGCGATCACCCGCGAGGAGGCCGAGCGGGCGCTGGCCGCCGGCGCCGCCATCGCCGCCGAGGAGATCGCCGCCGGGGCGCAACTGCTCATCGCCGGCGACGTCGGCATCGGCAACACCACCCCCTCCGCCGCACTGATCGCCGCCACGTACGGCGTCCCGGCGATCGAGGTAACCGGCCCGGGCACCGGACTGGACGCCGAGGGCGTCCGACGCAAGGCCGCCTGCATCGACGAGGCGATCGCCCGCTGCGGGGACCGGCTGGCCGACCCGGTCGAGCGACTCGCCTGCCTGGGCGGCGCCGACCTCGCCGCCGCCACCGGATACATGATCGCGGCCGCCCGCGCCGGCGTGCCGGTCCTCATCGACGGGGTCATCGCCGCCGCCGAGGCGACCATGGCCGAGGCCATCGCGCCGGGCGCGAAGGCCTGGATGCGGGCCGGTCACCGGTCCCCCGAGCCGGGGCTGACCTTCGCCATGGAGCAGTTCGGCCTCGCTCCGATCCTCGACCTGGGGATGCGGCTGGGCGAGGGCACCGGCGCGATCTGCGCGGTCCCGCTGCTGCGTTCGGGCATCGCGCTGGTCCGTGAGATGGCCACCCTGTCCGATGTCATCTGACGGGTTCCGGCTGGCGCTGGGCACCCTCACCCGCGTCCCCGCCGGACCCGTCGACCGCGTCACCCGACCCATCGCCCGTACGGCCATGGTGCTCGGATCGGTCGTCCTCATCCCGGTGGCACTGGTGTCGGCCGGGATCGGCTGGGCGGCCTGGCGGCTCGGCGCACCCGACCTGGTCGCCGGGCTGCTCGTGGTCGGACTGGTCGCCCAGCTCACCCGGGCGATGCACTGGGACGGGCTGGCCGACACCGCCGACGGACTCGGTTCGAGCTGGGACCGCGAGCGCGCGCTGACCATCATGCGCACCGGCGACGTCGGCCCGATGGGCGCCGGCACCCTGGTCGTCGTCATCGGGCTGGAGGCCGCCTCGTACGGGTCGCTGCTCACCACCCGCTGGGGCTGGTTGATGGTGGCTGCGGTGATCTGCGTCTCCCGGGCTGCGCTGGTGCTGGGCTGCCTGACCCGCGTACCCGCCGCCCGACCCGAGGGACTCGGCCAGGCCGTCGCCGGATCCGTGCCGTCGTGGGCCGCGGCCGTCGTCTGGCTGGTCTGGGCCGGGCTGCTGGCCGGCGTCGCCGTGCTCGGCGGCGGACCGGTGTGGGCCGGCCCGACGATCGCCGGCGGTGGGCTGGTCTGCGCGGGCGTGCTGTTGTGGTGGTGCGTACGCCGCCTGGGCGGGATCACCGGGGATGTGCTGGGCGCCATCATCGAGGCGACGGCCGCGGGGGCCGCCGTGGTGGCCGCGGTCGTCGGAGCCTGAGGGTGGGCGTCGCGGCCTGACGGCGGTCGCGTACGGTTCCTCCGGACAGAATTGTCGCCGGCCCGTGACATGCTGACCTGCGAGGAGGTTGGCGACAGATGAGCAGGGCACTCCCGGCCGTGGGCCGGACGCTGGTCGGTGTGGGCATGGGCGGCCTGGCCCTGCCGTGGCTGCTCGCGCCGGTGATGTCGGACGAGCGCTATCACTACATCGCGGCCCCGCACCGGTTCCACGACAACGTGTTCGCCGTGCTGCCATGGACGGTGCACGACATGGCGTGGCGGATGGCGGCCGGCCGGATCGCCCCGGTCGGCGTCGCGATCCAGCACGTCGTCTACCTGGCGGGGATGGAGTTGGCGGTGGCCACCGGGCTGCCGCTGTTCGTCGTGCACGGCCTGGTGAAACTCGCCGTGAGCGTGGCGGTCGTCGGGTCGTTCGCGCTGCTGTGGCGGTTGCTGCGGGGCCCGTCGGGCGGATCGGTCGGCCTGGCGGCACGCACGGCGGCCGCGATCTTCGCCGTGGGCTACCTGGCCGGGATCACCGCCACCGACCCGGCGCAGAACGGCTGGACGACCTTCGTGGTGCTCTGCCAGGGCGGGATCGTGCTGATGTTCGGCCTCGGCGCGCTGCTGCTGTGGCTGGACGGGCGGTGGGCAGGCGGGTCGGGGCCGGCCCGGGTGGTGTCGGTCGCGGTCGTCGCCCTGGCCGCAGTGGTGACCGTGCTCAGTTATGAACTGCACTGGGCCGCACTGCCGTTCGCGGCGGTGCTGGTCGTGCTCGCCGGTCGGCGCCGTTCCTCGCTGATCCTCGGCGGGACGCTGCTGGTCGCCGGGGCCGTCGCGATCGGGGTGGTCCGCGCACAGATCGCCGCCCACCTCACCGACGTGTACGTCGGCCTGGCCCTCGACATCCGCGGGCCGGTGCTGAAGACCTGGGTCTGGCAGCTTGTCAACGCGGTCCCCGTGACCGGGATCCCGATCACCCGGGACCAGCTCGGCGCCGGCGTACCGGCCCCGCACCCGTTCGGCGCCTGGGGTTGGCTGTGGGGCGTGGTGCTGGCCGTCGGGTGGGTGCTCGCCTCCACGGCGAGTGGGGCGGGGTCCGTCCTGCCGTCGGAGGATCGCCCGCAGGCACCAGACGGGACCGATCGCCGGCCCCTGGTGGCGCTGGCCGTCGCGCTGGCGGTGTCGGCGGCGAGCGCAGCGGCGGTCCTGTCGGTGTCCACGCAGGCCCACCAACTCGTCGACGGCCTCGGCGAGGCGTACCGGGGGACGCCATGGATCTGGGCGTGCTTCGTCGGGATCGTCGTCGTCGCCCTGGCCGCGTGGCCCGCGCGGGGCGGACGCGCAGGGGGCGGACCGGCCGCTCCCGCCCTGGCAGCGCGGACCTGGCGGATCGCCGTTCCCGCACTGGCCGCGCTGCTCGCCGGGGTGTTCGTGCTGCCGTCCTCGGTGGCGGCCATCCGGACCCTGCGCGCCGACGACACGTACGCCCTGTGGGAACGCGCCCAGGCGCAGGTCATCATCGGCTCACCCGGGCCGGCCGCGCTCGCCGAGCGGTGCGAGCTGCAGCAGCAGGCCAAGGCATGGCAGGGCGACAGCAGATACCGCGCCGGCTATCTGCGGGAGTACACAACGGCCTTCGACTACCTGTGGGGGCGGCCATGGTGTCCCTAGGCCGGGTGGCTCGGGGCACCGGACTGGCGGATGCCCTCGCCCGACCCGGCGGACTGGCCCTCGGCTTCGCGCTGGACCGGCTGCTGGGCGACCCGCGCCGGGGCCATCCGGTCGCGCTGTTCGGCCAGGCCGCGCTTCGGCTGGAGCGGCACACGTACGCTGACTCGGTCGCCGCCGGCGCGGCCCATCTGCTCCTGCTGGCCGGCACGGTGACCACCGCCGGGTGGCTGGCCGAGCGGGCGACCCGTACGCACCCGCTCGCCCGGCTGGCGCTGACCGCCGCGACGACGTGGGCCGTGCTCGGCGGCCGCTCGCTGGAGGACGAGGCGCGGGCGGTGGCCGGCCATCTGGAGGCCGGCGACCTGGACGCAGCCCGCGAGCAGGTGACGCACCTGGTCAGCCGGGACCCGCAGGCGCTCGACGAAGCAGGCGTCACCCGCGCGACGATCGAATCGGTGGCCGAGAACACCTCCGACGCCGTCGTCGCGCCGCTGGTGTGGGGTGCGCTGGCCGGCGTCCCGGGGCTGGTCGCCCACCGCGCGATCAACACCCTCGACGCCATGGTCGGCTACCGCAACGAGCGGTACGTGCGCTTCGGCAAGGTCACGGCCCGCACCGACGATCTGGTCAACTGGTTGCCCGCACGGATCGGCGCCGCGCTCGCCGCCGGCGCCTCGGGCCCGGCGTGGCGGGCGATCCGCCGGGACGCCCCCGCCCACCCCAGCCCCAACGGCGGCCGGATCGAGGCGGCCTTCGCCGGAGCGCTGGGGATCCGGCTCGGCGGGTCGAATGTGTACGGCGGGCGGGTCGAGGACCGCGGTGAGCTCGGCGACGGGCGAGCGGCCCGGGCCGGCGATGTCACCCGGGCGATCCGACTGGCCCGCCGGGTGCAGGTCGGCGCCCTGGCGCTCGCGGTGGCCGCGTCGGCTCTGCAGCCCCGCCCGACGGCCCTCACGTTACGGTTGCGAGAAGGGTGCCGCCGACATCTACTACACAAGCCGTCGACGGACTAGCCTCGCAGGCATCCCGCCGGGACAACGCCGCAGTTGCCGGCGGCTCAGGCCCGGCCATCTGCGTCGGGGGTTCCTCGCTGCCGGACTGCTCGCAGACTGGAGAGGCAGCCATGACCACCACCACTTTCGCCCTTCGCGGCATCACCAGTTCCACCACGTACGCCGACGGTCACCTGCGGGAATGCCGGGTGACCGAGCCGAACACGATCAGCACCCCGTACGGGGACCTCGTCCCACGGTTCTCCGACCCGGACGAGCGGACCAAGGACGTCACGTCGATCTCCTTCCATGACAACGGGACCGTCCGCAGCATCACCCTGGAGCAGCAGACCCCGATCGACACCCCCATCGGCCCCCTGCCCGCCGAGCTGGTCACCTTCCACGAGGACGGATCCCTCAACTCCCTGTTCCCCCTCAACGGCCGGATCGGGGCGAGCTGGACCGAGGAGGACGAGGCCACGCTCGCGGAGAAGTTCACCTTCGAGTTCTCCTTCGGCCTCATCAGCAGCCGGATCATCGGCCTCCGGTTCTACCCGGGCGGTGAGGTGCGCAGCCTCATGCTGTGGCCCGGCGAGGTGGTCCGGGTGAGCACCCCGCTCGGCGTCTTCCCGGCCCGCACCGGCATCCGACTGTTTCCCAGCGGGCGGCTGCAGTCCTTCGAACCGGCCGTGCCCATCACTCTGGACACCCCGGTCGGGGAGGTGCTGGCCTACAACGTCAACGCCCTGGCCGTCGACACCGACGGCAACTCCGTCGAGTTCGACGAGTCGGGCCACCTCGTCCGCGTGGTCACCTCCGGTGACGTCATCGCCGTCGGGGCGTCGGGGATGCGCCGGATCAGGTCGCGTACCCAGCTCGCGCTGGTCAGCGACGTCGCCGTCAAACAGCCGATGGCCCTCTCCTTCACCGACAGCGAGATGAGCGTCGACACCGGCGACCGGACCGAGACGATCCCGCTGGCCGGCCACCGGATCCTCGTCATGCCCGACATCGACCTCGCCAACGCGGCGTTCCCCACGGGCTGTGACTCCTGCAGCGTCGGCTGCTCGTAGTCCCCGGGGGTCTGCGCCGGGCGACGACGGGAGGCGCGGGCCGGTCGCTGACTAGCATGGAGGGCATGCTCGATCGGTCCGTACGTCCCACGCCCTTGTCCGGGGTCCCGCGGACCGGCGGGGAGCGCTGATGGGGACGATCGTCACTCTGCTGATCACCGTTCCCCTCGTGGGGTGGCTGATCGTCACGCTCGTCCAGGTCCCCCGCCGAGAGCGCCGCCGACTCGCCGACCTGGCGGCCGAATCCGCCCACCGGGGCTGGGAGTGGACCACCGACGCGGCCACCATCCGTCCCCGGCCGGACCGGCTGCGCGAATGGTCGCGCGGGCTGGTCTTCCGCGAGGGGTTCAGCGGAGCGTTGGATGACCAGTGGTTCGCGGTCGCGCACGTCATCCACGAACCGACCGACCCCGAGCACACCCGGCGCGTGCACGCCACGATCTGCTGGGTCGAGTTGTCGTTCCCGCTCAACGACGTCCGGATCGTGCCCGTCGGCTGGGTCGAGGATCGCCGCCGTGTCGTCGGCGGGAAGGAGTTGCGGACCGGTGATCCGGAATTCGACGAACGGTTCCGGGTGCTCACCGACGACGAACTGCTCGGCCGGCTGATGGTCGGTCCACAGGTGCGGGCGCTGTTGCTGGCGACCCAGGTTCCGTGGTCGGTCACGTTGCAGGGCACCATCGTGGTGGCCGAACGCCTCGACCGGGTGCCGCGCAACGTCGAGGACGCGATGCACGGGGTGGCCATTGCCCTCCAGGTCGCCGCGAACCTCACCGGCCGGTCGCTGCCCTGGTCCGACCGGGATCCGGGCGGCACCGGCCGCTAGGCCCCGGTCGTCGGCAAGGTCAGGCTGAGGAGGTTCCCGCGGGGTGAGACGTTCTCCCGGGAGTTGACGAGCCGTTCCTCCCTCCCACCCCCCGGGAATGACCCTGGGGGGCCACCGTCGACTTGTCACACCTCGGTGCGTGGAATCGACGAGGGCTCCGGGGTCAGTGCCAGGTGTCCTGGTGGTCCCGGTGGGTGGGGAGGTACGCCCCCGGCCCGAAGTGATGGTCGTAGAAGTCCGGGTCGAGGTGCTGCGCCTGCAGGTAGTTGAGGATGTGCACGGTCTGCACGGTGCCGGGGATCTTGCCGAAGGTCTCATCCACGTACCGCACCTCCTCGGTCAGCAGCCGGAGGAACCGGGCATCGTACGGCGCCGCCGACCCCCGTACTCCGGCGGTGTCGCGCCAGGGTCCGCCGGTGCGCGGGTGGAACGGGCCGCCGGGGCCGAACTTGCGTTCCGCGTACCGTTCCACGGCCTCGCCGGCGTCACCTACGTGGGGGCGGGCGAGCGTCTCGAAAACCCCGGGCAGGCCGGTCGGGTTCGGCAGCGTCCACCGCTCGTCGGTCTCCACGTGGAAACCCAGACCCGGTACCTCCGGGTTGCCCGAGGCCCCCAGCATCGACAGTCGGTCGATCCCGTCGAAGGTCCAGCCGCCCAGTCCCATCGCCCCCAACAACAGGTGCCCGTTGTAGACACCGGTGATGAGCTCGGCGCTGGCCTCCGCCAGGGTGTACTGCTCGACGAAGGACAGCGGGAACGGCTCACCGGCGTGCCGCAACGAGGGGTCGTCCGCGCCGGGGATCGGACGATCGTGGACGTCGTCGTAGACGCCGTAGCCGTTCTGGATGAAGAAGGCCAGGTTCGCGATCAGGTGCTGGGCCAGGTCGGCGACTGGGATCACCAGCAGGGACCCGGGATGGTTGGCGATCCAGGTGTTGTGCCCCTCCAGGTAGGGCTCCTCGCGCGGCAACCACAGCCGATGCTCGGACAGTCTGCGATAGCGGCTCACAGTGGCGGCCAGCCAGGTGTCGATGTCGGGGACCTCGCCGTCCCATTCCCCGGTGGGTGCGGCGTCGCGGCTGGACAGGAAGTACGTGCCCGAGTCGTCGGTGAAGAAGAAGTCGGTGGTGTGGAATCCGGCCGCCGACGGAAAGGTCCTCCCCACTGCCGAGCCCGAGTAGTTCGGCAGTGCGGGCGCGTATCCGGGATGATGGGTGATCCCGAAGTTCCACCCGGTCACGCCGGTGACCGTCGCCAACACCAACGCGCGCTCCACCTCGCTGAGCGGCTGGACCGGCCGGGAACTGGTGAAGGCGAGTTCACCGGACGGGATGGTGCCGCCGACCGGGAAACGCCGCGACCGCCGACCGTTGATGGCACCGAGCAGCGGGAAGCGCAGCAGCCCGTCGATCGCTGCCCGCTCCTGCGGAGACACGGAAAGCCCGGGTCGGCCGGGTCCGCCGACCTGCCCCACCAGGAAGCCGGCCACCAGGTCCGCGACCTGGGTGTGCGCCACCTCGTTGAGGACATCGTGGCCGGCGCCCTCGATCACCTCGAGCCGCAGGTCGGGGATCCGGTCCCGCCACGGCTGCACGCCGGCGACCGGCGCGATGGTGTCCCGTTCACCCTGGACGACCAACAGGGGCGTGGGGAAGTGTGCCGACTCGGTCTCCAGCCGCCGCCACGCCGGGCCGAAGACGGCGTCGAGGACCTCGACTCCGTCCGGCAGGTCGAATCCGAACGGGTCGGTGGCCAGTTGGTCGACGTAGAACGGGTCGGACGACAGCGCCTCGGGTGGGAAGTCCAGGGCACCTCCGCCGGCGGCGACGGCCTTGGTGAGCCAGTCCGGCGCTGACAGCGGCGCACCGCTCACCACCGTCGCAACGTAGGTGTCCGGGTTGTCCAGCGCGGCGAGGACGGCGACCAGACTGCCCAGGGAGTGCCCGCCGATGGCCAGCGGCACGTCCGGCGACTCCTCCAGGGCGATCCGGGTCAACGCGCCGGCGTCGGCCACGAGGGCTTCGAGCGGGCCGGCATGGCCCCGCTCGCCCTCGCTGAGCCCGTGCCCGATCTGGTCGAGCGCCCACACGTCGATCCCGTGGCCACCCAGCTCGGCGGCAAAGCGGTGGTAGAGGCCGGTGTTCTCGTTGATGCCGTGCAGGAACACCAGCGCCGCGCGCGGCCGACCGGCTGTGGCCCAATGGCGGTAGTAGCTGCGCCCGACGGCGCCGTCGAAGTAGGGCATGGCCAATTCTTGCTCACCGCGGGCACGGAAGCCACAACCTTGCCCAGGTTGGCCTCACGAACTTGCCCAGGTCGGCCTCACGAGCTTGCCCAGATCGGCCTCACGAACTTGACCAGATCGGCCTCACGGATGCGAGGGTTGTCGAGCAGCTCGACGGGCGGGCCTGGTGACGGGCCCGGCAGAGCGGGCCGGCGCCGGAGACGTTTGACCTTGACACCGTGGCAGGGTCTTTCCTGGGAACCAGGAGGTGGTTCCCATGACCCTGACCCTGCTGGAGGCCCTGTCGGCCCCACGACCCTCGACGCGCCTGCAAGCCGCGCTGACCGCCGGAACCCGCCCGGACCAGCGAACTCTCGACGCGCTCGTCGCCCGCTGCGCGATCGAGCCGGACTTCTTCGTCCGCGACATGCTCACCTGGGCGATCACCCGCCACGCGCCGGGGCTCACGGTCCCCCGGCTGATCCACGAGCTGGGTTCGGCGAACCCGCAGGCGAGGAGCCAGGCCCTGCACACGTTGTCCAAGATCGGGGATCGGCGCGCCTGGCCGGCGATCGGCGTCAGGCTGTTGCATGATCCGGACGACGAGGTGGCCCGCAGCGCCTGGCGGGCCGCGGTCGTGCTCGTGCCCGGCGAGGAGAGGGCCGCCCTGGCGGCGACGCTGGCCACCGAACTCGGCCGTGGTGACCGCGCGACGCAGCTGAGCCTGAGTCGGGCCCTGATCGCCCTCGACGAGGACGCTGCCCCGATGCTGGCCGCAGCGCGGTCGGACCCCGATCCCCGTACGCGTACACACGCGGTCGCCACGGAGCAGCTGATGGCCGATCCGGACGCCGGATTCGCGTACGCCATCGACGAGGCGCGCAGGATCGTCGCCCTCGGACCCGATACCGGAACCGAAAAGGAGACCGGTACCGACACCGGTCACCCCGACGCGGGACAGTAGGGGTATGCGCATCGGTGAGGTGGCCCGACGGTCGGGAATCAGCGCCCGGATGCTCCGGCACTACGACGCACTGGGCCTGGTCAGGCCGACGGGTCGGACGGCCGCCGGCTACCGCGACTACTCCGATGCGGACCTCCGCCGGCTGCTGCACGTCGAGAGTCTGCGCTCGCTCGGGCTGACCCTGCGCGAGATCGGCCGCGCGCTCGATGATCCCGGCTTCACGCCGTCGGACCTGGTCGAGGGTCTGGTGGCCCGGACCGAGCAGCGCCTCGCCCGGGAGAGGGAACTGCTCGCCCGGCTCCGCCGGGTCGGCGCGGCCGACCCCGAGGACTGGCAGGACGCCCTCCGGATCGTGGCGTTGCTGCACGGCCTGGGTGCCGCCAACGCCGGCGAACGCCAGCGGGCAGCCCTGGCGTCGGCGCACCGTGGCCCGGCACCCGTCGGCATCCTCGTCGAGGCGGTGCTGGCCGAGGACGACCCGAACGTCGCGGGCGCCCTGCGATGGGCCTTGGCGCGCTCCGGCGACGAGGCCGTGCCGGTGCTGGCCGCCGGTCTGGACTCCGACGACGGTCGGATCCGGACCAGGGCCGTCGAGACGCTGGCCGAGCTGTCCGGCGCCCCGGCGACGGCGGCGCTCCGCCGTGCCGTGGCCGGCCGCGACCCGGCCGTACGCCGGCGGGCGGCGGTGGCGCTGGGGGAGCGCGGCGTGCCCGACGCGGTTCCCACCCTGATCGACATGGTGGCCGAGGGAAGGGGGGACGCCGGCGGGCCCACGGATGTTGACGCCGCCGATGCGCTGGCGGCAGTGGCCCGCGGCCCCGAGGGCTCCGAACGGGATGCCCGCGCCGACCGGATAGCGGCCGGACTCCTCGACCGGCTCCACCGCTCCCCCGCGGGCTCGCCGGCCCGGCAACGACTCGCGCAGGCCCTCGCGGACATCCCCGGATCCGCGGCGGCCGCGGGGCTCACCCGGCTGTCACGCGACGAGGACCGTACGGTTGCCGGGATCGCCGCGTTCATCCTGGACCGGCGCGGGGATCGGGGTGGACCATCGCGGTGAGCCCCCGCGGCCCCTCTCCGGACACCCGAGGGGCCAAACGCGGCGCGAGGTATCAAACGCGGCGCGTCGACATGCCGCGTTTGATACCTCGTGCCGCGTTTGGTGCCCAGGGAGTGCCGTGCCGGGGAGGGCTGGTGCCCGGGGAGGGCCAGCGCCCCATTTGGTGCCCAGGGAGGGCCGTGCCGCGTTTGGTGCCCGGGGAAGGCCTGCGCCCCCGAGGGATCATGGGTGCTGAGACCGAGGAGGAATGCCCGTGTCCCCGGATGCCACCCCGTCCTTGTTCGAGGCCGACGACGCCTCACGCCCGCTGGCCGATCGACTCCGGCCCTCCAGCCTGGCGGAGGTCGTCGGCCAGGACCACCTGCTGGCGCCTGACGCGCCGATCGGGCGGATGGTCGCCCGGCACCGGCTCGTGTCGATGGTCCTGTGGGGGCCGCCGGGGTCGGGCAAGACCACCATCGCCCGGCTGCTGGCCGATCGGACGAATCTCGTCTTCGAACCGCTGTCGGCGACCTTCTCCGGGGTCGCCGACCTGCGCAAGGTCTTCCAGATGGCCCGACGCCGCCACGAGGTCGGACAGGGGACGCTGCTGTTCGTCGACGAGATCCACCGGTTCAACCGCGCCCAGCAGGACAGCTTCTTGCCGTACGTCGAGGATGGCACGATCATCCTCGTCGGGGCGACGACGGAGAACCCCAGCTTCGAACTCAATGCGGCGTTGCTGTCCCGCTGCCAGGTCTTCGTCCTCCGGAGGCTCGACGAGCAGGCGCTGAGCACTCTGATCGCCCGCGCGGAGGACCTCATCGGCCGTCGGCTCCCGCTCGACCCCGAGGCGCGCCGGGCGCTCATCGCGATGGCCGACGGGGACGGCCGCTACCTGCTGAACATGGTCGAACAGCTCCAGGCGCTGCCCGGCACCGACCGGATCGACGCGGCCGGGTTGGCGGAGGCCGTTCAGCACCGGATGCCGGTCTACGACAAGGCCCAGGAGGGCCACTACAACCTCATCTCGGCGCTGCACAAGTCGATGCGCGGCTCGGATCCGGACGCGGCGCTCTACTGGCTGGCGCGGATGCTGGAGGGTGGCGAGGATCCGCGCTACGTCGCCCGCCGGCTGGTCCGGTTCGCCACCGAGGACGTCGGGATGGCCGACCCGGGGGCACTGGAGCAGGCGCTGGCCGCGTGGGACACGTACGAACGCCTGGGATCCCCGGAGGGCGAGCTCGCCGTCGCGCAGGCGGTGGTCTACCTGGCCACCGCGCCGAAGTCGATCGCGGTCTATCGGGCCTTCGGCGCAGCCCGACAGACGGCGAAGCGCACCGGCTCGCTCGCGCCGCCGGCCCACATCCTCAACGCGCCCACCCGACTGATGAAGGACCTCGGGTACGGGCGGGGCTACCAGTACGACCCGGACACGCCCGAGGGGTTCTCCGGGGCGGACTACTTCCCCGACGGGATGGACCGCGAGACCTTCTACC
The DNA here is from genome assembly GCA_964528755.1 of uncultured Propionibacteriaceae bacterium. Classification (GTDB taxonomy): domain Bacteria; phylum Actinomycetota; class Actinomycetes; order Propionibacteriales; family Propionibacteriaceae; genus Raineyella. The sequence continues at coordinate 73,359 of CAZGWN010000001.1, forward strand.
GGCCGACCGGGGACGGGTACGAGGCCCGGGTCGCGGAGCGCCTCCAGCGGTGGAGCCGGCTGCGCGCCCGACGCGGCGACGACGCCCCGCCCGCCGACCCGGCCTGAGCCGACCCGGCCTGAGCCGGGCCGGCCTGAGCCGACCCCGCCTGAACCCGGCCGGCCGGCGGGCGCACGATCCGGCCGACGATCTGCTCGAGCGGCACGTACGGCCGGCGCCACGTACGGCTGTCGGAGGACGCGTCGCGGTTGTCACCCAGCAGGAGGTAGCCGTCGGCGGGAACCACGAACGTCCCACGGAAGGTGGATGCCGACGCGTACGGCTCGGCCAGCGCCACGCCGTCCACGCTGACCGCACCGCCCCGGATACCGATCCGCTCACCGGGCAGTCCGATCACCCGCTTGACGACCCGGCGACCGAGTTCGGCCGAATCGACCACGACCAGGTCGCCGCGGCGAATCGGAGCGCCCCGCCGCAGCGACCCGGTCAGGTAGAGGTGCCCGGGTCGCAGGGTCGGGTGCATCGACCACGACTCGACCCGGGTGAGCCACCACCGCATCAGTGTCCCGCGGTGACGGGCTCGACACTGCCGTGATCGTGGCTCTCCCCCGCGGCGAACTTGACGAAGGTGACGTACGCCGCGATCCAGGCCCGGGCCGCGCCCAGGTCATCGGGGTCGAACCCGCGGCGGGCCAGCGCCTCGCCGAACAGGTGCTCCAGGTGTGGCCACCGCTCCTGGTCCACCAGTGCGCGCAGCGGCTCCAGCGAGCCCTCCGCCACCGCCCGGTCGGCGGCCTCGACGGTCGCATCGACCCCGGTGCCGGCAGGCTTGATGCCCTCGTAGCCGGCTCCTTCCCCGGCCCGGTGCAGCCGCACCAGGGTCTCCAGGAAGTAGCGGTCCGCGAGGTCGGCGGCCTCGCCGCCGAGGGTGCGCACCCGGCTCGCCTGCTCGAAGACGGCGCGGACCTCGTCTTCCGCCGCGGGACTCACCCACTTCAGGGCGTGGTTGACGTTGCCGGTCGCCAGCGCCCGGCGTCCATCGGTGACGGTCGGTCCGCCCTCGGTGTCGCAATGGGCCTGCGCCGGTCGGACGACGAGTCGCCCCAGGTGCCGGACGGCCGAGATGAGGCGAGTGGAGATCGTGTTCATGATCCGCTTCCTTTCGTGTCGATGTCTCGACCGTACGGAGTGCGGCCGATGCGCGCCTTGACCCAGGTCAAGCCCCGGCGGATTCGGTCGACCGGCCCCCCGTACGGGCCCGGCGCTGCTCAGGAGCGGGCCCGCTCCGCCAAGCCGGCCGGATCGGCGATGGCGATGTTTCGACCGCCGAGCACCCGGATCAGCCCGGCGCGCTCGAACTCGGCCAGTCGGCGGCTGAGGGTCTCCGGAGAGGTGCCCAGGTGGCGCGCCACGTCCTTCTTCGTCACCGGCAGGTGCACGGTGGCGGTGCCCGATGCCGAACGGGTCGCCGGGAGGTCGAGCAGGTAGCCGGCGATCCGGGCACCCACGTCGGAGGAGGTCAGCGCGGCCAGCAGTTGCTCGGTCGATGACAGGCGGGTGGCCAGGGCCCGCAGCATGCCGACCCCGATATCGGGAAACCGGCCGAGCAACGCCGCCAGGTCCCGGTGATCGAATCGGCACAGCCGCCCCGGCTCGACCGCGGTCACGTCGTTCTCCGCCGGAACTCCGGTCAGGAAGGACGTCTCCCCCACCACCTCCCCCGGGCCCAGGACCCGCAGCACGGTCTCGTGCCCGGCCTCCGACGTCCGGGTCACCTTGACCCGACCGGCGTGGATGACGAACAGCCGTGGGGCCGACGATCCCGCCCGCACCACCCGTTGCCCGGCGCCGACGGTGATCGGCCGGGCGAAGCGGGCCACCTCGGCCTGCTGGGCGGAGGACAGCCCGGAGAACACCGGCACCAGACGTACGCAGGGCTCTGGCTTGCGCCGGTGCGCCGTCTCCGGTCTCGGATCTGGCCCGGGCGTGCTCCCGTGATCGATGCTTCGGTCGGCCATCACGTCGCCCCGGTGACCGCGAGGGTGCCGTGGGCACCCTTCTCGGCCAGGTTCATCTCGTGGTTGACGATCGCGTAGTGCCCGGCCTCGGGTGGGACGAACTCCACGAATCCCCCCTGGGCCGCCAGCAGCGGCAACACCTGCGCTCCTGCCGCGCCCGCCACCGAACCCGGGGAGTCGCCGCCCCGGATCACGTACGCCCCCTCGGTCCACACCGTGTCGAACTGGGCGCCGACCACGTGGAAGGCCCAGGACCGGTTCGGACCGGCGTCGAGGACCCAGACGCGCACCCGCTCACCGGCCCGGGCCACCAGCGGATGGGCGTCGTACTGGAACGGTCGGCCGTTGAACGCCATCAGGTCCGCGGTGGCGGCCGACACCTTGGTCGCGTCCGCCGCGTCACCGTTCGACCCGAGGTAGAGCTCGGACTGGATGAGGACGTAGGAGCGGTCGACCGGCGCCAGGTCGTCGGGCTCGATCACCACGGCGCCGAACATGCCGGTGGCGATGTGCTCCGACATCGGCACGGTGGAGCAGTGGTACATCCAGATGCCCGCCATGGTCGCGGTGAAGGTGTACTCCAGCGACTCGCCGGGCGCGATGGTGCGCATCGGACCGTCCGGGGACAGCGCCCCGGCGTGGAAGTCGATGGAGTGGCCCATCGTGCCGCGGTTGACCAGCGTGACGCGAAACGTGTCGCCGACCCGCCCGTGCAGCACCGGACCGGGGGTGGTGCCGTCGTAGGTCCACACCTGCCGGCTCACGTCGGCGCTCAGCCGCTGCTCGTGCTCGGTCACCGTCAGGGTCACCTCGTGCACCCGGCTGTCCTCCAGCGCCGGCAGCTCGGCGGGGTACGGGTCCGTACCGGCGGCCTCGGCCTTGAGCTCGGCTGCCGTGGGAACGGCGGCGTCCACCGGGCCCGGACCCGCCGGGACGGCCGCGGCACCACCGGATGCCACCACGTCGAGGACCATCCCCATCTGCCGGTGCCCCGGCAGCGAGCACCACCCCTGCAGATTCCCCGTGACCACTCCGACGTCGACGGTCTCCCGTGCACCCGGCGCGATCGAGGGCAGGGCTGCACCATTGGCGAACACCAGGTCGTGGCTCTGGGTGTCGTCGTTGACCAGCGTGATGCGGAGGACTTCCCCGGCCGGCACGTCGATCCGGGACGGGCTGAAGGCCATCCCGGTGGCGGTGACGGTCACCTCGGTGGTGTCGCCGGTGGGGGTGACGGGGGCGGTCGCGCCGGGCGACGCCGTCGGCACGGTCGCCGAGCCGAGGAGAGCCGGGTTGGTCACCACCGCCACCAGGGTGAGGCAGACGACCACCAGCACGCCCGCGAGCAGACCCACGACCCGGGAGAGCGGCCCGTCGGCCTCACCCGGCAGCGGGGCAGGCCCGCGTGGTGGCCGGCGGTTCTCACCCATGGTCGGTTCCTTCCGATGCGGGTTCGAGTCGGCCGGGCGCGCCGGATCGGCGTGACCCGCCGGGTCGGACCGCGTCGCGGCGTGCCCGCCCCTGGCGAACGCCGGCGACCGCGAACAGGACGATGTCGACCGCGTAGCAGGCCAGGACCAGCACCCACCACAGGGTCCGCGGCCCGGCCCCGGCCTCGGCGGTGAGCGCCAGCAGGACCAGCGCGGTGTTGCGGATGCCGACCCGCACCGGCCAGGCCACTTCCAGCACGGCCATCCCCCGGCGCACGACGGTCGGTCCGCCGCCGATGACGACCGGCATCAGGTAGGTCAGGGCGGCGACGAAGATCTGCGCCAGCCCTCCGCCGCCCAGCAGCGGCAGCCAGGCCAGATCGGCGGCCCGCAGCACGGTCGCGTCGGCGGCGCCGAAGGCGTGGATGATGACCGCCGCCAGGCCGCACAGGGTCCAGGCGGCGCCGGCGGTCAGGGTCCACGGGGCGACGCTGCGCGGGCCGCGGGCCAGACCGGCCCTAACCAGCGGCACGAGGACGGCGACGGCCAGGACGACCGCGTAGACCAGCAGGCCCGCGCCGACGCCGAGCGGGAGATCCGCGCCCGCCGCCACGACCGCGAGCAGGAGACCGGCGCACATCCACGGCAGGCCCCGTCGTGCCCGCGCGACGGCCGCAGGATCGAGCCGGGTCCGCAGCATGGTCGGCCCGAGGGTGACCAGGGTGCCGGCCACCGACAGTCCTACCCAGCCGGCCACATTGGCCAGGGCGTGGGCGAGGGTGAGCGCATCGCGTGCGCGCACCAGCCAGTCGGCGGGGTGGGTGGACACCACCGCCACGGCGACGAATCCGGCCAGTGAGCACCCCAGCACGAGGAAGGCGGCGCCCGCCGCGTAGTAGCGAATGACGACCGCGAACCGGGACGAGAGTGCCCCGCGGCCGGCCAGCACCAGGTCGAGTCCGTGCCAGCCGATCACCGCGCCGATGATGCCCGCACAGGTCGCCGCCAGCCACGCCACCCCACCCCACATGGCGGCGAACAGGGCAACCAGGGTGGCGTTGAAGACCAGCACCCGGATCTCCGCCGTGCGGGCGCCGCGAGGATCGCGAGGGGACAGGTGCAGCAGGGTGCGCGCGAAGTACCACGACCACTGCAGGATGCCGTTGGTGAGCACGCCGAGCGCGACGACATGCACCAACGTCCACAGCGGCTGGGGCAGCACCCGGGTGGCCAGGGCACCGGTCACGACGACGACAACGGCGGCGACCATCCAGGCGGTGGAGATCCGATCCGTACGGCGGCGCCGCGGCCGACCACCGCGCGCAGAGGCGCCCGCCCCCCTGTCCACGTCCACAAATTCCCCTCGTGTCCGGGCCCGAGACCGTGCCCGCCGATTAATGAGGAAGATGTTACTCTTTAATCGTGGATGACGATCAGGCGGGTGCGGACGGTGAGCCGATCCGTACGTCGCCGCCCGTGGTCACCGCCGCCCGCCGGCGCGTGCTGGACGCCGTACGCCGGGCCGATCCCCCGGTGACGGTGTCGGCACTGGCCGACGAGCTCGGACTGCATCCGACGACGGTCCGGTTCCACCTCGATCAGCTGGTGGCCGCAGGGCTGGCCACCGTCGCCCCTACCCACGAGGGCGTACGCGGCCGTCCGGCCCGCCGATACCGGGCGTCACCGATGGCGACCGATCCCGGGCATCTGACGGCAGAGGTCTGGGGCCCGATGGTGGAGGCCCTCGCCGCGACCATCGACCGCGCCGGAGCCGCGCCCCGGGCCTCGGCCATCGCCGCGGGTCGGGCGTGGGCACAGCGGCTGTCGCCCGCCGGTCCGGATCCGGTGCCCCGGGTGTTCGCCCGCCTGGGTTTCGCCCCCGAAACCGCACCTTGGGGCCTGCGGCTGTGCGCCTGCCCGTTCACCGCGTCGGCGCGCCACCACCCCACGATCTGCGTCGTCCACCTGGGCCTGGCCCAGGGCCTGGCCGACGCGGCAGGCGATCCCCGGCCGGTGTCGCTGATCCCGTTCGCCGAGCCGGGCGTCTGCCACCTCGTCCTCGACCCGGGGGCGAGCCCACCGGCCGGCGACACCGCCTGACCGTCCCACCCATCACCAACCCGAAGGGAACCTCCATGAGCAACGAACCCACCAGCCACCTGGACCCCGGCCAGGACACCGACGCCGGGCTCCCGGTGCTGCACGTGCACTCCCTGCCTCCCGAGATCAGGCACGGGGCCGTCATCGGCGCCTTCGAATCCCTCCGACCCGGCCGTTCCCTGGTGATCGTCGCCCCGCACGACCCGGTTCCGCTGCTCACCCAGCTCCGGGAGCGCGGCGAGGTCGACGTCGACTACCTGCAGTCCGGCCCCACGGAGTGGACCCTCAAGCTCACCCGCGGATAGGCATCAGGCCGGCGGTGATCATGCGAGCGCACGACCCGCCGGCCTGAAGCAGGGGTGGGCCCGAGCTCACAGATCCTTGGGCAGCTTCTCCCGCACCCGGCGCCGCAGCACCTTGCCCAGCATGGACCGCGGCAGCTCCCCGTCGGAGCGGATCACCCGGCGCGGCACCTTGTACGCGGCCAGCTCGCGGCGGCAGGCCTCGCGGATCGACTGCTCGTCCAGGGCCACCCCGTCCTCCAGCTCGACCACGGCGACGACCGCCTCCGAGCCGTCCGGGCGGCGGTGACCGACGACGGCGACGTCGTGGATCCCGCCGAAGCGGCGGACCACGTCCTCGACCTCCGACGGCGACACGTTGAAACCGCCGGTGATGATGATCTCCTTGGCGCGGTCGACGATGGTGGCGAACCCGTCGTCGTCGAGAGTGACGATGTCACCGGTGTGCAGCCACCCGTCGGTGTCGAGGACCCGGGCGCTCTCCTCGGGATTGTGCCAGTAGCCGGAGAAGACCTGCGGCCCCTTGATCAACAGCTCACCGCGGACCCCCGGACCCACCTCGGCACCGTCCTCGTCCACCACCTTGCGCAGGGTGGAGGGGAAGGGGACCCCGATGGTCCCGGTCCGCCGCGTCGGCCAGAACGGGTTGCCGAGCGCGACCGGGGAGGATTCCGTCATCCCGTACCCCTCGACGAGCAGCCCGCCGGAGACCGACTCCCACAACTGGACGATCTCGTCGGTGAGTGCCATCGCGCCGGAGATGCAGTACTTGGCGGTGCTCAGATCCACCCCCCGCTCGATCGCCGCGGTGGCGGTGCGGGCATAGATCGGCGGCACCGCGCAGTAGATCGTCGGCGGGAACTTCTTCGCGGCCTTGAGCACCAGGTCGACGTCGAACTTCGGGAAGAGCACCAGGTTGGCCTGCCGCAGCACGCCGTACGTCAGGTAGAGGGTCATCCCGAAGGCGTGGAACATCGGCAGCACCGCGTAGAAGGTCTCCTCGCGGTTGCGGGCGTCCTTCATCCACGCCGCGCCCTGACGGGCGTTGGCATAGAGGTTGAAGTGGGTGAGCATCGCACCCTTGGGGTGCCCCGTGGTGCCCGAGGTGTACTGGATGACGGCTAGGTCCCCGACCTCCGGTTCGGGCAGCCCCGGGTCGATCGGCGGCGCGGTGAGCAGCCGGCGCCACCGTACGGTCCCCGGGGCACCCGAGGTGAGACCCGCCCGCGTCCGGCGCAGGCTCGGCACCGGCAGGGCCAGCGCGGCCCGCATGGCGAGGGGAAACTCCTCCAGCAGGTTCACCGCGATGATGGTGTCGGGACGGGCGGCCCCCTCGATCGCCTCGATCTTGGGCACGGCGACGTCCCAGACGATCGCCACCCGGGCGCCGTGGTCGGCGAACTGCTCGCCGAGTTCGCGGGCGGTGTAGAGCGGGTTGTGCTCCACGACGACCGCGCCGAGCCGGAGCACCGCATAGAAGGAGACCACGTGCTGGGGGCAGTTCGGCAGGGCCAGTGCCACCCGATCGCCCGGCTCCACGCCGAGGCGGCGCAGCCCCTCGGCGGCCCGGGCGACCTCGTCGCCGAGGGTGGCGTACGTCGTGCGGTGCCCGAAGAAGGTCATCGCGGTCGCCGGACCCGCCTCGGCGACCGACCGGTCGAACATCGCGCACAGCGACTCCGTCGGCAGCTCGATCTCGGCCGGGACGCCGGGCTGGTAGTGGCGCACCCAGTCGGGCGCCGTGGAGGAACTCATGGGTCAAGGTTACGTTGGCGTAGCTTCTGGCGCCGCCAGTTCGGGGCCGGTGTCGCCATCGGCTGCTACAGTCGGCCGCATCATGACCGCCTCCCCCAGCCCCCGTACGGTCGTCGTCCTCAACGGACCCAACCTCGACCTGCTCGGGCGGCGTCAGCCCGAGGTGTACGGGACGGCGACCCTGGCCGACGTCGAGGAGGTGTGCGCCGCGACGGCCGCCGCGCACGGCCTGGGCGTCGCCTGCGTCCAGAGCAACCACGAGGGCGAACTGGTCGAGGCCGTCCACCGGTGGCGTACGGGTGCCGTCGGGTTCGTGGTGAATGCGGCCGCCTACACCCACACCTCGGTGGCGTTGCGCGACGCGCTGCTGACGGTCGAGGGTCCGTTCATCGAGGTGCACCTGTCCAACGTGTACGCCCGCGAGCCGTTCCGGCACCACTCGTACCTGTCCGACATCGCCGCCGGAGTGATCGTCGGATGCGGGACCGACGGTTACCGATTCGCGGTCGAGCGGATCGCCACCCTCATCGGCTGAGTCGTCGCGCTCAGACCCGCCGCTTGCGGGGGCGCAGCAGCCGACCGCCGATCACCCCGAGCAGGCCCGCGCCGGCGGTGAGGATCGGCCCGGACCACGGACCGAGTCGTTGCTGGTTGGCGACCAGGACGCGGGAGCCGCCGCTGATCAGCGCGGCGACGATCATGCCCGCCACCAGCCGGTCGACGGCGCCGTCGGCGCGGATGTGGACGTCGACCCCCTCCCCGTCGAGCCGGTCCGCGATCCGCCGCAGGTAGCCGGGCAGCTCCGCCCCGAGCGAGGTCACGTCGCGGGCGGCGGTGGCCAGCCGGTCGGCGAGGTGTTCGGGCAGCATCCGCTCGGTGAACGGGCCGAACGCGTCGGCGAGCCGGAAGTCGGGGTCGATCCGGCGACCCAGGCCATCGACGATGGCGAGCATCCGCAGCAGCAGGACCACGTCGGGCGGCAGCGCCAGCCGGTGGTCGCGGACGATGGTGAACAGCCGACCGGCAACGTCGACCACACTGACGTCGCTGAGCCGCTTGTCCTCCAGCCTCGCGAGCAGGCCGCGGACGTCGGCACGCAGCGCGGCCCGGTCCAGCCGCCCCCGCGGCGGCGCGAGAGTGGTCAGCGCGTCGGCGACCGCGGACGAATCGTTGCGGGTCATTCCGACGATGATCGCGACGAACTGCCGCGCCATCAGCGGCGTCATCCGGCCGATCATGCCGAAGTCGATCACCCCGATGGTGCCGTCCGGTTCGACGAAGAGGTTGCCCGAGTGCGGGTCGGCGTGGAACCGGCCCATCTCGAAGACCATCCGCAGCAGCATGTCGGCGCAGCGCAACGCCAGGGCCTGCCGGTCCACGCCGGCGGCGTCCAGCGCGGCGACGTCGTCGATCCGGATCCCCGACAGTCGTTCCAGGGTGAGCACCCGGGTCGAGCTGCGATCCCAGTCGATCCAGGGCACGTGGATCCGCGCGTCGCCGGCGAAGAAAGCCCCGAAGTCCTGGCACGCCCGCGCCTCGGCCGAATAGTCCATCTCCGTACGCAGCGAGCGGCTGAACTCGGCCACCATGCCGGGCAGGTCGATGTCGGCGAAGAACGTCATGCTGCGCGCCAACTGCCCGGACAGGTTCGCGAGAATCTCCAGGTCCTCGTTGACCTCCTCCACGACGCCGGGCTTGCGGACCTTCACCACGACGGCCCGCCCGTCGGGCAGGGTCGCCGCGTGCGCCTGGCCGATGGAGGCCGTGGCCAGCGGCTGCGGGTCGAAGGTCGCGTACAGCTCCTCCACCCCGGCTCCCAGGTCATCGCGGATCGCCCGTTCCACCTCCGACACGTCGATCGGCGGCTCGGAATCGGTCAGTTCCCCCAGCGCCGTACACCAGGAGTCGGGCAGGATGTCGTGCCGCATCGACAGCGCCTGGCCGAACTTCACGAAGGTCGTGCCGAGTTCACGCAGCGTCTGGACGATCATCGGCGGCACGATGTCGGCCTCGCCACGCGGATCGACCGCACCGTTGGCGAGCGGCGGCAACCACCGGCCCAGGCCCGCCCGCTGGGCGGTGACATAGAGTCCGTTACGGGCCAGCACCTGGGCGATCTCCCGGTACCGCTGCATGTGCGCAGGCATGAGCCCACGGTACCTGCGTCCCGTACGCCGGCCGCTCCCCGGGACCCCGGGGGCCGCGGGACCGGCCGGGGAACCAGGCTCGTGACGAGGAGGTGGCCATGGGGTTCGACCGATGCGCCGTGCTCGGCGTCGGCGCCGGACTTCTCGTCGTCGCTGCCGCGGCCGGTGGGCGGCGGGTTCTCCGCGGTCCGTACGCCCCGCCGGGCACCTGGCCGGCCGGGAGGCTGACCACCCCGGGGACCGGGCTCGGCACGACGGCGTTCGGGTCCGCAACCGCGACGTACGAGGTCGGCACCGGCCAACGCCGCACGGACGACCGGAAGACCGGCCGTGCGGGGACCTTCGCGGTCAGCCGTGCCGGGCACCGATTGTGGTGGGCGGACGGGCCGTTCCTGGTCGCGGCCACCGGCCGGCTCGACTGGCGGGACCGGCAGGGCCACTTCGTCGGCACCCGGCACCTGGAGACGGTGTTCACCGACCAGGACTGGACCGGCCTGGAGCGGATCTCCCCGACGTCCGTGCGCCTGACCGGGCTGCTGCGACCGCAGACCGGATCGTCCGGCCACCGGCCCGATCCGCTGCCGTGGACGGTCACGCTGAGCGGCGAGGACGACCGACTGCTCGTCGAGGTGGACTGCCTCGGGGCCGACCTGCTCGTGCTGCGCTCGGGACTGGGCCGAGACGAGGCGGTGCACGGGCTGGGCGAGCAGTTCTGCGACTTCGACCTGCGTGGCCGTTTCGTGCCGCTGCTCACCCGGGAGCAGGGCGTGGGCCGGGGCCGCCAGCCGATCACCGTGCTGGCCGAGTGGGATTCCGGCGCCGGGGGCTCGCCGACCACCACGTACGCCCCGATGCCCTCGCTGGTGACCGAGGACCTGCGCGGGCTGCGCTGGGACAACGACGAGGTCGCCGAGGTTGACCTGCGAGGTGGTCGGCTCGACGTCGGCGTGTGGGCCGACCGGATCGACGCCGCCTGGCGCGACGCGCCGACCCCCGCGGACCTGGTCGCCGGGCCGAACCCGGCGATTCCCGGCTGGGCTCTCGGTGGCGCGATCGTCGGCCTGCAGGGCGGTACGGAGGCGGTGCGGGCCGACCTCGCCGCCCTCGACCGGGCGCGGCTGGGTGGGGTCTGGCTGCAGGACTGGGTCGGGCCACGGACCACCGGATTCGGCAGACGGCTGTGGTGGACCTGGCAACTGGACGAGCGGCACTACCCGGGGTGGTCCCGGCTGGTCGACGACCTCACCGCCCGTGACATCCGGGTGCTGACCTACATCAATCCCTTCGTGGTCGACCCCGGCGAGAAACCCGGCGGGGTGCGCCGTGACCTCTACCGGGAGGCGCTGGACGCCGGCTTCCTCGTCGGTCATCCCGACGGCGGACCGTACCTGCTCGACCAGGGCGGGTTCAGCGCGGCGCTGCTCGACCTCACCCGGCCCGAGGCGGTCGACTGGTACGCCGAGGTGATCGCCGCGATGCCGGCGACCGGCGGGTGGATGGCCGACTTCGGGGAGGGGCTGCCCTTCGACGCGGTGCTGGCCGACGGTGACCCCGCGGTCGAACACAACCGCTGGCCGGCGCGCTGGCGGCGGCTGAACGAGCGGGTCGCAGGACCGGACGACCTGGTGTTCTTCCGGTCCGCGTGGCGGGGCAATGACGCCGCCGGGGCCGACACGCCGGCCCCCTTCGGCATCCAGTGGGCCGGCGACCAACTGGTCACCTGGGACCGCCATGACGGGATGGCGTCGGCCCTGCTGGGGATGCTGCACGGCGCGGTCAGCGGCATCCCGGTCAATCACACCGACGCCGGCGGCTACACCGGCCTGCCCCAGCCGATCATCGGCGTCCACCGGGACACCGAACTGCTCCAGCGGTGGCTGGAGTGGAGTGTGTGGACGCCGATCCTGCGCACCCACGAGGGCAACCGGCCCGGCGAGTTCGCCCAGGTGTACGACCGGGCGGTGGCGGACACCTTTGCCCGGCACAGCGCGGTCTTCGAGGTGCTCGCCGCCTACCGGCAGGCGACGCTGGCCGCGCCTCTGCCCCCGATCCGGCCGGTCTGGCTGGAGGCTCCCGGCAGCGCCGCCGCCCGACGCGACGACGCCTACTTCTTCGGCACGTCGTTCCTGGTCGTGCCGGTGTTCCGGGCCGGCGCCCGGGATCGCGAGGTGACCCTGCCGCCCGGATCGTGGCGGCTGGTCTGGACCGACCAGGCCTATACCGGCGACCGGGTCGTCCGGGTGCCGGCGCCGCTGGGCCGGACCCCGGTGTTCCATCGCCACGAGGATGCGGGCGCGGCGGCGATCGCCTCGCGGGTGCGGGCGATCTGGGGATGACGGGCTGGAGATGACGGGCCGGGCTCCTGCCCGGTCTAGACCCCGGTGGGGTCGAGGACGACCTCCCGACCCTGCCCGCCGAGGCAGCGGATCACCTCGGCGACGTCGCAGGTCAACTCGATCTCGGCGCCCGGCTGCGGGTCGTACGCCGTCACGGTGAACGTCGCCGCGCTGCCCCGCCCGGACGACCGGACGGCGTCGCGGGTCGCCACCGCCAACTGGCAACTCGTCCCGGGACCGACACCGACGCCCTCGGCACACATCCGGGTGGCGCCGGGCAGACGGTCACCGTACGACTGCCATCCGGCCCAGCCCAGCAGGATGACGAACAGGACCAGGGCGACCAGGAATGGCCACAGACGTCTCACCCGGCCACGATATCCGGCTCAGGCGGCCCCCGACTCGCCGTCGCCGCCTCGGGATCCCGCGTCGATCACGGCCGAGGCCGCCGCTCGGGCCCCGGTGGCGGAGTCCTGCGCGAGCGCGTCGGCCGCCGCCCGCCGACAGGTCTCCAGGTCGACCGAGCCGAGCCGGGCCCCGACCGCCGGCAGCGCAGGTGCCGCCGCCGACAAGGAGGTGATCCCCAGCCCGACCAGCACGCACGCGAGCAGGGGGTCGGCCGCCGCCTCCCCACAGACCCCGACCGGCTTGCCGGCGGCCGTTCCTGCGTCGGCGGCCATCTTCACCAGGGTCAGCACCGCCGGTTGCCACGGGTCGGTGAGTGTCGCCAGGTGCGGCGAGAGCCGGTCGGCGGCCATCGTGTACTGGGACAGATCGTTGGTGCCCAGGGAGAAGAACTCCACGTGCGCCAGCAGCCGCTCGGCCAGCAGTGCCGCACCCGGCACCTCGACCATGATCCCCGGCACCAGATCGCGCTCCCGGCACAGCCCCGCGAACCACTCCGCCTCCTCGGCCGTGGCGACCATCGGCGCCATCACCCACGGCCGCGGGTCGCGGCCCCGGGCGGCCAGTGCGATCGCGTCGAGTTGGCGGGTGATCAGGCCGGGCGTACGCCGCCCGACCCGCAGCCCGCGTACGCCCAGGGCGGGGTTGTCCTCGGGTGGCAGGTCGGCGAAGGCGATCGGCTTGTCCGAGCCGGCGTCCAGGGTCCGGACGACGACCTTGCGACCGTCGAAGGCCTCGAGCACCTTCCGGTAGATCGCCGCCTGCTCCTCGACGGTGGGCTCGGTGCGCGCCGACAGGAAGCACAGTTCGGTCCGGAACAGACCGACCCCCTCGGCAGCACCGGCCCCGGCGGCCTTCCGGGCGGCCGCGCCGTCCTGGACGTTGGCGAGCAACTGGACCCGGTGCCCGTCCGAGGTGCGGGCCGGCCCGGACCAGGCCCGGATCCGCTCCCGTACGGCCGCGTCCTTGCGTACGGTCTCGCGGGCGACCGCCTCGTCGGGGTCGATGTCGATGGTCCCGGCGCCGCCGTCGACGAGCAGGGCGGTGTCCGCCGACACCTCGCCCAGCCGGGGGCCGACCGCGACGATGCACGGGATCCCGAGCTGGCGGGCGATGATGGCGGTGTGGCTGGTCTTGCCCCCGAGCTCGGTGACCAGTGCGACGATGCGGTCGGGATGCAGGCCGGCGGTGTCGGCGGGGGCGAGGTCCTCGGCCAGCAGGACGACCGGCCGGTCGGGCTCGGGCACCCCCGGCTCGGGTTCCCCTCGCAGCTCGGCGATCACCCGGTCCCGGATGTCACGCAGGTCGGTGACCCGCTCGGCGATCACCCCACCGATCTTCTCGAACTTCACGATGAACGTCTCGGTGGCCTGCACCACCGCCCACGGGGCCGGGTCGCCGGCACCGATGTTCCGGTTGACCGACCGCTGCCAGGCCCGGTCGCCCACCATCTCGGCGGTGGCGGTCAGCACCTCCGCGGCGTGGCCGGTTACCCGCCCGGCCCGCGCGGTGAGCCGGGCGGCCACCACCCGGGCCGCCTGCGCGAAACGTTCCTTCTCCGCGTCCCGCTCCGCCTCCGGCACGGAGGTCCCGCCGGTGGGCAGGGCCGGGCGGGGCCGGGCCCACAGCGCGGGCGCGTAGCCCACCCCGTCGACCACGCCGAGTCCCCGGAGGCGGGCGGCGATGGATGGGGGCGGGGCGACGGACGCGGACGAGGCGTCGGTCGACGACGATGAGGCACCGGTGGACATGTCAGGACCTGCTTTCGTAGGAGGATCTGGGCTGGGATCGGACACCAGACTACCCTGTGACTTCTTGACAATCCCACACAAGCGGGCATAATCGTTCCTGGATGATGTGGTAAACAGAAACAAACCAACATCCGTACGTCAAGGGGGCCGGGTCACCATGATCGTTACCTTCACCGCCAACCCCAGCGTCGACCGGACCGCGGTGCTGCCCTCCGCGTTGCGCCGCGGCGCCGTCAACCGGCTGCGCGAGGTCCACGACGGGCCGGGTGGCAAGGGGGTCAACGTCGCCCGCGCGCTGCACCTGGCCGGGGCCCCGACACTGGCGGTGCTTCCCGCCCCGGCCGGGCATCCGATCACCGAAGCGCTCACCCTCGCCGGCGTTGACCACCTGTCGGTGCCGGTGGTGCACCGGGTCCGGACCAACCTCACCCTCGCCGAACCCGACGGCACGACCACCAAGATCAACGAGCCCGGCGCCCTGCTCGATCCGGCCGCCCGCGAGGGGCTGCGGGAGGCGCTGGTCGCGGCGGCCCGAGGGGCGGCCTGGGTGGCCCTGTGCGGCTCGCTCCCGCCGGGCCCGGGGAGTGACTGGTACGCCGACCTGGTCACGGCCCTGCGCCCGACCGGCGCCCGGATCGCGGTGGACACCTCCGACGCACCCCTGACGGCACTGGGGGCGGCGCTGGACCGGGCTGCTCCCGACCTGCTCAAGCCCAACGCGTTCGAGCTCGCCCAGCTCGCCGAGGCCGACCGGCACACCGCCGCGCGGATCGACGGCACCGCTCTGGAGGAGGCCGCGGCTGCGGGGGACTTCGGTCCGGCGGTCCGTGCCGCCACCGGGCTCGTCGACCGGGGGGTGACGTACGTCCTGGCGACGCTGGGCGCCGCCGGCGCCGTCCTGGTCAGCGACCGGGGCGCCTGGGCCGCCACCCCGCCGCCGATCGTGCCGGCATCGACCGTGGGAGCGGGAGACTCGGCACTGGCGGGGTTCCTGCTCGCCCACACCCGGGGCGCCGACCCGGAGGACTGCCTGCGAACCGCGGTGGCGTACGGTGCCGGCGCCACCGCCCTGCCCGGCACGACCGTGCCCCGACCGGACCAGACCGACCCGGATGCCGCGGTGGTCCGCGCCCTCGACGCCCTGCCCTGACCACCCCCGCGACCGGATCGGGTGGAATCGGCCCCGCTGGTCCTGACCGATCGCCCTAGACTGTCCGCACAGCGTTCGAAGGAGAACTATCCATGCCCTCCACCAAGGTCACCGTCGGTTCCGCCGTGGGTCTGCACGCCCGTCCCGCTTCCCTGATCGCCCAGGCCGCGTCGGAGTTCGACGACGAGATCCTCATCTCGCTGGCCGACGACCCGGAGGAGGAGCCCGCGGACGCGAGTTCGTCGCTGATGATCATGGCGCTGGGCGCCGAGCACGGGCGCGAGGTCGTCGTCGAGTCCGAGAACCCCGAGGCGGTCCGGACCATCGCCGACCTCGTCGCGAAGGATCTCGACCAGAGCTGAGGTCCCGAGGCCCTCACAACCGGCAGACCCGGCCATCGGACCCGGCCGGGTCCGGCATCGGGGCCATCGCCGGTACCGCCTCCGGGCCGCCCGTCGTCCCGGCGGGGCCCGCAGGTGCGGCATCGGAGGCGCGTACGGATTCCCGGTATGTCCACGTCCCGCCGAACACCACCGCTCCGTCGTCGGCGAGGAGATGCCCGTACGCCCCCGCCGAGGTGCCACCGTCCAGCCACGAGTCGGTGACCCCCACCGACGCCACCCGTACGGCATCCGGACCGTCCGGGTAGGCGACCGCCAGCGCGGGCACCAGACCCGACCCGGGCACGAGAAGGCCGACCATCGGGCCGGGGAGCGGCAGCGACAGGGCGCGGACCGTGCCGACCTCGGGCGCATCGGCCGGATGTGACAGGTTCACCACCGCCCCCGGCGAGCCGTCCCGGCCGGCGGTCCGGGCGGCGTCGATGCGTTGGCCGGTGTGGGTCAGGGTGGCCGGAAGGCGACAGCTCTGGCCCGGCACCCCGACCCCGGCCGCGGCGATCTCGGCCGCGGTCACCACCGTCGCCGGGTCGACCTGGATGCCCAGCGTCGACCAGCCGTCGTCGGCGCTGCCCAACTGTCCGCCGAGCAGCACCGTCCCGGACCGCCAGGTGTCGGCCCGCCATCGGGCAACGGCCGCGGGCACGTCGGCGACATCCTGGTCGGGCCCGACCCGCACCGGGGTCTGCCCGACCAACACGACCCGGTAGCGGGCGTGCGCCGCCCCGGTCGTCGTCCCGACCCGCAGGTAGTCCTGCTCGACCTCCAGTCTGCCGTCGACGTCCCGTACGGTGATCGGTCCGACCCCGGCGGCGACGATGCCGAGGTCGCGGGGCTGCTCGCCGTCGGGTGAGATGAGATGAAAGGCGGTCGCGGTCCGGGCCCCGATGCTGCACTGCACCCGGACCAGGGCATAGGCATGCGCCGACGTCCCCAGCCGCACCTGCCGGCTCTCCACGACCTGGGCCAGGGAGTCGGGTCCGGCACCGAACCGGGTGCCGGGTGCGGTCTGTTCACCGAGCACCATCGGGATGTCCTGGGCGGGCCGCTCCCACCCGCAGCCGCCACGGTAGGTGATGTCGCGGACGTCCACCGGCCCGCGGGTCGCGACCGCACCGAACCAGCCGGCAAGGCCCCAGCCCACGGTGACCACCACGGTCACGATCACCCGCCCACGCCTGTGCACGGGGACCACCCTACTGGCGGGTGCCGGAGCGGGCGGGGTTCCCGCGGGAGCCCCACTGTGCACGGGTGAGCCGATCGCGGGGCGCCGCCGTCTTCTCCGGCACGATCCCGCAGCGCCCCTGTCCCGCGGCGGACCGGACTGGTAGCGTGCGCATCGTACGGGGGACGCCAGTTTCTGGGGGGCTTAGCCGATGGAGCGATGCAGCCTGACCGCCGTCCAGCTCACTGGTCTGCGGTTCGGACCCGGCCACATCCATGACATCTCACTGGCGCTGCTGCCGGGCCGGTTGACCGTGGTCATCGCCCCGGACGAGCGGCGCCGACGCCTGTTGCTGCGCCTGCTCGGCGGTGCCGGCGCCATCGCGTCGGGGGCGCTGGTGTACCGGGGCGCGGACCAGCACGTCGACCTCGCCACCGCCTGCGCCCGCGACGTCGCCACCGTGCGGGCCCGGGCGATCGTCAACAGTGCCAACCTGCCCACCCCGCGTCCGTGCCAGACCGCCGAACAGGCCGTCGCCGAGGCCGCCCACACGACCGTTCGAGGCGCGGGGACCGAGCTGCGGGCCCTCGGCCATGGACATGTCATCGGCCGCATGACCGGGGAACTGGACGGCCCGGATCGGGCCGTGCTCATGATCGCCGCGGTCCTGCTGCACCCGGCGCCCATCGGATTGATCGACCTGACGAATCTTGGTGACGGCCTGTCCCGGGCGTGGCCGCGGATCGAGTTCCGGCTGGACACCGGCCGATCGATCCTCGCCGTCACGGACGCGGTCTGTGACGGGCTGCCCGAGCACGCGGAGACCCTGCTGCTGACCGCCGACGGGACGCTGCGCTCGACGAGCCTGGCGGCCGAGCCGATCGCCCCCTGAGGGGCACGCGGGAGGATGCCGCGGTCCCCGTCAGGGGGCCAGTCCCGCCCCGGTCCCCGTCAGGGGGCCAGTCCCGCCCCGGTCCCCGTCAGAGGGCCAGTTCCAACAACGCCGCCGCGTTCACCCCGGTGATCATTTCCTGCACCGGGCCGAGTTGGCATTCCTGAACGACGCCGATCGGGTCGGTGTCGCCGGACTTCGACGGGTAGTCGCTGCCCATCAGCACGTGCGCGGGGCCGACGAACTCGACCAGTTGCCGCAGTTGCTGCACGTCGAACGTGGCGCTGTCGTAGTACAGGCGCCGGAGCTGGTCCAGCGGCGCGGTGTGCACATCGGGGGCCTCGCTGACCCGCTCCCAGCCACGCTGGAGCGCGCCGCGGACGCCGGGCACGGCCCCGCCCCCGTACGCCAGGCAGAGCGGGAAGTCCCAGCGCTCCAGCACCCCTGCGCGGACCAGCCCGGAGACGGCCAACGCCAGATCGGCCGATGCCGCCACCGAGGCGGCCCACGGCACTCCCGGCTCCCCCTCGCCGCCGGGTCCGGCGACCGGATGCAGGAAGGTGAAGACGGCGCGGGCGGCCAGCAACTCCCATAGCGGGTCGTGGCGCGGTTCGGCGAGTTCGTGGCCGGCGCCGTGGGTGCCGATCATCAGCCCGCGCATGCCCAGCAGGTCGAGGCAACGCTCGGCCTCGCCGACGAGACCGGCATGACCGATCGGCACCGCGCCGAGGGCCACGAGCTGGTCCGGGGCCTGTGCGACGAACCGGGCCAACGCGTCGTTGCCGCGCCGGACCAGGTCGAGAACGGCCACCGAGTCCCGCGACACCGCGCCGAGGAGATACGGGGACAGGCTCACGGCGTGCACCTCGACGCCGACATCGGCCATCGCGGCGAGCCGCGCCGACACGTCGTACATCTCCGGCGGGCAGGTGAGCACGGTGTCGCCGGGCATCCCGCTGACCGACGGATCGATGAGGATCCGCCCGTCGGGCAGGCCGGAGAGATCGGCCAGGCCGGCGTCGGCGAGCCACTCCAGCAGTGGGAGTGGCATGGCATGGGTGTGGACGTCGACCTGACGCAGCGGTTGGTGGCCCGGGCTCATGGCTCCACGGTAGGCCGCACCCGCCCCGGGTGCACAGGGGTTTCATCGGCCTGTGCAACCATGTCTCCCGCATGTCCCATCCGAGTGAAAGGTCCTCGATGTCCTCCCTGTCCGAAACCCTGCTCGCCCCCGAACGACGCCCCGCCGTGGTGGCCGCCCTGGCCGCCGACATCGATGCGGAGGTGGCATCCCAGCACGGGATCGGGGGTGCCGCCGTCAAGGCCGCGTATGCCACCGCCAAGAAGGTCAAGGACGGCATCGTCGACGAGGGGGTCGACTCGCTGCTGCCTCAGTTGGTGCGCGATCTGCAGCCGTTGTGGGACGAGCGGGGCGAGCGGTCCTTCGCGGACCAGCTCACCTCCAACGCCGACCAGGCGGTCGATATTGTCCTGGCGGCGGCCGATGCGCGCGCTGCGCACGCGTCCTACCCGGTGGTGTCGAAGATCTACCAGGGCCTGCGTGGCAAGGCGAAGGACTACGTGGTGGAGGCACTGCCGCGGGTCGGCAGCACCGTCGAGAAGTTCATGGCCTGACCGGCCTGCCGACGTCCCACCCCGATCCCGTCTCTGATCCCGAGAGGACAGCGCCATGATCTTCATCGTCGTCAAGTTCCCCGTCAAGCCCGAGTACGCCGACCGCTTCGGCAAGCTCACCCGCCCGTTCACCGAGGCAACTCGGGCCGAACCCGGCAACAAGTGGTTCGAGTGGTCCCGCAGTCTCGATGACCCGTCCACGTACGTGCTGGTGGAGGCCTTCGACGAGGACGCCGCCGCCACGCATGTCAACTCCGCCCACTTCCGGCAGATGACCGAGGAGTTCCCGCAGTACCTGACGGCAACCCCGAAGATCGTCTCCCGTACGGTCGACGGCGACGACTGGGACGACATGGGTGAGGTCCAGGTGCCCGCCACGTCCTTACCGCCGGGCCCCGGACACGGGTCGGGCCCCGCGGCAGGATCCTGCCGCGGGGCCCGACCCGTTCAGCCCATAACCGCTCTTGCACACCCCACCAAGGACGGCTAATGTTTCGTCCATCAGCGTCCGTGACAGGAGGACCATGAACGCCACGCTCTGCATCACCACGCGCCCCATCGTCGCCCCGGCGTCGATGATGTGCTGCGCGTGTCGGTGCGGGCGAATGTGCGCGTTCTGAGTCCCGTTCCCCATTCCGTCACCGATCGCTCCAGGAGTTTTCCATGCCCACCACTGTCCCCACCACCACTGTGCCTACCCTCGACCTCGGCGCCCTGCCGCCCGAGGACCTGCGAGACGTCGCCCGTGACCTGGGCGCCTTCGTCGTCACCGGTCACGGCATCCGCACCGAGGTGACCGAGCGGGTCGCCGACCTCGCCCGGCTGCTGTTCGCGCTCCCCGAGCAGGAGAAGGTCGCCATCGCCTCGACCCGCTCCGAGCAATTCCGCGGCTGGACCAGCTTCGGCTCCGGCTTCGCCGAGGGTTGGCGCGAACAGTTCGACGTCGGCGCCGAGTTGCCGGTGGTGCCCGCCGACCGGCGCCGCTCCCCCGCCGAGGCGCTGATCGGGCCCAACCAATGGCCGGCCCGGCTGCCCGAACTGCGAGACCGCACCCTGTGGTTCCAGGACCGCGCCGGAGAGGTGGCCCGCGCCCTGCTGCGCCGGCTTGCCGCCGCGCTGCTGCTCGACCCGGACACCTTCGACCGCGAGCTCGCCGGGGATGCCGCGACGTGGACCACGCTGACCCGGGACGGCGGGGAGGCCGGGGTGAGCACCCCCGCGGCCACCCATGTCGACCCCGGGCTGATCTCCCTGCACTGGATCGGCGGATCCGACCGCGGCATCCAGATCCTCGACGGACGGACCTGGCTGGAGGCTGCCCCGACCGACGGCGCCTTCCTCGTCACCATCGGCGAGGATCTGGAGGATGCCACCGACGGGTATCTGCGGGCCGCCCCCCACCGCTCGCTGCCCGCCGACGCCGAACGGATCGGCATCACCTTCACCTTCGATGCGCCGGTCGGGGTCGCGCTGCCGCACCTGTCGCTGCCTGACGCGCTCGTTGTACCCGCCTGGGCCGACGCGGCCTGAGTCACCGCGGCTCCCGGCACCGTCGCCCGTCCCCCGTCGCCCGTCGCCCGTCGCCTAGAGTTGGGCAGGGGAGACGAGGGAGCGCGAGGATGACCGATCGGCCGGACCAACCCGAACACCCGGGTCATTCCGGATCCGCCTACCGGATCGCGGTGGTGGGCGCCGGTCCGGCCGGCCTCTTCGCCGCCCAGGCCCTGATCGCCCAGGATCGCCTGCCCGTCCTGGTCGACCTGTACGACCGGCTGCCCACCCCGTTCGGCCTGCTGCGCTATGGCGTCGCGCCGGACCAGGAGGGGATCCGCTCGGTGGCCGGGACGCTCACCCGCGTCTTCGACTCCGACCGGGTGCGGTTCCTCGGCACCGTCGAGATCGGTCGCGACGTCGACCGCGACCGGCTACTGGCCGACTACGACGCCGTGCTCTGGGCGACGGGATCCGCGGGGGATCTGCTGCTGCACATCCCCGGTGAGCACCTGCCAGGCAGCCGCTCGGCCCGCCAGTTCGTCGCCTGGTACGGCGGGCATCCGGACGCGCGGGCCCAGTCGTTGCGCGGGGTCGAGGCCGTCGCCTGCATCGGGGTGGGCAATGTGGCCGTCGACGTCGCCCGCATTCTCGCCCAGGATCCGGATCGGCTCGCCAGCACCGACATCCCCCAGCCGGTCCTCGCCCAGTTGCGGTCCTCCCCGGTGCGCGACATCTGGATCGTCGGTCGCCGCGGTCCCGAGCACGCCAGTTTCACCCCGCGGGAGCTGCGCAGCCTGCTGGACCTGCCCGATGTCGAGGTCACCGTCGATCCGCCCATCCCGGCGGCGCTCGACGGGTCGGCCGCGGGCCGTCGGGAGCGGACCAACCTCGCGGTCCTGCGGGCCGCCGTCGCCCGTCCTGCACCCGCCGTGCCGCGCCGCCGGGTGCATCTGGTGTTCTGGGCCCGTCCGGTCGCTGTCGAGGGTGCCGACCGGGTGCACGGCCTGACCCTGGAGCGTACCGCCCCCGGACCCGACGGTCGCCCGATCGATACGGGTGCGCGGTGGACCGTGCCCGTCCAGCTCGTCCTGCGGGCCATCGGCTACCGCGGGGTCGCGCTCGCCGGGCTCCCCTTCGACGCCCGCCGCGGGATCGTCCCCAACGAGGAGGGACGCGTCCTCGGGACGGACGGGCGCCGCCGTCCCCGGGAGTACGTGACCGGGTGGATCAAGCGCGGTCCGATCGGTGTGATCGGCACGAACAAGTCCGACGCCGCCCAGACCGTCGCCCACCTGCTGGCCGACCTGGTCGGCACTGCCCCGACCCACCCGCATGACCCGCTGGACGACCTGGCGACCCAGGGCGTCCGCCCGACCACCTTCGCCGACTGGCTCGCCATCGACGCCGCCGAGGTGGAGGAGGGGCGCCGGCTCGGGCGACCTCGGGTGAAGATCACCGGCTGGGACGAACTCATCCGCCTGTGCCGGGAGGCGGAGCGTTCCCGCGTCACCGACCCCGGCGACGCCGGTCACGAAGCATCCGGGGTCCTCGGCCCGACATGACGCACGTCACAGCGGATCCGTGCCAGACTCGAGCCATGCTGCCCGTCGAACCCCCGCTGGAGCCCATGCTGGCCACTGCCGCGCCCGAGATTCCCGCCGGCATGGCGTACGAACCCAAATGGGACGGCTTCCGTGCGCTGATCTTCCGGGACGACGACCGGGTGGTGGTGCACAGCCGCGGCGGCAAGGATCTCGCCGGGTACTTCCCCGAACTCGTCGACGCCCTCCGCGAACGGCTGCCGGCCCACTGTGTCCTCGACGGCGAGATCGTCCTGCCGGTCGGCGACCGGCTCGACTTCGTCCTGCTCACCTCCCGGATCCACCCCGCCGCCTCCCGGATCGAGCTGCTGAGCCGCCGGCTGCCGGTCTCCTTCGTCGCCTGGGACATCCTGGCCCTCGGCGGCGACGATCTACGGGACCGGCCGTTCGCCGAACGCCGCGAGGTGCTGCTCGGCATCCTCCGGTCCGGCTCGGCGAACGACCCGACGTCGGGCGGCGCCCGGGTCCACGTCTCCCCCCAGACCACCGACCGGGCCGAGGCGTCCCGATGGTTCGACCAGTTCGAGGGGGCGGGGCTGGACGGGGTGATGGCCAAGCCGCTCGACGCGCCGTACCTGCCCGGCAAACGCGCGATGGTCAAGATCAAGCACCGGCGCGACGCGGATGTGGTGGTCGCCGCCTGGCGGGAGCACAAGACCTCCACCGCCGAGCGCCCCCTTCTCGGCGCCCTTCAACTCGGGCTGTACGACCCGGCCGGACGGCTGCATTTCGTCGGGGTCGCGTCGTCCTTCACCGCCGCGCGCCGCGCCGAACTGGCCGACGAGCTGGGCCGGATCACCGTACCGGTCGATTCGACGGCCTGGCAGGAGCACCCGTGGGGGCCGCCACCGGCCGCCGAGGAACCCGACCCGCCCAAGCGCCCCGGCTCGCTGAGCCGGTGGTCCCGGGAGGTCAAGCACTACCACCTGCTCGACCCGTTGCGGGTCGCCGAGGTGGGCTACGAACACATGGAGGGCGCCCGGTTCCGGACCAATGCGCGCTTCCTGCGCTGGCGGCCCGACCGTGAACCAGGATCGTGCCGCTTCGACCAGTTGGAGGAGCCGGTGAGCTATCGGCTGGCCGACATCCTGACCTGAGAAGCGGGATCACCCGCGGGCGCGGCCCTCCTCGTCCCAGTTGGCCTCCACCTTGCGGCTGGGCGGCACCCGCGGTGGCTCACCCGGCATCTTGGGATAGTCGGGCGGATAGGGCAGCTCGGTCGGGTCGTCGGCCCACCACTCCAGGGCGACGTCGATCGACCCCGGCTCGGCCTCGGCCAGGCCGGCCCAGGCATCGCCCCGGTCCGCGATCAGACCGGGCACGGTTCGTACGGTGAAGTCATCGGGACGGACCCCGTCCAGCCCGTCCCAGGTCAGCGGCATCGACACCCGCGCCTGCGCGACCGGCCGCACCGAGTACGGCGACGCCATCAGCCGGTCCCGGGCCATCTGGTTGTAGTCGACGAAGATCCGCTTCCCGCGCTCCTCCTTCCACCAGTTCACGGTGCCGAGATCGGGGTGACGTCGCGCCACCTCCCGACCGATCGCGATCACCGCGTGCCGGGCGTCGACGAATCCACCGCCGGCCACCGGCGCATAGACATGCAGTCCGCGCCCCCCGCTGGTCTTGACCCAGCCGGTCAGACCGGCGTCGGCCAGCACCCCTCGCAGGGCGTACGCCGCCTCGCGCACCTGGTCGAATCCGGTGCCCGGCTGCGGGTCGAGGTCGACCCGCAGCAGATCCACCCGGTCGGTGTCGGGGACCCGAACCGGCCACGGGTGGAACCGCAGCGTGCCCAGATTGGCCATCCACAGCACGCTCGCCAGGTCGGCGGGAGCGACCTGGCGAGCGGTGCGCCCGGACGGGAAGGTGACCCGGGCGGTCCGCACCCAGTCGGGGGTGTTCTTCGGCGCATGCTTCTGGTAGAACGACTCGGCGTCGGCGACGACCCCACCGGGCCAGCGTTCCATCGTGGTCGGTCGGTCCCGCAGCCCGGCGAGCAGCCCCTCACCGACGGCCAGGAAGTACTCCGCGATGTCGCGCTTGGTCAGCCCCAGATCGGGGAAGTACACCTTGTCCGGGCTGGACAACCGAACGTCGCGGCCGTCCACCTCCAGCGTGATCGCGGTCACCATGGGACAAGCCTACGGGATCGCGTACGTACGCGGGGGGGGGCGGGTATCGCCCGCGCCCCCGCCCAGGGTCGTGCTCCGCGGCGTGCCGCGGACGATCAGATCAGCCGATCGGGTGGTTCTCGGCGACCTCCTCGGGAACAACGGTCGGGTTGAGCCGGGCCCACAGCAGGAAGATGGCCCCGACCACGATGAGGACGATGCCCGCCCACAGGTTGGCGTTGATCCCGCCGGTCTTGTCCAGCGCCGGGTCTCCCCAGATTCCGGTGAGCAGCAGGATGATCCCGTAGACCCCCAGGAGGCCCCCGATGACGTTGCGGATGTCGAAGATGCCCGCGGCGTGCTGATGGTTCTTCTGTTCGCTCATGACGGCCTCCTCAGAAGGCGATGTTCAGGATGATGACCAGGCCGAGCGCGATCAGCGCCAGCGGACCGGGCCGCTGGTACCACGGCAGGGCGGCTGCGGCAGCGTCCGAGAAGTGCGACTTCGGCGTCTCGGAGTAGACGAAGCCGACCAGTTCCGAGGCCGGCTTCGGCTTGGTGACCAAGGACACCAGAACGCTGACGAGCACGTCCATCACGAAGCCCACCGACGCCGCCAGGAACGCGGTGCCCTGGCCGGGCAGGTCGATCACGCCCCCGAGGCTGAGCAGCCAGACGACGACCGCGGACAAAGTGCCGGTGACCAGGCCGACCCAACCGGCGGTCGGGCTGAGCCGCTTCCAGAACATGCCGACGATGAAGGTGGCGAACAGCGGCGCGTTGAAGAACCCGAACAGTGTCTGCAGGTAGTCCATGATGTTGGAGAAGTTGCCGGCGATCAGCGCGGTGAAGATCGCGATGAAGGTCGCTCCCACCGTGGCCCACCGGCCGACGCCCACGTAGTAGTGGTCGGGCTTGTCCTTCTGGATGTACGTCTGCCACAGGTCGACCGACAGCACGGTGTTGAAGGCCGAGATGTTGGCCGCCATGCCGGCCATGAACGCGGCCAGCAGGCCGGCGATGGCCAGGCCGAGCAGGCCGTTGGGCAGCAGGTCGCGCATCAGATAGATCATCGAGTCGTTGTACGTCACACCGGCGCCGGAAGCGCCGCCGGGCACGGTCGCACCGGCCTTCACCTGGGCGATCTCACTCACCAGGACGGCAGCCAGCATGCCGGGCAGGATGGTGATGAACGGCACGAACATCTTCGGGAACGCGCCGACGATCGGCGTCTTGCGGGCCGCGGTGATCGAGTCGGAGGCCATCGCCCGCTGGACCTCGACGAAGTTCGTCGTCCAGTAGCCGAAGGAGAGCACGAAGCCGAGGCCGAAGACGATCCCGATCACCGACATCACCGGGTTGTCGAAGCCGGACAGCGCCTGGCCGGGCCAGGAGTTCAACTGCTGAGCCGCGGGGGTGATCTGGTCGGGGTTGGCCGCGGCGGCCGCGGTGATCTGTTCCTTCAGGCCGCCCCAGCCGCCGACCCGGTGCAGGCCGATCAGGGACAGCGGCAGCAGCGAGGCGACGATGACGAAGAACTGCAGCACCTCGTTGTAGATCGCCGCCGACAGGCCGCCCAGGGTGATGTAGGCGAGGACGATGATCGCCGCGACGATGAGGGCGATCCACAGCGGCCAGCCCAGCAGGGCATGCACGATGCTGCCCAGCAGGTAGAGGTTGATCCCGGCGATGAGCAACTGGGCGAGGGCGAAGGAGATCGCGTTCACCAGGTGTGCGCCGGTGCCGAAGCGCTTGCGCATGAACTCGGGCACCGACCGGACCCTGGAGCCGTAGTAGAAGGGCATCATCACGATGCCCAGGAAGAGCATGGCCGGGATGGCGCCGATCCAGAAGTAATGGACCGTCGGCAGCCCGATCTGGGCCCCGGTGGCCGACATGCCCATGATCTCGACCGCTCCCAGGTTCGCCGAGACGAAGGCGAGGCCGGTCACCCAGGCGGGCAGCGACCGGCCGGACAGGAAGAAGTCGAGTGAGCCGGAGACGCGGCGTCTGGCCAGCAGACCGATACCCAGGACCGCTGCGAAGTAGATCACAATGATCAGGTAGTCGACCGCATTGGTCTTGATGAGTGTACCCATCCTCGTTGATGATCCTCTCGAGAGGCTTGGCGGACACCGCCCCCGAGAGTCGGCCGGATGGCCAGGACGGCGATGTTCACGTCAACAGTGTTTGATACGGCCATCGTCGTACATCTGGAGAATCCGTGTCAAACGTGTTGCATTCTGGACGTGTTTACGTCACCATTGATGCATTGCGGGGGCATTGACGCCCGCGCCTTGCCAAGGAGTTGTCATGGTGGATGTCCTGGACAGTTGGAGCGACGATGACGGCGTCGCTCGTGCAACCGAGCTCTTCCGGGCCCGGTTCGATGAGAACCCCGACGGAGTCTGGGCAGCTCCCGGTCGGGTCAACGTGATCGGTGAACACATCGACTACAACGGGGGGCCGTGCCTCCCGATCGCCCTCCCCCACCGGACGTACGTGGCGCTGCGGCGGCGCCGCGACACCCACGTCCGGCTCACCTCCCGCCAGGCCCGGCCCCCGGTGTGGGAAGGTGACCTCGACGACATCAAGCCCGGCATGGCCGAGGACTGGGTCGGCTACGCGGCCGGTGCCGCCCGGATCCTGCTGGAGGACGGGTTCACCGTCTCGGGCTTCGACGCGGCCATCGACTCGTGCGTGCCGTGGGGGGCCGGACTGTCCTCGTCCGCAGCCCTGGAGTGCGCGGTCGGCATCGCCCTGGACGATGTCAACAACCTCGGGCTCGGTGGCGACGACGCGGGCCGGGCCCGGCTGGCCTCGATCTGTGCCCGCGCCGAGAACGACATCGTCGGGGCACCGACCGGCGGGATGGACCAGGCGGCCTCGCTGCGCACCGCCGACGGGAAGGCGATCCTGCTCGACACCCTGGACAACTCGGTCCGCCAGGTCCCGCTGGGCCTCGACGAGGCCGGACTGGCCCTGCTCGTCATCGACACCCGAGCCCCACACACCCTGAACGACGGGCAGTACGCCGCCCGCCGCGACACCTGCGAACGGGTCGCCCGCCGTCTCGGCGTGCGGACCCTGCGCGAGGTCGTCGACAAGCCCGCCGCCCTGGCGGGCCTCACCGACGACGTCGAGCACCGTCGGGTGCGGCACGTGTTCTCCGAGATCGACCGGGTCGACCACCTGGTCGCCCTCGTCGAGGGTGGCCACGTCGACCAGATCGGCCCGCTGCTGGACGCCTCGCACGCCTCGCTGCGCGACGACTACGAGGTCAGTTGCCCCGAACTCGACCTGGCCGTGGAGACCGCCCGCACCCAGGGCGCCATCGGCGCCCGGATGACGGGGGGTGGGTTCGGTGGTTCTGCCATCGCCGTGGTACCCAAGGATCATGTCGAGCCTGTGATGACGGCGATCGACGCCGCCTTCGCCGCGCACGACATGAACAAGCCGGTCTTCCTGGTCGCCCGCGCGGCCGGGCCGGCAACACGGGTGGCCTGAGGGGCGATGCCCCGGGAATGAGGACAGAACTGCCATGACAGCGCAGGGATTGACGCAGGCGACGGACAAGATGCGCACCGCCGCGGTGCCCGAACTGGCGATCGACGTCTTTGCCGACTACTACCACCAGCTCGAGGAGGGCCGCACCGGCCTGGTCCCCGAGGACACCATCGATCCGGTGCTCGACGTGCCGGCGCTGGCAGACCTGACGTTCTCCGACGAGCAGATCCGTGACGCCCTGTCGAAGACCGTGATCATCAAGCCGAACGGCGGCCTGGGCACCTCGATGGGGCTGGACCGGGCCAAGACCCTGCTGACCGTACGGGGGGCGCGGACGTTTCTCGACGTCATCGTCGAACAGCTCCGCGCGACCCGCCGGCAGTGGGACGTACGCCTGCCGTTGATCCTGATGAACAGTTTCCGCACCCACGACGACAGCCTGGCGGCCCTGGCGGGCTATCCCGACTTCGCCACCGAGGGCCTGCCGGCCGACTTCGTGCAGAACCAGGAGCCCAAGCTGCTGGTGGACTCCCTGGAGCCGGTGTCGTGGCCGGCGGATCCCTCCCTGGAGTGGTGTCCGCCGGGCCACGGCGACATCTACGTCGCGCTGCAGACCACCGGTCTGCTGGACCGGCTGCTCGAGCAGGGTTTCCGGTACCTGAGCACGTCGAACGCCGACAATCTGGGTGCGGCGCCCGACGGGCGGATCGCGGCCTGGTTCGCCGCGAGCGGCGCCGGATACGCCCCCGAACTGTGCCGGCGCACCGCGGCCGACCGCAAGGGCGGCCACCTCGGCCGGCGCAAGTCCGACGGCCGGATCATCCTGCGTGACACCGCCCAGACGCCCGAGGCGGACATGTACTGGTTCACCGACGAGCACCGGCACCCGTACTTCCACACGAACAACCTGTGGTTCGACCTGGCGCAGCTCCGCGACGTCCTGGCCGCGAACAACGGCCTGCCCGGCCTGCCGCTGATCCGCAACCGCAAGAACGTCGATCCGACCGACTCCTCCTCCCCCGAGGTGTTCCAGATCGAGTGCGCGATGGGCGCCATCGTGGAGAAGTTCGACAATGCCCAGCCGATCCTCGTCGGCCGTGACCGGTTCCTGCCGGTGAAGACCACCAACGACCTGCTGCTGGTCCGCTCCGACACCTACGAGCTGGGGGTGGACTACCGGCTGAGGATGGCACCGGAGAAGGCGGCCCTGATCGACCTGGACAAGCGGTACTACAAGACGATCGCCAACTTCGACGCCCGCTTCCCCGCCGGGGTGCCCTCCGTACGCGAGGCCACCGGGTTGAAGGTGAGCGGCGACTGGACCTTCGGCGCCGGCGTCGTGGTCCGCGGCGACGTGACACTGGAAGATCCGGGAGAGCCGAGCACCGTCGCCGATGGAGAGGTCCTTGCGGGGGTCGCCGACGGACAGGTCCTCGCGGGGGTCTCCGACGGACAGGTCCTCGCGGGGAAGGACGTCCGATGAGCCCCACCGGAGAACAGTTCCGCCTGCACCTGGGCAACCAGGAGGCGTACGTCACCGAGGTCGGTGCCCACCTGCGGGCGTACACGGTCGACGGCCGCGACATCATCGTCCCCTTCGGCGCGGACGAGGAGCCACCGGCCAGCCACGGTGCGGTGCTCGCGCCGTGGCCGAACCGGCTGGCCGACGGTCGCTACACCTTCGAGGGTCGGACCTACCAGTTGCCGATCACCGAGCCCGACCGGCACAACGCGTTGCACGGACTGGTCCAGACGACCCCGTTCACCGCGCTGGAACACACCGACGAGCGGGTGGTCCTCACGCTGGACCTCGAACCCGACGACGGGTACCCGTTCCCGCTGAGGCTGCAGGTCGCCTACGACCTCGACGCGGGCGGGCTGCAGGTCACCGTGACGGCAACCAACACCGGCAGCACCGACGCCCCGTACGGGATCGGTTTCCACCCCTGGCTGTCGCCGGGCGCCGGCACCGTCGACGAGTGCTTCCTGAGCGTGGACGCGGCGAAGTGGATCCGCCCCGACGATCGGCTGCTGCCGGTCGGGGTGGAGGCGATTCCGCCGGCCCTGGACTTCCGCCCCGGGAGGACGGTGGCGACAACGTCGCTGGACGACGCGTATGCCGGGGCGGTCTTCCGCTCCGGGCGCTCGTGGGTGCGGCTGGTCTCGACCGACGGGTGGGCCTCGTCGATCTGGATGGAGGCCCCGCTGGGCACCTGGCAGGTGTGCACCGGGGACTTCCCCGAACTCGGCCGCTACGAGCGCAGCGGCGTCGCCGCCGAACCGATGAGCTGCGCGGCGAACGCGTTCAACACCGGGCGTGACCTCGTCGTGCTCGCCCCCGGCGGGAGCCACCAGGTCCGCTGGGGGCTCGTCGGCAAGCGTACGGACGGCGAGTGATGCACCCGTCGAATCCCGAGAGGGCGTGAGGGTCCGGCCGTGACAGAACCGGCGGAACGGCAGCGCCGCCGTCCGCCCCGGCCCGGGAGTTCCCTGGGCGACGTGGCACGGCTGGCCGGTGTGTCCAGCCAGACCGTGTCACGCGTCGCCCGGGGCGAGGACACCGTACGTCCGGAGACGGCCATGCGGGTCCGCGAGGCGATGCGCAAGCTGAACTACATCCCGAACCCGGCGGCCCGCGCCCTGCGATCGGGCACCTTCCACAGCATCGGGGTGGTCGCGCACCGGATCTCCCGCACGGGCGAGGGACACATCGTCCAGGCCATCATCGAGGCGGCCCGGGCGGCGGGGTACACGGTGGTGCTCGTCGACTCGCCGAGCACCACGTCCGCCGACCTGAGCCGGGCCATCGCCCAACTCACCCGTACCGTCGACGGGTTGGTCATCGTCACCATGGAGGCGCCGTCGCCGCAGGGGGTCGAGCTGCCGGCGCAGTTGCCGACGGTCGTCGGGGACTTCCGCTGGGCCGGCAGCCGGACCTCGGTCGGGTCGGATCAGGCCGACGGCACCCGACAGGCGATCGAGCACCTGCTCGGGCTGGGCCATCGGACGGTCCACCACGTGGCCGGGCCGGCGACATCGGTGCAGGCCACCGCCCGCGAGGACGCCTGGCGGGCGGCGCTGCGGGCCGCGGGCCGACCGATGCCCGAACCGCTGGTCGGGGACTGGTCCCCGGCCTCGGGGTACCGGGCCGGCCGGGTGCTGGCCGCCGAGCCGGACGCGACCGCGATCTTCTGTGCCAACGACGAGATGGCCCAGGGCGTGCTGCGCGCCTTGCACGAGGCGGGCCGCGACATCCCCGGGGACGTGTCGGTGGTCGGGTTCGACGACCTGATGGCCGAGTACCTGTGGCCGCCGCTCACCACGGTCCGGCAGGACTTCGAGCAGACCGGGCGCGAACTCGTCCGGACCCTGCTGGAGCAGATCGACTCCCACGGGGAGGAGCCGATCCAGCGGATCGTCGTGCCGACCCAACTGGTCGTGCGGCGCAGCACGGGGGTCGCGAGGGTCGGCACGACGTCGGGCTGACTCAGCCCTCCGCGGGCCGGTCGGCCTCCTCGGTGGCAGGGGCGGGCACCCCGGCGCCCACCTCGGCCATCGTGGTACGGATGAAGTCGATCGACCGGGCCAGTTGCTCGGTCTCCCACGGGTCGAGGTCGACGGCGATCCGCCGGACGATGCCCTCCTTGCCGAGGATGCAGGGCATGGACAGCGCGACGTCGCCGTCGTGCCCGTATTCCCCGCGCAGCGTCGTCGAGGCCGGGTGCACCGTCCGCTCGTCGAGGAGGATGGATCGTGCCATCGTGATGGCCGACTGCGCCACCCCGGCGTTCGTCCAGCCCTTCGCATTGAACACGTCGTAGGCGGACCGGACGACGGCTTCGCGGACCTGCTCGTTGGTCAACGTCTCGGCTCCGTTGAGGCGCCGACCCAGCGCCCCGTACGGGATGCCGGCGACGTTGACGTGGCTGAGCACGGGGAAGGCGGTCGACCCGTGCTCGCCCATCATGTAGCCGCTGACCGACTTCGGGTCGACGCCGTAGCGCTGGGCCACGATGGTCCGCAGCCGCGCCGAGTCGAGCATCGTCCCGGTGCCGAAGACATGACCGGCGGGCAGGTCGAACTCGTTCTCGGCGATCCACACCACGGTGTCCAGCGGATTGGTGATGAGGAGGACGTACGCGTCGCGGGTGAAACTGGTGATCCCCGTCATCACCTCCCGGATGACCGCCGCGTTGGCGGTCGCCAGCAGGGACCGGTCGGGCCGGCCGGTCGGGTCCTTCGGATCGGGGATGACCGACGGCCCGGCCGCCACCACGATGATGTCGGCATCGGCACAGGTGTCGTAGTCGCCCGCATGGACGTGCACGTTGGTCAGCGAGGTCAGCGCCGCCGCGTGGGTCTGGTCGAGGGCTTCACCGCGGGCCACCTCGGCGTTGCTGTCGATCAGCGCGATCTCGCCGAACAGGCCCAGCTTCATGGCGTCGGCCAGGACGTACGAACCCACGTGGCCCACCCCGACCACGACCAGCTTGAACGGCTTCATCTGTGCTCCTCGGTCCACGGTTGTCGCAGCCGACGTTACTACCGGGCCGCAGGACGACCGGGGTGCGCCCCGGGATGGGGCCCGCGGCGACGCCCTCCGCCGACGGCGGATCCGCCGACGGCGGATCGACCTGGGATACGCCGGCCCGGGTCCGCACAGTGGAGGACATGAACGACGACTCACCGGTGCGATTCACCGAACGGATGCGGGCCGAGTTGCTGGCCCAGCGCGTCCTGGTGCTCGACGGCCCTCTCGACGACGACAACGGGACCGCGCTCGCGGCCCACCTCATCACTCTCGCCACCGATGACCCCGGCGCCGACGTGGCGCTGTGGATCAACTCCCCCGGCGGATCGGTTCCCTCGATGCTGGCGATCCGCGACATCATGCGCACCATCCCGTGCGATGTC
Organism: uncultured Propionibacteriaceae bacterium; assembly: GCA_964528755.1. Lineage (GTDB taxonomy): Bacteria > Actinomycetota > Actinomycetes > Propionibacteriales > Propionibacteriaceae > Raineyella. Next base: position 106,473 of record CAZGWN010000001.1, read on the forward strand.
TCCACTCTGGCCCTGGGCATCGCCTACAGCGCGGGCCAGTTCCTGCTGTCGTCGGGGACCCCGGGGAAGCGGCGCGCGATGCCGCACGCCCGGATCCTCATGCACCAGGGCTCGGCCGGGATCGGCGGCAGTGCGGTCGACATCGAGTTGCAGGCCGGCGACCTGCGCCACACCCGCGACACGGTGCTCGGCCTGATCGCCGCAGACACCGGCCGGCCGCTGGAGCAGATCGAACAGGATTCGCTGCACGATCGATGGTTCTCCGCGGCCGAGGCGCTGACGTACGGCTTCATCGACGGGATTGTCGACAGCTTCGACCAGATCGCGCCGCGTCGGCGGCGCCCGGTGGGACTGGGGGTGGAGCGGTGAGCACCTACACCATTCCGAACGTCATCGCCCAGAATCCGCGCGGGGAGCGGATCATGGACGTCTACTCCCACCTGCTCACGCAACGGGTGATCTATCTCGGCACCGGCCTCGACGCCGGGGTGGCGAATGCCCTGGTCGCGCAACTGCTGCACCTGGAGGCGGAGGAACCGGACCGGCCCATCGACCTGTACATCAACTGCGAGGGCGGCGATCCCAGCGCCATGCTCGCCGTGTACGACACGATGCAGTTCATCAACTCGCCGGTGGCCACCACGTGCGTGGGCCAGGCCGTCGCGGTCGGGGCCGTCCTGCTCGCCGCCGGAGCTCCCGGGCGCCGCGCCGCACTGCCGCACGCCCGGGTGGTGCTGCACCAACCGGCCGCCCAGGGCCGCGGCGCGATTCCGGATCTCATCGTGCAGGCCGACGAGGTGGTCCGGGTGCGCGCGGACATCGAGGCGATCCTGGCCCGCCACACGGGCCGGACGGCCGAGGAACTGCGGGCCGACACCGACCGCGACCGCGTCTTCGCGGCCCCGGCGGCCCTGGCGTACGGGCTGGTCGATCGGGTGCTCGAGCAGCGCGCACTGCCGGGGTGAGGGGGCGCCAGGGCGCCTCGGCCGTCAGGCCGCCTCGGCCGTCAGGCCGCCAGGGCGTACGCCGAGCGGGACCCGGGGACCGACGCGGACCGGACCACCTGCAGCCGGGCCGGAACACCCAGTGTCTCGGCGACCGCCAGGGTGAGGTCGACGAGGGTGACGTCGAGGGCTCCGGCGACCGCGGCGATCATCTCGCTGGAGGGTTCCTTGAGACCTCGCTCCATCTCGGAGAGGTACTGGGGGGAGATGCCGGCCCGGCGGGCGGTCTCGGTGAGGGTCTCGCCCCGATCGTGCCGGACCCGGCGCAACTCGGCGCCGAGAAGGTCGCGCCACAGGGGTTCGTCGGGAGTCGCGTGCCATCCGATGTCGGCCATGCCCCATCGTAGGCACGCCACTCACCCGATCCCCGACCCGATCCGCTGACAGCGGAATCCGGAGCCGAGGCCTGGGGTGCCCCGGCTACCGGTGGGCCGCCTGGCGGGAACGACCCGAGGAGCGACCGCCCGTACGGCTCGCGGCGGACCCGGAACGACCACCTTGGCCGGAGCCGGATCGGGTGCCCGAGCCGGAACGGGCGGCAGAGCCGGAACGGCCACCCGAGCCTCCGCGCGAACGGTGACCGCGCCCGCGGCCGGACGGCGAACCCGTCTTCGGCTTAGCGGTGCCGCCCGCCGACCCCGCGGATCCCGCCGGCTGCTCGGGGTGCACGATCTGTTCCGCCTCGGCGGCGGTCATGGTCCGCCGCTCGCCGGGCGCCACCGTGGTGAGGATCGCAGCGCCCGCGCGGGCCTCGGCGATCTCCGGGGTGACCGCCGCCTTGCGCATCAACTGGCGGACCTCGGCGCGCTGCTCCGGAGTGACCAGGGTGACCACGGTGCCGGCGTGCCCGGCACGGGCCGTCCGACCCGAGCGGTGCAGGTAGGCCTTGTGCTCCACCGGCGGGTCGGCGTGGACGACCAGTCGGACGTCGTCGACATGGATACCACGGGCGGCGATGTCGGTCGCGACCAGGGTTTCCACCCGGCCCGACTCGAACGCGGCCAGGTTGCGCGTACGGGCGCCCTGGCTCAGGTTGCCATGCAGTTCCACGGCCGGTACGCCGCGCGAGACGAGCTGGCGGGCCAAGTGGCGCGCGCCGTGCTTGGTGCGGGTGAAGAGGATCGTGCGGCCCGGCGCGGCGGCCAGGTCAGCGATGACATCGGCCCGGTCGGACCGGTCGATGCGCAGCACATAGTGCTCCATCTCGGCGGGCGGGGCGGTCTCGGAGTCCGCCTCGTGGGTCACCGGATCGTGCAGGTAGCGGCGGGTCAGCACGTCGATCCCGTGGTCGAGCGTGGCCGAGAACAGCATCCGCTGCCCGTCGTTCGGGGTCGCGTCCAGGATCCGGCGGACCATCGGCAGGAAGCCCATGTCGGCCATCTGATCGGCCTCGTCGATGACGGTGATGTCGACGTCGGACAGGTCGACGATCCGCTGGCCCATCAGGTCGAGGAGGCGGCCCGGGCAGGCGATGACGATGTCCACGCCGGCCGTGATGGCCTTGGCCTGCGGGCCCTGGCCGACGCCGCCGAAGACGGTCCGGCTGGTCAGGCCGGCGGCCTTCTCCAGCGGGCGCAGGGAGTCCTCGATCTGGGCCGCGAGCTCGCGGGTCGGGGCGAGGATGAGGCCGTGCGGCTGGCGCGACGCGGCAGGGCGACGCTCCTCCAGCAGGCCGGTGATCATCGGCAGCAGGAAGGCGTACGTCTTGCCGGATCCGGTCCGGCCCCGGCCGAGGACGTCGCGGCCGGCAATCGAGTCGGGCAGCGTGGCCGCCTGGATCGGGGTGGGGACGGTGATGCCGAGCCCGGCAAGGACGGACACCAATGATGCGGGCACGCCGAGGCTCGCGAAGTCCGTCGGCGCGGGCCGGCGTACGGGTGCGGACTGGCGTACGGGTGATGTGGGCGCGCCGGAGCGCACGGAAGTCGAGGTCACGGGGTTCTTTCCCTTTCGGAGGCGTCTTGCCGGGGCCTTCATGGCCCGCCGGGGACGGCTGGGCGCCGCGCCGAAGGACTCGGGGGCGCCGTACGGTCCGGGGCAAGACGTAGCGGACCGTCCGCACCACCATACCTTCTCGATGTCGAGATACCTATTCGGGGCGGTGGCGGGGGCTCAGGGGCCGCGTCGTCTCCGGGGTCGTCCGGGTGCCACCTCGCGGCCGTCACCGCTCGACACCTCGACACAGCGACCCGCCCCGAGCGACATCGGTCGAAATTGTGGGGATGACCACGTAATTTCCACCGGTCCCGGTCTGGGCCTCACGAGCGGTCCGGGCGTCAGGAGCGGCCCGGGAGTCAGGAGCGGTCCGGGCGTCAGGAGCGGTCCGGGCCTCAGGAGCGGCCCGGGCCTCCGTACGCCACACTCCGGTCGCGCATTTCGCCCGCACGAACCTGTTCGACTGCCAACAGGTTCGTGCGGGCGAAAGCTACGGGCCAAAGCTACGCGCGAAGGGAACGACCGAGGGCCACCCCCACGGCACGATCAGTGCAGGTCGAACCGGTCCAGCTCGGCGACCTTGGCCCATGCCGCAACGAAGTCGCGGACGAACTTCTCCTTCGCGTCATCGCTCGCGTACACCTCGGCGAGGGCGCGCAGCTCGGAGTTCGCCCCGAACACGAGGTCGACCCGGGTGCCCTGCCACGTCGGGTTCCCGTCCGTGTCGGTCGCCTGGTACGTGGTCGAGGCCTCGTCGGCCGGCTTCCAGGTGGTGTTCAGGTCGAGCAGGTTGACGAAGAAGTCGTTCGTCAGCACACCGGGACGGTCGGTGAACACGCCGTAGGCGGACCCGTCCCAGTTCGCCCCGAGGACCCGCAGGCCACCGACGAGCACCGTCGTCTCGGGCGCGGACAGGGTGAGCAGGTTGGCCCGGTCGAGCAGCAGGTGTTCGGCCGGCACCCGGTGGACGCCCTCCTTGACGTAGTTGCGGAAGCCGTCGTGGGTCGGCTCGAGGAAGCCGAACGACTCCACATCGGTCTGCTCCTGGACCGCGTCGACCCGCCCCGGGGTGAACGGCACCTCGACGTGGACACCCGCGTCGGCGGCCGCCTTGCGTACGGCCACGTTGCCGGCCAGCACGATGAGGTCGGCCAGCGACACCTGCTTGCCGGTGCCGAGGGCCGTCTGGTCGGCGTTGAAGGTCGTCCGGATGCCTTCGAGCACGCCGAGCACCCGGGCGAGCTGGTCGGGCCGGTTGACCTCCCAGTTCCGCTGCGGTTCCAACCGGATCCGCGCACCGTTGGCGCCGCCGCGCTTGTCGCTGCCGCGGAAGGTGGCTGCCGACGCCCAGGCGGTGGAGACCAATTCGGGCACGGTCAGACCGGACTCGAGCACGGCCCGGGAGAGGGTGTCGACATCGGTGGCGTCGATCAACTCGCCCTCGCGGGCCGGCAGCGGGTCCTGCCAGATCAGGTCCTCGGCGGGCACCTCCGGACCGAGATAGCGGGACTTGGGCCCCATGTCGCGGTGGGTCAGCTTGAACCAGGCCCGCGCGAACGCGTCGGTGAACGCCGCCTGGTCGTCGAGAAAGCCGCGGGCGATCTGCTCGTAGACCGGGTCGACCCGGAGTGCCACGTCCGTGGTCAGCATCCGCGGTTCGCGCCGGCCCTCGGAGTGGGCCAGCGGCACCATGTCGCTGCCGGCGCCGTTCTTGGGCTGCCAGTGGTAGTGACCGCCCGGGCCCTTGGTGACCTCCCAGTCGTACGCGAACAGGATGTGCAGGAACTCGTTGTCCCACCGGGTCGGGTGATAGGTCCAGGTCACCTCGATGCCGCTGGTGATGGTGTCGTCACCCTTGCCGGTGCCGAGGTCGTTCTTCCAGCCCAGGCCCTGCGCCTCCAGCGGGGCGTCCTCGGGGTCGGGACCGAGGTGCTCGGCGTCGTTGCCGGCGCCGTGGGTCTTGCCGAAGGTGTGCCCGCCGGCGATCAGTGCGACGGTCTCCTCGTCGTTCATGCCCATCCGGGAGAAGGTGACCCGGATGTCCCGCGCCGCCGCGGCCGGGTCGGGCACGCCCTCCGGACCCTCCGGGTTGACGTAGATGAGGCCCATTGTCGTGGCGGCCAGCGGCTTCTCCAGCTCCCGGTCACCGCTGTAGCGCTTGTCCGTGCCCAGCCAGGTGGTCTCGGCACCCCAGTAGACGTCGTCGTCCGGCTCCCACTGGTCGGGCCGCCCGCCGCCGAACCCGAAGGTCGGCAGGCCCATGATCTCCAGCGCGACGTTGCCGGAGAGGATCATCAGGTCACCCCAGGACAGTTTCTGGCCGTACTTCTGCTTGACCGGCCACAGCAGCCGGCGGGCCTTGTCGAGGCTGATGTTGTCCGGCCAGCTGTTCAGCGGCGCGAACCGCTGCTGGCCGTGGCCGCCGCCACCGCGCCCGTCGAAGACCCGGTACGTGCCGGCGCTGTGCCAGGCCATCCGGATGATCAGCGGGCCGTAGTTGCCGAAGTCGGCCGGCCACCACGGCTGGGAAGTGGTCAGTACGTGGGCGATGTCCTGCTTCACCTCGGCCAGATCGAGGCTCTCGAAGGCCGCCCGGTAGTCGAAGTCGGGATCGAGGGGATCAGCGACCTCGGGGTTCTTGGCGAGCACCTTGAGGTTGAGCCGGTGTGGCCACCAGCGGGTGTTGGCCGGGGCCTCGGTCGGGTCGGGCAGTCGCGGGCCACTCGCGTCCGTGGTGGGCTCGGCGTGCGGGTCGGTGGAGGTGGCGTACGGGGCGGAGCCGGAGGAACCGTGGTCGAAGGGGCAGGCAGAGGCGTCGGACATCAGGGGATTTCCTTCCCAGGTCTCGAAGTGGGGAATCGTGGGCGGACGGGATGGATGGGTGGGATCAGGTCGGGGCCGTACGGTCCTCGAGGGCCAGCGCCGCCTCGCAGTCGGCACACACGCCGCGGAAGACCACCTGGGCCTCCAGCACGCGCATCCCGTGGGTTTGCGACGGGGTCAGGCAGGGGGCCTCTCCGATGACGCAGTCGACATCCTCGGTCCGGCCGCAGACCGCGCACTGGATGTGGTGGTGGTTGTCGCGGACCCGGGTCTCGTACCGGGCACTGTCCGACCCCGGCAGGTCGACCCGGCGGACCAGGTCCGCGGCGGCCAGATCGTGGACGATGTTGTTGACCGACTGCGCGGAGATCGTCGGCAACTGCGGGGCCAACGCGGCGACGATCTCGGCGACCGAGCTGTGCGGATGCCCGTCCAGGTGGACCAGCGCGGCGAGCCGGCCCGGCGTCATGCGCAGCCCGGCCCGGCGCAGGCGCTCCTGCGGCGAATGCGGGTCGAGCGGTGACGGCTGGCGCATGCCCCCACCGTAGAGCTTCTTTTGAATGATGTAAAGGTGGGATCGGGTCGATCGGGGCGACCTCGATCGGGGCGACCTCGACCGCCACGACCGGGGGCCGACCACGCGTGGCGTGGCCGACCCCCGGGGTGGAACGGCTCGGAGTTCCGACCGACTCAGAGGTTCGGCTTGACCTGGGAGTCGTAGATCTTCTGCAGGGTGTCCTGCAGCGTCGACGCGGCGGTGTCGACGTCCGCCTTGGAGGTCATCAGGGTCTGGATCATGTTGTTCATCTCCTGGTCGGCGCCGGGCAGGTAGACCCGCGCCCAGTCCTGCGAGCGGGTCTCACTGGCCTGCTTGACGGCGACCTGGGTGATCGGGTCGAGCGAGGACACATCGGCCGACTTGCGGATCGGGACGTAGCCGGTGGCCTCGGAGAACGTGACGGTGTTCTCCGGGGTGGTGAGGAAGGCGATGAACTTCGCCGCGGCCAGCTGCTGGGCGGGGTCGATCCCGGCCGGGATCGCCACCCCGGTGCCACCGGTCGGGCAGACCTTCGTCGTCGCGGCGGGCCCGCCGGGCAGCGGGAACGCGCCCAGCTCGAAGGGGTTGCCGGCACTTTGCAGGCTCTTCTTGATCCCGGCGAACGAGCCCGCCGACTCGATCGTCGCCGACGCGGCCAGGGCCACCATGTCGGCACCGGAGTCGTTGGCCGACTGCCCGGCCCACGGCGTGGACCCGTAGATCGAGTCCTCCATGAACTGCAGCGCCTTCTTGGTCGCGTCGGAGGTCACGGTGAGGTCGAAGGAGTTCTGCGCCGACCAGCCGCCGCCCCAGCCCCACAGCAGGTTCTGCCCGACCCAGCCGGCGTACCCGGCGATGGAACCCCACTGGTAGGCCGGCTTGCCGCCGTTGACCTCCGTCAACTTGGGTGCGTAGTCCTCGGCGAACTGCTCCCAGGTGAAGGGGTCGGTCTCGCTCAGCCCGGCGTCGGCCCAGTGCTTCTTGTTGTAGTAGAACAGCGGGGTCGAACGCGCCCACGGCACGGCCCACTGTCCGCCGTCGTACTGGTAGTCGGCGAAGAACACCTCCAGGTAGTCGGCGGTGTCGACCTCGGCGGCCTTCAGCGCGTTCTCCAGCGGGATGATCTGGTCGTTGAGGAAGAACCGGAACCACCACACGTCCGACAGTGTGATCAGCGCCGGCAGGCCCGCGCCGCCGGCCGCCTGCGCGGCCTGGAACTTCTGGGCGACGTCCTCGTAGCTGGAGGCGGAGACGATGTTGACCGAGATCCCGGTCTGCTTGGTGAACTCGTCGATGATCTGCTGGGTGACGGCCTGCGAGTCGCCCGGGTTGCTCGACCAGAAGTCGATGCTCGTGGCGGCGGTGACACCGGTGAAGTCGGGGCCGGCATTCGTGGAGGCGCTGTCCGACGGTGCGGTCGTGCCACCGACGGCCGGGCCGCTGCAGGCGCCGAGGGCCAGAGCCCCGACGCCCGCGCCGGCGAGTGTGAGGAAAGAGCGACGGTGCATGGCGGGGATCCTTGCGGGGGCCATTGCTGGATTCCTTTCGGAGGAACGGGAAGGTGTCACCGCACCGCGCCCTGGGTGAGCCCGGAGACGATGTAGCGCTGGAGGAAGGTGAAGAGGATGAGGACGGGGACGATGACGACGACGGCACCGGCCATGAGCACCGGGTACGAACTGACGTCGCCCTCGGTGTTCTTCAGGAGGGTGAGTCCCACCGGGAGCGTCATGATGCTCGCGGAGTTCGTCACGACGAGTGGCCACAGGTAGTCGTTCCACTCGTTGACAATGGTGACGAGCGCGACGGTCGCGATCGTCGGCGCGGAGATCGGGGCGACGATCCGGAACAGCCGGGTGGCGTGCCCGGCGCCGTCCACCTCGGCGGCCTCGAGGATCTCCTTCGGCAGGGACAGGAACTGCTGACGGAACAGGAAGGTGCCGAACGCCGTCCCCAGCCCCGGCAGGATGATCCCCCAGTACGTGTTGATGCCACCGAGGCCGGCGATCAGCACGTAGTTCGGCACCAGCGACACCTGCGCGGGCACCATCAGGGCGACGAGGATCACCGGGAAGATGATCCGTTTGGCCGGGAACTGGACGAACACGAGGGCGTAGGCCGTGGTCAGCGAGACGAACAGCTTGATCGAGGCGCCGACGATGGTGACGAGGGCCGAGTTGAGGAACAGCCGGGGGAAGTTCACCTTGCTGGACGCGGTCGTGTACGCCTCGGTGGTCCACCGGCTCGGCAGGAGGACGAGGTCCTGGGTGACGATGTCGCCGGCCGGCTTGAACGAACTGAGGACCATCCACAGCAGCGGCAGCGCGACGATGAGGGTGGCCACGACCAGGGGCAGATAGCCGGCGACGACGTCCCCGACGATGCGCCGACGACCGGTCCCGGACAGGGCGAGAGTGGTCATGAGTAGTGCACCCGCCGTTCGACGAAGCGCAGTTGCAGCAGCGTGATGACCATCAGCAGGACGAACAGGATGGTCGCCAACGCCGATGAGTATCCGGCGCGGTTGTAGCCGCCGAACGCCTGCAGATAGACGTCGTACATCAGGGTCAGGGTGCCGTTGCCGAGCGGCGTCATGATCCGGATGATGTCGAAGGCCTGCAGCGAGCTCAGGATCGTCGTGATGAGCAGGAAGAACGTGGTCGGCGACAGCAGGGGGAAGGTGATCCACCAGAATCGGCGCACCGGGCCGGCACCGTCGAGAGCGGCCGCCTCCATCACCTCGGCCGGCATGCTCTGGAGCCCGGCGAGATAGATCACCGCGCAGTAGCCGAGGTTCTTCCAGATGAAGACGATGCAGATCATCGTGAGGGAGAGCCTGGGGTCGGAGAACCACTCCGGCACCGGCAGGCTGACCTTGCGCAGGATGATCGACAGCACCCCGAAGACCGGGTCGAAGATGAACATCCACACCAGCCCGACCCCGACGCCGGAGAGCACGAACGGGGCGAAGGCAAAACTGCGGGCGACCGAGGTCCCGAACAGTCTCCGGTTGAGGACGAGCGCCAGCAGCAGCCCCAGCACCATCGACCCGCCGACCGTGGCGACGGTGAAGATGAGGGTGGTCAGCAGGACCCGACCGGCCTCGCCGGTGAAGAACTCGATGTAGTTGCCGAGGCCGATGAAGGTCGCCCGCTTGTTGCCCAGGGTCCAGTCCAGCAGCGAGTACTGCAGGTTCAGGATCACCGGCCGCCAGCAGAAGACGACGATGAGGGCGATGTTCGGCCCGGCGAGAAGAAGGAAGGCCCAGAAGTCGCGCCGTCGGCGAGTGCTGAGCCACAACGGCCGCGAGCGGGTCCGCGGCCGGCTGGATGCGATTGTCGGGTCGGCGCTCACCGCGCCGATCTCCGTGGGTGGGAACTCCACGTGGCCGCAAGCTACGAGCCGACGGTGTCCTCCTGGGGACGGTCGGGCGACCTTCCGGTGAACCGTGGGCAGACCGACGGGCTCACTGGTCGGACCGGTCGAGGGCCTAACGGCCGGGCAGGTCGGCCGTGGCGGTCCGCCAGGCCGCCTCCAGGGCCGTCGGGTCGGCCCTGACCAGGCCGATCCGACAACCGGCGGCGTCGTGGGCGATCCCCTCGGCGTTCCAGTGGCGGATCGCCTCGGCCAGCAGCGGGCCGGGCAGGGTCCCGTTCGAGCGGACCACCCGCCACCACGGCACGGACGGCCCCCATCGGCTCATCGCCCGGCCGACGGTCCGCGCGTTCGTCCCGACGATCCCGGCGATGGTGCCGTACGTCGTCGCCCGGCCCGGGGGGACAAGTTCGACGGCACGCAGGATGAGCTCGACCCGCAGGTCGGAGGTCATCGGGTCGGCCCCGGCCGGGTTGTGGTGGGTGTCGCCCTCATCGTGCCCGTCATCACCGTTGTCGTCACCGCTCCAGCATGATCGGTTGCATCTCCGGGCGGGCCGGATCGACGAACTCCAGGTCGTCGTACCAGCGGGCGGCCGGGTCGTACCGGGCGAAGCGTACGGCGCCGTTACGGGAGGCGTCGCGCATCTGCAGGTTGCGCAGCACGAAGAACCGTTCCCGACCGATGGTGACGATGTCCTCCAGCATCACCTTGCCCGCCGACGCCGACATCACCGGCCCGCGCAGGGTGTGCGCCAGCCCGGACAGCGACGAGACCACCCCGTGGTAGACCTCCAGGGCCCGTTCCAGCGGGATCTCGAAGTGGTGGCGGGCGCCGGTGTCGCGTTCGACGAACATGTAGTACGGCACCAGGCCGAGACGCACCTCTTTCTGCAGCATCCGGACCCAGATGTCGACATCGTCGTTGATGTGGCCGATGATCGGCGCCTGGGTGCGGATCACCGCGCCGGTGGCGCGGACGGCGGCGATTGCCTCGGCGACCACGGGCGGTCTCAGTTCGACGGGCAGCGTGAGATGGGCCTGGAAGGCGAGCAGCCGGCTCGCCGCGATCTCCCGGAACAGGCCGAGCAACTCGCCGGCGTCGGGGTCGGTGAGGAACCGGTAGGGCCAGTACGACAACGCCTTGCTACCGATCCGGATGGTGACGTGGCCCAGATCGGGCGCGTCGAGAATCGGACGCACATAGCGCTCCAGCACCGACGCGCGCATGATCATCGGGTCCCCGCCGGTGAACAGCACGTCCGTGACGTACGGGTGGGCGCGCAGGTAGCCGACCAGCTCGTCGGCCTGTTTGGAGGCGAACTTCATCTCGTCCATGCCGACGAACTGCGGCCAGCGGAAGCAGTAGGAGCAGTACGCATGGCACGTCTGGCCCTGCGCGGGGAAGAACAACAACGTGTGGGCGTACTTGTGCTGGATGCCCGACAGTCCGTCCGGGGCGTTGGCGAGCTGGTCACTGGACTGCGGGTTGAGTTCCAGCCGCACCCGGCGGATCACCTGCGGGTCGAGGCCGGAGCCGAGGACCCGGTCGTAGTGCTCGGGCGAGAGCATGCCACGCCGGGGGAAGGTCAGCTCGAACATCCGGTCGGTCTGCCAGCGGTCCCAGTCGATCAGCTCACCGGTGACGTAGCTGTTGACCTTGAACGGCAGGACCGACGCCACCACCCGCATCTCCTCGATCCGCTCCGCCGGCAGCGCCGCCAGCTGCGGGATCGTGCGCAGGGTCCTCGACGTGTAGGCGTGGTACTTCACAGCGACTCCCTCGTCGTGCGTGCCTCCCCTCCCTTGAGCGTACGGGAGCCCTCAACCGCCTTGCCGGGACGGCGAGTGGCACTCCGGTGGAGGCCCGGATGCACCCACGGTCAGGGACGGGTGAGCCGGGCCGGGACGCACTGGTTGGCGAGCTGGTCCGAGCTCAGGTCGGGGAAAGCTCCCGCACACCAGGAGCGCACCTCGTCGGCCGAGGACCACTCCCCCACCGCCAGGGTGACCCACAACGGCTTCCCGTCGACAGTGACCGCCTTGCCGAAGTCGGTGCTGCGCGCCAGCACCACCGGAATCCCGGTGTCCGTCTGGATCGTGTCGCGCAGCCGGTAGTGCTCGGCCATGATGTCGGCCGAGCGGAACACGTGGGAACCGGAGGCGGTCGTCTGCAACGGGTCCTTCACCCCGTCGTACTTGGACGCCAACATCGCCGACCACTGCCCGTCGAGGTCGACCAACGTGCGGTCGACACGACGCTGGTCGGTGAGCACCGCCTCGGCGTAGGCGTTGAGGGCGGTGTCGTCCTCGGCCGACGGGTCGGAGGGCACCACCGGCGACGATCCCGACACACCGGGCGTCCGCAGGGCAGACGGCGCCGGCAGGGATGAGGGCGCGGCCGACGGGACGGCGGTGGCGACCGCGCTGTCCGTCGTCGTGGCGCTGGTGACCGGAGGTGCGGGTGTGGCCCGGCCGGCAGCACGCAGACCGCCGGGCAGGAGGATGAACCCGAGGAACACCGCCGCGGTGACGACGCCGATGGCGGCGATCACGAGCGGAACCCAGGCCCGCCCGCGCCCGGCCTGCGCCGCAGCCGCGCCGACGGGACCTGCGGAGGTCTTCTCCCATCCGGCCGACGCCACCGCCGGGGCGACTGTCGCGGGAAGTGCGACGCCGTCGGCGAGCGCGGTCAGCAGTTGGCCCGGGTGGCGGGCATCGACCGGCCGACCCTGGGCGACGAAGTCCCAGCCGTCGCCCACCCGGCTGAGGGTGCCGACGACCATGCCGGCGGCCTGGCCGGCGCCGGCCATCGAGTACGCCGCCAGTTGCGCGCCGGACTCCACGTCGAGGACCCGGATCACGGCATGGGGGACCTCGGTGAACGGGACGCCCGTGTAGCTGGTGACGGCGATCACGACCCCCAGCACGCCCGGGGCCGTCCGGAGCCCGTCCACGACGATCTCCTCGCGGGCGGCACCGGGATGGTGACCGGTGTCGTCACCGGAATGGTGCAGGGCGGTGTCCGCCGACATCGGCCGGTGGTAGCCCACCGCGTCCACAACCGCCTCGCTCGTGCACACGAAGGCCGTCAGGTCCAGGTCGATCGGCCAGGGCGCAGACCCGATCGGCTGCCACTCCAACGTCACCCGGACCCGCCGGGGTGGGCCGGTCACCGGCGCGGGTTGCTCCGACATCGTCGGCCTCCTTCCCTCCCATGATCACGGGACCGCCGCCAGAATACGGCCCACGACCGACAACTCCGTCCGGTCCGTCTCACGCCCCCCGGGCCACCCCGTAGTGCTGGGCCAGAGCCGGCAGCCCGCCGACCCAGGACTGTTCGGTGGCCCGGACCACCCATGCGCCCTGTTGGTGGACCACCTCCCACACCACGACCGAGGTGGCCGCCGCGGCGTACCCGACGCCGTTCGTGTACCCGGCGACGTCGGGCCCGCCCGGGATCGACAGGTCGGCGACGCGGCCCCGCAACGCGCCGATCGCCCGCAGACTGCCGGTGGGGTGCGTGGTCGCCACCCCGACCGCGATCCGGCGGATGCTCGCCGGCAGGGCCCGGGTGTCGAGGACGAGTTGGGCCCGGTCCGGCCCGGACACCGCCTGGCCCGGGGGTCGACCCAACAGGAATGCCTCGCGGCCCATGGAGACGGGGTTGCCCGGGTGGAGGAAGTCGGCGCCGCGCTGGACCAGACCCTGCTCCGAGCACAGGAAGGCGAACGGCTGGACGTCGGCCCCGATCCCCGACCAGCCGATCCCCAACAGCACCGGGGAAAGCTCGGCGCCGTTGGCGTACCGAAGCCACATGCTGCCACCGCGTCGCAGGGAGGCGCTCATGCCTGGGCCGCCTTCCAGGACAGGCAGGCCAGCAGGGGCTCGATCACCCGGAAGGGGGTGATCCCGCCGCGGTGCACGGTCTCCGCGTTGGGAGCCATCCCCAGAGCGGAGGTGGCGAAGAGGCGGTAGGGCATGCCGCCCTCGGCCGCGGCGGCCTCGAGCAGGTGCCCGCCCATCAGCTCCAGCAGGCCGTGCAGCTCGGCCTGCAGGAGATCGGACTGGGCGATGTCCTCATAGGCCGCCTCCATCGACGGGTCCCGCTGCATGGCGGCGCCCGGTCGGTTCATGATCGACTGCCAGGGCGCCTCGGGCACGTCCCGCATCCCCTGCAGGACGTCGAACTTGCTCAGCACCAGGCCCAGCGCCTGCGCGGGGCCCCCGTCGCCCCGGGACGTGTCGGCGTGGTGGGCCCGCCGGGCGGCCAACACCTGGCGCAACACCTGCAGGTCGGAGCCGGAGTCCGACGGGATCGTCACGACACCGTCGAGGACGACGGAGATCTCGGGAACCTTCAGCGGATCAATCAGGGCGGCGATCATGTCGACGTGGCCGAGGTAGGCGAACCGGGAGTCGTCGGGGGCAAGTTCCTCGAAGTCCTCGCCGGCTGCGTCGATCAGTGACAGGCACCAGCGCCGCTGCCCGTACCGGAAGGCCCACAGCAGCGGCTGCAGACCCTCCTCGCGGGCCCGGGCCGTCGGCGGCATCAACCGGCGTTCCCGGTAGAGCGGAGTGACATAGCGTTCCTCGAACCGCTGTCGGGTACTGCCCAACGGATCCAGCCAGGACCGGTGCCGCAGCTCCAGGAAATGGCCGAACTGGCTCATCATGACGGCGATGAGCAGGCTCTTGCCGGCGGTGCGGGCACCGGTCATCGCCAGCGACACCTGGGTGTCTGCCAACCACTGGCGCGGCACCTCGGTCCCGCAGGCCGGGCAGGGGCCCGGGCCGCCGACGGGCCCGAAGCAGTACGGACACACCTGGGCCGGTTCGAGGCTCATCCGGCGACCCCCGAGGTGGCGAACAGGGCATCGGCCAGGTCGACCGCGGCGGCGGGGACGGCGCCGAGGTCGCCGATCCCCAGCACCCGCCCGCGTCCCGACACGTCAAGGGGCGCCAGCGCGTCCAGTTCGTCGTCCCACCAGCGGGTCGGCCGATGATCAGGACGGATCTCGTAGCGGGACCGGCCGAGCGCAACGTGCGCCAGGCCGGTGGTCGCGCCGGTGAACCAGCCGGCCAGGTCGGCCACGTCGACCGGGACACCGTCGGTGAGCAGCACGACGACCCCGTCGTCCCCGACCGCCTCGGCGGCGGCACGGACCCCGGCGGTGATCCGCGACCAGGGACTCGGCCGGTCCCCCAACAGTGTCGACCAGTCCGGGGTGTCGCGGTCCAGCCCAGCGCCGATGTCGCGGACCACCGGGAAGTCGCAGGCCACGACGCACTCGGGAGCACTTCCCTGGGCGGCGACACCGATCCCGACAAGGTGCTCGACCAGCGTTCCCACGGCGGCGCGCGGGCGCCCGACCAGCATCGCCGCGGACATGTCGATCACCACCGCCCAACGGTGCCGCGGCGACGCCGGCCCGTCGTGGTGGGCATGCCACGCGTACGCCCCGGCCCGGTGCCACGGCCGCGGGGCGGGAGCGGCCCCGAGCGCCTCGGCGGTGTCCACCAGGTCGTGGATCATCGCCGCGGGCAGAGCCCCGGACACCCGGACCAACCCGATGCCGGCACGCCCGCCCGCGTCGACGGGCAGCTTGACCACCGCGTCGGCCCCGCCGGGAGCGGTGCCCGACGGCGTCGTGATGGTCACCCCGACGAGGAAACCGGGCGGGAACGGCTTCCCGTCGAGTGCGACCGCGGTGAGCACCACGTCACGCCCCGTCGGGACGAGCACGACCTCGACGTCGGAGGTACGGACCTGCGGGGCGATCTCCCGCTCGGCGGCACGCAACTCCAGCCGGGCGCCGGGCGGGCCGTCCAGGCGGATCCGCAGCGCGCCGGCCGGGGCGGGCAGGCTCGCGCCCGGGGTGACATGCCGGATCGTCATCGCGCATCATCCTTCACGGTGGTCACCTTTCGTGCGGGGCCGAGGAAACGCGGGCGAGACCGGCCGGGCCGATCGCTGACGCGTCGGGATCCCCGGGTCTGTCGGGATCCCCGGGTCGGTCGGGATCCCCGGGTCGGTCGGGACGCCAGGGGCCCCGCCGCTCGCGGATTCGGATGTCGGGTCGAGCAGGCCGATGACCGCGGCGGCCACCGTACGCCCGTCGGCGACCCGCAACGCCCAGGCCGACCCGGGCAGCGGCCGATCAGCGAACCCACGGATCGCCCGGGCGACCTCCACGCCCCCGCCGACGGCACGTTGGTGCGGGCCGAACTGGTGGGCCAGCCAGGCCAACGACTCCCCCGTCCGACGGCCGACCGCATCCGCCAACGCGCCGGTGCAGGGATCGTCGGGGTCGGGCAGCGCCGGGCGGGCGTGGACAAGTTCGGTCCGGGTGGCGACCAGCAGCAGCGCGGACGCGTCGTCGTCGGTCAGTGCGGCCGGGTCGATCCCCACCCACACCTGCTCCAGGGCCTCGGGGCTCGGGGCGGCGGCGGGGAACTGTCCGGCGACGTCGAGCAGGGCCCGGCGGACGTTGTCGTCGGCGGTCGCGAACCGCTCCACCCAGAAGGGGCCGTCGGTCGCCTCCCCCACCGGGATCCCGGCGCCGCCCAGCGCCGCAGCGGCGTGGACCGCCTGGTAGGGCCCGGGACGCAACCCCGCGGACACCGGGTGCGCCGCGTCCGGCGGCCCGGACGGCGTACCGGCGTCGGCGGGGGTCACGGGGGTGAGCGGCGCCTCGGGGGTGTCCGGGTCGGCGAGGGGCTCCACGGGCAGCGGCCCGGCCTCGGCCAGCAGCGCGGCCAGCCCCGGCGCGGCGAGGATGTCCGCCGGGATCCGGGGCAGCACCGAGCGGGCCACCACCGCCCGCTCCAGCACGCCGTTGCCGGGCACGGCCAGGAAGGCCACCTGCAACAGTGCGGCCGACTGCCCCGCGGTGAGGGCGGACCCGGCCCGGGCGGCCGAGGCCAGCTCGTCCCGCAGCAGCAGCGTGCCGGTGGCCACCTCGTCCGAGGCCCAGACGAGTTCGCGGGCCGGGTCCGACCAGGGACCTCGGGGCACCGGTGCGCCCGCGGGCAGGGTCCACTGTCCGCTCAGGGCGGCCGCGGTGTCATCGACGTGCCAGGAGGTGTCGAGGACCACCGCGCCGCGCCGCGCCGCCAGCGCAGCGGCGTCCGGATCGACGACGGTGACGAGCACGGGCCCGGGATCGTCCGCCCCCGGCGTGCTCCGGAGGAGCCCCTCCAGGCTGTGCGCATCCTCGGTGCACGACAGCCGGGTCCGGGCGGCACGGGCGGGGTCCACCAGCCAGGAGAGGATCCCGGCCCACAGCAACCCCTCGGCACCGTCCCCGACCCGCAGCACCACGGCCCGGCCGGCCTCCAGTGCGGCCAGCGCCGCATCCGCGAGCCAGGGCAGGACGGCCAGCCGGTCGGGATGTTCCCGCAGCCATCCGACCAGCGGCACCAGGCTCGGCCCGTCCGGCGGGCGCAGCGGCCCGGCGATGGTCGCGCCGGCGACCTGGTCAGCACCCCAGGGTGAAAGCCAGTCGGGCGACCGGTACCAGTCGATCGGACGGCTGCCGGGGCCCATCGGGACGCGGGCGGCGTGGGTGAACACGTTGCCGGGCCGGCGGGTGTGGTCGGGGCCGGCCTCCACCGAGCGCCACAGGTGCGCGGCGGACTCCTCGGGCAGCGGCCGGACGCGGAAACGTACGGTCCGACCGGCCAGCAGCCGGCGGTCGGGGAAGGGCGGCATCTCCTGCGGCATCACGACGCTGACCCCGGTCACCAGCCTGCCCTCCACGTCGGGATCGAGGTCGGCGCTGCGGGCCACCACCCCCCAGCCCCCGGTGGACCGGCCCGGGCCGCGGTCCGCGGACGCGTACGTCAACTGGGCCATCGCCGTGGGGCCGGGTCGGCCGATCGGTCCGGACATCACAGCATCACCCGCAGACTCGCCAGGGACGGATCGAGCACGGCAACCCGGCCGCACTCGGCCGGCGGCTGGTTGACGAACAGGCGGACGACCGCCGAGCCACCCGGCGCGGCGGGCAGCCAGCCCAGTGCGGTGTCGACCCGCGGCGGCAGCGAGACGACCTGGTCGTGGACGATCCGGCCCTCCCGCGGGTGCAGCGGCAGGCGCGACGGGTGGGCCACCAGGACCAGCGGCAGGTTCTGCAGTGGCGCGTCGCTGCGGACCACCAGCCGGTAGCCCTCCGGCGCCCCCTCCGGGGACGGCGTGAGGCCCTGCGCGGTGACGGCTTCGAGGCGATACCACAGCCGCGCGATCCCGGGGTAGTCCACCACCGTCGGCTCGGAGCGGACCGGGCGGGCCTGCTCGAAGACCACCCCGCACAGGTAGAGGGTGCAGCCGCTGGACGGCAGGTTTGCCAGCCGGACCCCGCCGTAGCGCTCGTACTCGTCGGCGGTCAGCGACACCAGCGGCTCGGTCAGGTCGGGATCGAGTTCGGCGTGTCCCCGCGGGCCCTGGTAGACGTGCACGGCGGTCACCCCCCGCGGCCAGGCGAAGGTCACCAGCGTCGCGTCGACCCGCTCGATGAGCAGCGGGAAGCCCGGCGGGCGCGGCCGCACGACGGCGTGCACGGGTCCGACCCGGACCGCCTCGGGGGCGATGCGGTGGACGGCGACGAAGTGCCCGCGGACCCAGTCCGGATCGAGCACGAAGCCGCGGATGACGTCCCGGTCGCCTTCCGTCCGGACCGGATAGTTGACCAGCGCGTGACGGTCGAGTCCGGCGGTCTCGACCACCTCGGCCGTCCGCGTCTCGTCACCGAGGCCGGTGGGCGGCTGGTGCTCGGTCACGTACACGTCGACCCGGCCGAAGTCGGGCCGCACCCACGACAGGTCGTACGCACCGGGGTCGGTGGCGCTCGGCTCGACGGTCAGCCCGACGCTGAGCGGGTCGGGCACGACCCGCGCGTGGGCAATCGCCGGGTCGGAGACGACCTCGACGTGGTTGGGCAACACGACCACGCTGTACGCGGCATAGACCACATCGACGCCCAGCGGCGGATGCCGGTCGATGAACCCGGTCGGCCCGACCGCGTCCGCGGGCAACGCCGACGCGGCGTCATAGCGAACCGAGCCGCCGGCCGGCCCACGCTGGACGACCACCGTGGAGTTGGGCCGGGCGGTCAGCCGGGCGCTCACGTGGCCGACCGGGGTGACGCTGACCGACAGGTCCTCGGGCGGCCAGATGACCTGCCCGACACCGACGAGTTCGGGCTGGGCCAGCCGGGCGCGGACCTCGTCGGGCCCGCGGTGCATCCACACGGCCAGGTAGGTGACCGCGGCGGCGGGCGTCAGCCGCGCGACAATCGAGGTGGCCGTGGTCACCCCGACGAGCCGGCCCGATTCGGGGTATGCGTTGGGCCAGTTGACCGTCGAGGCAACCACCCGGAAGAGCCGGACGTCGCCGCCCCGGAGGTCCCGGTCCGCGGGACCAGCCGAGGGCACGGCCCAGCCCAGCGCGACACCGTCGGGGGTGACCCGGATGAGCATCGGGAGGCGCTGCGGCGTGGGCGGGTCAGGATCGACCCGGGCGAAGTCGAAGTCGGCGAACTGGCCGGGCGGTTCGATCCACCGGCCCCGACCCGAGGACTCGCCCGAGGTGCCGCCGACCGCCGTGGCGCGGGAGGCGGCCTCGGCGGCGGACGGACCGTCCTCGGTAGGAGCGGGCTCGGTGGGAGCGGGCGCCGCTTCAGCGCGAGAGCCGGCGGGCGGTGCCGGCGGGGCGGGGGCCGATGCCGGGGCGGTATCGGCCGAGGCGTCCCCGGTGCCCGGCTCGACGGTCCGCCCGCTGAGTACCGCGGCGATCTCGTCGGCGACGGCTACCACCACCGACGGCGCCGACAGCCGTACGGCGAAGTCGCGGACCTGGCCGGGGCCGGTGAGGCCACCGGCGGCGAGCCGGCCCAGGTCGGCGTCGCTCAGGGCGGCGAGATCGGGGCGGTCGGCCACGGACGCGGCACGCCAGGCCCGCAGCCGTTCCAGGAGCTCGGTCGGCTCCGGACGGGTCGGCGCGACCGCGGGAAGCGTACGGGTGGGGTCGTCGCCCTCCGGCCCGGCCGGGCTCGGGGCCGGCGCGGGCGTCTCCGGGCCGTGCGCCCCGACCGGTGTCTGCGGTGAGTCCGTCGCCCCGACCGGGGTGTCCGGGGCGTACGACGCCCCGCCGGTCTCCGGAGCGTACGACGCCCCGCCGGATACGGCGGCGAGGATCTGCGGCCAGGACCGCAGCACCGCTTCGGGGGTCTGCCACAGCACCTGCCCGGCGACCTGCCGGTCGGTGATCCCCATCGCCGCGATCAGTTCCAGATCCAGGGCGGCCGGCGCCGCCCCGGGCCGGTGGGCGGCCCACTCGCGCAGCCGCGCGATCCGTTCCCGACGTCCCATGGCGCGGCCCCTCAGTGGAACGGCTCGTCGGCGGAGAGCCGGCCCGGGGTCCAGCCCGGGGTCGGGGGCTCGGCGGCGGCACCGGCGAACTGGTCGGGGGCGTACGCCCCGCCGAACTGGACGAGCACGGTCGCCGAGTCGAGCCCGGAGGCCTGGGTGCGGACCTGGGAGTCGCGGACCTCCCGGACGTCCAGTGCCGAGGCGTCCGGTGAGAACATGCCGGGCCGGAAGGGCACGGATCGGTCGACGAGGGCTCGGTCGATCCCGTCGAGGAAGTCGTCGCGGGACTCCTGGCGGGTCTCACCGGTCGTCGCGTCGCGGACGAGGACCCGGGCCAGGAGCAGGTCACGGGCGGCGACGTCCTGACGGGTCAACTCGCCGATCCGGGCGCGGAACTCGCGGGAGGCGGATCGGGTCCCGGCCCCCGCCGTGACGGCCCGGCTCCACTGGGTGAGGATCGGCTCGGACCCGCTGACCCGCGGGTCGCGCAGCAGGAGTGTCGGGTCGGCCACGATCGCGTGCCGGGCCGGGCCGAGGTCGGTCGGGACGTCGGCGAGGAACTCCGCCCAGGGTCCGCTCAGCCAGCCGACCCCGAACAGCCGGTCCCGCCACGCCTCGCTGACCCGCTCCAGCCCGTCGGGGTCGGGCAGGGCAACGCCGAGCCCGATGTTGAGCGGCAGGCCGAGGCCGACCTGCAGCCGCGGTGGCGGCGCCGGGCTGGGGGTGCCGAGCGGCGCGTGGAGGAACGCACTGAGCGCCCGGGTCCAGTCGAGGTACTGCCGGTAGGCGCGGGCCAGTCGGCGCAGATCCTCCAGCGCCTCGGTCCGGTGCTGCTGGGCGACCTCGATCGCCCCCGCTCCCTGCCGCATGGCGTGCAGGTAGTGGTACAGCTTCTGCTGCGTGCGCAGGTATCCGCCCAGCCCGGCCGCCAGCCATCCGACGAGGATGGCCCCGATCCCCGGCAGGCCCCAGACCGGCGGGATCACCCCGACGACCATCAGCACGACCAGTGCCACGACGAGGACGGCCCCGACCCCGGTCAGCAGCCTGAGTCGGCCGGACAGCCGATCCTGACCGGTGCCGATGTCGTCGGGCACCCGATCCTGGACGGCCAGTCCGGCGATCCGCCGATTGAGCTCGTCGACCTCGCCGACGGTGGCGCGGTAGGCCTCGCCCAGCCGACGGCCGACGTGCCCGGCGTACGACGCGGCGCCGGCCCGGCGCCAGTCGTTGAGCCGCTGCCGCTGCACGCTGACCTCCTGCGCCAACTGCGGCTGGGTCTGGGCGACGTTGGTGAGTTCGCGGTCGAGCCGGCCCGCCGCGATGTCGTCGCAGGCCTCGAGCGCCCATCCGGGCAGGAACGCCGCCAGATGTGCCGGCAGCCCGAAGGTGTCCTCCGGCGCGGGGGCGACCCGGTCGGTGCCGGCGACGATGGCCCGCTGGGCGCCGACGGTGCGGAAGGGAAGGTCGGGGTTGCGGCTGCCGGCGTCCAGCAGGGTCAGCGCACCGTCGACGAAGTCGCTCCACAGCCGCGGATCCGGGCCGGGCACCGAGGTCTGCCCGGACCCGCCGGCGCGCTGGATGACGGAGTCGACGCTGGCCTCGAACTCGTCCCACCCGGCCGCCGAGCCGTCGGCGCGGACGCCGCGGACGACGACCGCGTAGCCGCTGTCGGCGCCACCGAAGACGACGTTCTGCACCGCGCCGGCGGTCCGCCGGGACACCTCACGGACGAGGGTGTCGGCGAGCTCGCGCGGCGCGTTGCGCAGCGAGTCACCGAGGAACCGGAAGAACTGACCCAGCACGGTCCCCAGCCCCTGGTCCACCGGGGCGATCGGGGCCGGGTCATGGCGGGCCCGCGGGAGGACGTCGGCGTGGCGGGCGAGGAGGGCCTCGGCCATGTCGGTGGCGACGCGGACCTCGTCATCGACGAGGACCGCCGAGGTCCGGTCGACCCGCGGCGCCGGATAGCGCCGGCCGAAGGTGAGCAGCCGCTCCTCCAGCGCCTGCTCCACCGGGGTGGCGACCAGGGAGCGGCTGAAGGTCCGGACCGGCACCACGAGCCGACCTGCGGGACCGGGACGGTCGTCGAGCACACTGCCGTGCTGGCCGCGCCACAGGCCGAGCAACGAACAGGCCGCACCGGCCACCTGGGCGAGCCAGCGCGGGTCTTCGAAGCCTGCCGTCAGCGGTGCCGCGCCCTGCTCGGGCGACTGGGCCTCCTCCGGCGACAGGGCCAGGGTCGTCCATCCGTGCATCGGGCGGATGCGCCCGGCCCATTCCCCGCCGGGCGATCCGACGACGAGGTGAACCTGGACGACGTGGGCGCGCGGGACGGTGTCGCGGACGGCGGCGAGCAGTCCTGCCGCGCCGGTCGGATCGACGACGTCGCCGAGGCGGTCGATGCCCCCGACCAGGCACAGCCGGACCCGGTCGACGGCGGTCCTGGCCAGGTCGTCCTGGAGGACCCCGATCCGGGCCGGGACGGCGTCGAGGATCGTGGCGGGGACCTCCCCGGCGCCCGTACGCCGGCTGTCCAGGTCGACCACCCGCACCGGACCGATCACTCCCAGGGCGCGCCAGTCGCGCAACATCGCGCGCAGTTCGTCGACCAGCGGCCGCCGGGCCGCGATGATCGTCGCTGCCTCGCCGCCGCGCCGCGGCACCGCCATGGGTTCAGTGCCAGACGTCGGTTCAGTGCCAGACGTCATCGCCGCGTCCTCCCTCCAGTGGGTTGCCGCGCAACGCGGAGAGCGCCAACCCGGCATCGGCCAGCGCGGCCAGGTGGTCGAGCGCCGGGACCACCAGCGGCAGCAACTCGGCCTCCAGCGGCGCCTGCTGCAACGCCTCGACCGTCCCCACCCACGGCCGGCCGTCGCGCAGATAGCCGCTCGACAGGGCCCGCTCCCGCAGCGCGTCGATCCAGGCGCGGGTCGCGCGGTGCCTGGCGACGGCCATCGGTGGGGCTCCCGCCGGGATCGGGGTGGGAGTCGGAGCGAGCGGGTCCGACCACGCGGCCGTCCCGGGCGGCTCCGGCTCGGCGCCGGCCAGTACCGGCGACAAGGGGTCACCGGTCAGCGCCCGCCCGCCCAAGCTCAGCGGCTCGTCGGCGAAGGCCTGCTGCAGCAGACGCGCCCCGGTGGTCTGGTCCGGCGCCGGGACCGCCTGGTTCGTCTCGCTGGTGTCGACCAGATGACGCAGTGCCTCGTACGGTGCCAGGGACCGCAGGTCGGGGTCGCCCGAGCACCGCACCACCGCCCACACGTGCGACATCAGCACGGCGGGCAGCACGTCCCAGGAGCTGCGCGCGCTGGCCTCCTCCGACTCCAGCAGTTGACCGAAGGACAGCCAGCCCGCGGGCGTGCACACCTCCGGCGGCCGCCCGTCGCGGACCAGGCCGACGAGCCGACCGAGGTACCAGCCGGCGATCAGGCTGATGGCCTCGTCGTCCGACATCGACAGCGCCGAACACAGCGGGCGGGTCCGCTTCCACTGCCACAGGTTGCGCTGCTCCTTGGTCGAGGAGGAGTCCCAGCGCTGTTTGATCGGCTCCAGCAGCGACGAGTAGCACAGCGGGCTGACCTTCTCGTACGAGCCGAGCACGCTGATCCGGCCGGCGGTCGAGGAACCGCCGGCCAGGGAACGGGCGAAGTTCTGCAGGGTGCTCTCCTGGCGCACCTCGGTCATCCCGCGCAGCCGCCGCTCGATCTCCCCGACGACGGGGTGGCGCGGGTCGAGGGGGATCTCGCTGAAGGAGTAGAGGTACGCGATGGTGCGGCCGGGATGCAACCGCTGCACCATCCGGTCGTCGAGTCCGACGACCGGGCGGGCCTTGGCCAGCGCATCGACGAAAAGCGCCACGAATCGTTCCTGCCGCGCCATCCGGTCGACCGCGGCCACGGCCGGGTCGTCGAGGTACTCGCCGATCGACTGGCCGGCGAATCGGGCGAAGGCGTCGCCCGGCGCGGCGAGCCGGTCGTGGGCACGCCGGTTGAGGTCGGCCGGGGAGAGGCGCAAGGAGTACGCCGGCCGTGCCTCGGGCGTGGGCATCCCGTCGACCGCCGACCGCGGCAGCACCGAGGGCCGCCAATGGCTCCGCTGGGTGAGCACCTCCTCGGTCCGGGTCGACCCTGCGGTCCGCCACTGCCCCTGCAGCACCTCGGTCCGCAGCCGCGCCAGGGCCTCTCCGTAGCTGACTCCGGGGGCCGCGGGGGCGACCGGGCCCCCGACGCCGGAGGAGCCCAGTCCCCCCGCGCCGGAGGAGCCCAGGCCCATGGCGGTCACATCGGCCCGGTACTGCTGGGGGAAGTCGTCGGCAGTGGTCAGCAGCACCTCGTTCTCCGCGTGGGTGAACCGTCGCGGCACCCGGTCCGACTCGTCGGGCCAGTCGTTGTAGCGCACCGAGTGGAGCTGGGCCAGGCCGGCCCCGGATCCGCCGCGGGCCCGCTCGGTCTCCAGGTAGCGCAGGGTGTCGTCGGCGGTCCGTTGGAGGGCTGCGAGCACATCGGCGGACAGCTCGCGCAGCACCTCGGCGCCGTACCGGGCCGCGGAGTGCCGCAGTCGGCGTTCGGCGGATTCGGTCAGGCTGCGGCCCAACTCCTGGCCGAGCGGGTGGTCGGCACCGACACTGTGGCGACCCAGTGCCTGGGCCTGGCCGACGAGCGCCGGGTCGACGCCGACCGGGTCGATCGCGTCGGTGCCGAGCCCGGCGGTGTGCATCTGCCCGATGATCACGTCGGCGTACAGCCGCAACCGGGCCATCAGTTCGCGTCCGTACGGCAGGCCGAAGGCCGCCACCGCGCGGACGAACTCGGCCCGCGCCGCCGCCTCCAGCAGTCCGGCCCAGGCCTCCGCCCACGCGTACGCCGCCTGTTCCAGGGTGCCGGCGACGTGCTGGCGTACGGTCCCGATGCCGGCCTGGACCGCGGACAGCCACGCGGCAGCGGGTGCCTGGCCGACGTTGCCGATGATCGCCGTCACGGGGGCGAGCGCCTCGCGGGCCGCCGCCTCCCATTGTGGCCGCGGGTAGGCGACGGTGCCGAACCACTCGGGCACGGTCTGCCCGGCCAGCGGCAGGCCGACCGCCTGCACGCTGACACCCCACTGGTTGTCCAGCAGGATGCGCAGTTGGTCGGTGCCGGGCAACTGGCTGGTCGGATTGAGGTGGCCCTCGACGAGATGGTCGACGCCGGCACGGGAGATCCGTTGCGCCGCGTAGTCGAGGTAGCGGTCCCGGCCGAGGCTGAGGCTGGCGAAGCCCAGCGACCCGAAGGGCAGGTCGGCGTCAGGGATCCGCCAACCGAACCGGTCGGAGGAGGTGGTCAGGGGAAGCGGGTTGCCGAGGAAGTAGGCGACGTACTGGCTGGAGGCCGCCTCCGAACCCATCACCCCGGCCAGCGCGCGGGCGACGCCCCGGTACACACCGTCGGCAGTGCCATCGCCGAAGAATGCGCCGGCCCCGCCGATCCGCCGGCCGATCGGCAGCACCCGGGCGAACGGCGGCTCGCCCTCGTGCGGCCGGCCCAGCCCGAGCCCGACCAGGGTGTCCAGGTCGCCGGGCTCCGACAGCCGGGAGATGGCACTGATGATCTCGGCCAACGCGCCCATCGCGTTGCCCTCGACGTTGGCCCGCGCGTCGGGCGGCAGCTCGGCGAAGACGTCGGCGGTGTAGAGGAAGCAACCGATGTTCTGCGGCTTCACGCCGGGCAGTTGGCCGAGGATCCGGCACACGTCGAGGAACATGGACGCGCCCGACCCGCCCGCCATCGAGGCGATGACGATCGGCACCACGACCTCGGAGTCCAGTCCCTGCAGATCCGCCGGTACGCCGCCCCAGGCGCCCGGTGCGACGGTCCGCGCCTGGGCGTCGACCAGCACTTCGCGCAACTGGCCGAGCCGGGGCAGGGTCAGCATCCGGCCCACCGCCCGGTATTGCCCGGCCCCGTCGGTCACCGGGATCCCGTTGGCGCGGCTGCGGTCCCGCGGCGCCCAGCCGAGCAGCGGGGCGTAGGACCCGCCGCGCTGACGCAACTGGCTCTCCACGTTGAGGCTGGTCGCCTGGTACGTGTTGGAGGCGGAGCTGAACGACAGGTAGTGCCCGCCCAGGTCCCGGACGGTGCCCAGCGGGTCGGGTCCGGCGTCGGGTTCGACCGGTACGTCGATGTGCACGAACTGCCAGGCGGCCGGAAGGTTGCCCCATCCGCGTGCCCGGAAGTCGGCGCGGAGCTGGTCGATCAGCAGCCGAACGGTCCGCCCGCCGGAGCCGCCACAGCCCACCACCAGGAATCTACGCATGCGGGTTCAGCCTTTCATCGGGGTCGGGGTTCATCGGGCCCATCAGCGCTCACCAGGAGTCCGGAGGGGCGGCCCGGGTCGCGCCCGGGGCTGCGGCCGGCGGCCCGGGCGTACGGCCGGCCGCGGGATCGACCGGTGGCAGGCCGGCGCGCAGCGCTGCGACCACCTCGCGGACCCGTCGCCGGCAGTCGTCGGTCAGCTCGGCCCACCCGGGTGCCCCCGGGGAGGTGAAGAAGCTCACCGTGACGTCGCCACGGCGCGGATCGGCCGGGTCGAGGCCGACACTCCAACTGCCCTGGACGGCCAGCGGCAGCCGGGCCCGGCCCCGTACGGTCGCCGGGCGGGTGCTGCCCGCGCCCGGGCCGGGCTGGTCCACCACGACGTGGCCGGGCTCGGTCGGCGACAGGCCGACCCGGGCACGCAGCACCTTGCCGTCGACGGCGATCCGGCGCCGGTCGGTGCCGGCCAGGACGACCGTGTGCAACTGGTCCATTCGCAGCGGCACTCCCGCGTCGAGGAAGGAGGCCTCGTCGGTGACCTGGCCCCGGAGGGACCCGGCGACGACCGCGGTCCCCGGGATCCGGGCGGTGAGCCACTTCACCAGATAGAGCAGGCCGAGGGGGATGGCGACACCGAGCAGGGTGACCCCGATCAGCACCCCACCCAGCACGGCGACATCGGCGGGCCGGCGCATCTCCAGCTCGTACGCCACGGGCACCGCGACCGCCTGCGCAGCCCCGGACGGGCTCTGTCCGGCGGGGAGGGCCAACACGGTCAGGGTGCCGCTGGCCAGACCGTTGCCG
The DNA here is from genome assembly GCA_964528755.1 of uncultured Propionibacteriaceae bacterium. Taxonomy (GTDB): domain Bacteria; phylum Actinomycetota; class Actinomycetes; order Propionibacteriales; family Propionibacteriaceae; genus Raineyella. Next base: position 133,615 of record CAZGWN010000001.1, read on the forward strand.
AGTGCGTCGGCGGTGGCGGTCAGGGGCAGCGCGCCGCTCACACAGCCGGCCTGGTCGGCGACCGGAGACGTCACCCGTACGGACCCCGTCCCCTCGGGCAGCGAGGTGGGCGCGGCCTCGCCGTCCAGCCAGACGCAGCCGTCGCCGGTGATCGGCACGTCGAGGGTGATCGGATCGAGGGTCTCGACCGAACCGAACGACACCTTCGGGGGCAGCTGCGGGTAGTCGGCGGGTGGCAGAAGGGTCACCGGGTAGTCGGCGGTCTGCGGCTCGAGGTTGGTCCCGGCAACCGTCTCGCCGTCGCCGGTCCACGCATCCGTGGTCACGTCCAGGGTCAGTCGCAGCGTCGCCGGCCCGGGCGCAACATCGGTCAGATCGACCGTCACGGGCTTGCCGATGTCGTCCTTGGCGATGTCGGTGGCGATCGGCAGGGTGGTGCCGTCGGCGCGGATGAGGTCGGCGCTCAGCGTCGTACGGCGGGAGGCGCGGGCCAGGTCGACCGCCGACCCGTCGCGACGGCGCAGTTCGAAGGTCAGGGGAGGGCCGGCGGTGCCGGTGTACCACCGGGCGGAGTCGGCGCCGATCCAGACCGGGGTCAGGTCGCCGTACAGCCGGATGCTGGACCGCGAGGTGCCCGTCGGGCTGCTCTCGGCCAGGAAGGTGACCTTCCACGGGCCGGCCCAGCCGTCGTCGCGAACGCGGGTGAGATCGATCGACACGGACCGGTCCGACAGCCAGGTGGCGGTGAGCCTGCCACCGGACAGGTCGGTGGTCGTCGGGTCCGTCGATCCGGGCCGCACCTCCTGGGTGCGCCCGCTCGGGTCGGTGAGCACGATCCACTGGCCGACCGCGCCGGTGGTGGCGAGGATGTGCACACCGCCGATCCCGCCGTCGAGGACGAACTGGTGACTGCCCTCGGGACAGACCTTTCGGACGCAGATGCCGCCCTCGCGCGTGGTCGGCACCTGCCCCGGGATGGAGAACTGGTCGAAGGCCTGGAACATGCCGTCGAGGTCTGCGGCGGTGTAGAACGCGCCCGGGGCGGGGTCGGTGAGCTCCCCGCAGGCGGTGCCCTGGCCGGTCGCCAGCCCGCGCAGCAGGGTGAAGTCCGGTTTGTCGGTGCCCGCGGACAACCCCACGGCGAGGGTGACGATCCCCTGGGCACGCAACTGGTCGGCGACGCCCCCGCCCCGGCACAGGTCCGTACGCCCGGCCCGGAGGGCCTCGTCGACGGCGTCCCGGGACCCGAGCGTGTTGCCGGAGGCGTACGGCTTTTCCCCGCCCCACCGGCGCAGCGCCGAGGAGTCGGGGCGAACGTTGAGGTTGTACTCCCCGTCGGTGAACCAGACGAGGAACTGGCAGTGCGTCACGTCGGTCGCGGTGCGGGCCGACAGCTCCCGGCGGGCCCCTGCCAGGGCGTTCCAGTAGTCGGTGTCGACGCCGGCGTCCTGATCGCGGAAGTCGTCGAGCGCCGCGTCGATGGTGTCGCGGGAGTCGGCGGTGACCGGGGTCCAGTCGAGGGTCCGCTGGTACTGGGTGTCGAATCCGGCGACGGCAACATCCACCTGCCAGCCGGCCTGGCCGGCGAAGGTGGCCATCTGGCCGACGAGATAGCGGGCCGCATCGACCCGCGCGTCGACCGGATCGGTGTCGGCGAGCGAGCCGGAACGGTCGAGCAGGATGAGCATGTCGCCGTGCCCGCCGCCGCTCATGCAGGCGCCGATCCGGCGGATGGCCTCGGCGTTCGGGTCGTCCGCGGCGCGCGCCGAGGTGGTGCCCGCCGCCAGGACGAGCAGGAGAGCGCCCAGGGTGGCCAGGGCGGAGCGCAGAGGTCTCACGTCCACACCCCTCGCGCCACGTCGTCGGCGATCCGCCACGCGTTGAGCGCGACGACGACCAGCGCGGCGACGATTGTCATCCGGCGCTGCCACTCGGCGAGGAGGCTGGGCGCATACCACCCGTCGAGCCGGCGGCGCCCGTCCGCCACCGTGTACCCGGCCAGCGCCCCGATCGCCAACGGCCCGGCGAGGATCCAGCCGACCAGTCCGAGGGTGGCGCCCCGGGCCACCGCGAACACGACCAGCCCCGCGATGACGAGGGCCGAGGCGACTTGCAGCCAGAGCATCGGCGGACCGGCGGGGATGATGCTCCCGGATCTGCCGGGCCGGCCGCTGCCCTGAGGGTTCGTCCGGCGGATCGCGGTGGCGCCCGGGTCCGGGGCGGTCGACGCGGGCATGGTCGGCGCGCCCCACGACCCCGACGATGCCGGCGAGCCGGGGATCGACGGGCCGGGGATGGACGGCCCCGGGACCGGGGGCCCCGGCATCGGGGGCCGCGGCACGCCGCCCGTGCCGTGCCCGTCGGCGGGCGGCTGCGGTTGGTTCCAGCTCACGGCGTCTGTCCCGTCCCCTCGGTCGTGTTGGCAGTGCGTGCCGACCTGCCCGTAGTCCAGTGAAGCACCGCGCCGGACCACCACCCAAGACACTGCTGTGACATGTGTCTCACCGGATCCCGTCCGTGTCCAGCGGATTGGCCGGCAGCCTGCTGGCGTCGTCCAGCCGGCCGGTCTCGGCCCGCTCCCGCAGCGCCGCCATCTCCAGCTCGAGTTCGCGGGCGATCCGGGTGATCTGGTCGACCTTGTCCTCCACGGAGAACCCGTCGGTCGCCAGCTCGGAGGCGCGGCGGGCCCGGTCCCGTGACGTGTAGGCATCATCGAGGCTGTTGATCACCACGCCGACGACAAGGTTGACCACGATGTAGGTCCCGACGACCAGGAAACTCAGGACGTACAGCAGCGCCAGTGGGTGGACCTGACGGAGGTCGTGCATCGTCGAGTTCCAGCCCTCGAGGGTGAGGAGCTCGACGAGGGTGATCATGGATTCGCCGATGTTGGCGAAGTACTGCGGCATGTCGGGTGGGGTGCGACCGGCGAACAGGATCCACCCCAGCACCCCGTACAGGTAGACCATCAGCGTGATCAGCGCCAGCAGACTGGCCGCCGGACCCGCGGCACGGCGCAGCCCGTCCAGCAGGACCCGCACGTCGGGCATCACCCGGATCAGCCGGGAGACCCGCAGCAAGCGGACGAGCCGCAGCACCGTGGTGCTGGTGGAGATTCCCGGCATCAGGCTCACCAGGACGACGAGGAAGTCGAAGACGTTCCAGCCACGCCGGGCGAAGACCCGCGGGGAGAAGCCCACCGTCGCCAGTCGCAGCACGATCTCCACCACGTAGACGGCCAGGAAGACGGCGTCGAGAACGCCGAGCACCCGCATGGCCCGGGCGCCGATCGGGTAGGTCGCGGCCCCGATGGTGGTGGCATTGGCGACAATCACGCCGATGATGAGGGCCTGGAACCAGGACGCCTCCGTGATCCGCGCCGAGATGTGCTGCCATGCCGGGGAAGTGACCCCGGGGTCTCGCGACTCGCCGACCGACCCGGCGGCGCGTGGCTCGTCCGTCGTCACCTCGGCCCGCTCCTCGGCGCCCGCACTCATGTCGTCCTCCCCCGTATCGCCGACCCGCCGGTCGCCCGGCCGTATCGGCACGGTAGCCCACCGGGCTGACACGTTCGGGTCCACCGGGGGATACAGGTTCCGCGCGCTGGCATGGACCGTCGGGCCCGGGTGGGGAGTCCGGCCCGGTGAGCCGATGCCGACCGGGCGAGGGGCAGCGCTCGCGGCCGCGGCGCCGGAGGGCTGAGGCGGCCGGGCTCGGTGCCCGCCCCTACCCCCGCTGTTCGAACACCAGCCGAGTCCCGAAGGCCAGCAGCACGCCCCCGGTGACACGGTCGAGCCAGCGGGTGAACCGCGGCGTACGAAGCCGGGACCCCAGCGCCGACCCGAGACCGATGAGTCCGAGGAACCAGATCAGCCCGAGCAGGCAATGCACGAGGGCCAGTGCCACACCCATGATCAGCGGAGGCACACCCGCCGGAAGAAACTGCGGAATCATCGCGAGATAGAAGACGCCGACCTTCGGGTTGAGGAGGTTCGTCATGACGCCGGTTCCCCAGCCGCGCAGTGCGCCGCCACGCGGCCCCGGAACCTCCGCCTCGGTCGCCACGCCACGCCGGAAACTCCGGGCGAGCATGGAACAGCCCATCCACACGAGGTAGACCGCGCCGACAAGGCTGAGGACCCGGTAGGCGGTCGCCGACGCGGCGAGGACCGCCGTGGCCCCCACCGCCGCGGCCATGCCCCACACCACCACGCCGGTCTGGATGCCGAGTGCCGTCGCCACGGCATAGCCGCGGGATCGCCCCACCGCACTGCGCAGCACCAAAGCTGTGTCGATGCCGGGGATGATCGTGAGCAGGCCCGCCACGACCGCGAATCCGAGGAGTGCCTGACCGACCGTCATGGGAGCAGAGTAATGGTTCGGCGTCGGTCTTCGGAGGAGACTTCACTGGCGGTCGGCTCGGCGTGTCGGTGGAGAAAGCCGGGGTGTCAGCGGGGGTTCGGGGCGGTTGGGGTGCCGGGATTTTGGATCAGGTACCGGGTTTGTCGACCGACCACTCGACAAACCCGGTACCTGATCCAAGACGGGGGGACGTCATCCCCCTGCAGGGGCGGTTGAGGTGCCGGGTTTGTCGACCTCGCCCCTGTCGGACCCGGCCCGTCGGGCCGGCCAGGCCTCCGCGGGGCCAGGTGGCGGAGGATCCAGGGGGCGAAACAGGGGACACGACAACCTCGGGGCCGGCGGATGTGGCCCGAGGCCCGCCCGTCGCCCGAAGAACCCCCGCCCCTACAGCACCGGTCCCGCCGCCGCGGGTGAGGACGATGACAGCGTGAACGACACGGCTGACGACAGGTACCGGTCGTCGCTGTACTCCAGCCCGCGACCGCGGTCGGAGTACGCGGTCCGCATCACCCGCAGCAGCGGCGTGCCGCCGGCCACCCCGAGGATCCGCGAGTCCTGCGCATCGGCCGCGACGGCGAAGATCTGCTGCTCGGCATGCCCGTACTCGATGCCGTGCTCGTGCGACACGGCCGTCATGATCGAGGGCGCGTCAGGCGGCAGGGCGTCGACCGCATCGGCCAACCAGCCGGCGTAGGTGGTCCGTTCCACCATCACCCGCCGGCCGTTGAGCGAGCGCACCCGGACCACCCGCAGCACCCGGTCCATCGGGCGGATCGCGAGCTGGCGGGCCTCGACCTGGCTGGCGCGGCCGTACGACTTGGTCAGGACGAGTCCCTCGGGACGCAGCCCGACAGCCAGCGCCCACTGCCCGAACGACCGCAGCACCGTGACACTCTGCGGGTGGGTCGCCTCATGCACGAGCCACCGGTTGCCGCGATGGGTGATCAGGCGCAGTTCGGATTCGAGTTCCTCCAGGCCCCGCTGGATGGTGCCGCGGGCAACCCCGAACTCACGGGCGAGCTGCGAGGCGCTGGGCAGCGCCGACCCGACCGGATAGTCCCCGCGGGCGATCCTGGCCTGAATCTGCTGCGCTACGTCGTGGAACCTGGCCGCCACGCCCGGATTCTATGCCGGATCCACCAACTCGGGGACGCCCCCGAACCGGCCGGCTCGACGACCCCGGCGCGGCGCCCGGTGCAACAATGGTGCGAGCGGAACGGATCGGCCCGAGCCGGCGGTTCCGCGCGGCGGACGTGGCGGAGGAGACGCCCATGCTTCTGGACGACCTGCACCGCGATCCGCTGGACCGCCTGCGCTTCCCGCTGGACCAGTGGCGGTTGGTCGAGCGGATTCCCCTGGCTGCGGTTCCCCGACCGGATCCGGGGGATCTGGGGCGCACCGAGACGCTTTTTGCGGTCGCCAACGGCTATCTCGGCATCCGCGGCACCCCCGAGGAGGGCCGCGACACGTATGCCCCCGGCACGTTCGTCAACGGGTTCCACGAGACCTGGCCGATCCGCCACGCCGAGGACGCCTACGGCTTCGCCCGGGTGGGCCAGACGATGATCGGGGTGCCGGATGCGACGCTGATCCGGCTCTACGTCGACGACGAGCCGCTGCGCGTGTCCACCGCCGATCTCCTCTCCTACGAGCGGGCCCTGGACTTCCGTCGCGGGATGCTCACCCGCGAGCTGGTCTGGCGGACGCCCGCCGGCAAGCGGGTGGTGGTCCGGACCACGCGGATGGTGCCCTTCGCCGAGCGGCATCTGGCGCTGCTGACGCTGGAGGTGACCGTCCTCGACAACGATGCGTCCGTCATCGTCTCCTCGCAGGTGCTCCACCGTCGCGACCCATCGGCGCCGGCATCCGACATCCCGGATCCCTCCCGGACGCCCGGTCCCGACGGCGATGACCCCCGCCGAAGCCGCAGGTTCGGCCGGCGGCCCCTCGACCCCGATCTGCACCGCGCCGACGGGGACCGGCTGCTTCTCGGCTATCACTGCCACCACTCCGGCATGACCCTGGCCGTCGGCGCCGAGCACGCCATCAGCACTGCAAACCTCCATCTGGACGCCCACGACATCACCCCCGACCGCGCCCGTGCCGTCTTCCACGTCCGGGCCCGCCGCGGTGAGCCGACCCTGATCACCAAGGCCGTCAGCTACCACACGGCCGACGGCGTGCCGGCCGAGGAACTCGCCGACCGGGTCGGGCGGACGCTCGACCGGGTCAGGGTCCGGGGACGTGCGGCGTACGCCCGCGACCAGCGCGCGTGGCTGGACGACTGGTGGGCACGGACCGATGTGACGATCGGCGGGCGACCCGCGGTCCAGCAGGCGGTTCGCTGGTGCCTCTACCAGGTCGCCCAGGCAGCCGGCAGCGCCGACGGAGCCGGCATCCCGGCGAAGGGTCTGACCGGCACCGGCTACGAGGGTCACTACTTCTGGGACTCGGAGGCGTACGTCGTCCCGCTGCTGGCGCTGACCAACCCCGAGCTCGCCCGCAACGCCCTGCTGTTCCGGGTCCGTACGTTGCCACAGGCCCGTCGCCGCGCCGAGGAACTGACTGTCGCCGGCGCGCTGTTCCCGTGGCGGACCATCGGCGGCGACGAGGCGTCGGCCAACTATGCCTCGGGCACCGCCCAGTACCACATCGACGCCGACATCGCCCAGGCCATCCGGACGTACGCCACGGTCACCCACGATCGCGAGTTCCTGCACCACAACGCGGCACCGGTGCTGGTCGAGACGGCCCGGATGTGGGCCGATCTGGGCTTCTGGCGCGAGGTTCCCGCCGGCCCGGGGCGGGACGGCTCCGCGCGGTTCGAGATCCACGGCGTGACCGGCCCCGACGAGTACACCACGGTGGTGAACAACAACTTCTACACCAACGTGATGGCCCGGGCGAACCTGCGCTACGCCGCCTCGGTGGTCAAGGAGATGGCCGCGATCGCCCCGGACGCGTACGACCTGCTGGTCCGGGCCACCGGCCTGCGGGCCGGAGAAATCGGCGAGTGGGAACGCTGCGCGGACGGGATGTACATCCCCTACGACGCCAAGTTGGGAATCCATCCGCAGGACGACCAGTTCCTGCCCCGCGAGGTCTGGGACCTGTCGCACACCCCGGCGGACCACTTCCCGCTGCTGCTGCACTACCACCCGCTGGTGATCTACCGGCACCAGGTGCTCAAACAGGCCGACGTCGTGTTCGCCCTCTACCTGCGCGCCGAGGAGTTCTCGGCCGAGGAGGTGCTGGCCGACTTCGAGTACTACGACCCGATCACCACCGGCGACTCGACACTGTCCGCGGTCGTGCAGGCGATCGTCGCCGCGCAGGTCGGGCACCGGTCGATGGCGATGAACTACTTCCTCACGGGCCTGTACGTCGACATCGCCGACCTGCACACCAACACCGGCGACGGTACGCACATCGCCTCGGCCGCGGGCACCTGGAGCGCCCTGGTCGCCGGTTTCGGGGGGCTGCGGATGGTCGACGGCACCCCGACCTTCGACCCACGGCTGCCCGAGGAGTGGGAATCGCTCGGGTTCCGGATCACCCTGCACGGGCAGCGGCTGGAGGTCCTGGTCCGCCCGGCGTCGATGACGCTGACCCTGCGGGAGGGCGACGGGCTCGACGTGGTCGTTCGCGGGGAGACGTACGCCGTCGGCCCGGGCGCACCGGTGGAGGTGGCCCTGGACGGGCAGGGCCCGGATCTGCGGGACCTGGTCGGGCACCTGCCGCGGATCCGCAAGTCGGTCGAAGGGGGCGCGAGCCCGGTGAACCGGCTGGGACCGCGCAGGCTGCGGGACCTGGTGCCGACCGTGTCGGTGCCCACCACTTCGACAACAGGGTGAGGGGCGGGTTGCCCCCGACCCGTACGCTGGCCCCATGGCCGACATGTCCGATCGTCTCGCGTCCGCCGTCCGTACGCTCGCCGATGCAGCCCGCCCGCAGAAGGGACCCCGGCCGGACTGGGCCGTGGTCGACCTGCGCGGCGCCTATCCCGACCAGGCCACCGCGGGCCTGCGCCACCTGCTCGCCGGCACCGAAACCCTGGAAGCCCTGCAGAACAAGCTGGAGCGGCTCGCCGCCACCGACCGGGTGGGTAATGTCCTGCTCCGGGTCGGCGAGCTGCCGGCCGGCACCGCCCGTCTCGACACGATCGCCCGGCTGATCGGTGAACTGGCAGGCCACAAACACGTCGTCGCCTATCTCTCCTCGATCGGGGCGGCCACCCTGCTGCTCACCCGGGCGGCGCACGAGATCGTCTCCCCGCCGTCGGCCGCGGTCCACCTGGCCGGCCCGGCCACCGAACAGACCTACCTGGGCGCCTTCCTGCGCGACCTCGGCATCGGTTTCGAGACGGAGCGGATCGGCCGCTACAAGTCGGCACTGGCCCCGCTCACCGACGACCACATGGGCGACGCCGACCGCGAGCAACTCGGCGCGTGGGTGGAGGCGGCGCGCGGCCAGTGGGTCGCCGCCGTGGCCGCCGCCCGCGGGCTCGACCCCGACCAGGTCGCCGGCTGGCTCGGCTCCGACATCGTCAGCGCGGAGCAGGCCGCCGAACGCGGCGTGATCAACCGGGTGGCGTACGACGACGAGATCGTCCGGATCGATCCGAACGCCCGGCTGTCCGCCGTCGAGTACGTGCTGCCGAAGGTCGAGCGGGCCGGCACCCGCTCGTTCTCGTTCATCCGCCGGGCCTCCGGATCCGACCGGATCGCCGAGGTGCGCATCGACGGCATGATCACCACCGGGCTGAGCCGCCCCGCGACCCCGTTCTCGCCGCAGGTCGCCGGCTCGGACACGATCGTGGCGCAACTGCGGGCCGCGAAGGCCGACAAGCACACCCGCGCCATCGTCGTGTCGGTGGACTCCGGCGGCGGGTCGGCCACTGCCTCGGACCTGATCAGCCGAGAGATCGCCACCGCGCAGGTGCCGGTGGTGGCGTCCTTCGAGAACGTCGCCGCCTCGGGCGGCTACTACGTCGGCTGCCGGGCCGCCGAGATCGTCGCCAGTCCCTTCACCCTGACCGGGTCGATCGGCGTCATCGTCGGCCGGCCGGTGCTGCGCGAGCTGTTCGCCCGCCACGGCATCAACGCCGACCGGGTCGGCGACGACCGGGCTCTGATCTTCTCGGCCTCGCGGGAGTTCTCCGACGAGGACCGTGCATGGATCCGGGCCACCATCAATGACGTGTACGCCCGGTTCGTCGCCGAGGTCGCCGCCGGCCGGGGCCGCGACACCGACGAGATCGACGCGCTGGGGCAGGGCCGGATCTGGAGCGGCGTCGACGCCGCCGCCAACGGCCTGATCGACCGACTCGGCGACCGGGGCACCGCTCTCGGCCGGGCCCGCGAGCTGGCCGGCCTGTCGGCGGAGGCGCCGCTCTGGCGCCCCTCTCCGCGCCCGTACCGTGGTCCGCTCGCCGCCGTGCCCGAGTTGGGCCACGGGGTCCGCGGACTGCTCGAACCCTTCGGCGACGAGCGGGTGCTGGCCCTGGCGGAGCCCGGGCTTCGGGTGCGCTGGTAGGGAGGAAGGTCCCGGGCGGGACGGTCCCGGGCCCTCGGCCCGTGAGGCGGGACGACCGTTGCTCAATCACCATATGTTTGATAGTGATTAAGCGATGATGATATCTCCTGGGAAGGTCCGTCCGTGACTCGCATCCTGATCGTCTCCGGGAGCCCTTCGTCGACCTCACGCAGTGCCGGTCTCTCCCGCGTCGTCGGCCGCACCCTCGTCGGCCGGGGCTTCCCCGTCGCCTACCTGGACATCCGGGACCTGCCGGCGGACGCGCTCGTGCACGCCGACGCCACCCATCAGGCGATCCGCGACTCGGTCGACGTCCTCGCCCGCGCCGAGGGGGTGGTGGTCACCACGCCGATCTACCACGCGTCGATCGCGGGCATCCTCAAGGCCTGGTTCGACCTGCTACCACGGACCGCGCTGGCCGGGAAGGCCGTGCTGCCGCTGGGCACCGGCGGGTCGCTCGCCCACGCACTGGCCCTGGACTACGCACTGCGCCCGATCCTGCAGGCCCTGGGTGCGAGGCACGTCGTCGGGGCCCATCTGGTCACCGACGCCCAACTCGAGCGGACCACCGGCGGGCCCGCCTCCCCTGCACAGGTGCGCCTGCACGCATCGGCCACCGACCGCTTCTCCGCCACCCTGGAGGCCTTCCTCGCCGCGCTGGCGGACCACCGCGTTCCGGCCGCGACACCCGGACCGACCCAACTCCGGATGTTGTAGTACTTTCAGTCAACTTATAGATTGGCGTCGCCGACGCATCCGTCTCGGCGCCACACCGTCCCTGTCGAGGATCCCGATGACCGAAAACGCTGCCGCGGGCACCACTCTCCCCGCACGCCCCACGACGTACGCCCCGCTGGCCGTCGCCGCCCTGGTCGGCCATCCGCGGGCCGGATCGCGGACCGAGAAGGCCGCGCTCACCGTGGCCGACGCCATCGTCGACGCGCTCAATACTGCCGGTGTCCTCGCGGAACGGGGAACCGACCTGATCGGCGCCGAGGTCGCTGCGGACGTCTTCGGTCCCGCGTCGCAGGCCGTCGCCGCGCGGGTGGATCGGGTCGCCGACGCCGACATCGTGGTGGTCACCACCCCGACCTTCCGCGGGGCCTACACCGGGCTGCTCAAGGCGCTGCTCGACCTGTCGGGTCGGGACTCGTGGGTCAGCACGGTGGCCGTGCCCTTCCAGGTGGTCGGTGCCCCGGGTCACACGCTGGCCGCGGACCTGCACCTGCGCCCGCTGCTGCTGGAACTCGGCGCGACCACCCCGACCGCCGCGCTGGTCGCGGAGGACTCGTGGTTCGCCGACGGGACCTTCGAGGCCCGGCTGGGTGCCTGGGTCGAGCAGGCGCTGCCGGTGTTGGCGGCCGTCGCCCACGCCCTGCCGAGGGCCGGGCGAACGAGCCGGTGAGCCCGGACGACCACCAGGGGCCGGCCGACCACGCCGCGGGTCGACGGAGCTCGGTGGATCGGCCGCCCCTGGCGGTGGTATCGGCTCACGGCCGACCCGGGACCGATTCCGGGTCGAGATCCACCCGCCGCAACAGCTGCGCATTGAGGGCGACCACCACGGTCGAGGCAGACATGAGGATCGCACCGACCGACATCGGCAGGACGAAACCGACCGGTGCCAGCACCCCCGCCGCCAGCGGCACGGCGACGAGGTTGTAGCCGGCGGCCCACCACAGGTTCTGCGCCATCTTCCGGTAGCCGGCCCTCGACAGGGTGATCACCGACACCACCGCCCGGGGGTCGTCGCCGGCCAGGATCACCCCGGCGGAGGCGATCGCGACATCCGTCCCTGCCCCGATGGCAATGCCGACATCCGCCCCGGCCAGCGCCGGGGCGTCGTTGACGCCGTCGCCGACCATCGCGACCGTACGTCCCTCCGACCGCAGCGACGCCACCACGCCGGCCTTGTCCTGCGGTCGCACCCCGGCCCAGTAGCGGTCGATGCCGAGCGTGCCGGCGACATCAGCGGCAACTTCCTCCGCGTCGCCGGTGATCATGCCGACCCGGATGCCGCGGGCGTGCAGGGCGTCGACGGCCTGTCTCGACTCGGGGCGCACCTCGTCGGCCAACCCGACGGCGCCGACCACGGTGTCCTCGACCAGGATGTGCAGGATCGTCACCCCCGAGGTGGCCCAGGGTGCGGCCGGTCTCGGCGAGGTGCCGGTCCGGTCCAGGAGGGCAGGGCCACCGACCTTCACCCGGGCGCCGCCCACGACGGCGCTCACCCCCAGCCCGGGAGTGGCTGCGAAATCGGTGGCATCCGGGACAGACAGGCGGCGTTCGGCGGCGGCGGCGACGATCGCGCGGGCCAACGGGTGCTCGGACTCGGCCTCGGCCGCCGCGGCCAGGCCGAGGACCCGGTCGGGGTCGTCGGCGTCGATCCCGACCACCCGGGGTCGGCCGAGGGTGAGGGTGCCGGTCTTGTCGAACAGCACCGTGTCGACGCTGCGCATCGTCTCCAGCGCGAGGCGGTCCTTGACGAGCACCCCCGCTCGGGCCGCCCGCTCGGTGGAGATGGCCACCACCAGCGGGATCGCCAGACCGAGCGCGTGCGGGCAGGCGATGACCAGCACGGTGACGGCGCGGATCACGGCGTCGCCCGGCCGACCCAGCCCCGTCCAGACGACGGCGGTGATCACCGCCACGCCGAGGGCGAACCAGAACAGCCAGCCGGCCGCCCGATCGGCCAGACGCTGGGCCCGGGTCGAGGAGTTCTGCGCCTCGTCGACCATCCGTCGGATCCCGGCCAGTGCGGTGTCCTCACCGACCGCGCCCACCCGGATCCTCATCGCGGAGTCCGTGGCCACGGTGCCGGCCACGACATCGTCCCCGACGCCGCGCGACACCGGTCGGGACTCTCCGGTGATCATCGATTCGTCGACGGCGGCGGTGCCGGCCTCCACCCGGCCGTCCGCCGGGATCCGACCACCAGGTCGGACGATGACCAGGTCTCCGACGGCCAACTCGTCGGGACGGATGATCTCGGTGGTGTCACCGGTGACACGCTCGGCCTCGTCCGGCAGGAGGGCGGCGAGCGACTCGAGCGCGGACGAGGTGGCGGCCAGTGACCGCATCTCGAGCCAGTGCCCCAACAACATGATGACGATGAGGAGCGCCAGCTCCCACCAGAAGTCGATGCTGTGGTCGGCCCACCCCAGGCTCGCGGCCCACGACGCCAGGAACGCGACCGTGATGGCGGTGCCGACGAGCACCATCATCCCGGGCCGGCGGGACCGGATCTCGCCGACGGCGCCGGTGAGGAAGGGCCGGCCGCCCCACCCGTACATCACGGTGCCGAGCACCGGAGACACCCACGACACCCATCGGCCGGCCGGCAGCCCGTACCCGATCAGATCCGCGAACATCTGCGAACCGGCCACCACCGGGACCGCCAGCGCCAGCATGATCCAGAACAGCCGGCGGAACCGACCGGCCATGCTTCCGTGGCCGGCATGACCCATGGCCATGTGGTCCATGCCGGTGTGGCCCGTGCCGGTGTGATCCATGCCGGTGTGGCCCGTGCCGGTGTGATCCATGCCGGTGTGGCCCGTGCCGGTGTGATCCATGCCGGTGTGATCCATGCCGGTGTGATCCATGCCGGTGTGGTCCATCGGACGCTGGGGCGGCCCGGACCGGTGTTCCTCGTGTTCGGGCATGCCGTGCGCGGGCATGTCGTGCTCGTGGGGGTGGGACTCGTGGGACGGTTGTGTCATCTTCGGCCTCCGATCGGGCCGTCGAGGGTCAGTGCGGAACGGACAGGTCACCGGTGCGGAACTCCCGCACCGACGTCGTGACCGCCGGGTCGAGCTGGTCGCGCATCGACGCCGGGTAGGTCCAGGCGACCTCGTTGCGCGACCGCGCCCCCAGGGCCGCCCACTCATACGTCACGACCCCTTGGGCGTCGGTACCGCTGACAGCGTACGTGGACCGGGTGGTGTGCCGATAGCTGACAGTGACCCCGGCCTCCTCCAGCCGTCGCCGGGCGTCGGCGAGCGCCTCGGCCGGCGTCTGCGGCTCCACCACGTTTGATCCCGTGCACCGGACCGTCGCCACGCCGGTCGGATCGGTCGCCACCACCCCGTCGTCGGTGTCCTCGGTGCGCAGCGGCCAGCCGATCGGCACGGAGCACTCGAAGCCCCACCGGTCCGAGGCGAAGTGCAGCGAGTCCTCCGACGGGCTCGGGCTCGGTGTCGCACTCGCGGATGCCGACGGACCAGGGGTCGCCGAGATCGACCGGCCGGCGGTTGCCCCGATGGAGGCCGTCGGCGCCGCCGTCCCGGTCGGTCCGGTCGAGGGCCCGACATCGGTCGTACGACCGCCGAGCCCGCACCCGACCAGGGCAAGGACCAGTGCCGCAGCACCCACACAGCCCGCCATCGTCCTGCCGCCCACCATCACCGCTCCCTCCGCTGCCGTCCGTCGAGTGGTTCAGACTCCCGCCGTGCGCTGCGCGAGGTCCACCAGGTCGGCCGCCCGCAGGCCCGGCCAGCCGTGCACCGCATCGACCCACGCCGCCGGCAGCGCCGAGGCACCCCACCGGGCGCCCAGCAGCGCCCCGACGACGGCCCCGACGGTGTCGGTGTCGTCACCGATCGCCACCGCGCGCTGCAACCCGGCCTCGATCCGGGCACCCGGCCCGTCCGGTCCGACGCTACCGCCCCCGGTGGCGATGATCGCGCTCCACGCCGCCTGCATGGTCGTCACCGTGTAGCCGTTGGGCGTGAACGTCCCCGGCACCTCGTGCTCGGCGGCGTCGATCCAGTCCGACCACTCCTGTCGGGAGGGCTCGATCAACAGGTCCAGGCCGGCCCGCAGGTCGAGTCGGCCCTCGACCACCGCGATCCGGACGGCCTCGGTCAGCAGCACCGACGACTCGGCCGCCAACCGGTCGGCGTGGGTCAGTCCGGCGATCGCGGCGGCGGCCCGGGCCGTACGGTCCCGGTCGTCCAGGCTGCCCAGCGCGACGATCGCGGTGCGCATCAACGCTCCGTTGCCGGCGCCCATCCCATGGGAGATGTGGTATTCCTCGGCAGCGCGGGCGAGTTGCCGACCCGGCGTCTCCCCCGGCCGCGGGGTCGAGGAGAGTGCCGCCCGGGTGCCGATGCCGACGTCGCTGGCGCCGTCGCGATACCACTCGACGAACGCCCGGGCCACCGCGTCGATGCCGGACTCACTGCTCAGGTCCGTGCCGGTGACGCCGATCCGCGCGATGCACACCGCCATCTGGGTGTCGTCGCTGTACTCCCCCGGCTCGTACGGGCCCAGACCGCCGCCGACCATCCGCGCCTGTCCGGCCGCGACCGGCGCGGCGAACTCGTACGGGACCCCGAGGGCATCCCCGATGGCCTGGCCGAGGAGCACCCCGGAGGCCCGATCGATCTGCTCGGACGTGAGAATCATGGTGGTTCCGTTCCTCCCGTGCGTCGCTGTCACGGTCAGTCTTCCACCGCGGGCCGACGTTTTTCGGGCGTATCTGGTCGCCCGGCCCACGGCCGGGATGGGTACGGGCCGCCCCGGACCCGGGTGCCAGGCGCCACGAGATTCACCGTCTCCATCCGCGGGCCCGGCCCGCCACCTCCGCCGGGTCATCGAGAATGTCGGCCGCCGTTCCTAGACTCGGGGCATGAGCGAGACTCTGACCCCGTCGGAAGCCAGCGAGGCCGCGCCCGGCTGGCGCGTGCTGTCCGGCCACCTCCACCTGTCCCTCGATTGTGGGTCCTTCTCCGGGGCCCTCGACTTCGTCGGCCAGGTCGGCCGGATCGCCGAGGAACTCCAACATCATCCCGACATCGACATCCGCTATTCGCGCGTCCACCTGGCCGTCGCCAGCCACGACGTCAACGCCTTCACCGTCCGGGACGTACGGTTCACCACCGAGGTCTCCCAGTTGGTCGACCGGCTCGGGCTGATCCCCGACCACGCCCGGCTCGACGCGCTGGAGATCGCCATCGACACCCTCGACGCCGACTCGATCCGGCCGTTCTGGCGGGCCGTGCTGGGGTACGAGGAGCAAGGCGACGACCTGATCGATCCCGACCGGATCACCCCTCTGGTGTGGTTCCAGCAGATGGACGCGCCGCGCCCACAACGCAACCGGATCCATCTCGACGTCCATGTCCCCCACGACGAGGTGGAGGGTCGCCTGGCGGCCGCCCTCGACGCCGGGGGCACCCTGGTGAGCGACGCCCACGCGCCCAACTTCTGGGTGCTGGCCGACACCGAGGGCAACGAGGCGTGCCTGTGCACCTGGCAGGAGGCGGCGTCCGCCTGAGGTCGGCCTGTCCGGGACGTCCCACGCCACCCTCACCTCGGTGGAGGTGAGGGTGGGGAGGTGGACGTGGTGGGTCACGATCCTCAGCTGACCGGGTGCATCCCCGAGATCGTCAGCCACTCGGCGTCGCTGCGGCAGGCGGTCAGCCCCTGCTGCTGCACGAACACCGACTCCCTCGAGTCGGGCGGGTAGATCCGCCACCCGTCCGCGGCCACGGCATCACATTCCCCGCCCAGCGGTCCACCGTCGGTGCCGATGTTCACCGCCTGCAGGGTGGCCACCGCGTGGGCGCCGGGAATGAGCACGGTGGCCTCGCCCGCGTCGCCGGAACGCCGCGCGTCCTGGCCGAGCTGGGTTCCGTCGCCGTGGCCGACGACGGACACGCCCGGGTAGCCGGAGACCCGGCACGGCTCCGACCCGGTGTTCGTGAGGCTGATCTCGTAGAACCTGCTACCCGCGCCCGCGTCACGCGGCTCGACAGCGGCCTTCAGGTCGTCGGTCGAGCACGCGCTCACGACGGTCGTGGTCACGGTCGTGGTCACCCCTGCTCTCGCCTCCGGGCTCGAGGGCGTACGGGAGTCGAGAGTCCGTGCCGACGTACAGGCGGCCGTTCCCAGTCCGACGGCTCCGGTGACGGCGAGGGCGGCGAAGCGGGTCAGTTGACGCTCGTTCATCTCATTCCTCGTTCCTGAGCGGTTGTCCGAGTCAGCGACGCTACGCCGGACACCGACGCCGGCAAGAGGTCCGCGGCCGGGTTGGGGGCCGAGTCCGGGAGCCTCTCGGGATTCACCGCCGCGAGTTCAGGGCTCCTTCGAGGGATCTACCGGGCGCCGCACGGCGCGGGCGCCTCGGATATCGTTAGCTTGGTTAATGAGCTAAGCTAACAACACGTGGGGATCACGAAGAAGAACCCGGGCGACACCACGACCCCGGAAGCACGAGCCAATCAGTCGGACGAATCCGACGAGACCGACGAGCCGGATGACCTGACCATCCTCGCGAGCGACCTGCGGATGACCTGCCAGCGGCTCGCGCGGCAGGTGCGGTTCGAGAACACCGGCGATGTCGCGCCCCACCAGATGGGCGTCCTGATGCGCCTGGCCCGGCTCGGCGCGCAGACTCCCACCCAGCTCGCCGATCACGAGCGGGTCAGCACGCCGAGCATGACGCGTACGCTCAACTGCCTCGCCGACAAGGGACTGGTCGCCCGAAGCCCGCATCCGGACGATCGCCGCCAGGTGCTCGTCGACGTCACCCCCGGGGGCCGCCGCCTCGCCCAGCGCACCGCCGCCGCCCGCGACACCTGGATGATGCGCCGGCTGGCCCCGCTCGATGCCGAGCAACGCGACCTGCTGCGCCGCGCCACCGACCTGCTCATCGCCTTCGTGGACAGCGAGCCCCGCCGGTGACCGCCACCACCCAGCAACTCGCCCCGCGTCCGCCGCTGGGATCGCGAACCTTCGCCTCGTTGGCCGAGCCGAACTACCTCTGGTACTTCCTGGGCGCCCTGGTGAGCAACACCGGCACCTGGATGATGCGCACCTGCCAGGACTGGCTCGTGTTGACCGACCTCACCGACCACTCCTCGACCGCGCTGGGGACGGTCTCGGCCCTGCAGTTCCTGGCCATCCCCTTCCTGGCGCCGTACGCGGGTGCGGTCGCCGACCGCTTTCCCAAGCGCAAGGTGCTGCTGGCCACCCAGACCCTGTTGGCGCTCACCAGCGCCTGGCTGTGGCTTCTGGTGGCGAGGCAGACCGTCGAGCTGTGGCAGGTCTACGTCTTCGCGCTGCTCCAGGGGGTGATCACGGCCTTCGACATGCCGGCCCGACAGGCCTTCGTCTCGGAGATGGTCGACGACGACCTCATCCCCAACGCCGTCGGCCTGAACTCGATGTCCTTCAACGCCGCGCGGCTGATCGGCCCCGGCGTGGCCGGACTGCTGATCGCCGGATTCGGGGTCGCACCGGGCATGCTCATCAACACCCTCAGCTTCGTCGGCATGCTGGTGGCGCTGCTCGCCATGGACCCCGGGCGGCTCCACCCGGCGCCACCGGCCACGGGCCGTGGGTCGGCCCGTGAGGGTCTGGCCTACATCGCGCACCGCCCCGACATCATCATCATCCTCGTGATGATCTTCATGCTCGGCACCTTCGGGATGAACTTCCCTATCTACAACGCGACGATGACCACCGAAGTCTTCGGACGGGGTGCCTCCGAGTACGGAGCGCTGGGCACGATCATGGCCATCGGGACCTTCGGCGCGGCCGTCATCGCGGCCCGGCGGCGCCATCCGCGGCTGGCCACCCTGCTGGTGGCGCTGGTCGGATTCACCGTGTTCAACACCCTGCTGGCGCTGGCCCCGAGCTATCTCGCCTACGCCGTCTGGCTGGTGCCGACCGGGTTGTGCATGCTGACGGTGATGACCTGCGCGAACTCGGCGGTCCAGATGACCACCGACCCGTCGATGCGTGGGCGGGTGATGGCCGTCTATGCCGCCATCATGATGGGCGGCACCCCGATCGGTGCGCCGATCGTCGGTTGGGTCGGCGATGTCGCCGGGCCGCGCTGGTCGATCCTCCTCAGCTCGATCCTGCTCGGACTGACCTGCATCGGGGTGGTCGTGTTCATGCGCTTCCACGAGCGGATGCGGGTGCGCCTCGAACGCGGCCGCCCGCCACGGCTGCGCATCTGGCGGGAGACCGACGAGTCGGATGCCCCGGAGTTGCCGCGCTGAGGGCGATCGCGGCACCGGTTCCGATCCGGTGGTGAGCCCGAACAACCACAAGGGTGCCTGGATCCCCACAACCGGCCGACGGGCCCACGGGGAGGGTGTGGTTTTTGGGGTTGTGGGGCCCCACGACCCGGCTGAGCCGACCCCACCATGAGTTGCGGTCTCCGGGCGTGCGGCAACCCCACCGGGCCGGTCCAGCAACAGGTCACCGTTGCCATCGGCGCCGACGGCGCGTACCAGGTGGCCCCTCGCCCCGAGCCGCGACGCGGTGGCGCCGGCATTTCCGGCAGGACGAAGCCCATTTCCGCGCGCCCCACCCCGGATTCAGCGCGCCGGCGCCCGAGCCGCACTCGATTCCACCGGCCTCTCGAACCACGCCGCCCGCAGGTCCGCCACACCGTCCACTGGTGGCGGATCACCCCACGGCGTGGCGTACGTCCCGTCGGCGCCGGGACGCAGGCCGGCGGCGACCAGTTCGTCGTCATCGACGACCCCCTCAGTGGCCAGCAGCCGCCTCGCGTACGCCCACAGGTGCGGGTAGTCGACCAGGGAGGCGGCGCCCCAGCCGAGGTGGGCGCGGTACTCGAGGTCGAGCCCGATCAACACCGCGAAAAGATCGAGGTCGACTGCGGTGATCCGCTCCCCCACCAGGAAACGCCGGGTCGCCAGTCGCTGGTCGAGATCCCCCAACCGGGCGTAGACGAGCCGCTCGGCCACCTCCGCCACCGTCGGCGATTCGGCGAAGATCGCCCGCTCCAGGCCGTCGACCAGATCGGCGTGGATCAGCAGACCAAGAGTGTCGATCTCCTCGCGCCACTCAACCGGGTCGTGCGTACGCCCGGCCGGCGTGGTCGCGAGAACCGCGCGGGGCAGCCATCGCCAGTCGTCGCTGACCAGCCCTCCGCAAGCGTCGGACAGCTCCGGCGTGAGGGCGCCCGGATCGGGGATGACGTCGATGAAGCTCTCGGCCCCGGCCAGTCGGCGGGCGGCGAGCACCGCCCGGCCGCGCAGGGCGTCGGGTGCGACGGAGAGCCGGTACGACCCGGACGGATCCAGGGTGGGACGCCCCGGCCGCCGCGGCGGGTCGGGGCGGTAGTCGCCGGTCCCGTCGTGCGTGCCGGGCGGGCGGTGCCGGGACAGGTCCATGGCGGGTTCCTCCGGGGTTTCGTCGAAGGCCCACCGCGACGGTGGCTCCTCGGCGGGGATGAGAGGGCGAGGCACCGGGTCGATGATCCGGTAGGTGAAGACAAGAAGCCGCTGACCGCCGTCGACGACGGCAGTCTCCCGCTCCGGGCGGCGCACGAAGCCGTAGCGGACGTAGAGCCGATGGGCCGCGATCATTTGTGGTCCGGAGTGGATCGCCACCAGTCGGTAGCCGAGCGCCCGCGCGAGCGCCACGCAGTGTCCGACGAGGGCCCGGCCGAGGTCGAGGCCGCGGCCGCGCGGCCCGACGCCGAGGATGTTGAACGTGAAGGCGCCGTCCCGATGGTACTGCGGCTTGGGCGTCAGCACCGCGCCGAGGATGCCGTCGGCGCCGGCAACCACCCACACGTGGGAGGTGCGCGACCGCTCGGCGATCTGGGCCAGGTGCTCGAGGTACCACTCCGTCACCGCGAAGTCCCTGGTAAAGGCGGCCTGCAGCACCCGCCCGACCTCGGCGTACTCCTGCGGTTCCGCCAGCCGCAGCACCCTCCCGGCCCCGAGGTCGCGGCTCAGCAACTCTGCCGGGAGGTGGCGGGCATCCTGGTGGGTGGCCGCCGCGGGCCGTACGACTCCCCGGCCCCTCATCTGCCCCTCCCCACCTTCCACCCAGACATTATGCGACGCTTTGCAGAACCTTATGTATCGGCGGGCGCAAAGCGTAGGCGGCCCGGTTGTCGGCAGTCGTCCGCGACGACGGCTCTGGGTGGTGAGACCTGCGTCGCTCACCTCCACTCCTCCGTAGACGACTCCGGTAGGTTCCGTCCCATGAGCGACACCGACCATCCGGGCCCCGACACCGGCCCCGGCGCCCGGATCCCGGACCGCTACTGGACCCACAACGTGGCCTACCACGCCGAGCTCCTGGCCACCGCCCGCCGACTGGCCCACCGGACCGGCGGTACGGTCCGGGCGCTCGACGTCGGATGCGGCGACGGCCTCCTTCTGGCCGGTCTGGCCGAGGTCGCCGACGAGGTCGTGGGCATCGACGCCGCATCGGAGATGGTCTCCGCCGCACGGGCCCGTCTCGCCGATCGGCCCCGCACGACGGTGCTCCACGGCAACGTGCTGACCGACCCGCGCCTCGACGGCCGGCAGTTCGACCTGGTGACCTGTGTCGCCACCTTGCACCACCTGCCGCTCGAAACGGGCCTGGCCCGGTTGGCCTCACTCACTGCCCCCCGTGGGCAACTCCGGGTCATCGGACTCGCCGCTGACCGCGGTGTCCTTGATCGTCTCCGGGCCGCTGCCCTCGTCGTGCCGGTGCGGATCGCGAGCCTCGCCCATCGGGAGGCGACCGGCTTGCCCATCCCCGTCCGACCAGCTCGGGAGTCCTTGCGGCAGATCCGCGCCGCCGCCGCGGGCCCGTTGCCCGGGGCCTTGATCCGTCGCCGGTTCTACTTCCGCTACTCGCTGACCTGGGAGCGACCGGCCTGAGCCCGGCGCCCGGGCCGCCCCGAGTGGATCATCAGGGTTTCTCTTCGGTGCCCGGCGGCCGAGGGGCCGGAGGGGTGGAGGCCGATGGAGCGGGGGCGTACGCCCCTCCGGTCGCGAGCCGCATGAGGTCGGTGTCGAGGTCGACATCCGTTCCCGTGCGCTCGGCACGCGTGGCCCGGCCGCCGAAACTGTGTTGGTAGGCGGTCCAGCCCCCGTCGGCGATCTCTCGCCCGACCCCGCTGGCCATCAGCGCGGCCAGTTCTCCCGCCGCGCGACCGATGCGCTCACCCAGATCGGATGAGCCCCAGTCCTCGGGTGCGGCAAACAGCGACGTCGGCGCAGGCAGAGCCCGCAGGAAGGCGAACAGGGGCCGCAACTGGTCGTCGACGACCATCGCGTGCCGGGCGCTGCCGGCGGTCGCGGCCAGCAGGACGGGGGTGGCGATGAGCAGGTCGTTGTCGAGGATGTCCACGAAGGACTTCAGCAGACCGCTGATCCCGGCCTTGTAGACCGGGGTGGCGACGACGAGCCCATCGGCGGCGGCGAGCCGGTCGATCGCCTCCGCGACCGCCGGCGTCGGGCGCCCCAGCACGAGGCTCTGCCCGATCTCGGCCGCCAGTGGGGCAAGCTCGACGACGTACGCCGCCGTGTTGCGTCCGGAGTCCCGCAACCTGGCCACGACGGCCTGCACGGCCCGATCGGTGAGCATCCGCGTGGTCGACGGCTCACCGGTGCCGGCGCTGACCGCGACCAGACGGTACGGCGCCTCCCCCAGGCTCATGCGAACCTCGGCAGGCTCGCCGGCCGTTCCGGGTCGCTGTCCAGGTACGGCAGCGGACCGGAGGTGTTGTCGCCCGAGTTCGGCCGGGGACGTGCCCGCCGCGGCTCGGCATCGCCGTACGCCGCGCGGACCAGTGCGGCGTGGGTCGGGGCGTCGGGGACGCCGGGCGCCCGCCGCGCCGCCATCTCCCGGCGGAGCACCGGGACGACCTCGGTCGCCAGCAGCTCGACCTGCTCCAGGGCCGGGCCCACGGGCAGCGTGCCGATGTCCATCGCCCACAGCTGCCGCTGGTAGTCGCCGAACCCTTCCCGGAAGGTCATCGTCTTGTCGATGACCTCCTGCGGCGACCCGACCGACAGCGGCGTGTCGCGGGCGATCTGCTCCAGGCTCGTGCCCCGGAACATCGGGTAGCTCTCGAAGTACGGCCGGAACCGGTCGTACGCATCCTGGGAGCGCTTGGCGATGAAGGCCTGTCCACCCAACCCGACGATCGCCTGCTCGGGCGTGCCGTGGCCGTAGTGGGCGAACCGCTGCCGATAGAAGTCGACCAGGGGCTTGAAGTGGAAGTTCGGCGCCAGGAGGTGGTTGGCGAAGTAGCCATTGCCGTAGTACGCCGCCTGCTCGGCGATCTCGGGCGTGCGGATCGCCCCGTGCCACACGAACGGCGGCACCCCGTCGAGGGGCCGCGGCGTGGCGGTGAAGCCCTGCAACGGCGTACGGAACGTCCCCTCCCAGTCCACGACGTCCTCTCGCCACAGCCGGTGCAGCAGGTTGTAGTGCTCCAGCGCGAGCGGCACGCCCTGACGGATGTCCTGCCCGAACCACGGGTAGACCGGCACGGTGTTTCCCCGCCCCAGCATGAGGTCCATCCGGCCCCTGGCGACGTGCTGGAGGAACGCGTACTCCTCGGCGATCCTGACCGGGTCGTTCGTGGTGATCAGGGTGACCGATGTGCTCAACAGGATGTTCGTGGTGGCGGCCGCCAGGTAGCCGAGCAGCACCGGCGGCGCGGAGGCGACGAAGGGCGGATTGTGGTGTTCGCCGAAGGCGAAGACGTCCAGGCCGAGGTCGTCGGCGGCCTGCGCGACCCGGATGGTGTCCTGGATGCGCTCCGCCTCCGTGCGGGGGGTGCCGGTCGCCGGGTCGGGCGCGATGTCGCCGACGCCGAAGATGCCGAACTGCATGGGGGTCCTTTCGTGGGACAGGTCGGGGGACGGTCAGCCGCGGGGGGCGAGGCCGAGATGGGTACGCAGGGTGGTGGTGAGGGTATCGATCCGGGCGAGTTGCTCCGCGTCGTACGCGTCGACGAACGTTTCGCGGACCGCTCGCAGGTGGGGCACGGTGCTGGCGTGGAACGCCCGTGCTCCGTCCTCGGAAAGGACGACCTCCGCGCCTCGGCTGTCGTCCGCGCAGGCGTCCCGACGGATCAGTCCGCGCTTCTCCATCCGGCCGAGGTGGTGGGAGAGGCGACTGCGTTCCCAGCCGATCTGCTCGGCCAGCTCCGAGGATCGCTGCCGGTGGCCCTTCGCCTCGCTGAGAGCGAGCAGGACCGTGTAGTCACCCGAGGACAGGCCCGTGTCGTTCTGCAACCTGGCCCCGAGCAGCCGCCCCACCAGCTCCGCCGTCTCGATGTAGTCCCGCCAGATCCGCAGCTGTTCCTTCGTGGGCAACGTACGGCGCCCGGTTCCGGCCATCCCCACCTCCTGTGATTGACATGTCAACCATAGGACGGGGTAGCTGACATGTCAACTACTTTGCACCCGCCACGGCAGGCGTCGTCGTCAGCGGGCGAGGGCCGCCAGCACGGTGTCGCGGACGAGGGTCGGCGCCTGTTCGGTGGTGACGTCGCCGCGATACACCGCGGTCGAGGCACCGTGCACGATCGCCTGGACGACGTCGATCTGCCACTCGATCGGTACGTCGTCGCGGAACTCGCCGACCTCGCGACCCCGCGTCAGCAGGCCGAGGACGCGGGTCGCGGGTTCGGCGTGCACGCGGCGGAGCTCCTCGGGCGGCAGGGCGCGCGACCCGGCGACGACCAGCGCCCCGTACCGATGGGTCAGCCACCAGGTGGCCTCGAGCAGGCGGCCGAGTGCCTGACGCGGGTCCCCTTCGAGATCGACCGTCGCCAGGACCTCATCGGTGTCGCGGATCGCCCGCTCGACCACCTCGCGGACCAAGGTCGTGCGCGAGTCGAAGTGGCCGTACAGGGTGACCCGGCCGACACCCGCTGCCTTCGCGATCTCGTTGACGCTTGCCTCGGGGTTGACGGCGAGCAGCCGGGTGGCCGCCTCGACGATCGCCTCGATGTTGCGCACGGCATCGGCCCGCATGACGCGTTCACGCCCTCCGGCCTTCGACTCGGTCGTCACCGGTGGCCACTCCTTCCCTCCGGATGACCTCGGAGCGGGCCCGCATCCCCGGCACCACCGCGGCACGTGCAGATCGGTCCCGGTCATCCACCCGTCGCTTCTTCTCGAACCATACCGTACGAATTGATAACTCGTACGGCCATGTTCAGGAAGTGGAACGCGGGAGGACCCCGGGACGTCCCCGCCGCCGGTCCCGCCGCCGTGCTGCCGTCACCCGGTGACGATCACCTGGCCGCCCCGACCTCCGCCGCACCGGGAACCTCGTGGAGCCGGCCCGTCGCGACATCGAGGATGAATCCGTGGATCGGGATACGGCCGGGCACCAACGGGTGGTCGCGGATCCTCCGGACATCCTCGACCACGCTGGTCGCCTGATCGGCGATGGTCAGCCAATCGACGTAGTCCCCGGCGCGCGAGCCGGGGCCCGCACCGACATCGGCGAATCCGTCCGGGCCGAGTTCGGCGGTGTCGAGGCTGCTCGCCAGCAGATCCCGGATCACCTCGTCGGTGAAGAACTCCATGCCGCAGTTGGAGTGATGCACGACGAACCACTCCCGGGTGCCGAGCAGCTTGTACGAGATCACCAGCGAGCGGATGGCGTCGTCGGAGGCCCGACCACCGGCATTGCGGATCACATGGGCATCGCCCTCGGCCAGGCCGGCGAACTTCGCCGGGTCCAGCCGGGCATCCATGCAGGTGAGGATCGCGAACCCGCGCGCCGGCGGCAGGGCAAGCGCGGACTTCTCGCCGAACGATTCGGCGTACGCCGCGTTGGCGGCCAGGACTTCGGTCAGGACGGACATGCGGCGGCTCCCGTGGTCGGTGTCGGGGATCAGGAACGTGACCCGTACAACACAGGTGAGCTTATCGCAAGCATCACGATCTGCAATGTCCGATGGACCGCGCGGCCGTCCGGAGCCGCGTCGGTCGGCCCGGCCACCGGCACGCACCGAGGTGAAATACTCCTTGCGTGCCACCGCTGCCTGGAAACCTGGTTTCAGATGGAGACCTGCCCGTAACACGTACGGAACCCCCGCTGCCTAGCGTCACGGGGGTGACCACCACTTCGACGAGCATCCTGCAGCCGAGGGTCGACGCCGGCCCCGCCTACCTCTCGGCGCGACCGGAGAACGTGCTGTGGGGCCGACTCCCGTGCGCGGCGGACCGTCCCCGGGTCACGGTGGATCCGGGTACCGAACTGGTCGTCGACACCGTCAGCCACGAGGGACTCCTGGAGGATCAGGGGTCCGACCCGGTGGCCTTCTTCGGGTCACACGGCATCCGGGAGGGCGAGGTCCTCACCGACGCGATCGACGTCGTCCGGCACGGCCGACGTGACCCGACCACCGACGGGCCGCACGTGGTCACCGGCCCGATCGCCGTGCGCGGTGCCGTCCCCGGGGACCTGCTCGCCATCACCCTCGTCGCCGTCGAGCCGAGGGTGCCGTACGGGGTGATCTCCAACCGCCACGGGCGCGGCGCCCTGCCGGGTGAGTACCCGGCCGGCCCCGACACCGTGAGCGTCTTCAGCGCCCTCGACCCGGCCGACCCCCGCTATGCCCTGCTCGACCCGTGGGAGGGCGCGCCGCGGCCCGTACGATTCCCGATCCGGCCGTTCCTCGGCATCATGGGGGTCGCCGCCGCCGGCGACGAACGACCGCACTCGGTGCCCCCGGGCCCGTACGGGGGCAACATCGACATCAATCTGCTCACCGTCGGCTCGACGCTCTATCTGCCCGTCCAGGTCCCCGGTGCCCTGGCGTACGTCGGCGATCCGCACTTCGCCCAGGGGGACGGCGAGATCGCCCTCACCGCGCTGGAGGCCTCGTTGCGGGTGAGGCTGCGCCTGGGACTCGTCCCGGCCGCGCAGGCCGAGCGCCGCTTCGGCCCCGTCCGCGGCCCGCTGGCCCACGCGGGTGAGTTCTGGATCCCGACCGGGCTGGACCCCGACCTGAACGAGGCCGTCCGCGCGTGCGCCCGGTCCTGCCTCGACCTGCTGCACCACCGCTGGGGGATGGACCGGGCCCGGGCGCTCGCCTACGCCTCGGCGGCGGTGGACTTCAACATCTCCCAGGGCGTCGACCGGGTGTGCGGCGTGCACGCGCGCATCCGGGCGGCCGACCTGTCCGGGCTGGAAGCAGCCGACGCATGATCCCCGTCCCCATCAACGCCCAGGAGCAACCATGCTGACCATCAGCGCCGCCCGCGCGGTCATCGACGGGCGGACCGTCGCCGCCACGCTCACCGTCCGGGACGGCATCATCGAGTCGATCCTCGAGGGCACCACCACACCGGGCGCCGACGTGGTCCTCGGCGACGACCGGGTACTGCTGCCCGGCGCGGTCGACACCCACGTCCATCTCAACGAACCGGGGCGCACCCACTGGGAGGGATTCGCCACCGGCACCCGTGCCGGCGCCGCGGGCGGGGTGACGACGATCATCGACATGCCGCTCAACTGCATTCCCCCGACGACGACCCCGGAGGCGCTGGCGACCAAGCGGGCGGCCGCCCGGGGCAAGCTCGCCGTCGACGTGGGGTTCTGGGGTGGGGCGGTCCCCGACAACCTCGGTCACCTCGCCGAGCTGTGGGAGGCCGGGGTCTTCGGTTTCAAGTGCTTCCTGCTGCCCAGCGGGGTCGACGAGTTCGCGCCGCTCGACCCGAGCCAGTTCGCCGCGGCCATGACGGAGGTCGCCCGACTGGACGGGTTGATGATCGTGCACGCCGAGGACCAGGGCACCCTGGAGGCGGCCCCGCACCGCCCCTCCCGGGCGTACGCCGACTTCCTGCTCTCCCGACCCGACGCGGCCGAGGTGGCCGCGATCCGCCGGGTCATCGACACCATGCGCGAGACCGGGGCCCGCACCCACCTGCTGCACCTGTCCAGCGCCCGCGCGCTCGAGATGATCGCGGCCGCCCGCACCGAGGGGCTGCCCCTGACCGTGGAGAGCTGCCCGCACTACCTGTGCCTGGAGGCCGAGGCGATCCCCGACGCCGCCGCCCAGTACAAGTGCTGCCCGCCCATCCGTGACCACGGCAACCGCGATGCCCTCTGGCAGGCCCTGGAGGAGGGGCTCATCGACACCGTCGTCACCGACCACTCCCCTGCCGGCCCCGAGGACAAGTTCGCGGGCGGCGGCGACCTCCAGCAGGCGTGGGGAGGGATCGCCGGACTCCAGGTCGGCTACACGGCGATGCTCGACGAAGCCGCCCGCCGCGGCCACGGCCCGGCCGACGTCGCCGGCTGGATGGCCGGCGCCACCGCGGATCTGGTCGGGCTGACCGACCGAGGCCGGATCGCCGTCGGCGCCCGGGCCGACCTGGTGGCGTACGCCCCCGGGACGGTCACCCGGGTCCGCGCCGAGGATCTGGAGCACCGCCATCCGATCAGCGCGTGGGACGGCCGGCTGCTGCAGGGGTCGATCGCAGGCGTGTGGCTCGCCGGGACCCCCTACGACCGGACGACCCCACCGAGGGGCAGCGAACTCACCCGCCCACGGACCCCCGCCCAGGAGGCGAGCCGATGACGACCGACACCATCAACCCACCCACCCGGCTGCTGATGGGCCCGGGCCCGATCGGCGCCGATCCTCGGGTCCTGCGGGCGATGGCAGCTCCGCTGGTCGGCCAGTTCGACCCGGTGATGACCGACTACATGCACCAGACGATGGCGCTCTACCGGCGGGTGTTCGACACGGCCAACGAGGCGACCCTGCTCGTCGACGGCACCTCGCGGGCCGCGATCGAGGCCGTGCTGGTCTCGCTGGTCGAGCCGGGCGACACCGTCCTCGTACCGGTGATGGGCCGCTTCGGGCTCCTGCTCACCGAGATCGCCGGGCGCGTCGGGGCGAAGGTGGTCACCATCGAGCGGCCGTGGGGCGAGGTCTTCACGTCCGAGGAGATCGAGCAGGCCATCCTCGCCCACCACCCCCGGGTCCTCGCGCTGGTCCAGGGCGACACGTCCACCACGATGAACCAGCCGCTGGCCGAGATCGGCCCGATCTGCCGGCGCCACGGCGTGTTGTCGTACGTGGACGCGACCGCCTCGCTGGGCGGCAACACCTTCCGCTGTGACGAGTGGCAGATCGACGCCGCCTCCGCCGGCCTGCAGAAGTGCCTCGGCGGCCCGCCCGGCTCGGCCCCCGTCACCCTGTCGACGCCGGCCGCCGAGGTGGTGCGTTCCCGCCGTCACATCGAGGCGGGGATCGCCGACGGCACCGAGCCGACGGGCGTACGGATCCGCTCGAACTACCTCGATCTGGCGATGATCCTCGACTACTGGGGTCCGGCGCGACTCAACCACCACACCGAGGCCACGTCGATGCTCTACGCCGCCCACGAGTGCGCCCGGCTGCTCGTCGCCGAGGGCATCGACGAGGCCGTCGAGCGACACCGGCGGCACGGCCGGGCGATGGCGGCGGGCATCAATGGTCTGGGCCTGAGCCTCTACGGCGACCAGGAGCACCGGATGAACAACGTCATCGGCGTCGTCATCCCCACCGGTGTGGACGGGGAACACGTCCGCGCGGGTCTGCTGGACCACTACGGCATCGAGATCGGCACGTCCTTCGGTCCGCTGCGCGGGGTGATCTGGCGCATCGGCGTGATGGGCTACAACGCCCGGGCCGACGCCGTACTCACCACCCTGGCCGCGCTGGAGCAGGAGTTGCGCCGGGCCGGCGCACCCGTACCGGCCGGTGGCGGGGTGGACGCCGCCCTGGCGACCTACGCCGA
This sequence comes from uncultured Propionibacteriaceae bacterium, assembly GCA_964528755.1. GTDB lineage: Bacteria > Actinomycetota > Actinomycetes > Propionibacteriales > Propionibacteriaceae > Raineyella. The sequence goes on from CAZGWN010000001.1 coordinate 163,044, forward strand.
GGAGGAGGTGGCGGCATGACAGCATCCCCGGACCGCACCTCGACCGAGGACGCCACCGTCGCGCTGGAGCGTTGCGACCGGCTGGCGACCATCTCGTCGATGCCCGACGGGATCCGGCGGATCTACCTCAGCCCCCAGCACGCCGAGGCCGACAGGCTGGCGGCCGAGTGGATGCGCGAGGCGGGTCTGACCACCTGGATGGATGGCGCCGGCAGCCGCTGCGGGCGGGTGGAGGGCCGTACGCCCGGCCTGCCGGCCCTGCTGCTCGGCTCCCACCTGGACACCGTCCCCGACGCCGGACGCTACGACGGCGTGCTCGGCGTGATGATCGCCGTCCTCGTGGCCCGGCGGCTGGCCCCGATCGCCCACACCCTGCCGTTCGCCCTGGAGGTCGTGGCCTTTCCCGACGAGGAGGGCGTACGCTTCGGCGCCACCCTGCTGGGATCGCGAGCCCTCGCCGGGACGTGGGACCCGCAGTGGTGGACCCTCACCGACGCCGAGGGCGTCTCCCTGGCACAGGCCTTCCGCCAGTTCGGCCTCGACCCGGCGCGGATCGGTACGGCCGCGCGCCGGCCCGACAGTGTCATCGGCTACCTCGAGGCGCACATCGAGCAGGGCACCGCGTTGCAGGACGGCGACGAGGCGCTGGGGGTGGTGACATCGATCGCCGGGGCCCGGCGGATGGCGATCCGGTTCCTCGGCGAGGCCGGCCACGCCGGCGGCACGCCGTACGAGAAGCGCCACGATGCGCTGGTCGGGGCGAGCGAGGCGGTCGTGGAGATCGAGCGGATCGGTCGGTCGCGCGGTGTCATCGCCACCGTCGGCTCGCTGGAGGTCCGGCCCGGCGCGGTCAACGTCGTCCCCGGCCGCGTCGATCTCACCCTCGACCTGCGTGCCCCCGACGACGCATCCCGGGACGACTCCTGGGCGGCGATCCGGGATCGGATGACCGCGATCGCGGATCGCCGGGGGCTCACCGTGCAGACCCGTCCGACCCATGTGGCCCGGTCCGTCGCCTGCGCGCCGAACCTGCAGGAGGCGGTTGCCGCAGGGATCACCGAGGTCACCGGCTCCGGCTCACCCCTGCGCCTGTGGTCCCGGGCCGGACACGACGCGATGGCCGTCGCCGACCTGTGCCCGGTCGGCATGCAGTTCATCCGCTGCCGCGACGGGATCAGCCACCGGCCCGACGAGTCGGTCCGCGCCGACGACGTCGCGCAGGCCATCGACGCGCTGGAGCGGACGGTGCTGACGCTGGCCCGGGCGTACCGGACCGACCAGGCCACTGCCGACCTCTGAGGCTTGCCGGACCGGGCCGGCGCGGGGCTGCGACGTAGGGTGGGGCCGATGAGCATCGTGGCACGGATCCAGGAGCACTACGCGGAGTTGCCCCCGCAGGCACGCCGGGCCGCCGATGCCATCCTGGACCACGCGGATGACCTGGCCCTCTATTCCTCGGCCGAGCTCGCCGAGATCAGCGGGGTGTCCCAGGCCACCCTCAGCCGGCTCTACCGGCAGCTCGGCTTCTCCTCCTTCGCCGAGGTCCGCGACGAGGCGCGGCTGCTGCGCGGGCGGGGGGTCCCGCTGGACCGCGCCGACCACCCGGTCGCGCTGAGGGAGCATCTGGAGGCCGACGTCGCCAATGTCCGTCGCTGTCTGGAGGGCCTCGACCCCGACGACCTGGCCACGGCCGTACGGCATCTGGCCCACGACCGCCGGGTCGCGATCATCGGCACCCGCAACTCCTACCCGGTCGCCCTGCACCTGCGCCAGCAGCTGATCCAGGTGCGCAACCGGATCGACCTGCTGCCCCTGGCCGGACAGACCCTCGGCGAGGACATCACCGACCTGGGCGAGGGCGACACCGCCGTCCTCATCGGGTTCCGCCGCCGGCGACGGGACTTCCCCCGGATCCTGGACGCCTGCCGCGCGTCCGGCGCCTTCGTCATCCTCATCGCCGACACCGCCGCCCGCCGCTATGCCTCCCGAACGGCGGTGTGGTTCTCCTGTCCCCTCGACGCGCCCGGCGCCTTCGATTCGTACGCCGCCGCGATGGCTCTGGTCGCCCTGTTGTCCTCCACGGTGGCCACTGAGCTCGGCGACGCGGGGCGCCGCCGGGTGACCCGGGTTGCCGGGACGTACGAGGCCCTGGACGAACTGGACACCTGAGCCGCGACAGCCCCTTCCCGCAAGGGTTACACGACAGGACGTCGCCCGGAACATGGGCGAAACAGAACTCGTCAAGTATGAGCGACATGAAACTGAGCTTTCGTGGCGTCGGTCATGACAGGCTCGGTCCGCACGACTAGGAGTGTTCATGTCGACCACCGATCTCCCGGCCTCTGGCGTCGGGACCGACGAGGCCATCCGCCCCGAGTACCACCACCAGTTGACCAACGAGGACCTCGCCCCGCTGAAGAAGCGGACCTGGAGTTGGTACAACGTCTTCGCCTTCTGGATGTCCGACGTGCACAGTGTCGGCGGCTACGTCACCGCGGGCAGCCTGTTCGCCCTGGGGCTGGCCAGTTGGCAGGTCTTCATCAGTCTCATCGTCGGCATCGTCATCGTCCAGGTGCTGGCCAACCTCGTGGCCAAGCCCAGCCAGGTGACCGGGGTCCCCTACCCGGTGATCTCCCGGGTGGCCTTCGGGGTGCGCGGGGCCAACATCCCAGCGGTCATCCGGGGCCTGATCGCGGTCGCCTGGTACGGCATCCAGACCTATCTGGCCTCGGCCGCCCTGATGATCGTGATCGTCAAGCTCTTCCCGGCCACGGCTGCGTGGACGGTGGTGGCCGATCACGGCTTCCTCGGCCTGTCGGCGATGGGCTGGCTGGCGTACGGCATCCTGTGGGTCGCCCAGGCGGTCGTCTTCTGGAACGGCATGGACAGCATCCGCCGGTTCGTCGACTTCGCCGGGCCGGCGGTCTACGTGGTGATGCTGGCGCTGGCGATCTACCTGGTCGCCAACGCCGGCTGGGAGAACATCGACCTCAATCTGGCGGCGGTCAGCTACTCGGGCTGGCAGGCCCTGGGCATGATGATCGTGGCGATCTCGCTGGTGGTCAGCTACTTCTCCGGCCCGCTGCTCAACTTCGGTGACATCAGCCGGTACGGGACGAGCTACCAGCAGGTGAAGAAGGGCAACTTCTGGGGTCTGCCGGTCAACTTCACCTTCTTCTCCGTGCTGACCGTCGTCTGCGCCGCGGCCACCGTCCCGGTCTACGGGCGGCTCATCACCGATCCGGTGGAGACCATCGCCGAGATCGACAACACCTTCGCCGTCGTGCTCGGCGCCCTGACGGTGACCATCGCCACCATCGGCATCAACATCGTGGCCAACTTCATCTCCCCGGCCTTCGACTTCTCCCATGTCTCGCCGCAGCGGATCTCCTGGCGCACCGGCGGCATGATCGCCGCGGTCGGGTCCGTGCTGCTGACCCCCTGGAATCTCTACTCCAGCCCCGACGTCATCCACTACACGCTCGACGTGCTGGCCTCCTTCACCGGCCCCCTCTTCGGCATCCTGGTGTGCGACTACTACCTGATCCGCCACCAGCAGGTCGACGTGGACGACCTGTTCACCATGAGCCCGACCGGCCGCTACTGGTACCGCAACGGCGTCAACCCGAAGGCCGTCGCCGCCACCGTCATCGGCGGCCTCATCGCCCTGGCACCCGTCCTGATGCCGGGCGACTTCTTCGGCACCGTGGCCAACTTCTCCTGGTTCATCGGCGCCGGGGTCGGGGCGGGCGCGTACTACCTGCTGGCCTCGCGGAACGCCCCTGCCACCGTCCCGGTGCCATGAGACTGCGGATCATCAACCCCAACACCTCGGCGGCGATGACCGCCTCCATCGGCCGCTGCGCCGCCGAGGTGGCCTCGCCGGGATGGCGGGTCGAGGCCGTCAACCCGACGATGGGGCCGGCCTCCATCGAGAGCCACTACGACGAGGCACTGGCCGTGCCCGGACTGCTGACCGAGGTCCGGCGCGGCGTCACCGAGGGCGTGGACGGCTTCGTCGTCGCCTGCTTCGGTGATCCCGGGCTCGACGCCGCCCGGGAGAGCGCCGACGGCCGACCGGTCGTCGGCATCGCCCAGGCCGCCATGCACATGGCCTCCCTGGTGGGCCGGACGTTCGGGGTCGTGACCACGCTGGAACGTACGGTCGGCACCGCCTGGGACCTCGTCCGTCGCTACGGCTTCGAGCGGTCCTGCCTGGAGATCGTCGCCTGCGAGATCCCCGTCCTCGACCTCGACGAGGACGACCCCGGACCGGTGCTGGAGGCGAGCGCCGACCTGGTGGCACGCCGCGGGGTCGACGCACTCGTGCTGGGCTGCGCCGGCATGGCCGCGATGGCCCGGGTGATCTCGGCGAAGGTGGGGGTGCCTGTGGTCGACGGCGTCGCCGCGGCCACCACCCTGGTGGAGGCCATGGTCCGGTGCGGAGTCGGCGGGGCCACCACCGGGGAGTACGCCCCGCCGCCGGCCAAGCCCTACACCGGCCTGCTGGCCGGCTTCGCCCTGCCCGGGTGAGAGAACAAGGAGACAGATGACGAGAAGACTGTCGGATCTGACCCTCAGACAGGTCGACGGGATCGACCATCACGGGGCCGTCCTCGTCCAGCCCATCGGCGCGATCGAGCAACACGGACCACACCTGCCGCTGTGCACGGACGCCCTGCGCGCCGAGCGGGCCGTCGATCTCGCCCTGGACCGGCTGGGTGCCGACGTACCGGTGTGGTCGCTGCCCACACTGTCGTACGGCAAGTCGGTCGAGCATGCCGGCCTCGGCGCCACGGTGGCCCTCACCTCGGCCACTCTTGCCGCCGTCTGCCTCGAGCTGGGTCGTTCGCTGGCCGCCTCCGGCTTCCGCAAGCTGGCATTCGTCAACGGTCACGGGGGCCAGCCCGGGCTGCTGGAGTCGGTGGCCCGCGACATCCGCCTCGCCAGCGGGCTGCAGGTCTTCCCGATCAATCTCGGTGCCCTGGGTGTCCCGGACGGCGTCGAGCCCTCCTCCCCGTACGACATCCACGCCGGCCGGCAGGAGACGTCGATCATGCTGGCGCTGGCTCCCGAGCTTGTCCACCCCGAGTGGGCCGTCGCCGGTGACGGCGACGTCGCCGGCCTGTACGCCGACCGGCGCCACCTCACCCTGGAGGGGGCCGTCCCCACGGCCTGGCTGACCCGCGACCTCACCTCGACCGGGGTCATCGGCGATCCGAGCGGGGCGAGCGCCGCGGAGGGCCGCCGCATCATCGACCATCGCGTGACGGCGCTGGCCGCGGCGCTGACCGAGATCGTCACTTTCGAGTTCCCGTTCCCGACACCGGAGGCGCGCTGATGACCCGGCCCAGGACCTGGACGTACGCGCCGCCCGGGCAGCCGCCACTCGCCCGCCTCGGCGACCCGACCCACCCGCTGCGGCTGGAGGCCCTGCCCACGCCCGTCGAGATCGACCTCGACCGGACGGCCCTGGTGATGATCGACATGCAGAACGACTTCTGCCACCCCGACGGATGGCTGGCCGGCATCGGCGTCGACGTGTCGGCCCCGCGCACCCTCTTCCCGGCCATCAACGCGCTGACCGCCGACCTGCGCGCGGCGGATGTGCCGGTGATCTGGGTCAACTGGGGCAACCGCCCCGACCGGGCCAATCTCCCGCCGAACGTGCTGCACGTCTACGACCCCGACGGGCGCAGCGGTGGCATCGGAGCGCCCGGCGGCCCCCGGGGGCGCAGCGAGGCCGTACTCACCCAGGGCAGTTGGGGTGCGGCGATCAGTGCGGAACTGGTGGTCGACCCGAGCGACATCCTGGTGGACAAGTACCGGATGAGTGGCTTCTTCGACACCCCGCTCGATGCCATCCTCCGCCGGCTGGACGTCACCACCCTGCTCTTCGGCGGGGTGAACGCCGATCAGTGCGTCCTGGCCACCCTCACCGACGCGGCCTGCCTGGGCTACGACTGCCTGCTCGTCGAGGACGCCACCGCCACCACTTCACCCGACTACTGCCTGCAGGCCACGCTGTACAACACCCGACAGTGCTTCGGGTTCACCACCACCGCCGGCGCCGTTCGCACCGGACTCGCCGGCCCCGCCTCCACGCCGCGGACCAGGCACTAGCCCCGTGCCGCGGACCGGGCACCAGTGCCACCACACCGGCGGATCTCACCCACCAACCCGAGGAGAACACCATGGGACACGCGCCGATCGTCAAGCATCTCGCCGAGCTGTCCAAGTACTCGATCGCCGAGAATCAGGAGGGTCACCTCCAGGAGGATGTCCGGCAGATCTTCCTGACCGGCCCGGAGGACGGCTCCGCCACGAGTGTCTTCTACGAGGTCTGGGACCCGCAGAGCGAGCAGCCCGACAACAGCCACCCCGATTCGGTCGAGATCTTCCTCTTCCTGTCGGGCCACGGCCGGGCGACGTGTGACGAGTACGAGACCGACGTGCGCGCCGGCGACGTCCTCGTGCTGCCCGCCGGTTCGGTGCACCGGATCCGCAACACCTCCCGGACCGAGCGGATGTACGCCGTGACGATCATGGCCAACGACCCGGGCGCGATGCCCGGCGGCTTCGCGAAGCTCGTCACCGACGGGGTCGCGTCCCCGGTGGACGAGGTCGACCTGGCCACCATCCTGTCGGACCCGATCGCCCTGCCCGAGCATGACTGACACCCCCCTCGGCGCGGCCGAACCCCTCCGGGTGGCCCAACCCCTCCGGGTGGTCGGCGAGGTGCCGCTGCCCGACGGCCTCCTCGACGCCTTTCTCGCGTACGACCGGGCCCTGCTCACCAACGACGTGGAGTCCCTGGACCGACTCTTCGACCGCTCGGCGCACACCCTGCGGGCCGCCGGCGGCCGGGTGTTGGCAGGCTGGGACGCGATCGCGGGGTTCCGGGCCGGTCGCGCCGGAACGCCGACCCGGGTGGTCACCGGGCTCCACGTACGCCGCGCGGGCGAGGCAGTCCTGCTCCAGGCCGAGACGACGGACCCGGCCGGCCGCGGGCACGGCGTGCAGACCCAACTGTGGGGCCGGGTCGACGGCGCCTGGCGGGTGCTCGCCGCGCACGTGACCGCGCCGCAGCCCGGCTCGGCACCCTTCGACCGGCGGATCTGGCGCTGCGTCGGTGATCCCCTCGTCCGCGGGGCCGCGGACGGGCCCCTGTCCGGTGTGGGAGTGGCCGTCAAGGACCTCTTCGCGGTCCGCGGATTCCCCATCGGCGCCGGGGTGCCGGCCTGGCTGGCGGAGGCCGCCGAGGAGCCCCGGCATGCGGCAGCCGTGTCCGCCCTGCTCGACGCCGGCGCCGACGTGGTCGGGATCGCCCGGACCGACCAGTTCGCCTTCAGCCTGGCCGGGCAGAACGCCGCGTACGGCACACCGCCCAACCCGATCCGTCCCGACCGGATCCCCGGAGGCTCCACCAGCGGGCCCACCACCGCCGTCGCCCTCGGCCAGGCCGACCTGGCGCTGGGCACCGACACCGCAGGGTCCACCCGGATTCCGGCGTCCTACCAGGCGCTGTGGGGCATCCGGACCAGCCACGGCCTGGTCGACCGGACCGGCCTGGTCCCGCTCGCGGGGTCGTTCGACACGGTCGGCCTGCTCGCCCGGGAGCCGGGGCTGGTGGTCCGCGCGCTGGAGACCCTCGTGCCGCCGGCATCCCGCCGCGCCCTGACCGTGCGCCGGGTGCTCGTCGTCGACGAGCTCGACGCGCTGGCCGAGGACTGGCTCGCCGACCGGGCGCTTCGCGCCGCCGAGCGGCTCGCCACGGCGGTCGGGGGCGAGACCACACATCTGACCATCGCCTCCGACCGGATCGAGCGGTGGTTCCGCGCGTTCCGTACGGTGCAGGCGGCCGAGGCCTGGCAGGGCCACGGCCGCTGGATCAGCGACCACCCGGGGTCGCTCGGCGAGGATGTCGAGGGGCGGTTCCGGGCCGGGGCGGCCCTGACCGAGGACGAGGTGGCCGCCGCGCGGGACGCGGTGGCGGAGGAGGGGGCCGAGATCCGGGCCCTGGTCGAGGATGCCCTGATCGTGGTGCCGACCGTCCCGTCGCTGCCACCGGCGCTGGACGCCGACCCGACCGAGATCGAGCGTCACCGAGGCGCCACCTTGCGGCTGAACTGCCTGGCCGGCCTGGGTGGTCTCCCGTCGGTCTCGGCGCCGGTGGTCGATCGCCGCGCGGTGGTGGTCGGTGCCGAGGAACCCGGCAACGTCTGCGTCCTGGCCCGACCCGGATCCGACGTGGCCCTGGCCGCGCTGTGCGGCGAGGTGCTCGGACGCACCTCCGGCCGGCCGGTGGACGTCGCGGAGGCGGCGCCGTGACCCTCGACGACGACTGGTTCCGGGTGGAGGACCTCGGCGAGGGGGTCCGCTGCCTCAGCGAACCCGGCTACGCCAACATGTTCCTCGTCGAAGGGCGTGACCGGGCGGTGCTCTTCGACACCGGCATCGGCGTCCGCGACCTGGCCGCGGTGGTGTCACGGCTCACGGCTCTGCCGCTGACCGTGGTCAACTCCCACGCCCACTTCGACCATCGCGGCGGCAATCACCGCCTGGTCGACCGGGCCGAGGCCTTCCTCGTCCATCCGGCCGGGCCGGCCCATCACCACGCCGTCCCCGCCGAACTCCTCGACGCGACCCGTACGGCATCGGCCGGGCTTCCGCGGGCGCTGTCCGACGCACGGGCCGCCGACGCCCTGCACGCCCTGCCGGCCGACCTGCGGATGCGAGCCATCGACGACGCCACCGTCCAGGGTCCCTGGCAGATCCCCGAGGTTGCGCCGACGGGGGTGCTGGAGGACGGCGAGCCCCTCGATCTGGGCGGTCGGGTGCTGCGGGCCGTCCACACCCCCGGCCACACCGAGGACTCCCTGTGCCTGTTCGAGGAGGCGACGGGCCTGCTGCTGGCCGGCGACTGCGTCCTGGAGTCCGACTACTTCGTCCACCTGCCGGGGGCCGACCCCGAGCGCTTCGCCGCCTCGCTGCGCAGGCTGGAGGGACTCCCGATCCGCCGGGTCGCCGTCGGGCACAACGTCCGCCCCACCGTACGGCCCGAGATGATCGGCCTGCTGCGCCGGGCCCTGGAGGAGGTCACCGCCGGGCGGACACCGGACGACACCATCACCGGTCCGTACGGGGTGCGGACCTCCCGGCACGCCTTCGACGGGTTCCGGCTGCTGATGCCGCCGACCGACGGTGTCCAGACGCCGGCCTGGGACCTGTGGAGGTAGATCGCCATGAGGAGACGGTGCCGGAGGCGACGCGGCCCGGAGGAGACGGTGCTCGTGGGCGACAACCCCGGCCGCGTCAGCCGGACGGGGCTGCCCGGCGGATGATCACCGACGCATCGTCCCGGGTCGCCGGGCGCACCTGCTGCTTGACGGTGACCAGGTTGTAGCCGTCGTCGCCGGCCGCGCACCACCGGTGTGGCACCCCGCCCATGATGTAGGCCGAATCGCCCGGCCGCAGGACGTGGCGCCCGTGCTCCTCACCGAGGTCGAGCAGGAGGGCGCCGCCCAGGACCAGGACGAACTCGTGCTCCGCGTGCCGGAAGAACTCCGCCAGCTCGCGGTTGGTCCCACGCACCCCGATCGGCACGAAGGCCGCGCCGTCGGGGGAGGCGAAGCGGACGGCGTCCTCGCCGCCGTACAGGCCCTTGACCCGGGCCGACGAGCGGACGATGGCGACGGGCTCGGCCGCGCCGTCACCGTCCCGGTCGGGCAACCCGCCCGACATGAGTTCGATGTGGCTCGTGCCGAGCACCTGCGAGATCTGGAGCAGGCTGGAGATGCTCAGGCGGGCCCGACCGCGCTCGACCTGGCTGAGGAACGAATGCGACAGCCCGACCTGCTCGGCCAGCCGGACCAGGGTGAGCCCCCGCGCGCGTCGCAGCCGGCGGAGGTTCGCGCCCAGGCGGTGCATCTCGGCATCGATCCCGGACCCCTCCTCGGCCATGTCCGTCCCTTCCCACGCTCGTCCCGGCGGTCTCGCCGACCCGGCGGAAGTCATGTTACGGGGGCCACGTCGGAACACTTCATGCGCCTGAAACACAGGGGGTCCTAACTTCTCCACTGTTGATCACATCAACATTTCTTCCCCGGCGATGCCGATCGGAGTCGTCGCCGATGTCCCCACCGAAAGGAGTAGCGGGATGCCTGTACCCGAAACGCCCGTCGCCCTCCGCCACGTGCGGACGCCCGACGGCCGTCGGCTCGACCTCGAGCTCCGCACCGGACGCATCAGCCGCGTGCTGCCTGCCGGAACGCTCTCAGAGTCCCCGGGGACGCTCGATCTGGGGGGACGCATTCTGCTACCGGCCGGGGCCGAGCCGCACGCCCACCTCGACAAGGCGTACTCGTACGACCGCATCCGGCCTCGGCACGGCGACCTGCTGACCGCGATCGACTCCTGGTGCGCGTACCGGCAGCAGATGTCCGAGGCCGACGTCGTCGGCCGGGCCCGCCGGGCCGTCGAGGCACTTCTGGCCAACGGTACGACTGCGGTGCGCAGTCACGTCGACCTGCTCGACGGCCCCGACCCCCTGCTCGGCGTGCGGGCCCTGGTCCGGGTCCGGGAAGAGGTCGCGGGTCTGATGGACATCCAACTCGCCGCGCTCGGCACCGACCGGACACCCTCACGGGTGTACGAGGCGGCGCTGGACGCCGGCGTCGACCTGATCGGCGGCGCACCACACCTGGCCGCCGAGCCGCTCCCCGAAGTACGCCGCCTGGTCGGGCTGGCCCGACGGCGGGGGGTGGGCATCGACCTGCACACCGACGAGAGCCTGGACGGCGTCGACACTCTCGACACGTACGCATCCCTCGTCGCAGGTTGGCCGCCGCACACGGTGTCGACCTCGGCCGGGCACTGCGTCCGGCTCGGCATGATGGCCCCGGCCGACCGGCGGCCCGTGATCGAGAAGGTGGTCCGGGCCGGGATCGGCATCATCACCCTGCCGATCACCAACCTCTACCTGCAGGGCTGGGATCAGCAGGTCGCCGTGCCACGCGGCCTGACCGCGGTCACCGATCTTGTCGAGGCCGGCGCGGTCGTCGGCGCCGGCGCGGACAACGTCCGTGACCCCTTCAATCCGCTCGGCCGCAGCGACTTCCTGGAGACCGCGATGCTGCTGGTCGCGGCGGCGCACGTGTCGATCCCGACCGCCGTCGACCTGGCGACCAACGGCGGCCGACGGGTGATGGGCCTGGAGCCGGTGACCTTCGAGCCGGGCTCGCCCGCCGATTTTGTCGCCGTCGCCGGCGACTCCCTGGAAGACGTCGTCGCGGAGGCGCCCGGCGACCGCCTGACCATCCGAGCCGGCACCGTCGTCGCCCGGCGGCGCACCAAGGTGTCCATCGCCACGCCGACCATCCCCGACCGGGCGGCGTCCCACCTGTCCCGTACGCCCCTGGCGATCTGCCCATCCGAGGAGATCCACCCATGCCAGACACCCTCACCACACCGAAGCCGTTGATCGATTTCTCCGGCATCGGCATCACCTATCCGGGGGGCGTGACCGCCCTGGAGGGCATCGACCTCGAGGTGCGACGCGGGGAGTTCGTCGCCGTCGTCGGGCCCTCCGGCTGCGGCAAGTCCACCCTGCTGAGAATCGCCTCCGGGCTGGAGGTCCCCACCACGGGGGCGGTCAGCCTGACCACCGACCACATCGGATTCGTCTTCCAGGACGCCACGCTGCTGCCGTGGCGCGATGTCCTCGGCAACGTCGAGTTGCTCGCCGAACTCAACCAGGTGGGACGGACCAGGCGCCGAGAGACCGCGATGGCCGCCATCGGCCTGGTCGGTCTGGAGGGCTTCGAACACCAGCTCCCCCGGGCCCTGTCCGGGGGCATGAAGATGCGCGCCTCGCTGGCCCGGGCACTCACCCTCGACCCCGAGCTCTTCCTCTTCGACGAACCCTTCGGCGCGCTGGACGAGATCACCCGCTGGAATCTCAACGACGAGGTCATGCGGCTGTTCATGGTGAAGCGCTTCGCGGGCCTGCTGATCACCCATTCGATCTCCGAGGCCGTCTATCTGTCGACCACGGTCGTCGTCATGTCCGGTCGCCCCGGGCGGGTCATCGACGTGATCGACAACCCGCTGCCGATGCCGCGCCGGGCCGACGTCCGCTACACCGCCGAGTTCACCGACCTGACCGGGCGCGTCTCCGCCGCGCTGGAGAAAGGACATCACTGATGAGCACCATCGAGGCCGCCTCCGGCACGGGAATCGACACCACCCGCACCGTGATCGCCGCATCGGCGAGGACACGTACGCCGTTCCTGCAGACCCCGGCCGGGCGCTACGTCCCCCCGGTCATCGTCTTCGTCGGATTCCTGGCACTGTGGACGGCGGTGTCGACGCTCCTGCTGGCACCGTCGAAACGCTTCCTGCTGCCCTCGCCGCTGGCGGTCGCGCAGGAGTTCGTCAATCCCAAGACCATGGCGACCATCGGTGCGGGCACCGTCCAGACCGTCGTGATGTCCCTCACCGGCGTGGCCATCGCCATCGTGCTCGGGGTCTCCTGGGGCGTGGCGATGTCGCAGGCGCGCTGGGTCGAGCGATCCCTGTTCCCGTACGCGGTCGTGCTCCAGTCGATCCCGATCCTGGCCCTCGTCCCCCTGGTCGGCTTCTGGTTCGGCTACGAGTTCACCGCGCGGGTGATCATCTGCGTCCTCATCGCGCTGTTCCCGATGGTCTCCAACACCCTGTTCGGCCTGCAGGCCGTCCCGAAGGCCCAACGAGAACTGTTCCAGTTGCAGCGGGCCTCGCGCTGGACGATGCTGTGGAAGCTGGAGATGCCGACCGCGCTGCCGGCCATCTTCGCCGGGATGCGGATCAGCGCCGGCCTGTCCGTGGTCGGCGCGATCGTCGGCGACTTCTACTTCCGCCGCGGCACCCCGGGCCTCGGCTCGGCCATCGCGGTGTACCAGTCGCGTCTGCAGTCGGCGGAGTTGTTCGCCGCCATCATCGTCGCCTCCCTCGTCGGAGTCGTCATCTTCGAACTCTTCGGCGTGCTCAGCCGGCTGGCCGTGGGCCGCTGGTACGAGTCCACCGGCCACTGACCCCACACCACTTCCACCTCACCCCGCACACCCCGCACAGGAGAACTCCATGCCCACATCCCGCCGCACCCTGGCCGTTCTCGGCCTCCTGACCTCCGGTGCGCTCATCCTCACCGGCTGTTCGGCCACCGCCGACAGCGCCACCGGCACGCCGGCCCCGAGTGCCGAGAGCGGCGGGGTCGACCTGTCGGCGGTGTGCCCGGCCACCATCGTGCTGCAGACGGACTGGAACCCGGAGGCCGAGCACGGCCCGTGGTACGCGCTGCTCGGTTCGGACTACACCATCGACGCGGACAAGAAGAGCGTCAGCGGGCCCCTGATGTCCCACGGCAAGGCGACCGGCGTCAACGTGGAGATCCGCTCCGGCGGTCCCGCGATCGGCTACCAGACGGTGACCTCCCAGCTCTACACCGATCCCGACATCATGCTGGGCTACGTCAGCACCGACGAGGCGATCCAGAACTCCGGCTCGCAGCCCACGACGGCGGTGATGTCGGTGATGGAGAAGAGCCCGCAGATCATCATGTGGGATCCCGCCACCTACCCCGACGTGACAACCATCGCCGAGCTGGGCCAGGCACTGCCGAAGGACGGCGGGGTCGTGCGCTACTTCGACGGCGCCTCGTACATGTCCTACCTCATCTCGTCCGGCGCCCTCAGCCAGGACATCGTCGACGGCTCCTACGACGGGACGCCGGCGAACTTCGTCGCGGCCGGCGGCAAGGATGCCCAGCAGGGTTTCTCGACCTCGGAGCCGTACACGTACGAGCACGAGGTGGAGAACTGGAACAAGCCGGTGTCCTTCCAGCTCATCCATGACGCCGGATACCCGATCTACCAGAGCGCGATCGCCGGCACACCGGAGACGATCGAGAAGAACAAGGCCTGCCTGGAGCAGTTCGTCCCGGTGATGCAGCAGGCCGAGGCCGACTTCATGGCCGACCCACAGGCCAGCATCGACCTCATCCTCGAGCTCGTCGACCAGTTCGCCAACGGCTGGGTCTACTCCGCGGGGGCGGCGGACTACGCGGTCAAGACGATGACGGAGGAGGGGATCATCGCGAACGGGCCCGACGGGACGCTCGGCTCCTTCGACGAGGCCCGCCTGACCGAGCTCATCGGCATCGTCAAGCCGATCGCGGAGGCGAACGGCACCGATCCGAAGGCCGACCTGCAGCCCGCCGACATCGCCACCAACGACTTCATCGACCCGGCCATCAAGCTCGCCAACTGAGAGAGGACGCTCCCATGCCGGTGATCGAGAAAGTCGGCCGCATCGACGCCCTGCGCGAGGAACTGGTCCGCGAGCTCGGCGAGCGTGGTGTCAGCACCGACGACCGCGCCCGCAGCCGGGCCTCCCGGGACGGCTCCTACCTGTCGCCGATCATCCAGGCCCAACTGCCCCTGGGCCTGGCCGACATCGTCGCCTATCCCCGCACCACCGACCAGGTCGCCCGTACGGTCGCCGCCGCCGTTCGGCTCGGGGTGCCCATCACGCCCCGGGGCAAGGGGACGGCGAACTACGGCCAGACGCTGCCCCTGCACGACGGGCTGGTGCTCGACCTGTCCCACCTGCGGGAGACGCTCGAGATCGCCGACGGGCTGGCGACGGCAGACGCCGGCGCCACCATGTTCGCGCTCGAGCGGGCCGCCAACGCGGCCGGCCAGCAACTGCTGATGTACCCCTCCACGGTCGGCTCCACCCTCGGCGGATTCCTCGCCGGCGGTTCCGGCGGGACGGGGTCCATCGTGCACGGGCCGCTCATGCAGGGTTTCGTCACGGCTCTGGACATCGTCCCCGGCACGCCCCAACCGCAGATCCTCCACGTCGAGGGCACCGACACCGAGCCGTACCTGCACAACTACGGCACCGGCGGCATCATCGTCCGGGCGACCGTACGCCTGGAGCCGCTCCAGCCGTGGCGCGCCTGCTACGCGGCCTTTCCCGGTCTGGCCGATGCGCTGACCACGATCCGCCCGCTGATGGAACTGTCGCCGGGTGCCCGACTGATCTCGGCCGACCATCCCGAACTGGCCGCCGCGCTGCCGCCCGACCCGGCCCTGGAGCCGGGATCGGCGAGCCTGCGGGCCATCCTGGACGAGCGTTCGCTGCCCCGGGCACGCGAGATCATCGCGGGCGCCGGCGGCCACCTCACGGCCGTCCGAGAGGAGCCGGCCGAGACCTTCAAGATGAGCATGATCAGCTACAACCACCCCATCCAGTGGCTGCAGAAGGCGCACCCGGACACGTACTTCCACGTCGAGGTGTCCGGGTGGAACCTGATCGACCGGCTCGACGAGGTCGAGGCGGTCTACCCGGCCGGGCGGCTTCACCTGGAGGCCCAGCAGGGACGCCCGATCGGCATGTTGGCCGGGCGCTTCCGCAGCGACGACGAGGTGATCGCCGGCTTCGACAAGCTGACGGCGCTCGGAGTCGGCTTCCACAACCCGCACCAGTGGTTCGTCGACTACGAGCCCGAGCGGGCCCGGGAACTGGCCGGACGGACCGACCCGCACGGACTGCTGAACCCGGGCAAGCTGGTCGAACCGACCGTGGTGACCGGGAGCCGCATCACGCCCTTCGAGCAGGGCGAGCTGAGGTGATTCCCGACCCGGAAGATCCGCCCGATTCGCCCCTCCCGGCGCTGGCGGAGTGGTTGCCGGCCGAGGCGGATCCGCCGCTGATGACGCTGGCCACGACGGACGAGCAGGGACGCCCGGACGCCCGTACGGTCCTGCTCAGTGGCTGGGACGAGCGGGGGCTGACCTTCCACACGGCCCGGGGGTCGCGCAAGACCGCGCAGTTGGCCGCCCGGCCGTGGGCGACCGCCGTCGTGGTGATGCCCGACCTGGCGCGGCAGTTGGTCGTCTCGGGTCCGGTCGAGGAGGTCGCACCGGAGGAGGCCGCGGAGGCGTACCACAAGCGATCGCGCTATCTGCAACTACTCGCCTGGCTGAACACGCCGCAGACGGCCCAGCAGCCGCTCGCCGAGCGGACCCGGCGGTGGGCGGAGTTCGACCGTGCCCATCCGGCGCCCGCGGTGGCCCCGTCGTGGATCGGCCACCGGGTGCAGTTCGACCGGGTGGTGTTCTGGCAGGGCCGTGAGGACTGCCCGAGCATCCGGGTCAGCTATCGGCGGGAGGCCCCCGGCTGGTCGGTGGAGAGACTGCCGGGATGAGGGGCGTACGGGCGATGATGTCGTGACGGGTACGGCGACCGTGACGGGGTGCCCGAAGCGGATGGTGTACGGGCCGTGCGAGGGGGTCGCGGCCGACGGGCGGTGCGAGGTGCTTCCCGACCCGTGCCCCTTCGTCGGGCTACCCACGGTGCGTTGGTCGGACGATGGCGGGGCAGGGGCCCGGGGTCCCGCGCCGCGAGCCGTCCCGGAGCGGCCCGCCGCGCGCCGGACGCGTCGGCGGCTGGCGCGCGGCGGCGTGATCACAGCGGAGTTCCCGGCCCGGCCGCTGGAGGTGGAGTCCTTCGACACCTGCGCCAGGATCCTGGCCGGGCAGCTGGAGGCGGTGCTGCTGGGCGACGGGCCCGACGCGCGGGTGCAGTTCCCGCCGTCGTACCGCGCCCGGCTCGCGATGGAACGCGGCCTGGAGCCCTGGTGCGGCATCAACAACCGTGACCGGAACCGCGTCGGCATCGAGGGCGAACTCGCCGCGCTGGCCGCCCTCGGCGCCGGCGCCGTGCTGTGTATCACCGGGGACCACCCGGCCTCCGGTCACCGCCCCGATGCGCTGCCGGTCTTCGACCTGGACGCTACCCGTACGGCTGCCCTGGCCGCGCGGACCGGACTGGTCGCGGCCGTCGCCGAGAGTCCGTCCGCGCCGCCATCGCCGCAACGAGCGGGCCGGCTGGTGGAGAAGCTGCGGGCCGGCGCCGAGATCTGCTTCGTCAACCACTGCGGCGGGGTCGCACCCACCCGGGCCTTCATCGGGCAGGTTCGTCAGCCGACCGGGGACGGGCCTGATCCGACATGTTCCTTCCTGCCGTGCATCCCGGTGATCCTCGGCAGCGGCGGGGCCGCCGGGCTCGGGACGTTCCCGGCGATGGCCCTGCCGCCCGGCTATGCCGACGCCATCCTCGCCGCCGCCGATCCGAGGAAGGCCGGCATCCGTGCTGCGGTCCGGCTCTCCCTCGACATGCTGGCGCTGGAGGGCGTGCAGGGTGTGGACCTGTCCGGGGTGCCGGAGGCCGGAGCCGAGAGTGCCTACTGCGAGGCCGTCGCCGAGATCGCCCAAGGGATCCGAAGAGGATGAGCCACGCGGTAGCGTCGGCCCAGAAAGGAGCACCCGTGAGCCTCGACAAGTTCAACGCCGCCGATCTCGAAGCGGCACGTGCCCGGGGGGCTGTCTGGGCCGCGATCCCGGCGTGGGTCGAGGCCCTCGTCGCCGCGCGGCCGTACGACAGCGTCGACGCGCTCGTGTCGTACGCCGACGAGCTGGCCGGCGCCTGGACCAGCACCGACCTCGATGCCGCCCTCGCCCACCATCCCCGCATCGGGCAGCGGCCCGCCGGTGCCGACCAGGCAGCGCAGGCGTCTCGCCGCGAACAGGCCTCGATGGCCACCGCCTCCGCCGATCTCACCACGGCGATGGCCCGGGCCAACGCCGCGTACGAGGAGCGGTTCGGGCGCGTCTTCCTCATCCGGGCGGCCGGCCGGACGCCTGAGGAGATGCTCGCGGAAGCGCGCAGGCGACTGGACAACGACGCCCGTACCGAGACGACGGAGACACTCGCCCAGTTGCGCCAGATCGCGCTCCTGCGGTTGCGTACGGATCTGGAGGAGATCGGATGAGCCACGTCACGACCCACGTGCTCGACGCGACCACCGGCCGGCCCGGGGTCGGGATGGCGGTGGCGCTGCGCGGTGAGGCCGGCGCGGTGATCGCCGCCGGGCTCACCGACGACGACGGCCGGTTGGCGCTCGGCCCCGACGTGCTGCCCCGCGGCAACTACGAGCTGCGCTTCGACACCGGCAGGTGGGCCGCCCGCGCCGGCATCGAGGTGTTCTATCCGTACGTCACGATCGCTTTCACCGTGACCGACGCGGCCCACTATCACGTGCCGCTGCTGCTCAGCCCGTTCGCCTACTCCACCTACCGCGGGAGCTGACGATCGGGAATGTCGCATGTGGCGGCCGCGTGAAACCGTCGTAACGCGCGGGCAACGCCACAGTGACCCGTGCCGCCTAGATTGACGCCCATGAAGGTCATCATCATCGGGGCCGGTATCGGCGGAACCAGCGCGGGCATCGCCCTGCGACGACTCGGCCACGACGTCGTGATCTACGACCAGATGCGCGAGAACAAGCCCGTCGGCGCGGCGCTCTCCCTGTGGTCCAACGGCGTGAAGGTCCTCAACTGGCTCGGCCTGGCCGACGAGGTCGCCGCGCTCGGCGGTGACATGGCCGACATGGCCTATCTCGACGGGCACACCGGCGAGGTGCTGTGCGACTTCTCACTGGCAGCGGTCACGGCACGGACGGGGCAGAAGCCCTACCCCGTCGCGCGGGCCGACCTCCAGGCGCTGCTGATGCGGACCTTCGGACTCGACCGGATACGGCTCCGGATGAAGATGGTCGGGATCGCCGACGACGGCGAGCAGGTCACCGCGACCTTCGCCGACGGCACGACCGACACCGCCGACCTGCTCATCGGCGCCGACGGCGCCCGGTCGATCACCCGGGCCTACGTCCAGCCCGACGGAACCGCCCCGATCGAGCGGGAGTATTCCGGCTACACGAACTTCAACGGCCTCGTCGCGGTGGACGAGGCGATCGGGCGGCCCACCGCGTGGACCACCTACGTCGCCGAGGGCAAGCGTGCCGCCGTCATGCCGGTGGCCGGGGACCGGTTCTACTTCTGGTTCGACGTGCCCCAGCCGGCCGGCCTGCCGTACGAGCGGACCGAGGGCAAGGCGCCACTGGAACAGGCCTTCGCCGGATGGGCACCCGGTGTGCAGCGGTTGATCGAGGCGATCGACCCGGCCGTCTCACTCAATCGGGTCGAGATCTGGGACATCACGCCCTTCCCCACCTGGGTGAAGGGCCGGGTGGCCATCCTCGGCGACGCCGCCCACAACACGGCCCCCGACATCGGCCAGGGCGCCTGCTCGGCACTGGAGGACACGTTCGCGCTCGGGATCGCCTTCGCCACCAACACCGTGGGCATCGAGGACACCCTGCGCCGGTACGAGAAGATCCGCGCCGATCGCGCCGGTGATCTCGTGCTGCGCGCCCGCAAGCGGGGCGACGAGACCCATGCGTACGATCCCGACGCCACGGCCGCCTGGTACCGCAGCCTGCGCGGCGCCGACGGTGAGCGGATCATCGGCGGCATCGTCGGCAACATCGAGGACAGCCCGGTCAACCTCGGCGGTGGCCTGCTCTAGTTGTACCGGGTAAACCTAGCCGGACCCCGGACGTCCAGGAGGCATCCCGGCCGAGGTCGACGACTTTTGCGACAGACCTCGGCTCCCCCACCCGCGTACGAGAAGGCCTGCGTACGGGTGGGGGAGCCGAGGTCTGTGCCGAATCGGTCAGCTACGCGGATCGCGTGCGTCGGACGGAGCGTCCGCCAGCACCGGCGCCGGGATGGCGCCGGTGCCTTCGGCGTCCGGGTGGACGAGCGCGGCGGGCGCGGTCCCGCGCACCGCATCGTGGGCGCTGAAGCCGGAGGGCTCGGCCTCGCGCATCTGGTCGGAGTTGAGCAGGAGGTTCAGCAGGATCGCGGCGATCGCCCCGGCCGTGATGCCCGAGTCGAAGATCAGCTGGAACCAGGTCGGGAAGTTGCTGTAGATCTCCGGCTCGACGGTCGGCAGCAGCGCGACGCCGACCGAGAGCGCGACGACCAGGATGTTCTTGTTGGTAAAGGTGACCTTGGTGAGCGAGCGGATGCCGCTGGCCGCGACCATGCCGAACAGGGCGATGCCCGCGCCACCCAGGACCGCCCGCGGGACGGCCTCGACGATCGCCGCCACCTTCGGGATGAGTCCCAGGACGATGAGGATCGCCCCGGCCATGGTGGCGACGTAGCGGGACCGGACACCCGACAGCGACACCAACCCGACGTTCTGCGCGAAGGCCGTGTAGGGGAAGGTGTTGAACACGCCGCCCAGGACCGTGCCCAGGCCGTCGGCCCGCAGCCCGTCGGCGAGCTGGCGGCGGGTGACGGGCTTGCCGACGATCTCACCGACGGCGATCATGTCGCCCGTCGTCTCGGTCATGATGACCAGGCCGACGACGATCATCGAGATCACCGAGGCGACCTCGAAGGACGGCAGCCCGAAGTGGAAGGGCGTGACAAAGGCGAACCAGCTCGCCTCGCCGACCCCCGACCAGTCGGTCATCCCGGGCACGAGCAGCGCCACCAGGGTGCCGATGACCAGGCCCAGCAGCACCGACACCCGCGCCAGGGCGACGGGCGCGAACCGTTCGATCAGGACGATGAACAGCAACGTGCCGAAGGCGAAGGCGACGTTCAGCGGCACCGCGCCGGGATTGTCGTCCGTGGCGCCGGCAGTGATCCAGCCGGCCGCCACGCTCATCAGGGACAACCCGATGACGAGAATCACCGTGCCGGTCACGATCGGTGGGAAGAACCGGAGCAACTGCGCGAAGAACGGTGCGACAAGGATCATGAACAGGCCGCAGGCGATCACCGACCCGAAGACGGCCCGGATATCGTGGGTGGTGCCGATGGCGATCATCGGCCCCACCGCTGCGAAGGTCACCCCTTGCATCAGCGGAAGCCGTACGCCGAACCGCCAGAATCCGACCGACTGCACGATCGTCGCCACCCCGGCGATGAACAGGTCGGCGCTGATCAGATAGGCGAGGTCGGCGGCGGAATAGCCCAGGGCACCACCGACGATGAGCGGGACGGCTACCGCGCCCGCGTACAGGGCCAGGACATGCTGCAGACCGAGCGGAAACAGACGTGCCAGCGGCGGGATGGTGTCGACCCCGTTCTCTTCGGGATCGGGTCTCTTGTCGACCGGCTCGGCCGGTCTGTTCTCTGTCACGGTCATGGAGGGACTCCTCTGTTCGAGCGGCGCGCCGGGGATCCGACGCGCAGTGACGGAAGGATGGATGGGAAGAACGGGGTAAGGGCCCGTACGAGGCCGTCAGCCGGCCAGGTCGGCGCGTTCGAGCTGGTCGCTCATCCGCTCGAGGTCGACCTCGGCGGCCGTGACCTGCCTGGTGCCGTTGTAGACGTCGCGGTCGATCTCGCCCTCGGGTTGGGCGACGAGCATCGCCACGAAGGTGTCACCGTTGACGTTGAGGAAGGTCCGGAAGATGCCGGTGAACCAGTCGACCGCGATGAGCAGGCCCACCGCCTGGAATGGCAGGCCGAGCGTGGTCGCGAGGAACATCGCCACGACCGGGAACCCGCCCGGCACGGTGATCGTGCCCATGTTGAGCAGGATGGCCAGTGCCATGCCCAGCACGATCTGTCCCGGGCTCAACGTGACACCGCCGGACTGGGCGAGGAACATGATGACGATCATGTAGTTGAGGACGGCTCCGTACGACCCCATGGTCAGGCCGACCGACAGGGTGAAGTTCGCGACGCGCTGGCTGACGCCGATCTTCTCGACGGTGTTGCGCAACACCGTTGGGAAGGTGACGGCCGAGCTGGTGGTGGTGATGGCGATCAGCGTCTGCTCGGCCAGCTTCGACGGCAATTTCCTGGGATCCAGGCCGGTACGCATCGCGACCACGGCGACGAACACCAAGAACAGGACCACGACACCGATCAGGGTCGCGCCGAGGTATTTCAGCGCCGTCGTGACAACGGCAAATCCCACCTCGCCGGCAAGGGCGGCCAGCAGGCAGAACACTCCGATCGGGGCCACGTACATCACCAGCCGGATCATGATGAGCACGACCTGCTGGATCTGGTCGAGGACATTGAGGACGAGCGTGTTGCCGGACTTGGCCACGTAGCGGTTGAGCGCCAGACCGAACAGCAGGGAGAAGACGATGATCGGGACCATCGACGCCGTCGACATCGCATTGACGATGTTGGTCGAGACGAACCCGAGGATGGTGTCCTGCCAGCCCGTCGCCTCGGCCGCCGACTCCTGCAGCGTGGGGTCGAGCTCCCCCTGGAACGTCATCCCGACCCCGGGGCGGATGAACGAGCCCAGCAACCACGCGAGGATGGCCGCGACGGCGGAGAAGCCGATCATCCAGCCGAAGGTCCGGGCCGCCATCCTGCCCATTCCCGACCCCGTCATGCTGCCGGTCGCGACGATGACCGACGCCATCACCAGCGGGACGATCGACATCTGGATCAGTCGGATGAACAGATCGCCGATGAACTTCACGTTGCCTGCCCAGTCGCCGACGATCAGGCCGAAGACGATGCCGGCGATCGCGGCGATGCCGATCTGGAGGGCGGGATGTCGGAGTGCCTTCATGGGTGTCTTCCTCTGCTCGGGGGCCGGCACGGCGCCGGTTCGGGGTGTCGTCGTGAGGTCGACGTGCACCGCGGCCACACTCGACACGCTAGGAACTGGTTGTGTTCATGGCGTGTCGGCTCTATGACAGAGTCGTTTCACTTGTCGAGGCGTTGAAAGGTTGCTTTCACCCCCGCGGGCGCGGCGTCTGCCGCGCGACGCCCGGACGGACCACCGCTCGCACGGTCTGCGGCACCACCTTCGCCGGTGAGCACCCGCATCGCTACACTCCTGTCGACAGGAACGCGGCCGGACCTGGGGGGAAGAGCCGATGACGGGGTACAACCTGCTACCGAACGAGGTCGTCATCCTCCGCGAGGGGGGTGTCGCACACGGCGGATCCTTCGCCGTCCACACCAACGAGCTCATGCTCACGAACCTGCACCTGGTGCTCACCGAAAAGGGCATCTTCGGCAACGTGAAGGGCGTCCGTATCTACCCGCTTCAGCAGCTCAAGGTGTACAACGGGCGGGCCCAGGCTCTCCTCGGGGAGAACTCGAACGGCAAGATCGTCCTTGAAACCTATTTCCTCCGCGGGCAGGACTCCTTTGCCTTCGAGTCCAGCCCGAAGGCCACGACCCTCGCCTGGATCTCAAAGATCAATGAGGTCGTCACCGGCCAAAAGATCCCGGAACCCGAACCAGAGGCCGGGCCAAGGAAAGCGCTACCCGGCACGGCAGCCGTGGCAGATGTTCTCAAGGGCACCTTCGACGTGTTCAAAGAGAGATTCGGCACGAAGCCGGCAACGCCGCCGCCAACGCCTGCACAGATTGCCGGAAAGTGTCGATCCTGCGGGGCCCCGTTGTCGGGCCTACAGGGCCTGACGGTGACCTGCGCGTACTGCGGGTCAGCTCAGCAACTCTGACGTCGGGCTCGAGAGGACTTCACCAGTGGGCATCGTTCAGGCTTTCAGGGGAGCACTTGGGGCCACCCTGGCCGATCAATGGCAAGATATCATCACCGCCGGCGCGTTCAGCGAGGACACGGTTGTCGCACCGGGCGTCTATCAGCAGACCAACAACGGCCGCGGATCGAACTTCGGCGGTTCGGCCGACATTATTTCAAATGGGTCGAAGATTTTCGTCCCCGAGAACACGGCCGCCTTCATCTTCAGCCAGGCCGGCATCGAGGAGATCGTCACACAGCCCGGTGGATACGAGTACCGGAATGGCCAGCCAAGCATCTTCAACGGTGACGGCTTTACAGCGTCGCTGGCCCAACCGGCATTCGACAGCTTCCGGTTCGGCGGTCAACCGTCGGGCCAGAAGTACGTCTCCTTCGTCAACCTGCGCGAGATTCGTGGCCTGAAGTTCGGGACGCGCGGACCGATGGTATACCATGACCGCTTCTACCAGGCGGACCTGGAGCTGACCGCATTCGGCACGTTCTCGTTGCGGGTCGTGGACGCCGTTGCTTTCGTCCGCAACTTCCTGCCGGCAAACACTCGCCACTACGCCTTCAGCAGCCCCGAGGCCCGCCGACAGATCTCATCAGAGTTCATGCAGGCACTGATCGTGGCAGTCAACGCGCTGTCGGCCGCGTACCGGATTTCCGAGCTGCCGGCACACGCCGGCGAGATCTCACGGGCGATCTCGGACGACGGCGCGGCGCTGGGTTCCTGGATTGTCCGCTACGGCCTGGATGTCGTCGACGTCGGCATCGAGAGCATCGAGCTCTCCCCCGAGTCCCGTGACCTCGTCAAGCGGTTCGCGGCAACTCGGATGAAGCTAGGCGCATTCGAGGGAATATCACAACAGGCCTCGAACGTCTCAGCCCAGCAGAATATCTCTCAGGGCATCAGGGATCACGGACTCACGAATGCATCCGGCGCCATATTCGGCATCGGCCTGGCGCAATCGATCTCGCCCCAGACCGCAGCCCCCGTCGACCGGGGCACGCCCCCCGCGACTCCCTCACTCGATGACCAGATCGAGGCGGTCAAGAAACTGAAGGAACTACTTGACGCCGGGATTCTGTCGCAGGACGAGTTCGACACGAAGAAGAAGCAGGTGATGGGGCTTTAGTACCGACCGTCACCGGCGCACCGGCCGCAGGCGGTTCGGCGGCGGATCAGTCGCATGCGTCCGGGGCGGGTGCCGCTTCGAGGTTCGTCGTCCAGTCCTGTTGCCAAGCGATGGAACTAGTCGGGATCGTCGCTGTGGACGCCGTCGGTGAATCGTGTCGATCGCGTGGTACGGGCCGTGGCACGACGACCTATCGACCGAGAGATGCCCGCGCGTCCCGCAGCAGCAGGTAGAGGTGCAACGGATCCGTGGGCGACTTCCGGAACCCCACGGCTTCACAGAAGGCGGACACCTCGCCGTGCAGAGCATGGACGAGAAGGAGACGGACGCCGATGCGGTCGGCGGCGGCCAACGTCGCGAGAATCGCATTCCTGACGAGCGACCGGCCCAGCCCGAGCCCCTGCGCCCGCCGATCGACGGCGAGCCGGCCGAGGAGCACGGCAGGAACGGGGTCCGGCGCATTGCGGCGGGCCCGTCCGGGCAGGTCGGCGTGCTCGACTGCGACAGCGGACAACGTGTAGTAGCCGATCACCCGTCCGCTGTCGGCATCGGTGCAGACATAGCAGCGAGCGATATCCGAGACGTGATTGGCGAGGGCACGGTCCACCAGGTAGCGGTCCAGCGAGACTTCTCCCGACGCGAAGTCGGAGACGTCGTCGTCCGCCTGGATCGGGCGGGGTCGCAGAGGCCTCACTCCGCCTCATCCCACGGCTCGTCCGCATTCAGGAGCTCGGCCAGCTCGTGAATGCGTCGGCCGGGGCGGTCAAGGATGGCCGTGAACTGCGCCCACGCCGCATCGGAGAGGCGGAAGACCCGGCGGTCGGCCAGGGCGTCCTCAGCACGGGCGACCGCGGCCGTGGTGACGAACTCCGTGAGCGACTGCCCGGAGGCGGCCGCAGCATCCCGGATCAAGGCATCCTGGTCGGGGGTCAGTCGTACGGCGAGTCGGGCTTGCTTGCGTGGTGTGGTCTCGGGATCCGCTGCCATGCACAGATTGTATGCCCATCAGGCGTACGACCGGACCCCCCGGGGCAGCGGAACTCACGTATGTGCCGGCCGATTCGGTCGCGTTCCGTCCGACCGAGACATCAGACGCAACCCGTCGCCCCACCGCAGCTACTGCATCTCCAGCACCAACGACCCGAAGGTGAGCGTCACCTCCTGCGCTCCCCCGGTCGGCCGGAACCGGAGCAGCGCGCGCCTGCCCTCGCCGTCGAAGATCCACCCATCGGAGGCCCCCGCGAAGGTCTCGGGCCACAGGTGGCGCCCGAGGTCGGTCCCGTCGAGGCGCACCGACATGGGTGCCGCTTCGAGGCCCACGAGTTCGACCACGATGTCCACCACCGGGGAGGCAAAGTCCCCCTCCGGCTCCAGAGCCAGCGTCGCGACCCGCCCGTCCCGGCAGGTGGTGATCCTCGTACGGCGCGAGTGTCCGGCGAGGTAGTCGTTCGTCACGCCGTCGTCCTCGTAGAGCACGAAGGCCGAACCGTCCGGCCCGGCGCCGGCGACATCGACCAGGAGCCGCAGATGCTCGACGCGGTCACGATGCAGGTTCTCGACCTGACCGGCCGGAGGCTCCCAATCCGCCTGCGGCACCACCCCGCCGGACCGCAGATACATCGGGATGCTGCCCAGATCGACCTCGACCTCGATCTCCTGCCCGCCCTCCAGTCGGGCGCCGGTCGCCAGGTCGACCCACGCGGAACCGGCAGGCAGGTAGACCCGCCGACGAGCCGCCCCCGGTTCGAGGACGTTCGCGATCAGCAGCGAGGGTCCGAGCAGGAACTCGAACTGCTCGTCGGCGGCCCGGGGATCGTCCTGGAACTCGTACACCAGCGGCCGCATGATCGGCGAGCCGACGGTGGAGGCCTCGTACAGCAGCGAGTACAGGTACGGCACCAGCCGGTACCGCAGCCGGATGGCGTCGCGTACGTAGGGGGTGAACGACGGATAGGTCCACGGCTCGGTGACCGTGTTGTCGGAGTTCACCGAGTGGATCGAGAACCGCGGGAAGAAGATGCCGTTCTGCACCCACCGGACGAAGAGTTCCGGCTCGGGCGCCGGTCCGACGAACCCGCCGACATCGCAGCCCTGGTTCGCGACCCCCGACAGTCCCATGCCGAGAATGGTCGCGATGTTGTGGCGAAGACTCTCCCAACTGGTGCTGTTGTCACCCGCCCACGTCTGCGCATAGCGCTGCAGCCCGGCATAACCCGCCCGACTCACGACATAGGGCCGGACACCCGGATGCGACTCGTGCAGGGCATCAAGGGTGGACTTCGCCATCAGGTTCGCCAGGACCGGGCGCAGTCCGCCGACCGGCCGGGGATCGTCCCGTTCACCCGCCAGGGCCGCCGGGTCGTCGATCTCGAACTCGTTGTTGTCGTTCCAGACGGCGGTGATCCCGTGATCGAGATACGACGCGCGCAGATGTGCATTCCACGTCGTCCGACCGGCCTCGCCGGCGAAATCGACAAAATGTGCCTGGCCGCCCCAGTAGTCATTCGCCGCCGGTCGTTCGCCGCCGGCATCACGGACGAACGCGCCGGCGCGGGTGAACTCCTCGGTCAGCGGATGGGTGTCCAGCATTCCCGCCTTGATGTTCGGGGCGACGAACATCCCCTTGTCGGCCATGTCCCGGACGAAACGTGCCGGGTCGGGGAACTTGTCCTGATTCCAGTGGAAGGCGTAGCGCTTGCCGTCCTGGCCCAGCGAGTACCCCGAGGAGAGGAAGAACCCGTCGCACGGGATGCCATGCCGGGCGCAGAGGTCGGCAAATCCGAGAATCAGGTGGTCGGCACGCCCCGGCAGTTCGGTGTAGGCCATCGTCGAGCCCAGATAGCCCAGGGAGGCCAGCGGCGCCAGCCGGGTCTTGCCGGTCAGGTCGGTGTAGTGCTCGACGACGTCGGGGATCGACGGGCCGGCGATGAGATAGATGTCGAGTTCCCCGCCGTCGGCGGTGTAGCGGGCGACGTGACCGACGTAGTTCGTGTACTCGCTCCCGATATCGAACTCGGCATCCCAGGCGTTGTCGATGAACACCCCCGAGGCGACGCCGGCACGCTGATCCAGGTCGAGGTAGAACGGGATCACCTTGTACAGCGGATCGCTGTGCACCGGGTCCCATCCGAAGGTGTCGACATTGTGCATCCGCATCCGATGGTGCACCTTGTTCAGGGATCCGGACTTCTCGCCGAATCCGTAGAAGTGGTCGGTCGGGGAGATGGAGCTGCGATAGGTCACCCGCCGGTTGGCGTCGAGTTCGAAGCCGCGGCCCGCGAGGCTGCGGTGGAACACCCGCCCGTGCGCGTCGGTGGCGACGAGCTGGAACGGATCCTTGATCAGGGTGAGCGCGTTGTCGCCCCAGCTCACCCGTACGGCCCGATCGTCCTCGGAGGTCTCGATCGGCAGCGGGTCGACCCGGGTCCGTTCGTCGGCGAGGAGCTCGTCGTTCGCGTCCGGCCAGGCCGTCCTGACCACCGCGTACGAGCGGCTGGGCGGGAAGGTACCGCCGAAGCAGGCGCGGACCCGGGCGATGTGGCCGTCGAGAAGCTGGATCCGCACAGTGGCGCCGTCGGTGGTCACCTCCAGGGCGTCCCCGCGGGTTTCGTACGAGAGCAGTCGTGTGGTGGTGGGCATTCTCCGAGTTCCTTCCACGTTCAGCGCACCGAGGTGATGAGCAGGACGAACACCGCCGACCCGATGGCCATCGCGATCGCCACGGGAAAGACGAGGGTGTAGCCGCCGGTGGCGGTGACCACGGCCGAGGTGAGCGCCATGCCGCCCGCCTGGCCTGCGGTGGTCGCCGCATTGATGAATCCGAGATCGCGCCCCGCGTGCTCCTTGCTGGGCAGGACGTCAACGTTGAGCGCCTGGTCGATCGCCATGAAGATGCCGGTCGCGAGGGCGATCAGGATGGCCGCGATGATGATCCCGGTGACCGAACGCATCGCCCAGGGGAAGACCAGGCCGATCGCGGTGAGTGCGGCAGCACCGACCACCATCGGTTTGCGTCGTCGGAGTCTGTCCGACAGGGGTCCGACGATGATCGCGCCGACTGCGGCGAACATCTGGAGCACGGCGATCGTCGAGACAAGGCCGGCGGCCTCTTCCCGGCCCAGGCCGATGTAGTCCTGACAGAGGTAGAGCCAGTAGCCGGCGACCATCTGGATGGCCAGCAACAGGAGCGTACGGCAGGCGAAGGCCTTCCAGAAGTCGGGTGCGTGCAGCGGCGGTGTGAACGAATAGACGATGTGCTGCCAGGTCGTCCGCCCCTCGTTCTCGATCCAGGCCGCATTCGCCACCGGAGCCACCTTCGAGGGCGGTTCGCGCGGCAGGATGCCCAGGAACAACAGGGCCGAGGCGAGCATGCAGAACGCGGCCAGCACGAAACCCAGCCGGATCGAGTTGATGAAGTACGCCCCGATGAGGGCCCCGATCGCATAGCCGAGCATGTTGCCGAACCCGATCGCCGACGAGATCGTGCCGCGGAACTCCTGCGGCACCCGGTCGGACACCGACGAATAGACCGGTGAGTTCATCATGTTGAAACCGAGTTTCGACAGCCACAGCACGACGACGATCGCCGCGATGACGCCGACGGTGCCCATCAGGACGTACAGGGCGAACGTGATCCACCCGCCCCAGAACAACCAGGGCGTACGGCGCCCGAAGCGCGACCGGGTCCGGTCGGACAACGCGCCGACGAGGATGTTCGCGACGAGCGCGACGATCGAGCCGACCGACGTCATCAGGCCGAGGACGGCGGCGGGATTCTCGGCCTGAAGGTCCTTGATGCGCTGGGGCAGCAGCACCTGCTGCACCATGGCGAACCCGATCGACATGATGATCCAGAAGGCGAGGTACGCCCCCACCCACCGGCCCTTGCGGAACGGCCGGGCCTCGGTCCCGAGGGCCGGGGTCGACGGTACGACCGGCCGGCCCACGTCCTCGGTGCTCATCTGCCGCTCCTCGTCGAGTCCGGTGCGGTGCGGGGAGAAGCAGCCCCGACGGATGCACGACTCAGGGTAGGAGACCGCGGGGTGATCCGCGAGTCGGTGTCACCGTCGCCACACCACGTCGTGCCCACGCCACCGGCCCAGCAAGCGTGGCTCAGACCACACTATTCCCACTGATTTGCATACGTATCACGCCTGGTTATATGTTGCCTCCGGCTGGCCCGCATCCCACATGCGGAGGACCGGGGCCACCCGCTGCAACCCAGAGGAGACACGATGAACAGTGTTCGGCGAAGCTTGCTGATCGCCACGGCCATGCTGACGCTCGCGGTGGCCGGATGCTCCACCCAGACAGCCGCGCAGCAGGGTGCGCCGGCCGCCGACACGGCAGCCGTTGACCAGGCGACCGTCATCAACCTGGGCGATCAACCGGCGTTCTTCATCTTCAAGGTTGCCCAGGAGAAGGGCTACTTCGACGAGGAGTTCGGCCAGGACGGGGTCACGATCAACGTCGAGTCGTACGTCAAACAGGGTCCGGCGGTCGTGGAGTCCATCGCCTCCGACCACGTCGACCTGGCGCTCCTCGGCACCCTGCCCACCGTGACGGCGAACGCGAACGGGAACAAGATCATCGCGCTGGCGAGCGCCAACTACACCGAAGACGGCTTCACCCTGTTCGCGGCACCCGACTCCGGCATCACGACGGTGGAGGAGCTGGCCGGCAAGCGGATCGGCCTTCCCTTCGGCACCAACGAGCACCAGGTCACCATCGAACTGCTCGCGAAGCACGGCCTGGCTCCCACGGATGTCCAACTGGTCAACCTGAGCGGGTCGGATGCGCTGGTAGCCCTTCAGAGGGGCGACATCGAGGCGGCCCTGCTGAAGGGCAACGACTTCGTCGCCGCCAAGAAGTTCGGCGCCACCGAGGTGGCCAACAACGGTGAGACCGGACCGGTGGCCAACCTGCTGGTCGGACGCGAGGAGTTCGTCCGAGCGAATCCCGGTCTGACGTCGCGGGTGCTGGCAGTGGCCCAGAAGGCCGCCGAGTACACGGAGGCGAATCCGGATGAGGCGATCAAGATTGCCTCCGCGTCCACCGGGGCGGGTCTGGACGACACCAAGGTCAACTACAACTCACGGACCCGGCTCGTCAGCACCGATCCGAAGTACCTGTCCGAACCACTGCAGGACACCATCGACTTCGCCACCCAGCAGAAGCTCATCACTTCGGAGGTGGCCCTGTCGGACATCCTCGACACCTCCTTGTTCGACGCCTCCAAGTAGGCCGTCCGCACCATGAACTCCTCTGTGGAGCCCGCCCCGCCACAGGCCTCTCCTGCCCGTACGCAGCCGTTCGGGCGTGACCTGTCGCGATCGGCGGACACCCGGCGCACGTCGCCACC
>CAZGWN010000002.1:0-114676 GCA_964528755.1 uncultured Propionibacteriaceae bacterium
GACGAACTGCTCGAGCTGGTCAGCCTGCCGCCGGCCGAGTTCCGCGACCGCCGCACGGAGCCGGTCCGGACCGTCCCCGGCTCTGCCGCCCGAGATGGGGGCGGTCTGCGAGCGGCAGCACGCCCAGGAGGCGCAGTTGATGGGCGGGGTCGCCCACGGCTTCCTGGCCCGGCGGGCGCCGACCACCTTGCCGGCCTTCGTCATCGGCGCCGCCCTGTTGTACACGGCCCTCCTGCGCACCCGGCTCATTCCTCGTTGGCTGACGATCTGGGGTCTGCTCGGTGTCGCGCGCTATGCCGCGGGCTCGGTGCTGTGCTTCTTCGGCGTCAAGCCCGGCGTCGGTTTCCTGTTGGAGATGGTGCTTGCTCCCCAGGAAATGGTGATGGCCGCCTGGCTCGTCATCTGAGGGTTCGACAGGGGGCTCGATCGCCGCACTGGCCCAGCGCGGCAGTCGTCGGGTTCCCGGACCGGCGTAGGATCACCTCAACGGCTGAGCGCCGGCCGAGTGGCCGGCGCGCCCCGCCCTTGTACGCCCGGATCTCGCCGGCATCGACACCGTAGGGGAGCCCAGGGGACGTGAGGACGCACGGTGTCAGGGGCGCGGGGAGCTCTGTCGGATGAGGTCCTTCAGCTCTGCCACCTCGGCGTGCAGCGACTCGACCTGAGCTTTGGTCGCGGCCGTCTTCTCCTCGGTCTCCGCCGACACGCGCTCCACGATCCACGACGCGAGCGTTGCCGTGACGACGCCGATGAGGGTGATTCCGCCGATCATGAGTCCCACGGCCACGAGGCGTCCGACGATGGTGACGGGATAGTAGTCCCCGTAGCCGACCGTCGTGATGGTGACGAAGGCCCACCAGACGGCTTCCCCGAAGCTGTCGATCGGGCCGCCGCTGCCGCGCTCGGCGTCGAAAATCGCGAGCCCGGCGACGAAGACGGTGAGCGCCGTCGCAGCGACGGTGTACGTCATCACCTTGCCGCGGAGCATCGACCCGGCGCTGCGCCCGATGAACGTGACGATCGTCAGGAACCGCATGAGACGCAGCGGGCGCAGCATCGGCAGCACGACGATGAGGAGATCGAGCAGATGTCGGCGGAACCAGCGTCGGCGATGCTCGGCGATCACGAACCGGGCGACGTAGTCGATGAGGAACATGGCCCAGGTCACCCAGAGCACCGCGCCCGCAATGGCTGCGAGAGCGCCCTCGGGCCGGACGAGGATCTCCGTCGCAAATGCGGCCAGGAAGACGCATGCGGCAATCATGAGGGGCCACTCGGCAGCGCGCTCCCAGCGCGCGAGACGTTCGCCGTACATGACCCCGATTATCGACGTGCCGGTCGCCGGGTCCCAGCGGTGGGGGAGGGCGTGGTCACCCCCGTACGGATGGCCGGCCGCGATCGATGGCGACCCGGATGCCGTCGAGGATGGTGTCGAGCCCGGCCCTGAGCCGGCCCTGAGTACGTGGGCGGCGCCGGCACTCGCAGGGTCGTACTCGGCGCCGACGGCCATCCCCACGCGGGCGGAGACCCGGAGGTCGGGGTCGGTCATCGCCCGTCCCAGCCTTTGCCGCTGCTGAACGCGCTGCAGCCCGTAGGCGGTGGAACACCTCATTTCCTACACCCACGCCAGCGCCTCCAGGACCGGAGATTTCGTGCGAGGAAGCTGAGAGGCGACCTCCATCAGCCGAGCAGGTCTCCCGCCGCGGCGCAGCCACTCCCTCAACGACTCCCGCGCCAACTCGTACCCAACCGCGCCACGCAGCCGGAACGCGTCCGCGATCGACCGTTCGGGGGAGTAGATCCCGATCATCTGATCCGTGCCCGGGATAGGTCAAGTCCTGCTGCGTGGTGTACGAGGGTGATTCCTTCGTTTGGGTTGGTTAGGCGCTGATCGCGCCGATGATGGTGTCGTCTCCTTCGTCGGTGTCGGGTGTGTCCGTGAGAGCGGCTCGGCATTGCTTGAGCAGGTCCAGTCCGAGGTATCGGCGCATCTCGATCCATTCGTCGTGCTGCTCGGCCAGGACAGCTCCGACGAGTCGGATGACCGCGCCGCGGTCGGGGAAGATCCCCACGACGTCGGTGCGGCGGCGGACTTCCCGGTTCAGGCGTTCGTTGGGGTTGTTGGACCAGATCTGACGCCAGCAGGCCTTGGGGAAGACGGTGAACGCGAGGATGTCCTCCCGGGCGGCCTCGAGGTGCTCGGCCACGGCGGGGAGCTTGTCGAGGAGGGTGTCGTGGATCCGGTCAAACTGGGCGTGGACCGCGTCGGCGTCGGGTTGGTCGTACACGCTGTGCAGCAACGCTTTCACCCACGGCCAACTGCTCTTGGGTGTGGCACTCATCAGGTTCGCGGCGTAGTGGGTGCGGCAGACTCCCACTGTCAACTGGGTGCAGATCTTGGTGTGTTTGCGTGGGCGCGCTGAAGGCGCCGCTCGGCCTCGAGTGTCGGGCGGGGGGTGTCGAAAGCGCGCGGTCAGGCGGCGGTGATCAGTGCGGCTGAGCCGTGGCGGGCGGGGTCGTAGGTTTCGTGGTTGGTCCAGCAGCGCCAGAGGATGCGGGTCCAGCGTGCGGCGAGTCCGCGGAGGGCGCGGTGGTAGCGCTGGCCTTTCTGGTCCCGGGCGTCGCGGAACGCGGCGGCCGCCCAGGGTGACATCTTGATGGAGTTGAACGCCCACCACATGGTTGCTTCTCGGAGGCGGCTGTTCGCGGCGTAGCGGAACCTGACCGACCGGGACCTGCCCGACGAGCGGGTGACCGGGGCGAGGCCGGCTTCGGCGAGGAGCACTTCAGGTTGCGGGAACCTTGCGCGGTCTTCACCGATCTCGGCGAGCAGCACCGCAGTGAGCACGGGGCCGATGCCGGGAAAGTTGGCGAAGATCAGGGCGTCCGGGTGCTCCGCGGTGGCTGCGGCGATTGCGTCGTCGTACTCGGCGAGCTGCGTGTTCAGAAGCTGCAGCACCTGGGTGAATGCGAGAGCGGAGAAGCTCTTGCCCGCGACCGTTCCTGGCGAGCCGGAGAGCAGGTTCTGTTTCATCCGGTCCGCGAGGGTCTGCGCGGGGACTCTGCCGGTGTAGTGGTGTCGGGAAAGGAACCCTGCCATCCTGGTGGTCTTCACCCGGGACGCGTTCGCCGGTGTCGGATAGTCCGTTACGAACGACAGCGTGATCTGCCGGTCGACGGACGAGAACAACCGAACGGGTGCGGGGTGGTAGGCCTCGAGGATCATCCGCAACTGACTCTCCGTCGCCTGCTGCGTCTCGAGGAGCCGGTCCCGGTCGCGTGTGAGTGCCTTGATCTCGGCGAGCAGCGGTGACGGGACCGACAGCGGGCGCCAGTGCGCATGGTCGAAGCGGAGCGTGTCGGCGAGTACGAACGCGTCGAACCGGTCGTCCTTGACCGCAGCGACCTTGTAACGCTCCCGCGCCCTCGCGGAGATCCGCGGAGACACGGGGAACACCGCATGCCCGGTCGCTTGAAGGTGCTCGACGAGGAGACCTTCGGAGCGTTCGATCGCGATCGGGACCTGCCGCCCGAAGCCGTTCAGATGCAGGTCGAGTTGGTGGAGCCCGGCGACGTCGTGACTGACACGTGTCTCAAGTAGCCGCTTCCCGTCGGGCGCGACAACGCAGAGCTGGTGGTTCTCACCGCCCCAGTCGATGCCGGCGAATACCGGCCACGCTGGCAAGTTGAGGTCTGGCATGAGCGCTTCTCCTTCGAAGACGAGGCCCGCCTCGTGACGGACCCCTCTGGACGCTCACTCAGGTGCTCCCGCTGTCGGGGCACGACTCCCACTAGCCAGTCGGAATCCGCCACCGCCGGGAGGGACAGGTCTGCCGCTGGACCTCGAAGGTCACGCTGCCAAGGTCCTCTCCCGACGGTGAGGATGAACCAGCGGGACGATCCCGCCACTACCCATCTTGACGAGTGATCGTTGCCAGCCCGTGCCGGGCAGGGTGGCACCGATCGCCTCGATGAGGCCGGCGTGCGCGTCGGAGGTGACGAGCCCGACCGGTCCGGCGCTGGTCAGGCCGCGGGCGACCAGGTCCCGGAAGAAGCTGAGCCATCCGGGACCGGACTCGGTCGAACTCGTATGCACGCCAAGGATTTCGCGGTATCCCTCCGCGTTGACACCTGTCGCGATCATCACCGCGATCTTGACCACGCGATTGTTCTCCCGGACCTTCATCGTCAACGCGTCGGCGGCGACGAAGGTGTAGGGGCCGGCGTCCAACGGGCGGGTGCGGAACGCCTCGACCTGCGCGTCGAGGTCCTGGGCCATCACGCTGACTTGTGACTTGGACAGGCCGGTGATCCCGAGGGTTTGGACGAGTTTGTCCATCCGGCGGGTGCTGACCCCGAGCAGGTAGCAGGTCGCGACCACGGTCGTCAGGGCCTGCTCGGCGCGGCGGTGGCGTTCCAGTAGCCAGCCGGGGAACATGCTGCCCTCGCGTAGCTTGGGGATCGCGACATCGATCGTGCCGACGCGGGTGTCCAACTCGCGGTGGCGGTACCCGTTGCGGGAGTTGATCCGGTCGGGGTCACGTGTGCCGTACTCCGCGCCACACACACTGTCGGCCTGCGCCGACAGCAACGCGTTGATGAACGTGGACAGCATGTCCCGCATCAAATCCGGTGAGGCCTGGACCAGCTGGTCCTGCAGAAACCGGGCAGGGTCAATATCGTGGGGTGAGGCGGTCATCGTGTGCTCCTTCTTCGAGGTGGTTGTGGAAGATCTCTCGAAGAATCACCGGTGACCGCCGCTCACGTCATGAGCGACACGGCCACCAACTCGTACACCACTCTGCTGGACTCAACTCCGGGATAGGGATTTCCTCCCGGCCGATCTCGAACGTAGCCCGGTCGAAATCTGGGCATACTCCCACGACCGTACCGTGCTCTGGGACTGCCGCAGTGAGTTCAGGTGACGCCGGTCAATCGTCCTCATGAGGCGGCGCCGGGATCACGAGGAGGAGGGTGGTGCCGGCGACTGCGGCGGCGAGAGCGAGGCTCACGACCCAGGAGGGTCCGAGCCCGAGGGCAACGCCACCGATGGCAGCGCCCGCGGCGATGCCCAGGTTGAGGACGGTGATGACGATGCTGCCGGCGACCGATCGGAAGCGGGCGGACGCGATGCGCAGGACCCGAGCTTGCAGGATCGGCGGGAAGGCGCCGATCGCCAGGCCCCAGATCGCGACCCCGGCCATGAAGACGGCGGGGATGTCCGCGCCCAGGCGTGTCACGCCCAGTCCGGCGGCGAGCAGGGCAGCGGTGGCGGTGATGGCCGCTCGGGGGAACCGGTCGGCGGCGAACCCGGATGCGGCGATGCCGACGGCGCCGGTGACGCCGAGGACGAGGAGGACGGCCGGGATGGCCGTGGAGGTGAGGCCGCCGAACCCGGTGACCAGGGTTGTCACGTAGGTGAAGGCGGCGAAGTGCCCGACGAGCACGAGCCCACTGGCGACGGCCACGCCGAGTACCCCGGCAGCGCTGCGATCCCAGGCCCTGGTCCGCTCGTGGTGTCCGGTTTCACCAGGTCGGGACGAGGTGGTCTCTCCCTCCGTACGCGGAGGCAGGACCAGCCAGAGCCCGGCCGCGGTCGCTGCGAGGATGGCCGAGAGGGCGGCGAACACGAGGCGCCAGCCGATCATGTAGGACAGCACCGCTGCGGCGGGGAGCGCGGCGAGGCCCGCGATGGTGGGCCCGGACAGGACGATCGACAGCGCGCGACCGAGCCGCGCGGGGTCGACGATGGTGGCGAGGTAGGACGGGATCACCGCCCAGAACAGGCCGTGCGCGGTGGCGGTGAGCATCCGGCCGACCAGGGCGAGCTCAAATCCCGGCGCGAACGCCGTGATCAGGTTCATCGCCGCGATCGCTATCAGCGCGGTCGTCAGCAGCAGCCTGCGCGGCATCCGCAGCGTGGCACGTACCAGCGGGATGCTCACGACGGCGATCGTGATCGCCCACGCGCTCACCAACATCCCGGTCACGCTCTCGCCGACGCCCAGGCTGCGGCTCATCGCCGGGAGGAGCCCGGACGGGAGCAGTTCGGCGGTCACGGTCCACAACGTCGCGGCCGTGAGGACAGCCATCACCGGCCAGAGCCTCCGGTCGGGGGCGGCGATGGCGGACGTCGACGGGGTGTGTGCGCTCATGCCACTACGCTAAAGATTGACATCACTGTCAAGGTCAAGCCTGGTGGTACGTCCGGCGTGGCTGTGAAAAGCGGGGTGGTCTCGGTGCGGATAGGTGAGGTGTCCTGTCGAACGGGAGTCGCGGCGCGGATGCTGCGCTACTACGAGGCGCAGGGACTCCTCGATCCCGGTCGGCACCCGAACGGGTACCGCGACTACTCGGAGCCGGACCTGCGCCGGGTGGAGACGATCCGCGACCTCAGCGCGTCGGGGGTGCCGACGCGGTTCATCAGGATCGTGCTGGACCGCGAGCGCAACCCGCGCGCGTGGACCGCCGCGTGCGATGACACCCTGGCCGACATGATCCGCGAGCAGTTGGTCGATCTGGACGCCAAGATCGCCTGCCTGACCGCGAGCAGGGACAGTCTGACCGATCTCCTCCGCGACGCCCGCCGCCCCACGACGGCCTGACAGGGGCATCCTCCACGACGTGGACTCCGCGTCTGACCGTGATCCCGCGCCTGCAGCCGATCCGTGATCGGTGGTCGGGTCCGGTCGCCCGTACGGCGCGGTGTTCGAACGCGGCGCCCGATCGTGGTGTGCCTACGACGGCAGCGCACCGAGTTGGCGCAACTGGGAGTAGGTGTCGACGAGGCCTCGTACCTCGATGACGCGGCCCTCGGCGAATCGGACGAAGAAGACCTCGTCGTAGACGATCGAGCGGCCGGTCGGCGGCAGGCCGCGGAACTCGCCCCGGTGGGTGCCGCGGACCGTGTTGCGGACGATGAGCCGGTCGCCATCGGCCATCGTCTCCTCGGCGGTCACCCGGATGTCGGGGAAGCCGCGCAGCAGCATCGCCCAGGCACCCTTCACTGCTTCTGAGGCGCTGAGCCCGCTCGGCACGGGCCCATGGAACACGGCCTCCGGATGGAAGACCTCGTCGGCAGCCGCCGCGATGCGATCAAGGTCGCGACTGTTCGTCGCCTCGTGCAACCGCTCGTAGATCGCCCTGTTGATCTCCTGGGCGGTGGTGGTCATCACTGTCCTCCTCGTTGGTCTGTGCTGTCGATCGGCCGACCCGCCATGGCGGCCGGCTGACGCCCTGCCTCCTCGCCCCTGCCCACTACGACGAGCCCGCACCGCCGCGTGTCAGGCGGCGACCGACCTGTTCACGCCGAGGGGGTTGACAGCGCCGAAGACTCATGTCTTAATGAAGGAGAACCTTAATTAAGGAGTAGATGAAATGCCAGCCACGGATTCGTTGAGCCGCGTGTTCTCCGCTCTTGCGGATCCGACGCGCCGCGCGATCCTCTCGAGGCTGGCTCAGGGACCGGCGACCGTCGGTGAGGTGGCCATGCCGTTCGCGGTGAGCGCCCCGGCGATCTCCCAGCACCTGAAGGTGCTCGAACGAGCGGGGCTTGTCACCCGCACCACGCAGGCGCAGTGGCGGACACTCTCGCTTCAGGCCGAACCGCTCGATGAGGCATCGGCCTGGGTGGAGAAACACCGTCGCGAGTGGAACCTGCGCCTGGACGCCCTCGACGCGCATCTGCAGACCATGAAGACCCGGACGACCAGCAACGACACCCAGGAGACAGAATCATGAACACACCAGACACCTCAGCCGCGAACGTGCCACAGTTCTCGATCACGCGCGTCCTCGACGCGCCTCGCGAACTCGTGTGGCAGGCCTGGACGGATGCGACGGAGTTCGCAGCCTGGCTGCATCCGTTCGGCGTATCCACGGACGGGGTCAGCGCCGACGTCAGGGTCGGTGGCCGCTACCGCTACACCATGACGAACGACGACACGGGCGAGACGTTCCCGACCGGAGGCGAGTACCTCGAGGTCGAGCCGATGGACCGTCTCGTCTTCACCTGGGGCGCCCCCGACGCCCCCGTCGAGGGCACACCGGTCATCACCCTCACCCTCATCCCGCAGGGGGAACGTACCGAGCTCGTGTTCCATCTGCGCGGGCACGACGGCAAGCCCGGCGACGGCTTCATCTACGACGGCTGGGCCGAGGCGCTGACCAACGTCGCCCGCCACCTCGCCGGCAGTCTGAGGTGAGTCCATGGCCGTCAGAATGGACAACATCGGCATCGTCGTGCAGGACCTTACGCCGGTGATCGCGTTCTTCCGCGACCTCGGCCTCGAACTGGAGGGGCGTTCGGTGATCGAAGGGGAGTGGGCCGGCCGCTGCACCGGCCTGGGTGATCAGCGCGTGGAGATCGCCATGATGCGTACGCCCGACGGTCACGGCCGCGTCGAGCTGTCCCGCTTCCTCGAGCCGGAGACCATCGAGGACCACCGCAATGCACCCGTCAATGCCTTGGGGTACCTCCGCGTGATGTTCGAGGTCGATGACATCCACGACACGCTCGCACGCCTCGACAGACACGGCGCCCGACTCGTCAGCGACGAGGTGGTCCAGTACGAAGACGCGTACCAGCTCTGCTACGTACGCGGCCCCGAGAACATCCTCGTCGGACTCGCCCAGAGCCTCCGGGCAGACGACGATCGATCCTGAG
Source organism: uncultured Propionibacteriaceae bacterium (assembly GCA_964528755.1). Lineage (GTDB taxonomy): Bacteria > Actinomycetota > Actinomycetes > Propionibacteriales > Propionibacteriaceae > Raineyella. The sequence goes on from CAZGWN010000002.1 coordinate 8,666, forward strand.
TCACCGGCGTCTGATCGGCGTCGGTCGTCCCAGGCGTCCGCCACTGTCGGCGGCGTTCGGCGACGACGTCGTCCAGGGACCGCGGAGGGCGCCCGCCGACGAGGTCGGTCAGCGGCGCAGGCGGCGGTAGGTGCCGGCTGACAGCGGCAGGAAGATCGCGACCACGATGGCGGGGATCACGATGGCGAGCGGGATGGCGTTGTCGGTGAACCAGGACTGACCGGTGACGGTGGAGCTGCCGAGGAGTTCACGGGTGGCGGTGGCGGTGGCCGAGAGCGGGTTGGCCTCGGCCATCACGCCGAGCCAGTGGGGCATGGTGGAGGTGTCGACGAAGACGCTGGACAGGAACAACAGGGGCCAGATCGCAACCTGGACGGCGGAGACTGCTTGTTGGCTCCCGGCCTTCAGCCCGATGAACACGCCGATCCACAGCACCGCGAACCGCAGGAGCAGCAGGAGCGCGAAGGCTGCGGCGATGGAGGGCACGGCGGCGTCGGGTCGCCAGCCGAAGATGAGTCCGGCGACCACCACCACGCCCAGGGAGATGACCGAGTTGATCATGTCTGCCGTGCAGCGGCCGGCGACAACAGCCACCCCGCTCATCGGCAAGGATCGGAATCGGTCGGTGACACCTTTGGAGGCGTCCGAGGACACCGCGGACATGGTTCCCTCGAGACCGAAGAACATCGCCATCGCGAACGCCCCGGGCATGACGAAGTCGAGGTAGGACCCGCCGGTGGCGGCACCGATGGCGCCGCCGAGGAGTCCGATGAACATCCCCATCATGAGGACCGGGAACAACCATCCGAAGATCATGAGGCCGGGTCTGTTGCGCCAGTGCTGCAGATCGCGGAGCGTGATGGTCCACGTATCGGCCAGGGCGGCGCCGAGTCCTCCGGCGGGGCGTTCGGGCGTGGAGGTGAGGGCGGTCATGCGGGCGCTCCTTCGGTTTGAGAGGTTGCGGCGCCGGACCTGTCGGTGGCGGCGTCACCGGTGAGCTGGATGAAGACCTCGTCGAGGCTGGGGGATCGGATGGTGAGGTCGTCCAGCTCGATTCCTGCCCCGTGCAGCGCCGCGGCCGCGCCGAGCAGGGAACTGGTGCGTTCGAGGACCGGCACCTGTACGTGCCCGTCGATCTCGTGGATCTCACCGGAAGCCCAGGGTTCGACAAGCTGCTTGATCCGGGGAGTGTCTGCCTGCACCCGTGGCGTCAGGTCCAGCCAGTCGTCGCCGATCTGCGCCTTCAGCTGTGCAGGGGTGCCGCCGGCCACAATCCGGCCGCGGGCGAGTAGTGAGATGTCGTCCGCGAGCTGATCTGCCTCGTCCAGGTACTGGGTGGTCAGCAGCACCGTGGTGCCGGCCCGGACCAGTGCGCGGATCGCCTCCCATACGTCGCGCCGCCCGGCCGGATCGAGTCCGGTGGTCGGTTCGTCGACGAACAGGATCTGTGGCGCCACGATCAACGCTGCGGCCAGATCGAGCCTGCGGCGCATACCGCCGGAGTAGGCGCTGATCCGCTTCTTCCCGGTCTCCGCCAGACCGAACTGCTCCAGCAGTTCTCCGGCCCGTGCCCGCGCCGCTCGCGGCGACAACCGGCTGAGGCGGCCGAACATCACCAGGTTCTGCATGCCGGACAGCTCTTCGTCGACCGCGGCGTACTGGCCGACCAACCCGATGCGGCGGCGCACCTGCCATCCCTGCCTGGCGACGTCAAGGCCGGCGACCCTCACCTCGCCCTCGTCCGGGTCCAGCAGTGTCGCCATGATTCGCAGGGCTGTGGTCTTGCCGGCCCCGTTCGGCCCGAGCAGTCCGTGCACGCTCCCGGCCGGCACGCTCAACTCGAACCCATCCAGGGCCGGACGATCCTCTGCGGCGGCAGAGGCATAGCTCTTGCGAACGCCCCGCGCCTCGATAGCCGGGACGTCCTTCGTGAGTCGCATCGACTTCTCCTTCCTCGTACACCGATACCGTACGGCGTACCATGCAAGCGTACGGTACGCTTGCGGGCAGACGCAACCGCAGGGTCGGCAGGCCCGCACCGGAAGGACCGTCACCGTGGCCACACGCTCGCCCGCTCCCGACCTCGTCCGCAGCATCTATCTGCTGTGGGGGCACCATCCGGCGCCAGGGCGTTCGGGGCTGAGCGTCGAGGCGATCGTGCGCGCCGGGATCGACATTGCCGACACCCGTGGCCTGGACGCGGTGTCGATGCGCAAGGTCGCCGACCACATCGGCGCGGGGACCATGTCGCTGTACGCCCATGTGCCCGGCAAGGACGATCTGATCGCGCTGATGGTCGACGCTGTCTACGCCGAGCTGTACGGCAACGACGTGGAGGCGGCCACCAGGCAGGGTGACTGGCGCGCGGCCATGCGCTACGTCGCCCGACGCAACTGGGACCTCTATGTCCGCCACCCGTGGCTGCTGGACCTGCGGCCATCACGGCCGAACCTCGGGCCGAACGTCGCTCGCAAGTACGAGACCGAGTTACGCCCCCTGGACGGGATCGGTCTGTCGGACGTTGCGATGGACTCTGCCTTGTCGATGATCCTCGGCGCCGTCGAGGGCGCCGCCCGGTCCAGTCGCCACATCGTGCGCATCCAGGACGATTCCGGCATGAGCGACGCCGAGTGGTGGGCGATCGTCTCTTCCGCACTGGAGCAGGTGATGAACGATGGCGATCTGGTCGTCTCCGCCCGGGTCGGCTCGGCGGTGGGTGAGCAGTTCCAGGCCGCCGATGCAAGTCCTGATTACGCGCTGACCTTCGGCCTCGACACCATCCTCGATGGCATTCAGGCGAGACTCGATCGGAACTAGTGTTGCGGGCCGCTCCGACCTCGCAGTACGTCAGCTACTCGACGGCGCGGGTCTGGGCATGGACGACGTCACCGTTGCTGGGCAGCGAACCGTTGAATGTGAGGCGAACGGCCCCGGCATGTTCGATGTCGCGGTTGTCGATCGCCTGGACATGGAGGTGGGGTTCGGTGCTGTTGCCGGAGTTGCCGCACCCACCGAGCACATCGCCGATCTGCACCTGCTGACCGGGGCGCACCGTGACGCTGCCCTGTCGCAGATGGCACAGCGCCACGATGGTGCCGCGAGAATCGATCAGGACATGATTCCCGGCGAGTGTCACCCATCCCGCTGCGGCACGCCGCCGCTGGGTCAGGGCGTACCGGATCGAAGGCAGGCCACGATGAGCAGGGTGATCGGGATCGCTGTCGTGTGTGGCGATGACAACACCGTCGACGGGTGCGAGGATGGGACGTCCGAAGCCGGGAAACCGATCAGGAGGCTCCGGCGCGATGAGGGACCCGATCGTGATCGGCGCGGTGCGCCCGGCCTCGTCCACGGGAACGAAGTCGATGGCGTAGGCCGTGGCGAACAGGCGCGTGCCGTGACTGGGAACCCGATTCGCGGGACTGTTCTGGACGAGCCAGCGTCCCGTGAACGGATAGGCCAGATCCAGGGGGGCACTCATGTCGCCCTACCGTACCGATCACGGCAAGGTCGACACCCGACAGACATGACCGATATCGGAACAGGGCTCGATCGAGACAACTGGAGAGCTGCCCCATGAAGTACACCATCCCGATCGACATCGCGCTGCCCCGCCGTCGGGTCATCGAGTTGCTCGAAGACCCGGCAAACCTGGACGACATCCCGCCCGAGCGCACGCAGTGGTTGAGCGAGAACGAGTTCCGGTTCACCGGCCTGATGCGATGGGTGGCCCCGCTCATGCGTGGATCCTTCATCAAGCAGTCACGTCAGTACATGGAGGACTTCAAGGCGTTCGCCGAGCACGGAACTGACGTCCGTGAAGCGAACGGATGACCCGACGAACCACGCGAACGGTCGATACCCTGCCGCCCAGCACTGCAGGGACAGGGCCCTCAGATGGTGTTCTCACCGCCGGCCGGCGCGACGCGCCTCAGCGCAGCATTCTCCTTGCCGGTGACCTCGTAACGGGTCAGCTCACCGGTCGCGGCGTCGAAACGTACGCGGGCGCTCCAGAAACGCCGCCACCTCGGCATCACCAGGGTCGCCGTGACCTCTTCTGCGGTCCGTGCATCGACGGTCAGCTCGAACCCGCTGGCCTCCAACGCGCCGCGGCCGGTCGTGCCGATGGCCAGGAAATCGAGCACTCGGCCGGGGCCGGTGACGAAGCCCGCGGCGTCGAAGACCATGCCCTGCATCCATCGGCTGCCGCCCAGGGGGTATCCCCGCGTGACCTGCTGGCCCCTGAAGGTGCCGGTCAGTTCGATCCGCCGGCCGGCCAGTCGTGCCGTGACATCGGTCCCGTCCCCGGGGATGCGACACGTCCACTCGCGAGTGAGCAGCTTCGGGTCCGAGCGGAGGGTCTCGGTCCGCAGCGTCGCGCCGGTGTCGGGGTCGGTGTAGGTCAGCGTACGCAGGCCGTCGGTGCCGAAGCGGCTGCTGTCGACCTCGAGCCTGACGTCGTGGTCGACGGCGCCCCGGGTGCCGTCGAGGTAGTGCTCGACCGGCTCGTCCGGGACGGTGTAGGGCCTCAACTCGACCGGTGCCCGTTGCTCCGCCCGATGCACGATCCGGCCGCCCTGGATGACCATCGAGATGTCGGACGCCGCATCGATGTCCTCCAGCGGATCGGAGTTCAGTACCAGCAGATCGGCCGTCGCGCCCTCCTCGACCCGTCCGCGGTCGGGCAGCCCCAGAAGCTCCGCCGCGTTCTGGGTCGCGGCCCGGATCACGGCCGACGGCGGCAGCCCGGCCTCGACCATGAGCCGCAGCTCGTCGTGCAGGGAGCCGGCCGTCATGGCTCCGACCAGGCTGTCGGTCCCGGCCACGATCCTCACCCCGGCCTCGTGGGCCCGGCGCAGGTTCTCGCCTGCGACCTCGAGGTACTGCCGGCCGGACCGGTCCCTGACCAACTGCGCGATGGTCAGGGTCGACACCGGCGGCACTCCCGAGTCCGCCCAGCGCTGCAGGAAGCCGTCCCCGTCGTCGATGCGGTCCTCGATGACCCCGTGCTCGATGCTGTCGATCCCCAGGCCGAGCAGGAGGTCGACGTCGGGCTGGTAGTGGGTGTGGGCGCTGACGGTCAGTCCGCGGGCGTGTGCCTCCTCGATCGCGCCGCGGGCGGCGTCGAGGGTGAGCTTGTTCAGCCGATCCCCGAACTCGGCGTAGACACCGCCCTGGAAGACGATCTTGATCAGGTCGACACCGGCTTCGTGCAGACTCCGCACGACGGAGCGTGCCTGTTCCTCGTCCTCCACGACCCGCACCATGTGCTTCTGCAGCCACGGGTTGTCGCGGCAGACCGTGATCTGCGGGTGCCCGCCCGGCGCGGTGATGGCCGGTCCGGCGACGACCAGGCGCGGGCCCGGGCACCGTGGTGAGCCCGACCGCTTCCTCAGCCACAGGATCTGGGCCAGTGGGTCGGCCATCGTCCGGACCGAGGTGATGCCGCTGCGCAGCAACTCGTCGAGGGTCTGTCGGTGGCGGCGTGCCCGCCGCCATCCGCTGAGGCCGTTGGTCGCTCCCAGGAAATCGATGTGCAGGTGGGCGTCGATGAGGCCCGGCATGACCGTCCTGCCTGCGGCATCGATCACCGGCTCATCGTCGGGGGCGTCGATGGGATCGGCGGAGATCCGGGCGATCCGGCCATCCCGGATCAGCAGGTCGGCCGTGCCGAGGTCGGATCCGGCGCCGGTGATCACGTGGGCTCGGCGGACAAGCATGGGCTCCCCCTTCGGAGCAAGTATCTCGCGCTCGGCCACGCTCGGGGGCACTTTCCGGCTCCGGCATGCCCTTCTGCCGTTTCCCCGGGCGGAAGCCTTCGGCCCTCCGGCACCTCGGAGCGGACGGCGCGCAGCCCCGTCCACTGTTAGCGGCGGGTGATGTGCTCCAGCGTGTCGGCGACCCTGGCGGCGCCGTCCTCCGCCGCGACCCGGGCGGCCAGGGCCTGCGCCCGTACGCGGTAGCCCGGCTCTGACACGGCGCGACCGATCAGGCCGCCGAGGCGCTCGGCGGTGATGTCCGGGAACGGGACCCAACCGGGCCCGACACCGAGCTCGGCGACCCGACGGGCCCAGTACGGCTGGTCGGCCAGGACCGGGGTGAGCACCGACGGGACACCCGCCCGGATCCCCGCCCCGGTGGTTCCCGCGCCGCCGTGGTGGACCACCGCGGCCATCCGTGGGAACAGCCACTCGTGCGGCACGTCGCCGATCGACAGGACATCGTCGCCGGCCACCTCCAGGCCGGCCCACCCGGCCTGGATCACGGCGCGGACCCTGGCGCGGCGCAGGGCAGTCATCACGGTGCCGGCGAGCTGCCCGCCCTGGCCGCCGGCCATGCTGCCGAAGCCGACGAACACCGGGGGCGGGCCGGCGCCGAGGAAGTCGGTGAGCTGCGCGGGAGGCGTCCACCCGCCGTCCCGGGCCGGCCACCAGTACCCGACGACGTCGATCCCGGCCCGCCAGTCGGCCGGGCGGGGCGCGACGGTCGGGCTCCACCCGCACAGGATCGGGTGAGCGGGATCGTTCCACATCGCGAAGCGCGTCCTCGCAGCACTGGTGGCGGGCAGCCCCAACCGACGTTGCAGGTCGCGCAACGGCCGGTCCATGGGCGCCGAGAGCAGCGGGGCCAGCAGGCCGGTCAGGTGGCGGTTCAGCCAGGGGCCCAGTGTCGCCCGGCCGACGCCCAGCGGCGCGAACTCGGCCGTGGGCACACCGGGGAAGAGATCGAGTGACACGCTCGGGATGCCCATCGCCCGGGCCGTCAGGTACCCGTAGACGCCGAGCGCCCGCTGGAGCAGCAGGACGTCGGCGCCCTGCGTGGCGGCGACGACCCCGTCACCCAGCACGCCCACCATCGAGGCCGTGACCTTCAGGTTGGCCCGGATGCCGCGGGGGGAGAGCCGGGTACCGCTGGCCTGCCAGCGGCGTCCCGACTCCGAGACGAGCAGTGAGCGGGTGTCGCCCGGCAGGTGCCGGTACTCCAGACCGGCGCTGCCCACCAGATCGGCGAAGGACTCCTCGGTCGCCAGGGCCACGTCGTGCCCGGCGGCGCGCAGCCGCTGCCCCAGTCCGGTGAACGGAGCGACGTCGCCCCGCCCGCCGACGGTCATGATGACGACCTTCACCTCTGCCTCCCGGTGTCCATCGGGTCGAACCATTCCACCAGCACAGCGGGGTCGAGTGCGAGTGGGCCCTCGGGAGCACCCCCTCGCCGGTGTCGTGCCCAAGGGCCAATGCGGCGTCGGCACACGCCTCGGCAGGACCGTCAGTTCATCACCCGGTAGCGCAGGTGCAGTGCGCCCTCGCCCTCGCGCGACCACAGCAGGTGCAGCCGCTTGGTCGCTGCTTGCGGGTCGTCGAAGAGTCGCCTGCCCCGCCCGAGAAGCAGGGGGACGAGGTGGATGAACACCTCGTCGATGAGCCCGGCACGCAGCAGTGCCTGCGCGGCGGAGGCGCCGTGCGCCATGACGTTCCGATCGCCGGCGAGCCGCTTGGCCTCGGCGACCGCAGCGCCGAGGTCGGTCGAGTAGCGCGCGTGGCCCGGCGCCGCGCGGTTGGGCGGGGTGCGTGTCAGGACGAAGATCGGAACTCCGTCGTGATGGTCACCGTCCCACTCGCCCGCGAGCTCGAACGTACGGCGGCCGGTGATCACTGCGCCGGTGGCCAGCATCTCGTCGAAGACCTCCGCATTCACAGAGGTCGCCGGGCGATGGCTGACAGGACTGATCCCGCCATCGCCCAGCCACGCGTGCAGGGGTTCGCCACCGGCTCCCAGTCCGTGCCCCGGCTCGTCGCCGGGCCCGGCGACGAAGCCGTCCAGTGACATCGACATGTCCAGGATCACGGTGCTCATGACTCCGCCTTGCGCGGTTTCGGGCCGACACCGTCGGGGATCGCGCCGTGGAGGTGCGGTTGATAGACGAGTTTGACGGTACGGCCGTCCAGCACGGTGGACCCGAGGAGGTCCAGGTCGAACTCTGCGCCGTCCTGGAAGAGCGCGGCGTAGCCGGCGCGGCCGGTGATGGCGGGGAAGACCATGACCTCGAGCCGGTCGACCAGGCCTGCCGCGAGCAGTGCCCGGTTCAGGGAGAAGCTGCCGTGCGAGCGCATCGGGACGTCCGTGGTGCGCTTGAGGCGCTCGATCGCGGTGACTGCGTCCTCGTTGAGCACGGTCGAGTTCTGCCATCCGGGGTCCTCGGGGTCGAGCGTGTGCGAGAACACGATCTTCGTTAGCTCGTTCAGGCGGTCGTAGTAGGGCTCGTCGAACATCGTCACAAACGCCGCGAACTCCCGGAACGTCGTTGCGCCGAAGACGAGTACTTGGTCCTGCGCGAAGGTGCGTACCCTGTCGTCGCGGATCTCGGGACCCTCCTTGCCCCAGTATCCCGGCCAGCCCTCCGCGGAGCCGTAGCCGTCGAGGCTGCAGAAGAAGTCGACGGTCAAGGTGGTGCTCATGGTGCTGCTCCCGTTCTCGTGCCGTCCCTGGTGGGCGGCTTCACTGCTGCTACGATCGCCGCCCTCCCGATCCGACACCGTGCTCACAGATCCTTTGGCGGCAGTCAGGCCGTGAGGGCGATGACCGCGACAAGGACGGCGACCAGGACGTCCAGGACGGCACAGAACCCGGCGAGGGAATGGCCGACGACACGGCCGGTGCGGTGGTGGTGGATGTCCCATGCGGTGTGGCCCAGGAGCGCGGCCGCGACCACCAGCCCGCCGATGGTCGCGGACAGGTGGGTGGCCAGCAGCGCGATCGCGCCGAGCACGAGCATCGCGATGGTCTGCAGCGGCAGCGACCACCAGTGCCCGGCGCGCTGCCCGATCAGCCCGGCGACGAGCAGCACCGCGGCCAGGCCCAGCATCCAGGGTGTCGCGTCGGTCCCGCCGAACTTGTCCAGCGCGATGAGCACGAAGGCGACACCGAAGGCAACCCACGCCGCCCACCGCCTCCCGCTGGCCGACGCAGCGAGATACACCAGCCCGGACGCTGCCACGACCGGCGCGGCCTCCCGGCCGTCGTCGAGTTCGTACGCGGTCCCGGCCGCGACGACGATCCCGAGAGCCGCCGGCCACACCCTGCGCCACGGTGGCGCGTGTCGGGTCCGCATGCCCGTCCCGCCGTGTGATTCCTGCGCCGCCGCCACGTCCATGCGCCCACTCCTTCTTGAACAGGCAGGTCGTACTCGTTAAAGTGTACGATCATGTTCGAGTTGAGGGAAGGCGTGGGATCCATGGGTCGATTGCCCGACGACACCCACAAGGCGAACCGCCTTGCCTCGCCCGCTGCGCTCCGGCCGATGAACGTCGCGGACGTCGACGCGGTTGCTCGGATCTGGCGGGAGGGGTGGGTGGATGCCCACGTCGGTCATGTCCCCGCGGCCCTGGTCGCCGCCCGCACCGCGTCCTCGTTCACCGCGCGCGCCGGAGATCACCTCGCCGGCACGATCGTCGCGACGCGCGACGACTCGGTCGCCGGGTTCGTGATGATCGACCACGACCAGGTGGACCAGCTCTATCTGGACCGTGCCGCACGCGGAAGCGGTATCGGTTCGGCGCTGTTGGGCGCGGCGGAGCGGGCGATCCTCGTCGCGGGCCACCGGCGAGCATGGCTGGCGGTGGCGACCGGAAACACCGGCGGCCGCCGGTTCTACGAGCGGCAGGGCTGGGTGGACGAGGGCCCCTTCCTCCACCAGGCGCCCGTTCCCGGGGGACGGTGGCCGTCGACTGCCACCGTTTCGTCAGCCCTCGCCGATGACGGCGTGCGGCCCCGGGAACCGTGGGCGGTCCCCCGGACGCCCGAGGGACCGCCGACGTACGTGCGGGGTCAGAGGGTCGGACGCGAGCAGCGGGTGTTGTTAGCGTGATGCCATGGAGATCGCGTTCATCGCCGGCTTCGGGCCGATCGGGGCCGAGCCGGCCGCCACGCTCGATTTCTGGTCGCGGACCATCGGCATCACGTTCGACGAGGTCGCACCGGACTACTACCACGCCGCTGATCTGGGCGGTGCCAAGACCTTCGCCCTGTGGCCGCTGAGCCAAGCGGCGCAGGCCACGTTCGGAGCCGATGAGTGGCCGGGGGACCGGACCGTCCCCCAGGCCTGGATCGAGTTGGAGGTGTCGTCGCCCGAAGCTGTCGCGGCCGCGGTCGACGACCTCCGGGCGAAGGGACAGGAGATCCTGGTCGATGCCCACGAGGAGCCCTGGGGCCAGACGACGGCCCGCCTGATGAGCCCGGAGGGCCTGCTCGTGGGCATCTCCTACCTGCCGTCGTTCCACTCCGACGAGCACGAGCCGGAATAGGCCCCTGGCGTGGGCTGTGCTCGGTGCTCCCCGCGCTTGCCCCGCGTCGGGACCGTGATCGATCCGCTGGTCGCCGACCGGCTGACGCACCTCCACCCCCAAGGGATCGGCACCCTCACCGAGCGGGAGGGACAGGAGCTGCGGCCTGTGCCGTGCGGGTGGAGCAATGCCGGAAGCGCCGCGGAGCCGGTCATCTCGCGTCGAACCGTCTTCAACACGACGTCGGCGCGACGGCAGCTTCGAGCGGCTCTACAACCGTGGTACGCCACCTATTTCATTGCCCTGTACCAGCTCGACGGGCGGCGGGAGGATGCGCTTGCCGGACCATCGAGCGCTACTGCGCCGAGGGCGGGGCCGACTTCTACGACCCATGGTCCGACGACCAGGACTGGGCGCTGGCGTTCTCGCTCCGGGCTCCCCGGTCAGGACGCCCTCAGGGTCGTGCCTCCCCGGTCGACCTTGTGGTCGGTGCGTGGTCGGCAACCGCTCCCAGTACCGCCGCCAGCAGTCCGGGGAAGCGGGCATCCAGGTCCTCCCGCCGCAACGAGTTCCTGATCTCGGTGCCGTGACGGTCCTGGCGGATGAGGCCGGCCTCGCGCAGCACGCGGAAGTGGTGGGTGGAGGTGGACTTGCTCACCGGCAGCTCGAAGGCGAGGCAGGCCATGTCGGCGTGACCGTCGTCGAGCTGACGGACGATGTCCAGGCGGACCGGGTCGGCCAGCGCGAACAGCACCGCCTCCACCCGCAGGTCCTCCCGCTTGGGGTGGTGCAGGGACCGCATCGCTGCCTCCTCCCGCGCCGGATCGATGAAAGTTCGCTTGTCTTCGTACTATAGTCTCCCTCGGGCCGCCACCACCGGCGTACGACACGGTGGTGAGGGTCATCCTCCCCGCGCCAACGGCGATCCGCGGGCAACACCCTGCATCAGGAGGCGCCTACCCATGAGCCATGCCGTATTCGATCCGATCACCCTGCGCGGGCTCACCGTCCGCAACCGCATCTGGGTGCCGCCGATGTGTCAGTACAGCGTGCCCGCCGAGGACGGCGTGGCCACCGACTGGCACCTCGTCCAGTACGGCGCGCTGGCGCGCGGCGGCGCCGGGGCCGTCATCGTGGAGGCGACGGGAGTGCTCCCGGAGGGACGGATCAGCCCGCGCGACCTCGGCCTGTGGAACGACGCCCAGCGCGACGCGCTCGCCCCCATCGTCGACTTCGTCCACAGCCAGGGCGCGGCGGCCGGCATCCAGTTGGGCCACGCCGGCCGGAAGGGGTCGACCTACCCGGGGTGGGGGACCGACAGGAGCGGAACGGTGCCCGCGGCCGCAGGGGGCTGGGAAACCGTCGGGCCCACCGACGCCCCCTTCGGGGAGTACGCCGCCCCTCGCGCGCTCGACGAGGCCGGCATCCGGCAGGTCGTCGAGGCCTTCGCCGTGGCGGCCCGGCGCGCCGTACAGGCCGGATTCGACATCATCGAGGTGCACGGCGCCCACGGCTACCTGATCCACCAGTTCCTCTCGCCACTGTCCAACACCCGTGCGGACGGCTACGGCGGCGATCTGGAGCGTCGGTCCCGGCTGCTCCTCGAGGTCGTCGACGCGATCCGCACGACGGTCGACGACGCCGTCCCGGTGATCGTGCGCCTGTCGGCCACCGACTGGACCGACGGGGGCCTGACCGCCGCGGACACGGGCCGGATCGGGACCTTGCTCGCCGACCACGGCGTCGACCTGCTCGACATCTCCACCGGCGGCAACGTCGCGCACGCGCGGATCCCGGCGGGGCCGGGGTACCAGGTGCCCTTCGCGACCGCGGTGCGGGCAGCGGCGGGGCTGCCCGTCTCCGCCGTCGGGATGATCACCGACGCCCAGCAGGCCGAGCAGATCGTCGCCACGGGTCTCGCGGACGTGGTGATGGTCGGCCGCGAATCGCTGCGTGACCCGAACTTCCCGATCCGAACGGCGGCGGCCCTGCGCTACGACCTGCCCTATCGGCCGGCTCCCTTCGCGCGCGCCTATCGCTGAGGTCCGCGACCGCGGGTGAGCATGTCACGGCATGGCCATGACGTGGCAACGTCTTCGGTGCTCATCGAGGAAGGGCGGCGGGAGCGGCTCGAGCGGGTGGTGACCCCCGGACATGGAAGGGTGGTGACTTCCCGAGGTCCCTGGCGGAAGGCGCAGTGAGCGATGGTTGACTTCCCGGCCGCCGAACCCGTCGTCCTCCACGACCGTCTCGACGTGGCCACCCTGCTGCGATACCTCCGCCGGGACGGGCGGACCCGCCCGGTGGTCGTGCTGACGGTGGCGCCGGGACAGACCGGGCCGTACGTGTCCGCGGCGGACCTCGCCCGTGAGGTCGGCCGGGGCACCGACATCGTGACGATCCCCCTCGACGACCTGACCCGGGCGATGTCCGACTGGCTCGAGGACAGCCGTGCCGGCGTCTACCGGGGTGCCTGCCGCGTCTATCCTCCGGGCGTCGCCTGGGAGACGGACCCCCTGGGTACGCCGCTGCGGATGGCACGCGATCCCGCCGAGGTCGCCGCGCTGTGGCGGCATCTGGTCGGCGACGTCGGACGGGCCCGCACCGCGCGCAACCACCGGCCCGGTTCCTCGGCCCCGTCGGTCGCCGCCCCGGTGTCGTCCCCGCGGGCGGCGCCCGCCCTGCCCGGCCCGCCCGGCGGCAGCGGTCGGGCGACGCCGGTTCCCGGTCCGGCCCTCCCCAGCGCCGTCGCCACCCCGACCCAGGCGGAGGCCCTCGCGGAGTTCCTGCGCCGCCCCGCCCGGCGCCGGCCGGTGGTCGTCGTGTCGCGGTCGGCCACTGCCGGACAGCCGTACGCGGACGTGGCCAAGCTCACCGAGGACCTGGAGGGACTCGCGTGCGTCGTCGAGATTGCCACGGTGGAGGCGAGCTGGGCGTTCAGCCGGGCGGTGCCCGAGGGGTGCCAGGTGTACGGCGGCGCCGGACGGACCTACCCGGTCGGCACCGCCTGGGAGGACGACCCGTACGCCTCGCCGCTGCGGTTCGCATACGGCTGGGCGGACCGGTCCCGGATCACCCATGAACTCGCCGGTGATGTCATGCGAATGGCGTCATCGGGTTCGTTGTCGCTGGGCCCCTCGGCCGGGACCCCGGCCGAGGTGGAGGGAACCGTCCTCGGCGTGGTCGCGGACCGGGCCCTGGTGGACCTCGGCGGGCCGGGCGAGCGGGGGGTGGTCTGGCCCGAGCTGGTGGAGCCGGATGTGCCGGCCGAGCGGCTGTTCTCGACGGGGATGACGATCCGGGGCGTGCTGGATCCGGAGAGCCGACGCATCGACGTGCGCGGCATGCGGCGGGCCGCGGGGGATGCGCTGGCGGGTGTTGCTCCGGGCGACACGATCCTGGTCAGGGTCGAGACGGTCGCTTCCGGCTCCTGCGTGGTCGAACCGTTCCCGGGGCGCCGCCACACGGTCACCGCCGACAACGTCGTCGACGACGGGTCAGACCTGCGCAGTGTGCTCAGCGAGGGCGAGGTGGTTCCGGCACTGCTGGTGGAGGTCGAGCGGGCGGGGGCCCCGGGGCGACCGGACGAATGGTTGCTGTCGGTGGCCGAGGCGGCCGACCCGGCCGACGCCGTTCCGGCCCCGAGCATCCTGGAGGGCGGCCCGCCGTGGTTGACACCGGTGGAAGCGACGGATCAGCCGGCGACGTCCGGCGAGGAGAGCCCAGACGGCCAGGACGGGTCCGGGCCGCCGGAGGCCGCGCCGACCGTCGAGCTGGTGGCGGCACTGCGGCAGGAGAAGGCCCAGTTGGTGGCCCAATTCGAGCGCGAGCGCCACGAGAGCGACCGGTTGCGCGGGGGGCTGCGCGCGGCACGGGCGGAGCTCCGCAAGGCCAAGCGGCGCCGGGATCGCAGCGGGGGACCGGCGATCGACGATGCCGTCCTGTTCGAGGATGCCGCCGAGCAACTGGACTTCCTGATCAGGCTGGCCTGGGCGCGGATGGTCCCACCTGCGGAGAAGCATGCCCTGCCGCTGAGGACGTGGACGTACGGCCCGGACTTCCTCGCCAGCCTGGACCAGATCGAGGGGGTATCCCGGGACAAGGTGGTCGAGGTCATCGTGCACGTGCTCACCGGTCGGGACACGGAGTTGGTCTCCCGGGAGCTCCACCAGTTGCGTACGGGCCCCGGGGGCGACGACCGGCCCGTTACCCGGGAGCGGGGCGAGATCTGCTGGCGGGTGAGCCTGCAGAGCAACACCCCGGCCGCGCGACGGCTCCATTACTGGCAATGCGCCGACGGGTCGGTGGAGCTGAGCAGCGTACGGCTGCACGACGACTTCCGGCCGTGAGGTGGGCTGGGGCGGGGGTGTCGGCGGGGAGCCTACCCCTTGCCCGGCGCACGCGAATCGTGTCGGATAGTGGCCGGGCCGTTCGTGGTCCGGGTGAGAGGTGGCCGACCGGCCGCCGGATCGACCGTCAGACATGACGCCGACCGACAGGAGAACCCCATGCCGAAGTACCTGCTGTCCGTTTTCGGACCGGCCGAACGCCAAGAGTTCGGCGACTATCCCGACAAGGAATCGATGCTCCAGGCGTTCGCCGACACCGGGGCATTCAACGACAAGCTCGTGGCCGAGGGCTACTTCGTCTTCGCCGACGGGCTGGAACCGGCGACCACCGCCACCGTTGTCGACGGTCAGGGGGATCAGCCGGTGTTCACCGACGGGCCGTACCTGGAGTCCAAGGAGCACCTCGGCGGGTTCTGGGTGATCGAGGCGCCCGACCTGGACGTCGCGCTGCGGCTCGCCGCCGACGGGTCGAAGGCCTGCCGCGGCAAGGTCGAGGTGCGGCCGTTCCAGACCGAGGAGTCGTTCAGGTCGGTGCTCGAGTCCTGACCGATTCCGCCGGATGACCCACCAGCCCGTCGAGGATGCGATCGCCCGGACCCACCGCGCGGAGTGGGCCCGGGTGGTCGCCGCCCTCACCCGGCGCTTCGGCAGTCTTGATGTCGCCGAGGAGGCGGCGGCCGAGGCGTTCGCGACCGCCGTGGAGCGTTGGCGCCGTGACGGCGTGCCGGCGAACCCGGGTGGCTGGCTCACCACCACCGCGACCCGCAAGGCCATCGATCGGCTGCGCCGCGAGGCCCGGCGCGACCACAAGCACCAGGAGGCACGGCTGGTGTTCGACGACGATCCTCCCGACCCACCGGTCGTCGGGGACGACCGGCTCCGGCTGGTCTTCACCTGCTGCCATCCGGCGCTGTCGCCGGAGGCCCGGATCGCGCTGACCCTGCGGATGGTCGGCGGACTGACCGTGCCCGAGATCGCCCGCGCGTTCCTGGTCGGGGAGGCGGCGATGAGCCGCCGGATCACCCGCGCGAAGGCCAAGATCGCCGCCGCTCACATCCCCTACCGGGTTCCGGTCGCGGCAGACCTGCCGGTCCGGCTGGACAGCGTGCTCACCGTGCTCTACCTGATCTTCAACGAGGGCTACCTCGCCACCGGTGCCGGGACCGATCCCGTCCGCGCTGACCTCACCGCCGAGGCGATCCGGCTGACCCGACTGGTGCGGGAGGTCCTGACCGAGCCGGCGGGCGGGAACGGGGAGGTGACCGGGCTGCTCGCGCTGATGCTGTTGATCGAGGCGCGCCGCCCGGCCCGTCTCTCGGCCACCGGTGAACTTGTGACCCTCGGCGAGCAGGACCGGGGCGCCTGGGACGATGCCCTGATCGCGGAAGGTCACCGCCTCGTCCGCGAGCGCCTGGCGGCAGTGGCGGCCGGTGGCCCGGCGCCGGGTCGATTCCAGTTGCTCGCCGCGATCAACGCCGTGCACACCGCGGCCGGCGATGCGCGCGACACCGACTGGTCGCAGGTCCTCGCCCTCTACGACCGATTGGTGCACGTGGATCCCTCACCGGTGGTGGCGCTGAACCGGGCGGTCGCCGTCGCCGAGGTGGACGGGCCCGAGGTCGCCCTCGCCCTGGTCGACCGGCTGACGCTGGAGGACTACCACGCCTTCCACGCCACGCGGGCCGAGCTGCTGCGTCGCCTGGGCCGGGGCGAGGAGGCCCGCCGGGCGTACGACCGGGCCATCGACCTCGCGGGGAACACCGCCGAGACGGCGCATCTCGTCCGTCGGCGTGGCCAGTTGGCGTCGCCCGGCGGACCGGTCGGCGGATGAGGGCCGGTTCGTCCTCGCGGGCCGCCTCCTGACGACGCCCATCGGCCTGCCTACCTGGTGATGTCGTACGCTGGGCCCACCAACACGTACCGGGCGGTGCCGCTGCCCACTCCGATGAGTCCGTTCGGCGTCCATCCGGCACGCATCTGCTTCGGGATCGTCGTACGCATCATGGTGACGATCCTCCTGGCGCTCCAGAGCCATCGGAAGGCCGGCCTGACCGCCGGGTCGCTTCGTTGAGCCTTACCCCACCGGATCCGGAACCCACGCGAAAGGACATCGTGACACGTCACCGCGAATTCACCGCCCTCGGTCGGCCGATTCTCTCCATCGGAGGTCAGGCCCGGAACTCCTCGGCCTTCACTCCCGATGATGCCGAGTACGCATGCCGGGCCGTCGACGCCCTCGGCGGGAACACGGTCGCGATGCCCGTGTCGTGGGAACTCTTCGAGCCCCGGGAGGGCGAGTTCGATCCCTCCCCCGTGCGGGATCTGATCGAGCGGGTCCGACGGTGGGGTTTGCACCTGGTCATCCTGTGGTTCGCCTCCTGGAAGAACGGGACGATGGAATACGCCCCGGCGTGGGTGAAGGAGGACCCGGCGAGATTCCCACGGGTGGAACTGCCCGACGGGGGACGGGCCTTCGTGCTCTCCCAGCACAGTGCCACCAACCGCGACGCCGATGCGCGTGCCTTCGCGGCGTTGCTGGGCCTCGTCCGTGACCTCGATGCCGAGCACGGCACGGTGATCGCGGTCCAGGTGGAGAACGAGCCCGGGATCTTTGCTCCGGTGCGTCGTGACTTCGGACCGGACGGCACGCGCGACTTCACCTCGCCGGTCCCCGAACGGCTGATCGAGCGGGCCCGCACCTTCCCGGAGAGCCCCCTCGGCGCGGCCTGGACCGCCGCGGGGTCGGCCTTGCAGGGCAACTGGCCGGAGGTGTTCGGCGGCTACGGCGCGGAGGCCTGTTCGGCGTGGCACCTGGCGAACTACATCGACACGGTGGCCGCCGCGGGCAAGGAGGCGTACGACCTGCCCCTCACCGTGAACACCTGGGTCGGCATGGGGACCTGGGGTGTGGCGGGGCTCGACTACCCGAGCGGTGGGGCGGTGCCGACCACCGGCAGCCTCGACATCTGGCGGACCGCCGTCGAGCACATCGACATGATCTGCCCCGACATGTACGAACCGAATCTCGATGCGTACCGGGACAAGCTCGCCGCCTTCGGCGACGACCCCGGGCGCTGGCCGCTGTTCATCCCCGAGACGGGCAACGCCAACCCGAACGCGGCACTGATGTTCCACGCCGTCGGCGAGCGTGGCGCGATCGGCCAGCACGTGTTCGCGATCGAGGACCTGGTCGACGAGGACGGTGGGGTCCGCCCCGCGGGAGAGCCGTTCGCGCGGAGTTTCGGGATGATCCGCGACGTCGAGCCGCTGATCCGTCGCCACCGTGGCACCGGAGCCATGCACACCCTGGTGCAGACGCCGGGTACGCGGGTCGAACGCCTCTCGCTCGGGCCCTGGCGGTGTGTCGTGATCTTCGGCCAACCCGACTTCGCCTGGAACGCGATGGACTTCCGCCACGGACGTGAGGTGGCGGAGGAGGCAGAAGCGCGCACCGACCTCGGCCAGGAGTGGGGCCGGGCGTTCATCTTCCAGGAGGGTGAGGACGAGTTCTGGTTCATCGGCCACCGGGCCCGGGTTCAGTTGCAGGCCGAGCTGTCCGACGACGGATCGGTGCCGTACGCCCTCCTCAGCGGGGAGCACCAGACCGCACAGACGCCGACCCTGTGCATCGAGGAGGGTCACTTCGAAGCCGAGCGATTCGTCCGTGACCGTCTGCGTACCGGCGACGAGGCCCGTCACGGCATCTGGCTGCTGGCAGACTGCCGGGTCGTGCACGTGGTGATGAGTTCGGCGGGCCGACGCTGACATCGGTCAGGATTCGAGAAGTCTCCGGGCCGGGTTCCGTGGAACCTGGACATACCGGCGGACATCGCCGGGCAGATCGGAGCGAAGGAGAACGACCATGAGCGACACCACGACCGGATTCAGCCAGGTCGAGCGCGAGGCGATGCAGCAGCGGGCGGCCGAACTCCGCGCAGCGAAGGGGATCAAGGGCGCCGCGAAGAAGGCGAAGGATCTGGAGGCCTGCGTCGCGGCCATCGGCGCGCTGGAGGGGCTGGACCGGCGGATCGCCGAGCGGGTCCACGTCATCGTTGCCGAGGAGGCCCCGCAGTTGGATCCGAAGACCTGGTACGGATTCCCGACGTACGCCAAGGACGGCAAGAACATCGTGTTCTATCAGCCGGCCTCGAAGTTCTCGACGCGCTACGGCACGGTGAGTTTCGACGAGAACGCCGCGCTCGACGACGGTCCGATGTGGCCGGTGTCCTACGCCGTCGTCGAGTGGACCGACGCGGTCGAGCAGAAGGTGCGCGAGCTCATCCGCAGGGCGGCGGCCTAGCACGCCCGGACTACCCTGGCGCGCGTGAGCGCACCACCTGTCCCGACCGCCGAGCGTGAACTGCCCGACCACATCAGCGTGCGCGGGGCACGCGTGAACAATCTGAAGAACATCGACGTCGACATCCCGCTGCGCTCCCTGGTCGGGATCGCCGGCGTCTCGGGCTCGGGCAAGTCCTCGCTCGCGCTCGGGGTGCTCTACGCCGAGGGCTCGCGGCGCTACATCGAGGCCCTCTCGACCTACACCCGCCGGCGGATGTCGCTGGCCCCCCGCGCCGCGGTCGACTCGGTCGAGTACGTGCCGGCCGCGCTCGCGTTGCGGCAGCGCCCGGGCGTACCCGGCGTACGGTCGACCTTCGGCACCTCGAGCGAGCTGCTCAACGTGCTGCGGCTGATCTTCTCCAGGTTGGCCTCGCACGTGTGCCCGAACGGGCACCATGTGCCGCCGACGATCAACGTGGCGGCGGAGCGCCCGATCCGCTGCCCGGTCTGCGGCGCCCGGGTCGCCGCCCCCGGCGCCGAGGAGCTCGCGTTCAACTCCGAGGGCGCCTGCCCGCGGTGCGAGGGGACCGGTGTCGTGCGCACCGTGAACGACGACGCGCTCGTGCCCGATCCGTCGAGGACGATCGATGAGGGTGCCGTGGCGCCGTGGCAGATGTTCGGCTTCAATGTGCAGCCCGACATCGTCCGGGAGTTCGGGGTGCGCACCGACGTGCCGTTCCGGGACCTCACCGACCGCGAGCGTGCGATCGTCTTCGACGGCCCGGAGGAGAAGAAGCACATCATCGTCACCAGCCGCAAGGGGGTGCACGAACTCGACTTCACCTTCCGCAATGCCCGGCTCACGGTCACCAAGGAGCTCGAACGTGCCGACAACGAGGCACGGCTCAAGCGGGTGACCCGGTTCCTGACCGAGGGCACCTGTCCCGCGTGCCACGGAACCCGCCTGAGCGAGGCCGCCCGCGCCCCGCTGATCGGTGGGCGCAATCTCGCCGACGTCACCGCCCTCACCCTCGACGACGTGCTCGCCTGGGTGCCGACCGTCCCGGCGACGCTGCCCGCGGACATGCAGCCGATGGCCCACGGCCTGATCGACACCTTCCGGGGGATGGCCCGACGGCTGGTGGAACTCGGGTTGGGCTACCTGTCCCTCGACCGCGCGGGATCCACGTTGTCGACCGGCGAACGACAGCGGGTGCAACTCGCCCGGGCCGTACGCAACCGTACGACCGGCGTGCTGTACGTGCTCGACGAGCCCTCCATCGGCCTCCACCCCGCCAACGTCGAGGGCCTGACCGGGGTGATGGACGACCTGCTGGCCGACGGGAACTCGGTCGTGTTCGTCGATCACGACGTCCAGATCCTGCGCCGCGCCTCCTGGCTGATCGAGATCGGCCCGGGCTCGGGCCGGGACGGCGGCGAGGTGATCGCCAAGGGCACCGTCGCCGACCTGGTGGCCTCGCGCCACGACGGCGCGGGCTCGCGGATCGCCGGATTCCTCACCGGCGACGAGCGGGTGATCGTCCGGGACCGGCCCGGGCCGGGGCAGGTGTTCGATCTCGGCCGGATCAGGCTGGTCACGGACGCGATCCACACCGTGCACCCGCTGACGGTGGAGATCCCACGCGGCCGGCTCACGGCCGTGACCGGGGTGTCGGGATCGGGCAAGACCACGCTGGTCCTCGAATCGCTCGTCCCGGCGATCAACGCCGAGGGGCGACTGCCGCGCCAGGTGCGGGCCCTCGACGCTCCTGGCATCAGCACGGCCCACGTCGTCGACGCGACCCCGATCGGCATCAACGTCCGCTCGACGGTGGCCACCTATTCGGGGGTGATGGACGACCTGCGCCGGGCGTACGCGGCGAGCGACCGGGCCCGTGCGGACGGCCGGACGGCGTCGGACTTCTCCTACAACACCGGGTCGCTGGCCTGCCCGCGGTGCGAGGGGACCGGCGAGGTGTCGCTCGACGTGCAGTTCCTGCCCGACATCGACATCCCCTGCCCCGACTGCCACGGCTCACGCTTCGCGCCCGCCGCCGAGGCGTACGTCCTCGGAGGGATCTCGCTGCCGCACCTGCTCGGCCTGACCGTGCGCGAGGCGATCGAGGCGGTGCGCGGGCTGCCCCGGGTCACCCGCCGGCTGCGGGCCTTCGACGACCTCGGCCTGGGCTACCTGACCTTGGGCGAGTCCACCCCGGCGCTGTCGGGCGGCGAGGCGCAGCGGCTCAAGCTGGTCAGCCAGTTGCACCGGGATCAGTCGGACGCGGTCTTCGTCCTCGACGAGCCCAGCGTCGGGCTGCATCCGCTGGATGTGCGGACGCTGGTGCAGGTGCTGGAGCGGCTGACCGGCCATGGCGCGACCGTCGTCGTCATCGAACACGACCTCGATCTGATCGCGAACGCCGACCACGTCATCGACATGGGCCCGGGCGGCGGCGCCGACGGCGGACGCATCGTCGCCACCGGCACGCCCGAGCAGGTGGCGCGCGACCCCGACTCGCTCACCGGCCGCTACTTGGCCCGGCACCTGGGGATGGTTCCGGCTCGCTAGGGGTCGGATCGGTCGGATCGGCGGGTACAGGCGTACGGGCGACCAGTTCCGCCGCCCGGGCGACGTCCGCCCGCTCGGCGCCGGCCATCACCCAGGCCACCAGCGGTCGGAGCACCCGGTCGGCGCCCGTCAGTCGAACGTGGCGCTCGGTCCGCAGCTCGCAGCGGTCCTCGCTGAGCGCGACCAGCGTACGGGTGCCGTATGCGTCGCTGCCGTCGATCGCGTGCCAGGCGAAGGATGCGCCGGGCCGGACATCGTGGAGCTCCACCCGGGTGACGACCGTTCGGCCCAGGATGCGCAACTCCTCGACCGCCCGGGCTCCGTCGTGGACCATTCCGGGCGGGGACTGATCCATCCGGCGTACGGCGCCGCGCCACTGCGGGTCGTACGTGTAGTCGCCGAGCACCCGCCACGCCGTCTCGGCGGAGGACTCGATCACGGCACTTGCCTTTGTCACGACGGTGTTCATCGGTTCTCCTGGTTTCCTGTG
Source organism: uncultured Propionibacteriaceae bacterium (assembly GCA_964528755.1). Taxonomy (GTDB): domain Bacteria; phylum Actinomycetota; class Actinomycetes; order Propionibacteriales; family Propionibacteriaceae; genus Raineyella. Next base: position 30,635 of record CAZGWN010000002.1, read on the forward strand.
ATACTGTTTCCAGATGAACTATACGGGAGGAAATCACTCGGGGGAAGGGGCTGATCCGTCTCCGGATGCCACCGATGTCGCCGTCGCGCAGTGGCGGGCGCAACGACCGGATCTGGACTTCTCGGCGATGGGACCGTTGGCGAGGCTGGCCCGGCTGTCGATCTTCGGCGGACGGCTGGTCGACCGTGTCTTCGCCGAGAGTGGGCTGGACCGTACCGACTTCAACATCCTCGCGGGGCTGCGGCGGTCCGGCCCGCCGTTCCGGCTGACTCCGTCCGAGCTGGCCGACGCACTGCTGACCACGCGGGGGTCGATGACCAAGCGGATCGACCAGCTCGAGGGTCGCGGACTGGTCGAGCGGCTTCCTCACCCGGCCGACCGGCGCAGCCTGCTGGTCGGGCTGACCGGGACCGGCGTCGGCCTGATCGACGACCTGGTCGAGCGCCACGTGGCCAACGAGACCCGGCTGCTGTCGGTCCTCGGCGATGACGAGGTCGCCTGTCTGGACCGCGTACTGCGCACCTTGCTGGCGGCCGTCGGGGACGGGGCAGGGGTCTGACCGGCGACCCGGATCTACGGGGTGCGGGCGTGTGCGGGCCGCGTGAGGATCTCGGCGCCGTCGGCCGTTACCGCGATCGTGTGCTCGGTGTGGGCGGTCCGGCACCCGGTCGCGCTGCGCAGCGTCCACCCGTCGGTCTCGTCGGGGATCAGGGTGGCCGTGTCGGCCATCACCCACGGCTCGATCGCCAGGAGCATCCCGGCCCGCAACCGGTACCCGCGCCCGGCGCGTCCGGCGTTGGGGATGGACGGCTCCTGGTGCATGGTCGATCCGATGCCGTGGCCGCCGAACTGCGTGTTGACCGGGTATCCCGCGCCGGCCAGGACCGTGCCGATGGTGTGGGAGATGTCGCCGAGATGGACCCCGGCGCGGGCGACGCCGATCGCCGCGGTCAGCGCACGTTCGGTCGCGTCGATCATCGCGAGGTCCGCGGGATCGCGGGATTCGCCCACGACGAAGCTGATCGCCGCGTCCGAGGCGATGCCGTCGAGGATGACGGCCAGGTCCAGCGACAGCAGATCGCCGTCGGCGAGCGTGTAGTCGTGGGGCATGCCGTGCAGGACGGCGTCGTTGACCGAGGTGCAGATGTAGTGACCGAACGGTCCCCGGCCGAACGACGGCGCGTAGTCGATGTAGCAGGAGGTCGCCCCGGCGTCTCGGATCATCTCCCCGGTCCATGCGTCGATGTCGAGGAGGTTCGTGCCGACCTCCGCCCGATCCCGCAAGGTGGCCAGGATCGTCCCTACGAGCGTGCCGGTGTGCCGGGCCCGGGCCAGGTCCGTGGAGTTCAGAACTTCGATCATGGTGGCTCTTCCGCGCGGCCGACTGTTGTCCCCGCCACCCTAGTCCGGGATCGGCGTGGCAGGGGTCGGCGCCAGATGGATCCCCAGGTCGGTACGGCCGGGCAACAGGTCGGCCCGCAGGGCCCGGGTGCCGCGGTAGTCGCCGTTGCTGAGCCGGCGGAAGGGCCGGGGCGGCTCGGCGTCGATGGCGCGCAGCCGGGTGCGCAGCCGCTCGACCTCCCGCGCCACGTCCTCGGTGCCGAGCGCGTCGGCATCGGTGATGACATGAAGCCGCAACGGTTCGATGCCGACATACCACAGGGTTCCGTGCGCGAGCGGGAAGAGCAACGAGTCGATGTCGCCGCTGACGCCGCGCGGGCCGATCGACCGGGCGTCCTCGCCGGCGCTGACCACGATGAGTGCCCGTCGTCCGCTCAGGCCGCCGTCCCCGTACCGGCGCGGCAGGCCGGTGCCGGGATCGGTGTCGCCGTAGGCGAATCCCTGGGTGAGGACCCGGTCGATCCAGCCCTTCAGGATGGCCGGCGGCCCGTACCACCACAGCGGGAACTGCACCACCAACAACTCGGCCGCGGCGACCTTGGCCTGCTCGCGCCGGACCTCGGCGGGAAGGTCGCCGCGGGCGTATGCTTCGCCGCCCAGCTCGACCAGACTGCCCGGGGTGTGGGCGGATCTGCCGAGGTCGCGCTCGCTCAGCGCAGGATCGAAGGCGTCGGCGTACAGGTCGGAGGTGATGACGTCGTAGCGTTCGGCGAGGGCTTCGGTGCCGGCCCGGAAGAGCCGGTCGTTGAACGAGCCGCGGCGCGGATGGGCGTACAGCCACAGTGCGGTTCGCGGCGTAGGTGGATGCGAAATGGTCATGAAGGTGTCCTCCGGTTCGTCTCGGCGGAATCGTTCGGGCCCGTCAAGGCGGTAATGACGCGGGCGAGTGCGGATCGGGCCTCCGCGGCGCCGATCCGGCCGGCGATCGCGTCGCGGGCGAGCGCGTCACCGGCGCCGACCACCGCTCGCAGGCCGGCCGCGTCGAGGGATCGGCAGTGCGGCTCCAGGGCACGCCGGCACCGGTCGAGGTAGGCATCCTCGGCCTCCCGACGCAGCCGCTCCAAGGCCGGGGACGCGGCGAGCGCGGCGACGACGTCGGCCAACTCTCGGCCCTCGGCCAGGCAGCAGTCGATGTACGCCCCCGCAACCACGCCGATCACGGCGTGCAGGTCCGGTTCGGCGTCGCGCACCGCGGCGGCGAGGGAGGCCTGTTGGCGGGCGGCGAACTCCCGGTACAGCTCGGTGAGGACCCCGTTCCGGTCGCCGAAATGGTCGTAGACGACCGGCTTGCTCACCCCGGCGCCGGCGGCCAGCCGCGCGAGGGTCAGCCGGTCCGTCCCCTCCGTCCGGATCACCCCACGCGCCACGTCCAGCAACTGCGCATGGCGATCCTCCCGCGACAGTCGCGGGCGCGCCGGCCCGGTTCCTCGGTCGGTCATGTCCCTCCTCGGTCAACTAGTTACGAATGGTAGGCTACTATTAGTAGGTTAGCTGTGATGCGCGAGAGCGACAAGTGAGGGAGGAATCGAGATGGCGTGGAGCACCCGGGAACTCGCCGAACTGGCCGGGACGACGGTCAACACGATTCGGCACTATCACCGGCTCGGTCTGCTGCCCGAGCCCGAGCGGCGCTGGAACGGATACAAGCAGTATGGCGTGGCCGAGCTGGTCCGACTGTTGCGATTGCGGCGGCTGGTCGATCTGGGGGTGCCGCTTGCCCAGGTCGACGACGTGCAGGCCGGCGGAGAGTCCACCCCTGATCTGCTGCGCGCCGTCGACGCGGATCTCGGCAGGCGGATCGAACGGCTGCAGCAGGCCCGGGCCGACGTCGCCGCCGTCCTCCGGGAGGGTGCGCCGGCCGACACGGCGGCCGGTTTCGAGCCGGTCGCCGCGCGGCTGTCCGACGCCGACAACTCGATCCTGCACATCTACACGCAGCTGTTCGACGAGCACGCCCTCGCCGACGTACGGACGATGGTGGAGGCCGACACCGACGGCGTCGGGGCCGAGATCGACGCGCTGCCGGCCGACGCCGACGAGTCGACCCGGCAGCGGCTGGCCGAGCGGCTGGCGCCTGTCCTGGCCAAGGATCTGGCCGACTACCCCTGGCTGACCGACCCGACACCGCGGCTGTCGACCAGTGAACAGGCCGCCCGGGAGATCTTCGTCGACGCCGTCCTCGAGTTCTACAACCCCGCCCAACTCGACGTCCTGTACCGGGCCAGTGTGTCCGCGCGCGAGCTCGTGGCGGGCCCGCGGGAGACCGCCGACGACCACGCGTGAGGGGCTCGCGAACGGGGGTTTGACCCTGTTCCGGGAACACGGTGTCTCCTGGGTGCCCGGGCGGGAGATCCCGTCCGCCTACCCGAACAAGGACCTCATCATGAACCCTGTCGAAAACCTCGTCCGCACCTTCCAGGAACTCGTCACCCACGTCCCCGAGTTCCTCCAGCCGCTCATCGTGGCGCTCGCCGGCGCCGTCCCCTTCATCGAGGGTGAGGGCGCTTCCGGCATCGGCATCGTCGGCGGCCTCCACCCGCTGGTCGCCCTGGCCTCGGCGGTGCTCGGCAACTTCCTTGCCGTGTTCGCCGTGGTGGTCCTCGGTGATCAGGCCCGTACGGGCGTCCGTCAGCTGCGTGCCCCGCAGCCCGAACCGGTGGCCGTCGGTGCCTCGGGCGCGGAGACGCCTGCGGCCGAATCGCCCGGAACGAGGTCGGAAACCGAGCCCGACGTCGAGGAGTCGAAGGGCCGCCGACGTGTCCGGCGGTGGCTCGCCCGCTTCGGCGTGCCCGGCGCGAGCATCCTCGGACCGCTGGCGATCCCCACCCACCTCACGGCCGCCGTGCTGGTCGCCTCCGGCGCCTCGCGCAGCCGGGTGCTCCTCTGGCAGGCAGTCGCGATGGTGTTGTGGGCGGGCCTGACCACCGTGCTGGCGTGGATCACCGTCAACGCCGTCATCCTCGCCTGAACGCCGCGGGGCCCCGTGGCGCGTCCCGGGCCTACAGACCCCACAGCAGGTTTCAAAGCCCACGTGTCGACCTGTGGTGGATGAAACCGGCTGTGGTGTCTTGCCATCCGGCGGCTGTGACGTCCTGGTGACCGGTTCCGGACGGTCGGCCACAGGCGTGTCGTCACACGACACGCGCCGTGGCTCGGACCACGCACCGTACGGACATCCGGGCGCCCTACGATGCGGAGCACCGGCCGGCGGACAGTCGGCCCTGAGGGAGAGGAGACACGATGCGCTACGTCATCGTCGGAGCCGGTGCGATCGGCGGCATCCTCGCCGCCCGGCTTGCCCAACACCTCGACACGCCGCCGCTGGTCATCGCCCGCGGCGACAACGCGGCGGCCATCCGGTCCGGGGGGCTGCTGTTGTGTACGCCCGACGGCGCCGTACGGGTGCCGGCGCCGGTCGCCACCGGACCGGACGAGGCGACGCTGACCACTGACGACGTGCTGGTCTTCGCCACCAAGACCCAGCAGGTCACCGGTGCGCTGCTGGAGTGGGTCGACCGGCCCGTCCATGGCGCCGACGGCACGGTGGTCGGCACCGCCGGGGATGTCCTGCCGGTCCTCACCGCGCTCAACGGCGTGGAGGCCGAGCGGCTGGCGCTGCGCTGGTTCCGCCGGGTCTACGCCGTGACGATCTGGATCCCCGGGGTGCACCTGCGTCCGGGGGAGTTCATCGACCGGTTCGCGCCGCTCAGCGGCGTCTTCATCGTCGGCCGGTACGGGACGCCGCTGGAGGAGGGCGAAGCCGCCGGTGATCGGGCATTGCTGGACCGGGTGCACGCCGACTGGGAGGCCGCGACCTTCCGAGTGCACGTCGTCGACAACCCGATGAAGTGGAAGTATCGCAAGCTGATCAGCAATCTGGAGAACGCGGTGCAGGCGCTGCTCGGGCCTGCGGAGGCCGAGCGTGCCCCGGAGGCCGTCGCGCGGATCCAGCAGTTGGCGACCGACGAGGGGCTGCGGGTGCTGGCGTCGGCGGGGATCGCCCTGCCGTCGGACTCCGACGAGGCATCCTGGCGCGCCGAGGGTTTGGAGATCCGTCCCGTCCCCGGCGTGGACGAGCCGCTGGCCGGGTCGAGCTGGCAGTCCCTGGCGCGGGGGACCGGCTCGATCGAGACCGACTACCTCAACGGAGAGATCGTGCGGATGGCGCGGACCGTCGGCCTGGCCGCGCCGGTCAACGAGACCCTCCAGCAACTGGCCCGGCGGGCCGCCGTCGAACGGAAGGGCCCCGGGTCGATGAAGGCCGCCGAGCTGCTGGCGGCGGTCTCGCGCTGAGGATCGACCCGCCGCGTGGCAATGTGGGACCGTGACCATCGTCCCGCCTGTCCCCGGAGAACCCCGACGCCCCCTCGGACCGCGTGACCCCGGGGACGCCTGGGTGGTCGCGCCGAGCGGCGAGCGCTACTGGGGTCGGTTCGGGGCGGCCGGGCTGCTGGCCGTCGATCCCGGGCGCGGCATCCTCCTGCAGCAGCGGGCCGAGCAGAGCCACCACGGCGGCACCTGGGCTCTGCCCGGCGGCGCCCGGCATGCAGGGGAATCGGCGCTGGACGGTGCGTTCCGTGAGGCCGCCGAGGAGGCCGGGGTGCCCGCCGGTTCCGTCGCCCCGCGACTGGTCAGCCTGCTCGACCTGGGATTCTGGAGCTACACGACCGTCGTGGGCGACGTGACGACCCCGTTCGAGCCGGTGATCGGCGATTGGGAATCGCTCGCCCTGGCCTGGGTGCCGGCCGAGGAGGTGGCTGATCGGCCCCTGCTGCCCGCCTTCGGCCGGGCGTGGCCGCGGCTGCGGGGCCTGCTGGAGGTGCGACCGGTGGTCGTCGTCGACGCGGCCAACGTCATCGGCTCGGTTCCCGACGGGTGGTGGCGCGACCGGGCCGGCGCCGCCCGTCGACTGCTCGGTCGGCTGGCGGACCTGGCCGTCCGCGGGGTCGCCGCGGCCGACCTCGGGCTGACCGAGGACCGGTGGTTCCCCGAGTTCGTCGTGGTGGTGGAGGGCGCCGCCCGCACGGTGGCCGACCCGGGTGCGGGCCGCGTGTCGGTGTGCCGCGCCCCCGGCTCCGGCGACGACGAGATCGTCACCCAGGCCGCGCGCCTGGTGGCCGCGGGACGTACGGTCACCGTCGTCACCAGCGATCGCGGGCTCACCGACCGGGTGGTCGGGGCCGGCGCAGGCGTACGAAAGGCCGGATGGCTGCTGGGGATCCTCGACGAGGCGTCCTGAACAGAAAAGTGTCGGACCGTCCTCGTAGCCTCGATGCATGGGCCGAATCATCTTCGATACCGCGGCGACGCTGAACGGCTGGATCGCCGACGACTCCGACTCACTGGACTGGCTGTTCGCCGTCGACGGCGGCGCCGAACCCGATCCCGAGCTGCTGCCGACCGATGCGCGGGTGATGGTCGAGGGCTCCACGACCTACCGCTGGGTCCTCGAGCACGAGGATCTGCTGAACCACCCCGAGCGGTGGGGGACGTTGTTCGGTGTCAAGCCGACGTTCGTCTTCACCAGCCGCGACCAGCCGATCCCCGCGGGCGCCGACGTACGTCTGGTCGCCGGGCCGGTCACCGACCACCTGCCGGCGATTCGCGCGGTCGCCGGCGACGGGGACATCTGGCTGGTCGGCGGCGGAGACCTGGCCGGCCAGTTCCTCGACGTCGGGGCACTGGACGAGATTGCCGTGTCGATCGCACCCGCGACCCTGCCCGGCGGGGCGCCGCTGCTGCCACGCCGCGTGGGCGCGGACCGGCTGCGGCTGGTGCGGGCATCCCAGGCGGGACAGTTCGCCCGGCTGGTGTACGAGGTGCGCAAAGAGCGGGCCTAGAGTGGGCGCCGCGTGTCGATGGAGCGCGTGATTGGGTCCCACCCCGGAATCGCGAGGAGCGTCATGTCGTCACCGGCCCGCACCACTGATGACCCGGCTGTCATCCTGCAGATCAGCGACACCCACATCGCCGGTCCGGACGGTCCGGCGGAGACCCGCGGCGAGTTGCTGGCGGTCGCCGACCGGGTGCGCACCTCGGGCCTGGGGATCGACGCGATCGTCGTCAGCGGCGACATCGCCGACGACGGGCACCCGGAGGCCTACCGCTTCGTCCGGGAGACGATCGGCGGGCTCGCGGCCGAGATCGGTGCGCTGTTCGTCCCGGTGATCGGCAACCACGACCTGCGCGGGCCGTTCCGGGAGGTCTTCTTCGGCGGCGACCCGGCCGACGACTCGCCGCTGGACGGGGTGGCGTGGTGCCGGCCCCGATGCGGGGGTCCGGTCCGGATCATCCGGCTCGACACCGTCCTGCCGGGCAGTTCGGCCGGGCAGGTGACGCCCGAACAGCTGGCCTGGCTGGGCGACGTGCTCGCCGAGCCCGCCCCGGGCGGCAGCGTGCTGGTGATGCACCATCCTCCGGTGCCGTCGTTCCAGTTGTCGGCGGTTCCGCACGAGTGGGCCGATCGGGACCTGCTCGCGCCGGTCATCGCCGACAGTGACGTGCGGATCATCCTGTCCGGGCACGTCCACCTGAGTTCGGTCGGCTTCTGCGCCGGGCGGCCGGTGGCGATCTGCGGGGCACTCAGCGGGAACCAGGACGCTCTGGCGCGCCGCGATGCGGTCCGGACCTGGGACGGGAACCGTACGGTCAACGTGGTGCTGCTGTTCGCGGATCAGGTGTTGATCAACCCGGCGAGCGTACGGGAGTTCCCCACCGTCCAACCGGCCCGGTACATCCAGCGTCGATCCGCCTGACGTCGCAGAGGTCCGGCATCGCGCACCTCCAAGCGATCGGAAACCCGATCCGATATCGACGACATCGCCGCGACGATATCGCCCGCTTGGAGGTGCGTAACGGGCTCCGGTCCGGCGGCGGGCCGCCGGATCACTCGACCAGGTTGCTCGCTTGGCCAGGCCGCTTACTTGTTCAGGTTGCTCACTTGTCCAAGTGCGCGGCCAGGAACCACCGGTCCTTCGCCAGGCCACGCTCGACCTCGATGGCGACGTCCTGGCTGGCCAGGTCGACACCGTCGAGCTCCTTGATGGCGGAGCGGACCACGGCCAGGGTCGCGTCGAGTCCGGCGACCACCGCGGTGACGGCGTCCCGCCACGGCAGGAATCCGGCCGGCAGCGGCAGCTGGCTGGTGTGTGCGGCAACCTCCGCGATCCGGGCGTCCACCGGACGATCCAGCGCGACGATCCGCTCGGCCGCCAGGTCGGCGAACTCCCGGCCGTGGTCGACCACGGAGTCGAGCAACTCGTGGATGGAGATGAAGTTGTCCCCGCGGACGTGCCAGTGGGCCTGCTTCCCGTTGACGGCCAGGGCCTGGAGTTCGATGACGGCCGGGCCCAGGGCCCGGGCGACTGCATCGGCGACGTTCGCCTCGACGGGGGCCTCGGTCGCCTTGGTCTCTACTGCTGTGGACATGGTGCCTCCCTGCTGGTGACTACTCATTCGTTCCTTACCCACCCTGTCGCGCCGAGCCGCCAAGATCAACAGTTGCCGGGTGACCGGTGCGTGATTGAATCGGGTAGTGATACCCCGATCGTACGGGGCGGGACCGACCCTGGACACGGCAGGTCCCGACGACTCCGCCACGATCCTCAGGTGCGCACGACCCGTTGTCGAGGAGGAACACATGACACCGACCATTCCCACCCGGACGGCCCACAGCGGACTCAGCCTGCCGGTGCTGGGCTTCGGCACCTACAAGCTCAAGGGTGCCGAGGGGGTCGCCGCCGTCTCGGCCGCGATCGGCGCCGGCTACACCCTGCTGGACTCCGCCTTCAACTACGAGAACGAGGGAACCGTCGGCCGGGCGGTCCGAAGCTCCGGGCACGACCGGGGCGGGCTGATCGTCACCTCCAAGCTGCCCGGCCGACACCACGCGTACGACCGGGCGGTGGCCACCATCGAGGAGAGCGTCTATCGGACCGGCCTGGACCACATCGACCTCTATCTCATCCACTGGCCCAACCCGCGGGTGGACAAGTACGTCGAGGCGTGGCGGGCGTTGATCGACGCCAAGGAACGCGGGCTGGTGCGGGCCATCGGGGTGTCGAACTTCCTGCCCGAGCACATCGACCGACTGCAGGCCGAGACCGGGGTGCTGCCCGAGGTCAACCAGATCGAGCTGCACCCGTACTTCCCGCAGGTCGACCAGCTCGCCTACGACACCGAACGCGGCATCATCACCGAGGCCTGGAGTCCGCTGGGCCGCGGCACCGAGTTGCTCGCCGAGCCGGTGCTGGGCCGGATCGCCCAGGCCCACGGGTCCACGCCCGGGCAGGTCGTGCTCGCCTGGACGATCTCCCGGGGCGCGATCCCCATCCCCAAGGCGACCTCGCCGGCGCGCCAGCAGGAGAACCTCGGGGCGGCGGCCCTGACGCTGAGCGCCGACGAGGTCGCCGAGATCACGGCGCTCGGTCGCCCCGACGGCCGGACCAACGACCAGGACCCGGCGGTCTACGAGGAGTTCTGAGCGGACAGAGACCGGAGCGGTCACCCGGGCGGGGGCGGCACCGGCGACGGGAGGGCGCCCGGCCTCAGTACCACAGCGTCAGCACCGGCGCCGTGTGCCAGCCGAAGATCCGGGTGAGCGCCGCAGGATCCGGAGTGTGCACCCGGCCGGCGCAGACCAGCGTTCCCGCGGGCACCCCGCCCAGGTACATCGCGGCCAGCGCGGTCGCGTCGAGCTCGACCGCCACGGCCCCGCTCGGCGCGTCCCCGCTCAGCGCGCCGACATCGGCGCGGCCGTCGGCGGACACCCGCATCAGCCATCGCCCGGCGGCGTACCCGAGCGGATCGGAGACGTCCAGGGCGATCAGTCCGGCGGCCCCGTAGGCCCGGGCGGACAGGGCGGCGGGCACATCGAGGATCCGCACGTACTGGTGGTCGTGCGGGGTCACGGTGACCGCCCGCTGGTCGGAGATCATCCACAGCAACGGCTCGTCGACCGAGCGCAGGTCGGCGGTCAGCTCGCCGATCAGGTCCATCTCGACGAAAAAGCGCCACAGGCCCGCGTAGGCGGCGTCGGTCGCCGTGAGCAGGTAGTGCACCCGGGCGCTCGAGTGGGTGAAGTCGTCCTCGTTCTCGGTGACGGAGTAGATCGCCAGACCGTCCACCCGACCCGCCTCCGCGTACTGCACACAACGGATCCGGCCGGCGTCCTTCGCGCCCGGCTCGCTCCCGGCAAGTTGGTCCCATTCGCCGCGCGCCGGGCTGACCTCGCCGGGCACGCCCGGGCGGACCCGGTCGTGCAGCGGGCCGATGAGCTCGCGCAGTCGGCCCCGTTCGATGAAGTCGACGCGGCCGGCCGGCACCGGACCCGTCCAGGTGGCCCGCTTGACGTCGATTCTCAAGGTCGCGGCCCGGGCGGCGGCCGCGAAGCCGTACCGACCGTAGAGCGGCGCCTCGCTGGCGGTCAGCATGGCGACGGCGACCCCGGCGCCGGCCGCGGCCCGAAGCTCTGACTCCACCATGGCCCGGGCGAGGCCACGTCGCCGGTGGGTCGGGGCGACCGTGACCGACGAGATCGCCCACGAGGGCAGCACCCGGTCGCCGGGCACGCTGAGTTCGCCGATCCACGAGGCGATGGTGGCGACCGGGTCGTCCGGCCGGGCGGCGGCCCGGTCGTAGACGCCGGTCATCCGGTTCCCGGCCAGGGTCGTGCGCCAGAAGGCGACCTTCTCCGCGGGCGGATCGGCATCCAGGAACCCGCGCGCGTCGACGCGGAACCACGGGTCGAAGGTGGCCGGGTCGGTGCCGACCGGCCGCGGCTCCAGCCCGTGGGCGGCCAGCGCAGCGATGAACTGCTCGTCGTACGGGTGGGCGTCGCCGGCGACGGTCATGGGTTCCTCCGTTGGGTCGATGCCCTCCATCTTCGTACGTCGCGGGCACCGACGTCGGACGGTGGCGGATCGGGTCGCTCAGTGCGGCGCGTGGAACTCCGGCTCGCCGCACTTCCAGTAGCCCTTGACGACCACCGTCTCGGAATCCAGGCCCCACCGGTCGAGCAGCAGGGCCCGGGCCGGCGGGACGATCGACGCCTCGGCCGCGACGAAGCCGAAGACGGCACCCTGCGGACGGTCCGAGGCGGAGATCGCGGCGAGCCGATCGGCCAGCGCCGAACCGGAGGGCGTGCCGTCCCGGGGCACGTACGTCACCGGGACGGGTGCCTCGATCGGCACCTCGTGCGCGGAGTCGGCGACCTCGACCAGGATCGTCGCCGGGGCGCCGGCCGGGATCAGCGCGGCGTACCGCCGGATCTGAGGGATCGCCGTCTCGTCGCCGGCGAGCAGCCACGCGTCGGGGGTGCCCTCGATCGAGAGGGTGCCGCGGGGCCCGCCGATGCCGACGGCCGCCCCGATCGGCGCCCGGGCAGCCCAAGGGGCGCCGACCCCGGCGTCGCCGTGCAGGGCGACCTCCAGGTCGAGCCATCCGGTGCCGCCGTCGTCGCCCCAGGCCAGCGGGGTGTACTCCCGGCTGGGCGCGGCCCGCAGCTCGTCGATCGTCCCGGGCAGCGGGGCACCCGGATCGGGGAAGAACACCCGGATGTGGTCGTCGTGGCCGTCGGAGCCGAACCCGACGAGCTCGGGGCCGGCCAGGCGCACCCGTACGTAGTCGGGGGCCGGCCACTCGCGCGAGGCGAGCGTGGCGCGGCGGAAGCGCAGGTCCAGTCGGCGGCGGGTCAGGGCGAAGGCACGGAGGTCGCCGGGGCCGGGACGGTCAGTGGAGGGGTGCATCGACTCGGTCACGAAGAATAGGTTAGTCTCACCTTCATTGGAGTACCCGGGCTCCCCGGATCAGCGGATATTGCCGCCGTCCACACAGGCGAGCCTTGCCTAATACAACCCGTCGGGCGGGTCAGTACCGCCCCGCAACGAAGGAGTCCCCCGCATGCGTCTCATCCGACCTACCGGCCTCGTCGCGACCGCGGCGTCGCTCGTGCTGGCCCTGGCGGGCTGCGCCGCCACCCCCGCCGAGGGGGAGCCCACCGCGGAGGAGAGCGGGCAGGGGACGGTCTCGTTCACCTTCGACCGCAACGTGGCGGGCGAGGACGAGGACCCGACGTACGAGTCCACCACGGTCGACGTCCCCACGAACCCCGACAACATCGTCGTCTTCGACATGGCGAGCCTGGACACCATCGGCGCGCTCGGCGGCGAGGTCGACGGCGCCCCGTTGGACTCGGTGCCCGACTACCTCTCCGACACCCTGGCCGACGACGCGTACAACGCCGGGACCCTGTTCGAGGCCGACCTGGTCGAGATCGAGGCCCACCAGCCGGACCTCATCATCATCGGCGGCCGCTCGGCGGCCCTGTACGACGACCTGAGCGCGATCGCCCCGACCGTCGACCTGTCGATCACAGGCAGCTTCCTGGACACCCTGGAACGCAACACCACCCTGCTCGGCGAGGTGCTCGGCGCCCAGGACCAGGCCGCGACCGCGCTGACCGAGGTGAAGGCCGGGATCGACGAGGCCAAGGCACTGACCGCCGACGCCGGCACCGGGCTCGGTGTCATGGTTTCGGGCGGCAAGCTCAGCGCGATGGCCCCCACCAACGGCAACGCCACCGGCCGCAACGCCCGCGGCGGAATCATCTACGACGTCTTCGGGGTCACGCCGGTCATCAACGACATCGAGGCCGCCACCCACGGAGAGCCGATCTCCTTCGAGTTCCTCCTCGAGCACGACCCCGACTACCTGTACGTCGTCGACAGGGATGCCGCCACCGGCTCGGACCCCAACGCCAAGCCGGCCGCCGAGGTTCTCGACAACGACATCGTCAAGCAGACCAAGGCCTTCCGGGAGGGTCACATCGTCTACCTCGACCCGGTCGCCTGGTACATCGTCTTCGGTGGCATCGAGACCACCACGATCATGACCGACGACGTCAAGCAGGCGGCCTGAGCCGATGCCTGTGGCCGCGCCCGAACGCGCCGCCCCCACCGCCGGACGCCGGACCGGTCGCGGTCCGCGGCCCGGACGGGTGGGGCCGCTGATCGGTGTTGCCCTGGTGGTGCTGGCGGGACTGAGCCTGTTCGTCGGCGTCGCCGATGTGTCCCCGGCCGCGGTGCTGGCCGGGGGCCCGGAGGGCCGCGCCGCGTTCCTGCTCGGGGTCAGCCGGATCCCGCGGACGGTCGCGCTGATCCTCGTCGGCTCCGCGCTCGGCATCGCCGGGCTGATCATGCAGATGCTGGTCCGCAACCGGTTCGTCGAGCCCGGCACCACCGGGGTGACCGAGTTCGCCACCCTCGGCATGCTGGTGTCCATCGTGGCCTGGCCCGGCATGCCGGTGGTCGGCAAAATGGGGGTCGCGGCCGTCTTCGGACTGGTCGGTACCTGGGTCTTCCTCCGCGTCGTGCGCGCCGTGCCGGTGCGTCAGCTCGTCCTCGTCCCGCTGGTCGGCATCATGCTCGGCGGGGTGGTCGGCGCAGTGACGACCTTCGTCGCGTACCGTCTCGATCTGTTGCAGTCGCTGGCGCAGTGGTCGCAGGGCAGTTTCTCCTCGATCATGGCCGGCCGCTACGAACTGCTGTGGATCGCCGCCGCCATGGTGGTGGTCGCCTGGTTCGCCGCCGACCGGTTCAGCGTGATCGGCATGGGGGAGGAGTTCGCCACCAATCTCGGCCTGGACTATCGCCGCGTGGTCGGGGTCGGGATGCTCGTCGTGGCGGTGATCACCGCGACCGTGTTGGTCAGCGCCGGGATGATCCCCTTCCTCGGGTTGGTCGTCCCGAACGTCGTCAGTCTGATCATCGGCGACAACGTCCGCCGGGCGATCCCCTGGGTGGCCGGCACGGGTGCGGCGTTCCTGCTCGCCTGCGACATCGTCGCCCGGGTGGTCCGCTTCCCGTACGAGATCCCGTTGTCGGTGATCGTCGGGGTCGTCGGCTCCGGACTGTTCCTGTGGCTGCTGTTGCGGAGGGGAAGCCGTGCTCACTGAGATCGCACCCGCCGCGGTGACCGATCCGGCACCCCGACGTACGGGGTGGGTGCGATCCCTGGCGGCCCGCCGCGGCGTACGCCTGGCCGGGCTGGGCATCCTCGTGCTCGCCCTGGTCGCGCTCTACCTGTTCACCGACGTGCCCGGGTCGTTGGCCTTCGCGGTGCGGATCCGCAGCCTCACGGTGGCGGCGATGCTCGTGGTCGCGACGGCCGTCGGGGTGTCCACGGTGGTCTTCCACACCATTGTGGCCAACCGGATCCTCACCCCCTCGATCATGGGTTTCGACTCGTTCTATGCCCTCATCTCGACGCTCCTGGTGTTCTTCCTCGGCTCCGGTGCCTTCCTGGGCTTCGACGAGCTGACCCTGTGGATCGTCCAGGTCGTGGTGATGGTGGCGTTCAGCGTCGTCCTGTTCACCTGGCTGTTCGGCGGCAGGCGCCGCTCGATCCACCTCATGCTGCTGGTCGGGATCGTGCTCGGCACGTTCTTCCGTAGCTTCACCGAGTGGATGCAGCGGATGCTCGACCCGCTGGACTTCCAGGTGCTCACCGACGCGATGTTCGCCTCGCTGACCCGGCCCGACCCGTTGCTGCTCGCCCTCACCGGCGTCCTGGTGACGGCCGGGTGCGTGGTGCTGATCCCGCTCTTGCCGACCCTCGACGTGCTCACCCTCGGCGAGGCGACCGCGGTCGGCCTCGGGGTCGACCACCGGCGTACCGTGATGACGCTGTTCGGCGTGGTGTCGGTGATGGTCGCGGTGTCGACCGCGCTGGTCGGCCCGATCATGTTCTTCGGACTCATCGTCGCCAACCTGGCGTACTCCTACGTCGCGACCTTCCGCCACGCCTGGACCCTGCCCGCCGCGGCGGGGTTGGGCATGGTCTGCCTGCTGGGAGGCGAGCTCGTGCTGGAGCGGGTGTTCGGCTTCGGCGCGACGCTGTCGACGGTGATCGAGTTCGCCGGCGGGCTGTTCTTCCTCTACCTCGTGCTGCGAAAGGGGGCGCGATGATCGCGCTCGAGGGGGCCGTCAAGACGTACGGCCCCACCACCGTCCTCGACAACGTGTCGGTGACCTTCGGGGGGGAGGGCATCACCGCGCTGATCGGCCCGAACGGGGCGGGCAAGACGACGCTGTTCAACATCGTGGGCCGACTGATCAGGCCCGACCGGGGGCGGGTGAGTGTCGACGGCCGTCCGATCGAGGCGGTGCCGGGCCGGGAGCTGGCCCGGGTGCTGGCCGTGCTGCGCCAGGATAACCACCTCGCCGCCCGGCTGACGGTGACCGACCTGGTCGAGTTCGGTCGCTTCCCGCACTCGGGAGGCCGGCTGACCGTGGCCGACCGCGACCATGTCGAACGGGCGCTGGACTACCTGGGGCTGCAGGGCTATCGGGGGCGGTTCCTCGACGAACTCTCCGGCGGGCAGCGGCAGCGGGCGTTCATCGCCATGGTGCTGGCCCAGGACACCCGCTACGTCCTGCTCGACGAGCCGCTGAACAACCTCGACCTGCGGCACATGGCCGAGATCATGAGGCTGCTCCGGTCCATGGCCGACGACCTGGACAAGCGCATCGTCGTCGTCCTGCACGACGTCAACTTCGCCGCCACCTACGCCGACCGGATCGTGGCCATGCGCGCCGGTCGGATCCTCGCCGACGGCCCTCCCGAGGAGATCATCTCGGCCGACGTGCTCGCCGACGTGTACGACACCCCGGTCGACGTCCGTCGCATCGACGGCAGGCCCGTGGCGCTCTACTACGGGTAGATCCGCCTGCTACGAGTAGATCCTCGGGGCATCGGCGCCCGCGGTCCGCGGAGCGGTGCGGGCCGACCATCCCTTTTATCACGGGCGGTCAGCCCCGTACGGCCCGGTTGCGTGGTTCACAGCGGATTGTCGCGGTCACGTCACCGGGGGGACGTCGAGTGTTCAACTGAACGCCACGACAGAGTTGGGGTCGCGTTCACCGCCCCCGCTTAGCTTCGCAGCGTCAACCAATCGACGCCTCGGGCACCGTGGTGCCCGGAGAAAGGCCACATCCATGCGTTCTCTCCGCACGGGTCTCGCCGCCATCGCTGCGCTTGTCACCCTCGCCACGCTCACCGCGTGCTCGTCGTCGTCCTCCGCTGATGCGGGTGCCTCGCCGGCCGCTGATGCGGGGTCCTCCTCCGAGGGCTTCGCCAAGGATTCGAACACCCTGGTCTTCGGCGTCGTGCCCGACAGCGAGTCCACCCAGGACAACTTCAAGCCGCTCGCCGACTACACCGCCAAGGTCACCGGCAAGCAGGTCGAGTACTTCCAGGCCGCCGACTACAACGCGCTGATCGAGGCCGCCGTCGCCGGCAAGATCGACGTCGCCTCCTTCTCCGGCTTCACCTACTACAACGCCTGGAAGGCCGGCGCCCAGATCACGCCGTTCTCCGCGATCGTCACCGGCGGCCTGACCGAGCCCGGGTACTACTCGGTCGCCATCGCCAACCCGAAGGCCGGCATCACGTCCCTCGCCGACTACAAGGGCAAGAAGGTCTGTTTCGTCTCCGAGACCTCGACCTCGGGCTACCTCTTCCCGAGCAAGGCACTCCTCGAGGCCCAGGTCGACCCGGCCAAGGACGTCACCCCGGTCTTCGCCGGCAAGCACGACGCCTCCGCCGACAAGGTGGCGGCCGGCACCGAGTGCGAGGCCGGATTCGCCGAGGACGCCGTCGCCGATCCGCTGATCGAGGAGGGCAAGCTGGTCGAGGTCGACCGCCAGCTCGTCCCCGGTGCTCCGATGGTCTACTCGAACTCCCTTCCGCAGGACGTCAAGGACTCGATCACCAGCAACCTGTCCGACGTCACCGCGCAGGAGATCGAGGACACGATCGGCATGACCGACGCGGCCCAGAAGAAGAACTTCGAGGAGTGGATCACCTCCCTCAAGCCGGTCGACGACGCCTACTACGACCAGATCCGCGACCTGTGCAAGGTCGTCACGACCGCCGAGGCCTGCGCGGCGGCCTGATCCCCACCTCCCCGTACGACAACAGATCGGACCGCTGATGACCGTCACCGACACTCCCGTCGTCGAGGCCGAGAACCTCGTCAAGATCTACGGGCAAGCCACCGCACACGCCCTCGACGGGGTGTCGGTGACGGTTCGTCGGGGGGAGGTCCTGGTCCTGCTCGGCCTCTCCGGCTCGGGCAAGTCGACCTTCCTGCGTCACCTCAACGGCCTGGAGATCCCCACCGAGGGATCCGTACGCGTCCTGGGGGAGAACGTCCCGGCCCTGCGCGGGAAGGCCCTGCGGGCCCTGCGCGGTCGGATCGGCTTCATCTTCCAGCAGTTCGAACTCGTCGGGCCGCTCAGCGTGCTCGAGAACGTCCTCACCGGCGCGCTGGCGACCCTGAACGGGCCCCGCTTCGGCACCTGGATGTACCCCAAGACCCTGCGCCGCAAGGCGCTGGAACATCTCGACCGGGTGGACCTGCTCGAGCAGGCGTACCAGCGGGCCGACACCTTGTCGGGCGGCCAGCAGCAGCGGGTGGCGATCGCCCGGGCACTGATGCAGGACCCCGACCTGCTGCTCGCCGACGAACCGGTCGCCTCCCTGGACCCGGAGTCCAGCAGCCAGGTGATGAGCCTGATCCGCGAGATCGCCGCCGAGCGATCGCTCACCGTCGTGTGCAGCCTGCATCAGGTTGACCTGGCTCTCGGCTGGGGCGATCGGATCGTCGGCCTGCGCGCCGGCCGCGTCGTCCTCGACACCCCCACCGACTCGCTCAACCGCGAACAGGTGATGGAGATCTACGGCCAGGTCGCCACGCCGACCACCGAACTCACCGCCATCACCCGCGAACTCGCCGACGTCCGGGCCGAGCTCGACGCCGCCCGTCCCGATCCGGCCGCCACCGCGGCCATCGCCGACACGCGGCCCGAGGAGGCCTGATGAGCGAGGTCGCCGCGCGGATCGCCGCGGTCCGCCGGCCGGCGCCGAAGCCGGCGAGCGTGGCCGCGGTCGGGCTGATGGTCATCCTGCTCATGCTCGGCATCGTCTCGTTCGCCGGGCTGGGCTTCACCTGGGAGGCGATGGTCGAGAGCCTGGCCAAGGTCGGGCCCTTCATGCAGCGGGCGACGCCGTTCGTGTGGCCCGGATTCGCGTTCGATCCCGCCACCCGTACCGTCGTGTTCGACTCCTGGAGCGGCATCTGGGAGTTCCTCGGCTCCACCGTGATGACGCTCGGGATCGTCATCTGCGGCACCTACCTGTCCGCCGTCATCTCCATCCCGGTCGCCTACTGGGGTGCGCGCAACACCACCCCGCACCCGGCGCTGCTCGCCGTCGCCCGGTTCATCGGCGTGCTCGCCCGGGCGATCCCGGCGGTCGCCTTCGCCAGCATCTTCGTCTTCGTGTTCGCCCTCGGGCCGTTGCCCGGCGTGTTGGCGTTCATGTTCCACTCGGTCGGCATGATCTCCAAGATGTACTCCGATGCGATCGAACAGATCGACGAGGGCCCACGACTCGCGCTGCGCTCCACCGGCGCGACCAAGGCCCAGGAGTTCTGGGGTGGCGTCGTCCCCCAGGCCCTGCCCGCCTGGATCGCCGTGGGTCTGCACCGGGCCGACATCAACCTGCGCGAGACGGTCATCCTCGGCTACGTCGGGGTGGCCGGCCTCGGCTACGACCTGTCGAACGCCATCCACGCGCTCAACTACCGCCGGGCGATCCCGCTGGCGCTGGCCATCGTCGTTCTCTGCATCCTGTTCGAGATCGTCTCGTCGGTGATCCGGGCCCGGCTGCTCGGCGTACGACCGGCCGGCAAGGGGATCGGCGACACCCTCGTGCGCACGGCGACGTCCCGGTCGTCGACGTTGGCCCGCGCGATCGAACGGCCGTCGGGGATGGACGACTCGACGAGCCGGGTGCTGGCCGCGATGCGTCAGCCGTGGACCCGGGAACGGATCACGTCGACGATCAGCGTCACGCTCGCCATCCTGGTGATCGCCGGCAGCTTCGTCGCCTCCCAGGCGAACTGGGCCAACCTCATCACCTTCTGGGGGAACCTGCCGACGCTGCTGGCGAAGGACAACCTGTGGCCGCCGACCCTGGGCATCTACACCGCCCAGGAGATCGGCGAGTCCATCCTGGTCACCTTCCAGGTGGCGTTCGCGGCGACCCTGATCAGCGCGGTGATCTCGGTGCTCGTGGGCATCCCGGCGGCGCGGAATGTGGCGCCGGGGCCGATCGTGCGCAACACCTTCCGCGGGATCCTGCTGATCATCCGCGGCATGCCCGAACTCATCCTGGCGATCCTCTTCGTCATCATCTCGGGGCTGGGCGCCCAGGCCGGCACCCTGGCCCTCGGCATCGGCGGGGTGGGCCTGCTCGGCAAGCTCATCGCCGACTCCCTGGAGGAGGTGCCGGGGGGCCCCGAGCGGGCGATCTCCGCCGTCGGCGGCACCCGACCCCAGGTGTTCTTCTCCTCGACACTGCCGATGAGCATCCCGGCGTTCGCCGCCCACCTGCTCTACCTGCTGGAGCAGAACGTGCGGGCGGCGACCGTGCTCGGCATCGTCGGCGGAGGTGGCATCGGCTACTACCTGTACGATTCGCTGCGGGTGTCGAAGTACGACCAGGTGGCCGCCTTCCTCGGCCTGATCATCCTGCTGGTGCTGCTCATCGAGTTCGCCGCGATCCTGCTGCGGCGCGCGCTGAAGTAGCGCGCTGATTCCGGGTCCCGGCGTGGGGTGGTCGGGCGATCCGCTGCTGAGGGAGCGGGGCGTCAGTCCGGCCCGACCCGGCCCACCCGCCGGCCGTCGCTCCGCGCCGCCTTGCGGGTCTGTTCGGGGGTCTCCCCGAGCACCTCGTGATAGCGGCGGGTGAAGTGTGCCTGGTCGGCGTAGCCCAGGTCGGCGGCCAGCGCCGCCAGGTCCGTCGAGGGCTCCGACCACAGGGTGGTCGCGGCGTGTTGGAGGCGGCGGCACTCGATCAGCCACTTGGGTGTCACGCCGATGCGGGTCCGGGTGAGCCGGACGAGGGTGCGTGGGCTGAGCCCGACGAGGTCGGCCAGCTGGTCGACCCGGACCACGTCATCGCGTTCCTCGGCGATCCGGCAGATCTCGTTGACCAGCAGGCCGGCCGGGTCGATGCGCGACTCCAGCGGGGCCAGCCAGTCGCCGAGGACGATCCGCAGCCCTGCCCGGGCCCCGGACCGATCCTCGGCCGATGTCATGACCTCCGCGATCGCGGCCGAGGGCGTGCCCGTGAGGGTCTCCCGCCCGCCGGTCAGCAGCCGCGGTGGCGTGACGGTGAGGATTCCGGCGGCCGCGGGCCGCAGCAGGACGCCCACTGCCCAGGACCGGCCGCGCAAGAGGCGTGTCTGCACGGCGGGCGACGGCCCGTAGAGGGCAGCGTCGTCGGGGTCGATGACGATGTTGTGGGTGGGATACGTCAGAACCCGCTGGGGTCGGACCTCCCCGGCGGGGATGTCCCAGCGGACCACCCAGACATGCCGCACCAGCCGGTCGAGGCCGAGGTCGAACCGGTCGAAGGTGACCTCGGCGTCACCGGGGTTGAGATGTCCGCGCGAGTGGGGCATGGCGTGTCCCTGTCCGAAAAGTTCAAGAAGCACGGGTCCGGGTTGGCCACGATGATCCCATGACCGATGATGTGATTTCCGCCACCGGCACGTGGACGACGAACGGTATGCCGCACGGCAGCACGAGCCTCACCCCGCACCTCTCGGTGACCCCGGCCGACGCGGCCCTGGACTTCTACGAGGCGGTCTTCGGCGCCGAGGTGCTGGACGTGACCCGCTTCGGGGACGTGGTCGCCCACGCCGAACTCGACTTCGGTGCGGGGCACCTGACCCTGGGTGAGCCGATGGAGTCCTTTGGCCTGGTGGCACCGGACCCGGCCCGGGGTGCCGACTTCTCCCTGGCCGTCTACGTGCCCGACGTCGACGCCGTGACCGAGCGGGCGGTCGCCGCGGGCGCGACAGTGCGCGAGCCGGCGACGACGTTCGTGTCCGGCGACCGCTACGCGTCGATCCTCGATCCCTACGGCGTGCGGTGGACGGTGATGACGCGGGTGGAGGACCTCAGCCCCGAGGAAAGCCGGCGTCGGGTCGCGGAGTGGTCGGCCGCGCAGACGGGCTGAGTCGGTGCCTCCGCCGGGTTCGGCTCCGGACCACCCTCGCTCAGCCCTCCGGATGCCGCAGACAGCGCTGCAGATCGCCCAGGTTCCGCCGCCAACGGCCGGGAGGGATTCCGCCCGGCGGCGGGCTCATCCAGTCGGCCATGGGCCCGCCGTAACCGAGCGGGTGGGCCGAGCCCGATGGGGTGGTGAGCCCAAATGACCACAAGGGGGGTGCCGATCGACGCCACTGCCGACGAGGTTACTGGGATCGGCGGGGGCCTCTGGTCGTTTGGGCTCACCACCTGGCCCGAGCCGGGCCCCGAGGACTACCCCAGCACCGGCCTGCCGTCGACCAGCGCCGGGCCGGGCCGGTTCTCGTCGCCCAGTTCGGCGGGCAGTAGGTGCGCGGGGAGGTTCTGGTAGGCCACCGGGCGGATGAACCGGCTGATCGCCGCGGTGCCCACCGAGGTGGTCGCCGAGGCAGTGGTGGCCGGGTAGGGCCCGCCGTGCTGCTGGGCGTAGGTGACCGACAGCCCCGTCGGCCACTGGTTCCACAGGATGCGCCCGGCCCGCTGGGACAGCGCCCACACCAGGTCCGGGGCGATCGTGTCGTCGTCCTCCCCGACGACGGTGGCGGTGAGCTGGCCCTGGATCGCCTCGGCGACGGCGAGCAGGTCCGCCTCACTGTCGTACGTGGCGACCAGCGACGCCGGCCCGAAGACCTCGGTCACCAGTCCGGCCGGGTCGGCCAGCAGCTCGGCGGCCGTGGTCCGCAGCAGGGTAGGGGCCGGCGGCTCGCCCGGGGCCGACGCGTCCCCGTGCAACGCCGTGACCCCGGCATGCCCGGCGACGGTCTGCAGGTGCTGGACGTAGCCCGAGGCGATCCGGTCGTTGAGCATCGGCTGCGGCGCCGGGTAGGCGGCTTGTTCCAGCAGCTCGGGCAGGCCCGAATCGGCCGGCACGAGGAAGACCCCGGGCTTGGTGCAGAACTGGCCGGAGCCGACGGTGAAGGAGCCGACAAAGCCCGCGACGATCTCCTCCGGCCGCCGCGCGGCAGCGGCGCGGGTGACGAACACCGGGTTGACACTGCCCAGCTCGCCGTAGAACGGGATCGGGTCGGCGCGGCGTTGCGCGATGTCGAACAATGCCCGACCTCCGGCGATCGAGCCGGTGAAGGCGCCCGCCTTGATGCGCGCGTCGTTGAGCGCGGTGATCCCGGCCTCGACCCCGGCGACAACGGCGAAGGTTCCCGCCGGCGCGCCGGCACCGGCCAGTGCGCCTGCCACGATCTCGCCGGTCCGCCGGGACAGCCCCGGGTGTCCGGGGTGGGCCTTGAGCACCACCGGGCAGCCGGCGGCCAGCGCGGAGGCGGTGTCGCCGCCGGCGACCGAGAAGGCGAACGGGAAGTTGCTCGCCGCGAAGACCAGGACCGGACCGATCGGGATCCCGATCCGGCGGGTATCGGGCCGGGCCCCCATCGGCCAGGCCGGATCGGCGTGGTCGATCCGGGCATCCAGGTAGCCACGGGCCGTGACCACCTCGGCGAACAGCCGAAGTTGGAAGGTGGTGCGGGTCAGCTCGCCGCGCAACCGCCCCTCGCTCAGGTGGGTCTCGGCGATGGCGAGCGGCACGAGTTCGTCGGCGGCAGCATCGAGGGCGTCGGCGACGGCACCCAGGGCGGCGGCGCGCTCCTCGGGGGTGGTCCGGGACCAGCCCGGGAAGGCCTGGTGGGCGTGGGCCAGCACCTCCTCCAGTGCCTCGGCGGTGGTGGGAAGCTCGGCGGATGTGGCGGTGGGGCTGCTCATGGTCATCCTTTCGTGGGCAGAACAGGATCAGGAGGCGGAGGATTCCACCACGGGGTCGGCCAACTCGCCCAGACGTACGGGCGTGGCCAGGGGACGGCGTCCCAGCGCAGCCAGCTCGTCGGCGGTTGCCGCGCCGGGACCGTGGTGGCCGAGGCAGCCGACGGCATAGCCGCAGACCCGACCCTGGCACATCCCCATGCCGGGCCGGCCGGCGATCCGCAAGGTCCGCGGCTCGGTGGCGTCGACTTCCTCGCCCAGCGCACGCAGGGCGCCGTACGTGACCTCCTCGCAGCGGCAGATGAGCGTGTCGTCAGTCAACCAACTCGACCAGTGGGCTGGTACGGGGGTGGCGGCGTGCATCGCCGCCGCGAACCGGCTGCCGCGGGCGACCCGGCGCCGGAGCTTCCCGCGCCGGCGGTCGTCGAGGGCCGTTCCCAGCTCGGCCAAGACGGACAGCCCGGCGAGTTCGCCCTCGGCCAGCGCCTGGGTCGCCCCGCCGACGCCGGTGATCTCGCCGGCCGCGAACACCCCCGCCACGCTGGTGCGCTGGTCGGCGTCGACGTCGACCACCAGGGACCCGTCCGCGCAGACCCGGACGTCGGCGTCGAGGGCGAGGGGAAGTTCGAGGGAGGGGGTGAAGCCCCAGCCGGTCGCGACGAGATCGGCCTCGACCTCGCGTTCGGTGCCCGGGACCACTGTGCCGGTGGCGTCGAGCCGGGCCAGGCGGACCGCTTCGACGCGCTCGTCGCCGAGCGCGGCCACGACGGTGGTCCGGGTGCGCAGGCCGATCCGGTGCCGCAGGAAGGTGCCGGCGTATTCGACGCCTTCCAGGCCCTTGCCCGGCTCCTGGATGGCTCCCCACGGGTCGCGGCCCCACCGGGCGAGGCTGTTCGCCTCACACACGGTGACCGAGGCCGCGCCGGCACGGGCGAGGTTCGCGGCGACCGGCAGTAGGAACGGCCCGGTCCCGGCGACCACCGCGCGTCGCCCGGCGAGCACCCGGTGGCCCTTGATCAGCGCCTGGACACCGCCCGCGGCCATCACGCCCGGCAGGGTCCAGCCGGGGAACGGCAACTGCCGGTCGTACGCGCCGGTGGCGAGCAGCAGCGTCCGGGTGCGGATCGGTCCGGGCCCGGTCGGGGCCTGCTCGACAGCAGTGACGGCGGCAGTCAGGTGGAGGTCGAAGCCGGCACCGTCGGGCAGCGGGGTGATCGCCCACACCTGGGTGCCGGGACGGTAGTCGAGGAGGTCGGCGGTGACGGCCCGGTCCAGCGACTCACGCAGCCGCCGGTAGGTGCCCCAGTGATGGTGCCCGAGCCCCTCGTCCGTCCCGGTCGCCGCGAGCAGGTCGGGTTCGGGATGCCGCCAGAACTGTCCCCCGCTGAGGTGACCCATGTCGATCAGGGCGCAGCGGCGCCCGGCGCCGGTCAACGCGGCCGCGGCAGCCAGCCCGGCAGGTCCGGCGCCGATGACGACGGAGTCGAAGGATGCGGCGTCGGTGGGGCCGAGATCAGTGGACATCGAGGGCCTCCTCCAGGCCGGGGAACGGCCGGTCGGGATCGGTACGGGACACCCGCATCCCCTCCCGGGCCAGCACGAGGCAGGCCCGCTGACCGGGGACCCCGTCGACGGTGACCAGACAGTCGTAGCAGACGCCGATCCCGCAGAACAGGCCGCGCGGGCGGTGGTCGCCGCGTGTGGTCCGCCAGGCAGCCACCCCGGCCGCCATCAGGGCGGCGCCGACGGTCTGACCCGGCACGAAGTCGATCGGTTGCCCGTCCAGCCGGAACGTGGGACTCATACGTGCTCCTCGGTGGTCGTGCGGGATTCCTCGAAGCGCTCCGGGCGGAACGGTGCCAGGTCCAGGTCGGTGGGCCGATCGGTGAGCTGCTGGACGAGCAGCTTGGCGGTGCCCGGAGCGAGGCCGATGCCCGCCCCCTCGTGGCCGCAGGCGTGCCACAGGCCGGGCGCCCGCGGGTCGGGGCCGATGATCGGCAGATGGTCCTCGCAGTAGGGCCGGTAGCCCCAGTACGTCCGCATGATCGACACCCCGGCCAGCGCCGGGAAGAGCTCGAGGGCCCGGGCGGCGAGCAGCTGGACCGCGGCGACCGACGGGCCCGGTGCGAAGCCGACCCGTTCGCGGGTGGCGCCGATGAGCAGGGTGCCCGAGTCGGTCGCCTCGACCACCGGGGAGGCCTGCAGCGCCGCGTCGCCGGACCCGACGTCGCCGACGTACTCGGCGGCGTACACCTTGTGGAAGACCGTCGGGGGGAGCGGTTCGCTGACCAGCACGAAGCCGCGGCGCGGCTGGACCGGTACGTCGAGCCCGGCCAGCGCCCCGATCGTCGGGGCCCAGGGTCCGGTGGCGTTGACCACCGCCCCGGCGGGGATCTCCTCGGCGCCGACACGTACGCCGACGACCCGCTCGCCGGCGCGCAACAGCCCGGTGACCTCGGCATGCTGGCGTACGGTCGCGCCGTGTTCGCGGGCCAGCCGCAGCAGGTGGGCGGTCGCGAGGATCGGCTGGACCTGGGCGTCCTCGGGATACCAGGCGCCACCGGTCAGTGCCGGGTTGATGTTGGGTTCCAGTTCTCGGACGCCGGCCGCATCGACCAGGTCGGCGCGGATCCCGTGCGCCTGCTGGGTGGCCACCAGACCGCTCAGCGCCTCCAGGCTGGCCGCCGTCCGGCTGACCACGAGCCCGCCCTTGGGGCGGAACTCCCAACGGTCCCCGTACGCGCCGAGGTCGTCGCGCCAGACGGTGTTGGAATAGAGCGCCAGGTCGAGCTCGGGGCCCAGTTCCTTGTCGGAGACGAGGATGTTGCCCTCGCCGTGGGAGGAGGTGCCCGAGGCGATCGCGCCGCGTTCGAGCACCAGCACCGACAGCCCGGCGGCGGTGGCGAAATGTGACACGGCGGCACCGATCATGCCGGCGCCGATGACGACGAGATCAGTGCTCATCGACCTCCACCTGTTTCTCCAGATCGATGGGTGGTTCACTGTGGCCGGCCCAGATGCCGATGGTGTGGCGGATGTGGATCTGCAGGAGGCGCTCCACACCGTCGGGGTCGCGGGCGTCGATCCGCTCCGCGATGGCGATGTGTTCCCGCGCGTTGGCCGGTAGCTCGCCGGCCTCCAGCAGTGCCTTCAGCCCGAACTGGCGGGTCTGCGCCCGCAGCCGGGACACCACGTCGATCAGGGTGTCGTTGCCGGTGTAGCCGAGCAGCCCCAGGTGGAACACGGCGTCGGCCTCCAGATAGGCCGTCAGGTCGCGGTCGGCCGCCGCCTGGACGATCGCCTCGGCGCGGGCCCGGACCACCGGCAGGTCCGCGACCGGGATGCTCTCGGTGATGGAGGCCACCGCGGGCGGCTCCAGCAGCAGCCGCACGCTGGTGATGTCGGCCAGCACCTTGTCGGAGACCTCGGTGACCCGGAAACCGCGGTTGGGCAGCACCTCGACCAGTCCCTCGCGGACGAGGTCGAGCATCGCCTCACGCACCGGCGTGGCGGAGACCCCGAACTGCTGGCCCAGGGTCGGCGCGGAGAATTCCTCGCCGGGCGCCAGGTCCCCGGAGACGATGCTGCTGCGGATGCGGCTGGCGACGGTGTCGCGCAGACTGCGACGGCGTAGCGGCGCGATGCCGGCGAGCTGGTTGGCGGATCTCATGGGGGTGGCCTTTCGTGCGGCGGGGTGCTTCGATGATCCCCCGCGTCCGCCCCGGACGCCCAGCCCGTTCACAGCAGGAAACCTGATGGAAACGGATCGGTGGGGTCCAGCATGTACTGCGCCGTGCCGGTGACCCAGGCGCGGCCGGTGATGGTCGGGACGACCGCGGGGAACTCCCCGACGGTGGTCTCGCCGACGAGCCGGCCGATGAACTGGGAACCGATCAGCGACTCGTTGCGGAAGTCCTGGTCCAGCGGAAGCTCCCCGCGGGCGTGCAACTGGGCCATCCGGGCGGAGGTGCCGGTGCCGCAGGGGGACCGGTCGAACCAACCGGGGTAGATGGCCATCGCATGCCGGGAGTAGTGGGCGTCCGAACCGGGTGCCGCCAGGTAGACGTGGTGGCACAGGTGGATCCCGGGATCCAGCGGATGCACCGGCTCGTCGGCCGCATTGATGGCGTCCATGATGGACAGCCCGGCGTGCAACAACTCGTCCTTGTGATCGCGGCCGAAGGGGATGCCGATCTGCTCCAGCGAGACGATTGCATAGAAGTTGCCGCCGAAGGCCAGGTCGTAGTCGACCCGGCCCAGGCCCGGCACGTCCACCCGGGCATCACGCCGGTAGAGGAAGGACGGGACGTTGCGCAGGGTCACCGACTCCGCGTGGCCGTCGCGGACGTCGACCCTCGCCTCGACCAGTCCGGCCGGGACGTCCAGCCGGATCGTGGTGACGGGCTCGACCACCTCGACCAGACCGGTCTCGACCAGCACGGTCGCCACGCCGATCGTCCCGTGGCCGCACATCGGCAGACACCCGGACACCTCGATGAACAGCACCCCGAAGTCGGCGTCCGGTCTCGTCGGTGGTTGCAGGATGGCGCCGCTCATCGAGGCGTGCCCGCGCGGCTCGTTCATCAGCAGCGTCCGGAGGTCGTCCCGGTTGGCCATGAACCACTGCCGCCGCTCCTCCATGGTCGCCCCCGGGAGGGGGCCCACCCCGCCCACGATGACGCGGGTGGGCATCCCCTCGGTGTGCGAGTCGACCGCGTGGTAGACGTGAGTCGTGCGCATGTCGGGTCGGCTCAGCGATATCCGGCGGCGAGAACCTTCTCGACCGCGGTGACGATCGAGTCGCGGACCTCGGTCGGCAGTGCGTGGCGCGGCGGGCGAACCGTGCCACCCTTGTGGCCGGCCACCTCCTGGCCGAGCTTGATTGCCTGGACGAACCAGGTGTTGGAGTCCCAGCGCAGCACCGGGTGGAGGTCGCGGTAGATCGAGCGGGCCTTCAGCCACGCCTGCGGGTCGTCGGAGGTCGACAGCCGGTAGAGCTCGATGGTCGACTCGGGCAGGGCGTTGGTCCAGCCGGCGACCCAGCCGCGGGCGCCGTCGACACCCAGCTCGAAGACCACGTCATCGGCGCCGATGGAGACGTCCAGCCCCGGGGCCAGCTCCTTGATCTGCCAGATCCGCCGGACGTTGCCGGAGAAGTCCTTCACCGCCACGATCAGGCCCTCGCCGAACAGCCGGGCCAGCAGCTCGGGGTGCAGGTCGACCTTGGTGTCGATCGGGTTGTTGTACGCCAGCACCGGCAGTCCGATCTTCGCGACGGCGCGGAAGTGTTCCACGACGTCGTCGTCGGAGGCGCGGTAGCCGTTCGGCGGCAGCAGCATCAGGGCCTTCGCGCCGGCCTGCGCGGCGTGCTCGGCATGCCGGACGCTCTCCGCGGTGGAGTACGCGCCGCATCCGGGGATCACCACGACGCCCTCGGGCGCGGCCTCGATGGCGGTCTCGACCACCCGGTGCCGCTCGTCCTCGGTGAGCGACTGGTACTCGCCCAGCGAACCGTTCGGGATGATCCCGTCGGCTCCCTTGGCGCCGAGGAAGGCGACGTGCTCGGCGTACGCGTCGTAGTCGACCGAGAAGTCGTCATGGAGGGGGAGGGTGGTGGCGACGTTGACGCCGGTCCACAGTTTGGTTTCGGTCACGATGGTTCTCCGCTTCTGGAGGGGTGGTGGGTGGCTGGTGGATCGGACCCGGCGCCTCCATCGGCGGGGTCATAAAAATCGCTATGTAACATGTAGCATTGTACTACGCTCGGTACACCGAAGCCAGTACGCGACCGTATCAAACGGAACGGACCGGACCGGGATTCTCATGCTGCCGCCGACGGGTCCGGGGCCCCGCCCGGGAACTGGGTACGGGTCCAGGCCTCGACGCCGGCGGCGTCGATGGGCAGAGCCGACGACAGGACCTCCGAGCCGGTCGGGGTGACGAGCACGTCGTCCTCGAGGCGGACGCCGATGCCACGCAGCTCGGGCGGCACGGCGGCGTCGTTGGCGTGGAAGTACAGCCCCGGCTCGACCGTCATCACCACCCCCGGCACCAGTGGTGCGCCCTGGTAGGTCTCGTACGTCGAGTGCGAGCAGTCGTGCACGTCCAGGCCGAGGTGGTGGCCGATGCCGCAGACGAGCCACCGGCGGTGCTGCTGGCCCTGGGGGGACAGCGCCTCGTCGACCGACACCGGCAGCAGGCCCCAGTCGTCCAGGCCGCGGGCGATCACCTCCATCGCCGCGTAGTGGAAGTCCAGGTACTCGGTGCCGGGGCGGACCTGGGCCAGCCCCGCCCGGTGGGCCTTCTCGACCAGGTCGTGCACCGCGCGCTGCTCGGCGGAGAACGAGCCCGACGCCGGGATGGTCCGGGTGACGTCAGCGGTGTAGAGCGAGTTCGCCTCCACTCCCATGTCGAGCAGGATCGCCTCCTCGGGCAGGATCGGCCCGTCGCAGCGGACCCAGTGCAGCACCGGGGCGTGGGGTCCGGAACCGACGATGCTGGCGTAGCCCGGACCGTTCCCGTAGGTGCGAGACCACCGGTCGAAGGTGCCCTGCAGCCAGCGCTCCCCGAGGTCGTCCGCGATGGCGTGGGGGATCTCGGCGGCGGTCGCGGCGAACCCCCCGACCGTCGCATCGATCGCTTCGCGCAGTTGCCCGATCTCCCAGTCGTCCTTGACCATCCGCAGGTCCGACAGCACCCGGTCGAGGTCGCCTGAGGGGGTCAGGCCGTACGCCGTACGGGTATCGGCCGCCACCGACGCGCTCGCCAGGCCTCCGTGCAGCCGGGAAGCGGCGTCGGGCAGGGCGCTCAGCGGGGCGACCGTGGCGTCCAGGGCGTCCGCCCACTCGGCCAGGCCGGCGGCCGGGCCGACCCACAGCTCGCCGTGGGCGGCGCTGGAGAAGAAGCCGGCGTCCCCGGGCCGGTACGGCTCGGGCAGGTAGAGCACGGCGTCGTGGCCGGTGGCGGTCGGGTGCAGGACCAGCACCGCGTCCTCGACCTGGCACCCGGTCAGCCAGACGAAACCGCTGTCGGCCCGGAAGGCGTACGAGCAGTCGTTGTTGCGCACCGGCGCGGTGCCGGCGGCAACCACGAGGGTCTGACCGGGGAAGGCGGCGCTGAGCCGCTCCCGGTGGGCGGCGGCGGCCTCGGCGGTGCCCGGCGCCAGGGGCGGGGTGTACGTCTGCGGGGTCCAGCCCTGCGCGATGAAGTCGGTGAACGCGGGAATGTCCTTCAACCGGGGGGTGCGGGTCCCGGCGTACGGGGGACGGCCTCCCCCGGTGTGCTGGTGGATGGGTGTGGTGGTCGTCATCGTTGCTCTCCTCCCCGGTCCCGGACGATCTCCCGCAGCCGGGGGAGAACGCGACCGGAACCGATTCCGTCGTGCTCGAACTCGTTGGTGACCCAGGCCTGTGCGTTGCCCACCCGCGCGACGGTGTCCAACTGGAGGCCCGAGTCGACGTACATGTCGTCGAAGTACACCGCCGCGGCGAGAGGCACCTCATTGGCCGCCAACCGGTCCAGGTCATAGATCCTGCTCCAGGTCGCACGCCGCGCCAGCGCATGCACCGCCGGGCCGAACCCGCGCAGCAGCCGCACCTGCTCGAACATCCAGGGGAAGGCCATCTCCCCGGTGAACAGCAGCGGACGCCGCGACGGGTCGAACTGGGGCCGGCGGTCCCGTTCATGTTGCGCGGCCCAGTCGATCGGGCCGTTGTCACCATCACCGTAGATCGATTCCTGCATGGTCCAGAAGAGGGGGCCGCCCGCCTGGGACGATCGGGTCTGCACCTGCTCCAGGAATCCGTGGGACAGCCGGCCCGGTGCGACGAAGGCGTTCTCCACCAGCCAGTGCATCCGCTCGAACCCGGGCTTCATGCCGAAGTCGATGCCCAGGGACTGGAAACGCTCCACGGTCAGCCGGTCGCCGTCGGGCAGGCGGACGTCGTGGCCGCCGAGGTGGTCGGCGATCGCGGCGACGCGGTCGACGTCTGCCGGGAACCGCCGGTAGAACTCGGCCGTCTTGGCCTCCACCCGGCCGAAGGTGCGCCGGTAGACCTCGGGTGCGCTCGGCGGCAGCCCGGCCATCCCGCCGCACACGTAGCAGGCGGCGAGGGCCTCGGGGGCCAACGACAGGTAGGTCAGGGTCAGCCATCCGCCGTACGACTGCGCCAGTGTGGCCCACTTCGCGCCGCCGTACACGGTGGTGCGGACGTGCTCCAGGTCACGGACGATGGAGTCGGCCCGGAAGCAGGCGAGGAAGTCCGCGCCCGCCTCGCCGCGCCCGCCCGCTCGCCCGTGGTCCAGCGCCTCCACCTGATCGGCGTCGACAGGGCTGCTGGCCCCGGTGCCGCGCTGGTCGACCATCACCAGTCGGTAGTGCTTGACCGCCTCCCCGATCCATCCGGATGCGTCGACCGGGCGGGGGTTCGCCCCGCCCGGGCCGCCCTGCAGGTAGGTCAGCAGCGGCAGTTCCTCGCGTCGCCGGTCGGGGTCGGTCAGTTCCCGGACGAACACCTCGATCGCCGGTGAGTCGGGGTCACCCCACACCAGCGGGACGGGAACCCTGAACTCGCGCACCCACAGACCCGGCAGTCCGTACTCCATGCCTCTCCTCTTGCCTCCTCGTCCGGTCTACCGGACGGTCCCGCTTTCGGTCTACCGACGGTTCTGATCCCGGTCTACCCGGCCGGCGCGACCGCCCCAGCCCGCTCGCCGGCCCTGCGGGCCTGGTTGCGACGCCGGGCCGCATCCCAGTCGGGCCGGATCCGCGGGATGGCGGCCAGCAGGGTCTTCGTGTAGGCGTCCTCGGGACGGTCGAAAACGGCGTCCCGATCGCCCAGCTCGACGATCCTGCCCTGACTCATCACGGCCACCCGGGTGGCGATCTGGCGCACCACCGCGAGGTCGTGGGCGATGAACAGGTAGCTGAACCCCTCCTCCCGCTGCAGTTCACGCAACAGGTTGATGATCTGCGCCTGCACCGACACATCCAGTGCCGAGACGGCCTCGTCACAGATGACGAGTTTGGGCCGGACCGCCAGCGCCCGGGCGATGCCGATCCGCTGCGCCTGCCCGCCCGAGAACTGTGCGGGGTGGCGCCGGGACCAGGCCGGGTCCAGCCCGACCCGCTCCATCAGACCGCGGGTGAAGCCGGTCGGCCCGCCGGGGATCGGGCGCTTCTGGTAGCGCAGGGGGGCGGTGACGATGTCCTCGACGGTGTGTCGTGGGTTGAGCGAGGAGTACGGATCCTGGAAGATCACCTGGACCTGGGAGCGGAACTCGTGCAGCCGCGGGCCGGTCAGTCGGGTGACGTCCCGCCCGTCCAGGCTGATGTCGCCCGAGGTCGGGTCGATCAGCCGGGCGATCATCCGGGCCACGGTCGACTTGCCCGAGCCGGACTCACCGACCAGGGCGAGGGTCTCGCCGGGGTAGATGTCGAGCGACACGTCGTCGACCGCGCGGAAGGTCTGGGCCGGCCGGAACAGTCCGGCGGTGCCGGACACCGGGAACTCCTTGACCAACTCGCAGGCCTGCAACAGCGGCGCGGGGAGACTCATCGGTCGGCCCCCTCCCCGTCGGCCCGGTCCAGGGTGCGCAGTTCGCCGATCTCGTCGTCGATCCGGGGGACGGCGTCGAGGAGCAACTGGGTGTACTCCTCGCGGGGGTCGGTGAAGATCTCCTCCACCGTGCCCCGTTCGACGAGCCTGCCGTGCCGCATCACCACGATGTGGTCGGTGGTCTCGCTGACCACCGCCAGGTCGTGGGTGATGAGGATCAGCCCGGTCCCGGTGGCGTGCCGGATCTCGGTGAGCAGGTCGAGGATCTGGGCCTGCACGGTGACGTCCAGCGCGGTGGTCGGCTCGTCGGCGATGATCAGCTCCGGCTCCATGCTCAGCGCCATCGCGATCATCACCCGTTGCCGCATGCCGCCGGAGAACTGGTGCGGGTAGTGGTTGACCCGGCGGGCCGCGTCGCGGATGTGGACCTGCTCCATCGCCTCGATGGCGATCTTGTGGGCCTGCCGGCGGGTGACGGCCCGATGGTGGGACCGGTACGCCTCCTCGATCTGGGTGCCGACCGTGTAGTACGGGTTGAGGCAGGACAGCGGGTCCTGGAAGATCATCGCGATCCGGTCCCCGCGGAAGCCGCGCATCGCCCGTTCCCCGAGCGTCGCCAGGTCGGTCCCGTTGAACCGGATCGACCCGCTGCGCCGGGCGCCCGGGGGCAGCAGCCCCATGACCGCCAGGCTGGTCATCGACTTGCCCGAGCCGGATTCGCCGACGATGCCCAGCGCGCCGCCGCGGGGCAGATCGAAGTCGATGTGACTGACCACCTCGTTGGCACCCGTCGGGGTCGGGAAGGCAACCGTCAGGTCGCGAACCTCGAGCATGGTGTCGGCTTGCGCAGTCCCTGTCATCGGTCGGTCTCTCGTTTCGGTCAGGATGCTCATGCGGTGGCTCCGATCCGGACGCGGGGATCGATCACCGTGTAGACGAGATCGACCACCATGTTGCCGACGACCACCAGGAAGGCGGCCATCAGCGTGACCCCCATGATGACCGGCTGGTCGTTCTTGGTGATGGAGTCGGCGGCCATCTTGCCGACCCCGTTGAGCCCGAAGACGGTCTCGGTGATCAGGGCGCCGCCCAGCAGGCCGGCGAAGTCCATGCCGAAGATCGTCACGATCGGGGTCAGGGCCGGGCGCAGCGCGTGCCGGCGCCAGACCAGGTCGGGGCGCAGCCCCTTGGACCGAGCGGTACGCACGTAGTTCTCCTGCAGCGTCTCGATGACGTTGGCGCGAGTGAGCCGGGTGTACACCGAGGCGTAACCGATGGCGAGCACGATCCACGGCATGACGTAGTTGAGGAACCACTGCACGGGGTCCTCGCCGAACGGCACCGCCTGTGGGAACGGCAGCCAGCGGAGCACCACCACGAGCACGTACTGCAGCGCCAGGGCGAGCACGTAATTCGGCACCGACATCCCCGTGTAGGTCAGGCCGGAGATGAACTTGTCGACGAAGGTGCCCTCCTTGACCGCGCTGATCAGGCCGGCGGAGACCCCGCCGAGGAGCCACAGCACCGCGGCGCCGACGGCGACCGTCGCCGAGACCGGGATGCGCTGGATCATCATGTCGGTGACGGCCTGGCTGGTCTGGAACGAGTAGCCCAGGCAGGGCGCCGCGCACTCCACCGCCCCGCCGCCGCTGCCGTACGAACGGCCGACGAAGAGCCCGGACAGGAAGGTCCAGAACTGGGTCCAGAACGGCTGGTCCAGGCCGAGGTTGTGGCGCAGCTGGTCGATCCGCTCCGGGGTGCAGTTCTTGCCGCAGATCTGCACCGCCGGGTCGGGGGAGAGGACGAAGAAGACGACGTAGGTGAACAGACAAACCAGGAACAGGACGACGACCATGCCCAGCACCCGGTTGACGAGGTGGCGTGTCATGACTGCAACTCACCGGCTTCCGCGACGCGCCGGACCCGATCGCCCAGCACCATGAAGGACAACACCAACAGGAAAAGGAAGGTCCCGGGGATGAGGAAGTACGTCGGGACAACCGCGTACCAGCTCGTCGAGGAGGCGATCATCTGGCCCCAGGACGGTGTCGGCGGGACGACGCCGACCCCCAGGAAGGACAGCCCGGCCTCGGTGCCGATATAGCCGGGGATGGACATCGTCGTCATGACGACGATGGTCGGGATCAGGTTGGGCAGGATCTCCCGGAAGATGATCTGCGTCGGCGCCGCGCCCGAGGCCCGGGCCGACTCGACGAACTCGCGTTGCTTCAGACTGAGCGTCTGGCCGCGTACGATCCGGGCCAGGTAGGGCCAGCCGAACACCGAGATGACGATCACCAGCAGGAACTGCCGGTTCTCGGCGGGGAGGGCGGACAGCACGGCGATCATGAAGATCAGCGCCGGAAAGGCCATCAGAAACTCCATCACCCGCGAGATGATCGTGTCGACGATGCCGCCGAAGTAGCCGGCGACGAGGCCGAAGACCACGCCGAGGAAGGTGGTCAGTGCGGTGGCCGACAGGGCGATCGCCATGGACACCCGGGCGCCGTAGACGATCCGGGCGAAGATGTCGCGTCCGCTGCCGGGCTCCACCCCGAACCAGTGGTCGGCGCTGATGCCGCCCCAGGACCCCAGCGGGATGCCACCCCAGTTGGGGTCGACGGCGGACTGGTCGAACTCGTACGGTCCCCAGCCGGAGACCTTGACGATGAGCGGTGCGAAGAGGGCCATCAGGATGATCAGGACGATGTATCCCGAGCTCAGGATCGTCGCCGTGTCACGGAAGAACTCGCGGACCAGGCGCGTCACCCGGCGGGGCGGCGACGCGAGAGCAGTTGTCTCTCCCGCGTCGCCACCCGGCGCGCCTTCGACCTCGAGAACGGTCGAAGCGATAGCCATCGGTCAGCCCTTCGACGGATCCTTGAGACCGACGATGGTGTAGTCGGTCAGGCTGGTGGACGGGTAGTAGTTGGTGATGTTCTCACCCGGCACCGTCACCGACTTGCCCCACACCAGCGGGACGACCGGCGCCAGCTGGAGGATCTCCTGGTCGAGCTTGCCCCACTCGGCGGCGGCCGCGGTCAGGTCGGTCATCGCCTTGATCTCGTCGATCCGCTTGTTGATGGTCGGGTCGTTGAGCTGGGACAGGTCGTTGTTGCCCTTCTCGGTGATGTTGCGCCCGTCGAACAGCGGCGGGATGAAGGTGCTGGCGCTGGAGGCCCAGTCCGGGCACCACCCGGTGATGGCGGCGTCGTTCTGCTGCGAGGGCGTGCCGATCGTCTCGTAGTAGGTCGAGGTGTCGATCACGTTCAGCTTGGCGGTGATGCCCACCCGCTCCAGCGCCTGCTGGATGGCCTCGGCCTGGGCCTGCATGATCGGCTGGTTGCGGATGTCCAGGGTGAAGGTGAAACCGTCGGCCAGGCCGGCCTCGGTCAGCAACTGCTTGGCCTTGTCCACGTCACCGGTGCTGCCGTCGGACGGGTAGAGGTCGAAGTCCGCGTGACCGTTCACGGACGGCGGCAGGATCGTCGTGGCGACGTCGGCGAGCTGGGTGCCGCCGCTGGCGTTCACCACCGCGGTGCGGTCGACCGCGTAGCTGACCGCCTGGCGCACCTTGGCGTCGGTGAACGGCTTCTTCGTCGTGTTCAGGCCCATGTAGGTCGTACACAGGGCCGGTGCGGTGAGGACCCGCTCCTGGATGCCAGGGGTCTGCAGGCGGGCGAGGTTGGCCGGCTGGACGGACCCGCCGATGGCGTTGATGTCGGTGCCCTGGCCGGCGAGCATCCGCTCGTCGATGGTGGCCGGGTCGAGCCCGATCTCGTACTCCCAGGAGTCCGGGTAGGCCTTGCGGTTGTCGTCGGTGGCCGGATCCCAGTTCTGGTTGCGAACCAGCTTGATCGAGCTGCCCGGAGTGTAGGAGTCCAGGGTGTAGGGACCGGACGCGATGACGTCCTTGATGAACTCGTCACCCTTGCCGGAACCGACCGGGAACGGGACGGCGTTGACCTGGGAGAGGACCGCGTCGAACTCCGGGAACGGCTCCTTCAGATGGAAGACGATCGTCTTGTCGTCGGGGGTCTCGATGGTGTCGAGGTCACCCGACGTGTACGGGCCCTGGTAGTCGTCGGGGGCGTCGATGACCTGCTTGAGGTACGGCGAGCCGATGCCGATTTCGGGATCCCAGGCCCGTTCGATGCCGAACTTCATCTCCTTGGAGGTGATCGGGTCGCCGTTGTCGAACTTCAGCCCGTCCTTGAGGGTGTACGTCCAGGTCAGCCCGTCGGCCGACGCCTCACCGAGCGCGGTGGCCATGTCGGGGACGATGGCGGTGGGATCGGCCGAGTCGGCGGGCGCCTGCATGGTCAGGCCCCGATAGATCAGCCGATAGAAGGAGTTCACACCGCCGTCCCAGCCGCGCGCCGGGTCGAGGTAGGAGAAGTCGGCGTTCTGCAGGATGTGGATCGTCCCGCCCTGCTGCGGGTCGGCGCTCGTGGCGCCCTGCGAGGCGGTCGGCTCGCCGGCGGCGCGTCCGCATCCGGTGACCAGCAGCGAGGTGGCCGCCAGAGCGGCCAACATGCCGGCGACTCTCCTGTTCGCCAGGCCTCGTCTGGGGGTGTGGTTCGTCACGGATGTCTCCTTCGAAGGGTCATGAATAGGTGGGGTCGTGCGATAGGGGGGTGGTGCGGAGCCACACCCGCATCGCCATCGCTCCCCGGTTGCCCCAGAGGTAGTAGGGGACGAGGGTGAGCGTGGCGCGGGTGGTGGGGAGGGCCGGATCATCCGGGAGGACGGGATAGAGCTCGCCGACGGGCGTCGGCGCCACCTCGGCGGGGATCCGGATGAGTCGGGTGGCCGGGTCGGTGTTGGGGGTGGGGCGGCCGAGGTAGCTCTCGGCCTCCGCGGCGGCCGTGGTGGGCACGACGAGGTCGTCGACCGCCCCCGTCTGGTCGATCTGTTCGGCGCAGTAGACGACCGGGCCGCGGGTGAAGGCCGTCTGCCCGCGCAGAGCATCGACCCGGGGGTCGGCCACGTGCCGGCGGACCGGCATCGGCAGGGTGAGCCGGATCGTCTCGCCGGGCACGGGATCGGCGATGAGACACCAGCCCGGCGCGAGGTCCTCCGCGACGACGACCTCGTCGCGCCGGACATTCGCGCCTCGGCACCAGCCGGGAATGCGCAGACTGAGATCCGGGGCCTCGGCGGACGTCTCCCGGACGGTGATGGTGATCGCCGGATCCCACGGGTAGTCGGTGACGACGTCCAGGCTCAGCCCGTCGACGGCGATGGTGCCCGTGGCATAGAGACCGATGCGCAGCCGACCGCCGTCGAGCACGGCCAGGTGGTCCTGGAGCTCGGCGGTCCAGCGGACGACGTTGGGCGGGCAGCAGGGGCAGCTGAACCAGGCGCGCCGCAGCGGATCGGTGTGATCGGGTCGGCGCTGGAGCGGATTGTCGTAGAAGAAGGCACACCCGTCGTCGGACAGGCCGACCGCGTACGCATTGAGCAGGACCCGCTCGTACACGTCGAGGTAGCCGGCCCCACCGGTGGCGAGGAACATCCGCCAGGCCCACTGCATCGTCGCGATGGCGGCGCAGGTCTCGGCGTACGCACGGTCGCTGGGCAGTTCGAAGCGGTCACCGATCGCCTCGCCGTCGTGGCGCGACCCGAGGCCGCCGGTGAGGTACAGCTTGGTGGCGACCATGTCGTCCCACAGCCGTTCCAGCGCGCCCAGCAGTTCGGCGTCGCCGGTCTCCATGGCGACGTCGGTGGCCCCTGCGGCCAGGTAGGCCATCCGGACCGCGTGGCCGGTCACCGAGGCCATCTCGCGCAACGGCACGTGGTCCTGGAAATAGTCGGACGGGAAGACCCTGGTGTCGATGGTGCCGTGCCCGCGCCGGTCGACTAACAGGCGCGCGAGGTCGAGGTAGGGCCGGTGCCCGGTCTCCCGGTAGAGCTCGACCAGCGCCATCTCCACCTCGGGGTGCCCGTCGACGGCCGGCTCGCCGTCGGGTCCGAAGGTGCGCACCGCTAGGTCGGCGAAGCGGCGGGCCACGGTCAGCAGGCGGTCGTCGCCGAGCCGGCGGTGGGCGGCCACGGCGGCCTGGATGAGGTGGCCGAGGGTGTACAGCTCGTGACCCCAGGCGAGGTCGGCCCACGGCTCCGCCTCGGTGGCCGTCGACTGGACGTAGGAGTTGAGATAGCCGTCGGGACGCTGGGCGCGCTCGATGAGGTCGACCGCCTCCTCCCAGAAGGCGAGCACCTGCTGGTCAGGTCCCGCCGCGGAGCGGCCCAGCTCACCCGCCGCGGAGCGGCCCAGCTCACCTGCCGCGGAGCGGCCCAGTTCGTACGCCAGCCCCTCGAGCAGTTTGTAGATGTCGGTGTCCAGGAAGGGGTAGCGGCCGCGGAACTCCCGGGCGGGGACCTGGTCCGCGGCTTCGCCGGCGGCCGGGCGGGCCACCGACCGCAGGTTGTCGAGATTGCCGGCGGCCCGGATCTGGTCGATGACGTGCGGGATGGTCCGCTCGCGATTGCGTACCTGCCACTGGGAGAGCAGGCCGGCGGTCAGCGACACCTGGGTGGTCCCGAGCGGGCGCCTGCTCCCGGCACGCGGCAGGACCGCGGGCGCACCGCACGTGTCGGCGCCGAGCCCGGCTTGCTGCGATGCTACCGAGGTGTTGCCCATTGCCGGGTGTTCCCCTTCCCTGCGTTGGTGTGACACGTCACACATTTCTGGGTGATGGGTGACATATTACGTACGGGAGCGGGGTCGTCGTCAATGTGAGGTCAACCGATTAACAGGGTTGAAAAGAACTTGTAGCACGGAGGGGACGTGGCCGGCCGACGGGCGGGTCGCCGCGGTGCTTCGTGGCTCCGCGGAGCACGGCCCTTGAATCCGCAAATATCCCGAATTTGATCCGGAAGACATCTGTTGCCGGTCAATCGGCGCCAGAAAAGATGCACAAATGTATTTCGCCGGGCCGCCGGCGACCGTGGCGCACCCGGCTGCAGTTCCGGCCCGTGGATCGGGGAGGAGCGGTGTGGGACCATCGACCATGACCACCGGCATGACCGACCTCGCCCGGATGCTCCGCACCCTCGACGCGACCGTTCGCCCCGGGGAGTACGTGTTCGCGGTTCTCCCCGCCGACCATCCGGCCGTACGCCTCGCGGCGGCCACGATCGCCGAGGACGAGGGCCTGACCGTGGTGCTGACCCGGGCGGATGCCGACCGGCACGGAGTGACCTACGACTATCTGGCCGCCTGGATCACCCTGACCGTCCATTCGTCGCTGGAGGCCGTCGGGCTGACCGCGGCCGTCTCGGGTGTCCTGGCCGAGGCCGGGATCAGTTGCAACGTGCTGGCCGCGTACCACCACGACCACCTGCTGGTCCCGTCGACGGAACGGAACCGGGCCGTCGCGGCGCTGCGGGCCCTGCGCGGGTCGGCCGATCGGTGACGGGCCGGTACGGTCACATCTCCGGGGCAATGGGCATCACGGGACGGCTCGCCGGAGGGGTCAGCGGCCGGCGGTGAGCACCCGCGCTGCCTCGCGGTCGGCGGCCCGATTGAGCAGACCGGCTCGCGATCCCGCGAGCTTGGCGGCGATGTGCTGGTCGATCGTGACGTCGGCATAGAGGCGAGGATGCTCGTCGTCCGCGAACCCCGGCAGGGGTCCGACCGTGGCGTCGGCGTCGCCGTCGAAGAAGTAGGCCGCCGAACGCCGGCGCTGGACCGTACCGTCGACGATCGGTGGCTTGACCCGGTGCAGGGTGGAGAGCCACTGCTCGTTGGTGAGCCGCGTGGTGAGATCGCCCAGGTTGATCAGGAGTGCCCCGTCGGCAGGCCGCACGTCGTGCCACCGGCCGCCGTGCAGCACCTGGAGGCCCTTGACCTTGTCGGCCCACAGGACGGTGACAATTCCGAAGTCCGTGTGCTCACCCATGCCGATGAGGTCCTCGTCGACGTCGACCCGGGTGCCCTCCGGCAGAGCGTAATGGTTCATCCTCAGGACCTCGATCGGATGGGTCGCCAGACCGGCGATCGTGCCCCGCGACAGGCCGAGCGCATCCTCGAAGATCGTGACCATGGTGCGGGCCACGCGGCCGGCCTCGGCACGCCAGGCGTCGACACCGGCACGGAAGCCGGCGACGTCGGGCCAGGTGTTCTCGGCGTAGTGGTGCTCCATCAGGGCGACACCTCGATGCTCCGAGGCCGACGAGCCCACGTTGAAGGCCTCGAAGAAGTCCTTCATGCGGCTCTCGGACTGCACGCCGGCGCTGAGCGCCAGGGCCTCGGACTTGGGCGGCGTGTAGCCCCGGTTCTCCCAGGCGGGGCGCCGCCACCGGTTCTTCACCTCCGGCGGGAGGGCGAAGAAGTCGTCCATCGCGCGGCCGAGTCCCCCGATGAGTTCCGGCGCGATGCCGTGGCCGAGGATCTGGATGAAGCCCACCTCGCGGCAGGCCGCGTCGATCTCGGCCGCCACGGCCGACTTCTTCGCGTCCGCACGGCCCGCGACGTAGGGAGTGATGTCGACAACAGGAACGTCGAAGGTGGTCATGGTGTCGTCCTCGGATGGTCCGGATGTCCGCTGCGCCCCCACAGATCCGCCCGGCCGGTCGGGGAGACCCTGTCGTCGCGGTGGGCTCGGACGGCCGTCAGCCTACGAAAGGGCCGTAACATCCGTGTTTCGCGACCTGAACGGCCGTCGTCACGCCCGGCCCGACCCGCCGGCCCGCAGGGTGTCCAGGAGCGGGGTGGTCGGCCGGCCGATGAGGGCGCCCAGTTCGCCCGGGTGGAGGGCCAGGTCGCCCGTGGCCACGGCCGCGTCGACCCCCACCACGAAGTCGGCCGCCCCGGCCGGGACACCGGCGGCGATGAGCCGGTCGCGGTGCTCGTCGGGGGAAACCTGCTCGACGGTGATCGTGCGGCCGAGCACCTCCCCGATCGCGGCGGCCAGGTCGTCCTGGGTCCAGGCGACGTCGCCGGACAGTTCGTAGGCCGGCTCGGGCGCCTCGGCGATGAGCGCGACGGCGGCGGCCTCGGCATAGTCCGCCCGCGCCGCGCTGGCCACCCGGCCATCCCCGGCGCTGGTCAGGACGACCCCCGTCGCGGCGGCGGTGCTCAGCGTCGGGAGGTAGTTCTCGGAGTACCAGCCGTTGCGCAGGGCCACGTACGGCACGCCGGAGGCCGCCAGGTAGTCCTCGGTGGCGACGTGGTCGGGGGCCACCGGGTTCGACGTGTGCGGGACGCCGAGGACGCTGGTGTAGGCGATGCGGGTCACCCCGGCGGCCTTGGCGGCGTCGATGACCGTACGGTGCTGGGCGCGCCGGTGGGCCAGGTCGTTGCCGGAGATGAGCAGGAGCCGGTCGACCCCGGCCAGCGCGGAGGCCAGGGTGTCGGGCCGGTCGTAGTCGGCCTGCCGGACGGTCACGCCGAGACCGGTCAGGTCACTTGCGCGGGCGAGGTCGCGGGCCAGCGCGACGATGTCAATGGCGGGGACTCCGCGCCGGAGAAGGGACTCGACGACGAGATGCCCGAGGTGGCCGGTGGAACCGGTGACGGCGATGGTGGTCACGATGCGCTCCTGGGATTGGCTGAGTTGAAGGCGGGCCAGGCCGATGGTGTGACACCGGACGGCGGCCTCGTCCCGCCGCGGTTACCTTAGGTGACTTGGGAGCCTGATGAAAGTAGGGATCCCGTGGTAACCGCCACCGAGGGACCTAAGATCGACCGATTCGGC
Organism: uncultured Propionibacteriaceae bacterium; assembly: GCA_964528755.1. Taxonomy (GTDB): domain Bacteria; phylum Actinomycetota; class Actinomycetes; order Propionibacteriales; family Propionibacteriaceae; genus Raineyella. The sequence continues at coordinate 73,163 of CAZGWN010000002.1, forward strand.
GGTGGGTAGCCGGACCGTTGCGTAGGATGGGGCGCGGGGGATGAGGCCACGAGCCGAGACGACCATCCGATCCGACAGGGGACATCATGGCCGAGCACATCGACTTTCCCGGCGAGTCCATCGTGGGCCGCCGGGCGCAGGCGCCCGAGACCGAGATCGGCGCCCTGTTCGATCAGGTCGCCCCGGGTGCGTACGGGGAGATCCCCGAGGGCCGGGTCACCGGCCCGCTGACCGCCGTCTACCACAGCTTCACCGGAGGCGTCTTCGACGTCACCATCGGGTTCCCGACTACATGGCGGCCCGGCCCCGACGCGGGGGTCACGGTGTTCGACCTGCCGGCCGGACCGGCGCTGCGCGCACTGCACACCGGCCCGTACGACAGCCTGCGCGAGACGTACGACGACCTGGAGCGGGCGGCACGGGAACAGGAGCTTGTGCCGACGGCCGCGGTGGAACGCTACCTGACCGATCCGGGGGCCAACCCCGACCCGGCAACCTGGCAGACCGAGGTGCTGTTCCTGCTGGAAGGGATTCCCGCGGCCTAGGGTCGGGCCTCACACGGGTCGGTGCGTGCCGTACCCCCGTCGCCAGTACGTGAGAGGGCTCCCCTCCCCGCCGTGCGCGGCGAGAACCTCCCCGAGGAGGAGGACGTGGTCGCCCGCCTCGATCGTGCGCGAGACCTCCACGGCCGCCCAGGCGTGGACCCCGGACAGGATCGGGGCGCCGTGCACCTCCCGCCACGTCACGCCGGCGAACCGGTCGACCCCGCGCCGGCTGAACTGCGCCGCCACCCCCGCCTTATCGGCGGCCAGCACGTTGACGCCGAGCCGCGCCCGGTCCTCGACCTGCGCGAGCAGGGAGGACGTCCGGGCCAGGGACACCAGGATAATCGGCGGATCCATCGACAGTGACACGAAGGCCGTCACCGTCGTCCCGTACGGTCGGCCGCCGGCGGACGTCGTCACCACACTGACCGATCCGGCGACACACGACATCGCGTCACGGAAGTCGGAACGCAGGTCGGAGGCGCGCAGGGTCTCGGTCATCTCAGAACGCCTTTCCGGGGTTGAGGATGGAACGCGGATCGAGCGCGCGTTTGATCGCCCGTTGGGTTTCCAGCGCGTCCGGGCCCACCTCGCGGGCGAGCCACTCCCTCTTGAGCAGGCCGACGCCGTGCTCACCGGTGACCGTGCCGCCCAGCTCCAGGGCGAGCGCGAAGACGGCGTCGGCAGCGGCCACGGCCTCGGGGGGAGTGCCCGCCGACCCGGTCCCCTCCGGCCCCGAGTCCTCCGGCCCCGAGTCCTCCGGCCCCCGGCGGGGCGCGATGATCGGGTGCAGGTTCCCGTCGCCGGCGTGGGCGAAGGTGAAGATCGGCACGTCGTGCTCGGCGCTGATCCCGGCGATTCGGTCGACCGCCTCGGCCAGCCGGGACCGCGGCACGCAGATGTCCTCGATCAGCGGGCGGGCCTCGGCCTCGATCGAGGGCAGCGCCAGGCGTCGGGCCGTGAGCAGGTCGGCGGCGATGGCGGGGTCACGGGACGACTCCCACCGCACGGCCCGGCCCCGCAGGACATCCTCCAGGGCGGCGAGCTGGTCACCGGTGCCCGGGCCGTCGACCTGGGCCAGGACGAGCGCGCCGGCCCCGTCGGACAACGAGGTCCCCTGATGCCGGTCGATCACCGCGAGGGTGGCGGCATCGAGGAGTTCCAGCATGCTGGGCCGCAGCCGGCGGCCGACCAGTGCGGCGCAGGTGTCGGCGGCCTCGGCCACGCCGACGAAGCTCGCCGCGACGGTGGCCACCTCCTGCGGGCGTGGGGTCAGCCGGACCGTCGCCCCGACGATGACCCCCAGGGTCCCCTCGGACCCGACGAACAGCGAGGTCAGGTCCAGACCGGCCACGCCCTTCGCGGTCCGCCGACCGGTGCGGATCCGCCGACCATCAGCCAGCACCACGTCCAGGCCGAGAATCGCGTCACGGGTCACGCCGTACTTCACGCACCGCATCCCGCCCGCGTTGGTGGCGATGTTGCCACCGATGGTGGAGATCGCGGCGCTGGCCGGATCGGGCGCATAACACAGACCGTGGGCATCGGCCGCCCGGTCGAGGTCGGCGGTGAGGACGCCGGGCTCGACGTCGGCGGTCAGGTCGAGAGGGTCGATCGATTCGATGGTGTCCAGGCCGGAGAGATCGAGCACGATCCCCTGCGCGACCGCGGCCCCGCCGGCGAGTCCCGTACCTGCGCCGCGGGGCACGACCGGCACCCGGTGGGCATACGCCCAGGCGAGCGTGTCACGGACGTCGTCGACCGTCCGGGCAGCCACCACGAGGTCCGGGGTCGCCCCAGGATGCCCGGACCGGTCAGTCCGGCGCGCCTCTCGTTCGGCGGGGTCGGCGGTGGCGGAGGCGGGCAGCGTCGGTGCGAGGCTCACCGGTCCACCGGCGTCCGGACGATCGGCGACCGGTCGTCATCGACCCGCAGGTTCTCCAGGAACAACACGATCGTCGCGGCCACCGAGCGATGGCTGACGTCGTTGAGCACGTCGTGGTGCCCGTCGCGGACCAGGACGACGCGGGTGCGGGGACGGCCTTCGTACGTTGCCACGACCTCCTTCGCGGGAGCGACCGGATCGGCGTCACCCTGGAGGACGAGGGTCGGCACGTCGGCGCTCGGCACCCGGCCCGACCACGCCGTCGCCTCGGGCCGCCGGGCCAGGGCACCCCGGTCGAAGCCCGGGTCCTCGGCCAGCACCCGGCGATGGGCGGGGCAGGAGGTCCGGGCGGCGAGTTCGTCCTCCCAGCCCCCCGGTGCGACACCTGCGCCCGGTCCGGCCAGGATGACGGCGTCCACACCCGCTCCGCCGGGTCCGACCTCGCCGGCCAGTGCGGCCGCAGCGAGGGCGCCGGTGTCGCTGCCCAGCAGCACCCGCGGCGCGACCGCGGCGGGGTCGGCCAGCGCCTCCCGCAGCCGGGTCCCGGTGCCGCCCGGGTCGGCAGGGTCGACGTCGAGGACCCGCACCCGGTAGGCGTCGGCGGCCAGCCGACGGCCCAGCCGTCCGTACGTACGGGGCGTCTCGCCCCGCCCCGGCAGCAGGTAGATCGTGCCGCGCGGCGGGATGCCGGCCGGTTCGTCCCAGCCGAGGTCCGGGGATGCGGTGGTGTCCGCAGGAGTGATGAGACTGGTCATGGCCACGAGTATCGGGATATCGGGGCGCGCAGGTCCAAGACCGATCAGTGATCGGCTCCCATGGCTGGGAGTGATCGGTTCCGCATCATGGGACGGGCTTTTGCCGACAGAAAGAATAGTATATCCATGGGGAATGGGTACTTCCCTGGATCTCGACCATCTCCGGACGCTCGTGGCCATCGCCGAGTGCGGTGGCTTCAGCAAGGCCGCCGCCGCGCTGCACATCAGCCAACCGGCGTTGAGCCAACACGTACGGCTGCTCGAACGCGGCCTGAAGCGCAAGCTGTTCGTCAAGGACGGGCGCGGGATGAAGTTCACCCCCGAGGGGGAGCGGGTGCTCGGCGAGGCCCGCCAGATCCTGGCCGTCCACGATGAGGCGCTGGAACGGCTGCGGGTCCGGCCGGCCCAGACCATCGTCGTGGGTTCCAGCGAACACTGCGCCGAACAGCTGCTCCCCGAACTCATCCGGGCCCTGCACGCCGCCTTCCCCGACGCACACACGCGCTTCGAGATCGGCCGGTCGACGCAGCTGGAGGACCTCGTCGGCAAGGGCATCGTCGATTTTGCGGTCATCCTCGCGTCCCGCGGCAACGAGGGCGGCCGTGAACTCGGGCGATTCCCGCTCACCTGGTGGGCCTCGCCGGAGTGGGCGCCGCCGGCGGATGGCGATTCCGTCCCGCTGGTCGCCTTCGAGGAACCGTGCGCATTGCGCGAGCGGGCGATGGCCGCGTTGGCGCTGGAGGGCCGGCGGGTCGGCGTCGCCGGGCAGTCGGCCACCCTGGAGGGGGTGCTCGCCGGCGTCCGCGCCGGGCTCGGGGTGGCGTTGCTGCCCAGCATCGGTGGGGCGCCGGCCGGTCTGGTGGCCCGCAAGGACCTGCCACCGGTCGGCTCGGCCGGGGTCAACCTGCTGGTCCGCCAGGGGCTTGCCCCCGAGATCGAACTGACCGCCCTCGACGCGGGCGAACGGTTCCTCGCCCGGGCGACCCACCCGGTCTCCCGCATCGTCGGGCAGAACGAGCCGTTCCCCGTACGTACCGTGAGGGATTCCCATGGCGAGGATTGATTGGACCGGACGTCCCGGCGACCCTAGCGTGACGGCATGACTGTTGTGATCACGGCCGAGGAACTGTCGGGACTGCTGGCCGCCGATGGCCGCCCCCCGGTGCTGCTGGACGTCCGCTGGCAGCTCGGTGACCCCCACGGGCACGACCGGTACCGAGAGGGCCATCTGCCCGGCGCGGTGTACGTCGACCTCGACACCGACCTCGCCGCCCCCGCCGCCCCCGCCCTGGGCAGGCATCCCCTGCCGGACCCGGCCGACCTGCAGGCCGCCGCACGACGCTGGGGGATCCGGTCCGGCCGGCTGGTGGTGGCGTACGACGCGGGCGGGTCGCTGGCCGCGGCGCGGGCCTGGTGGCTGTTGCGATGGGCCGGACACGACAACGTACGTCTCCTCGACGGCGGACTGGCCGCCTGGCAGGCGGCCGGGTTGCCGGTGGAGAGCGGCGAGGTGGTCCCCGAGCCCGGCGACGTGGAGCTGAGCGCCGGGCACGTGCCGGTCATCCCGCTCGACGGGGTGCCGGCGGCGGCTCAGGACGGCGTCCTGTTGGACGCCCGGGCCGGCGAGCGGTACCGGGGGGAGACCGAACCGGTCGATCCGCATCCGGGCCACATCCCGGGCGCGATCAGCGCCCCGACCGGAGCGAACATCGGTCCCGACGGCCGCTTCCTGCCGGCCGAGACGTTGCGGGCCCGGTTCGAGGCGCTGGGCGTACGCCCCGGTGTGCCGGTGGGGGCGTACTGCGGTTCCGGGGTGACCGCCGCGCACGAGATCGCCGCCCTGGCGATCGCCGGGTATGACGCCGCGCTGTTCCCCGGGTCCTGGTCCCAGTGGAGCAACCACGAGGAGCTGCCCCGGGCGGTCGGCGAGCGGCCCTGAGGTCGGTCCCGGGCCTCAGCCGAGGCGTTTCGTCGCTTCGTCCAACAGCTCCTGCGGGTCGAGCCACATCGACGGATAGTTGCCGTACCACCGCTGGATGCCGGCGGCGTCGATCAGGACGAAGCCATGGCCGGGCAACCCCTCGTGCATCCCGGCGCCCAGCACGCCGTACGCCTCCGAGACGGTCCCGTCGTCGAGGAGATAGGGCGTGGTCACGCCGTACTGTTCGAGGTCAGGTCGGATCTGGTCGGCGGTGTTCATCACGATGGGCAGGACGGTGATGCCCGCCTGCGCGAAGCCCGGGTTCTTCTCGATCTCGGCCATCTGCAGGGTGCACGATCCACATCCGGCGCCCTCGTTGAAGTAGAGGATGACAGGCCTGCCACGCAGAGCGCTGAGCGTGACCTGGTCGCCGGCGGTGGTCGACAAGGTGAAGTCCGGCGCCGGCCCGGAGACGTCCTGCGAGCGGGGGACGGCCGACCACAGCCCCGCGGCGACGAGGATCAGACCGAGGAGCCCGCCGGCCAGGAGATACCAGCGGCGCCTCCGCGCCCGGCCCTGCTCCAGACGTTGTTGCTCGTGCAGAAGCTGTCGGCGATCGTGCCGGGTGGGGGTCGTGCTGGTCGGCGTGGTGGGATGGGGGCTCATCGTGGCGCTCCTGAGCGGTGCGGGGCTTCTGAGGGATGGGGGGACTCGCGGTCGTCGGCCGGTCCGCGCGGCCGGCGGTCCCGCAGGGATGCCCACACGAACACCGCCGCCGATGCGAGGAGGACCAGGCCGAGTACCGGCTCGGGGACCGGATCGGTCCAGCGCAGCAACGTCGCGAAGATCTGGGCGAGCCGGTCGCCGAACGGGGTCAACGGCCCGACCGCCCCGGACATGTCCGGCGCGTCGGCTCGCGCGATGACGGCGATGCCCATGGCGACGAAGGCGACCGCGACGCCGATGTTGAGGGTGGTGGTGGCGAACACCCGGCCGGCCACCCGGAACCGGACCGGACGGGACCGCAGCCGGTTCCTGGCGCGCTCGGGCAGGCGATCCCAGATCAGTGCCAGGACGAACAGCGGCACCACCATCCCGAAGACGTACGACAGACCCAGCACGAGTCCTCCGGCGGGGGAACCGGCCAGCGCCGACAGGGTCATCACCCCGGCCAGCACCGGGGCGCAACAACTGGACGCGATCCCGGAGAACACTCCCAACGAGAAGAAGGTGGCCGTGTCGGCCCGATCGGTGTCCGGGGCACGCAGCAGGGACGGCATCGACCACATGCGCCCGGTCAAGGAGAGCACCCCCAGGCCGATCATCAGCAGCCCGCCGGCCCAGTACAGCACCTGGTGGTACATCGCGATCGCCCCGGCGACGAGGCTCACCCCCAGCGTGATCGGCACCAGCACCAGGGCCAGCCCTGCGGCGAAGACCGCGGTCAGCGGCAGCAGTCGCCACCGGCGGTTCTTGACGGCCGCGGCCAGGTAGCTCGGGGCGAGGAAGACGATGCAGCAGGGCGCGAACAGGGCCACACCGCCGGCGAAGAACGCGGCCAGGACGCCGCCGGCGCCCAACAGATCAGTTCCCATGACGAGACCGCGCCGGGCTCATCGCCGAGCGGCGGCGGTCAGCGACCGTTCGAGCCGCCGTCGGGGCAGATGACCGGTGCTGAACACCGATCCGTCGAGCAGCACCAGCGGGAACACCACCGGCCGATACCGGGCCACGAGCGCGGCGCCGTCGGGAGAGTCCGCAGGCAGCGTGGTCAGTCGTAGTCGGCCGGCGCGGGCCAGGGCGGTCAGGTCCTCGTCGGCCTCCAGACAGGACAGACAGCCCTCCGACGTCACCAGCGTGACGTGATGCAGGGCGGGGCGGGCTTCCGGGTTCGAGATGCTCACGCTTCCCGAGCGTGCCCGAAGTTCCCTCACCTTCTGTCGAGGGATGATCAAGGTTCGGTCAAGGCCGGCCCCGGGCCGGGCTCAGTGCCCCGAGTGGGCGCCGTGGGTGCCGGGGTGCCCGTACCGGTGCGGATCGGCGTCGAAGGTCTTGGCACAGCCGGTCGAGCAGAAGAAGAAGGTCTGCCCGTCGTGCTCACGGGTGGCCGCGGCGCGGGCCGGATCGATCTTCATTCCACAGACGGGGTCGATGACCTTCTCGATGCCGGACTTCTGGGAACCGAACATGACGTGCTCCTATTGCTTCCTGGGTGATTGTTCCGCGGGGTGGTGCCGCTACCGCGTCCGCGTGGCTCCCGTCTCTGGAGCCATACCCTCAGGGGGTATCTGTTCGTCAGTCTAGTCCGATCGTCACCCACGCGGACGATGACCGTACGGGCACGCCGACGGACCGCGGCCCTATCCCCGGAACGGCTCGAACAGGTCCGTGCTCAGATACCGCTCGCCGGTATCGGGCAGCACCGCGACGATCGTCTTCCCGGCATTCTCCGGGCGCGCGGCGAGCACCCGCGCGGCCGCCAGCGCGGCGCCGGAGCTGATCCCGGCGATCAGGCCCTCGACGCGCAACGCCTCCCGGGCCACGTCGAGTGCCTCCTCCTGCGGTACGTCGATCACCTCGTCGAACAGGGTCGGATCGGTGATCGGCGGAATCCCGTTCCCACCGATGATGCCCTGGATCTTGTGCGGCTGCCATGGCCCGCCGTTGAGGACAGGGGCCTCGGCCGGCTCGACCGCGACGATCCGTACGTCGGGGTTGTGCTCCTTGAGGAACCGCCCGGCGCCGGTGACCGTGCCGCCCGTGCCGGCGGTCGCCACGAAGATGTCGACCCCTCCGTCGGTGTCGGCCCAGATCTCCGGCCCGGTGGTCGTGTAGTGCGCCTCCAGGTTGGCCGGGTTGCCACCCTGGCCGACAAGCCAGGCGCCCGGCGTGGCGGCGAGGATCTCACCGGCCTTCCGGTTCGCCCCCGCCATGCCCTCGGCGCCCGGGGTGAGGACGAGCTCGGCGCCGAGGCCGCGGACCAACGTACGCCGCTCCTCCGACTGGTCCTCGGGGATCACCAGCACCACCCGGTAGCCCTCCGCGGCACCGATCCAGGCCAGCGCGATGCCGGTGTTGCCACTGGTCGCCTCCAGAATCGTGCCCCCCGGGGCGAGCCGCCCGTCCGCCTCGGCGGCGCGGATCATCGCCAGCGCCGCACGGTCCTTCACGCTGGCGGCAGGGTTGAACGACTCGAGCTTGGCCAGCACCCGTCCCTCGGGGATGAGCCGGCGGACGTGCAGCAGCGGGGTGGAGCCGACCAGATCGGTGAGGCTGTCGTGGATACGAGCCACAGTAGGGCCTTTCGTGAAGGGGCGCGGCGTCCGGGAGGTTCCGGCGAGGGTACGGGCAGGGTGACGCGCGCTACAGTTTTTCTCAGACGTTCTGATACTATCCATAAACAACGTGAAACCCTGTCTGTCCGGGAGACAATCATGGCCGATCACATCTGGGAACGCATCCTCGAGGAAGTCTCGCGTGATGCCCGGCAGGAACCGGCGCTCGCGAGTTTCCTGCACACGGTGGTGCTCAGCCACCACGACCTCGAATCGTCCCTCGCGCACATCCTGGCCAGCAAGCTGACCAGCACGACGCTGACCGAGATCGCCCTGTTCGACATGATCAAGTCGGCCCTCGACGATGACCCGGGCATCGGCCTCGCCGTACGTGAGGACCTGTCGGCCGTGCTGTCGCGTGACCCGGCCACCCGCGGGTATGCGATGCCGTTGCTGTACTTCAAGGGTTTCCACGCCCTGCAGGCCCACCGGATCGCCCACTACTACTGGGTGCACGACCGACAGCCGCTGGCGCTCTACCTGCAGAGCCGCACGTCGGAGGTCTTCGCGGTCGACATCCACCCGGGAGCGCGGATCGGCAAGGGCATCATGTTCGACCACGCCACCAGCATCGTGATCGGCGAGACCGCGGTGATCGAGGACGACTTCTCCATGCTGCACGAGGTCACCCTCGGCGGCACCGGCAAGGTCGGCGGTGACCGGCATCCCAAGATCGGACGCGGGGTGATGATCGGGGCCGGCGCGAAGGTGCTGGGAAACATCCGGGTCGGCGAGGGCGCCAAGATCGGGGCCGGCAGCGTGGTGCTCTCCGACGTGGAGCCGTTCACCACGGTCGCCGGGGTGCCGGCCAAGCCGGTGGCCTACCCGGCCAACGCGCACCCGGCCCTCGACATCGACGACGAGTTCTTCGTCACCGAGAAGCAGTCCTGAGTCGCGTCGTTCCCCCGGCGGCCGGACTCACAGTCCGGCACATGTGCTGGTCAGCGCCAGCTCGTGGGAACTGCCGTCCGCGGCGTCCGTCACCGCACCTCGCACGCTGAAGGTGGCGCCGTCGCGGGTGGCGGCGAGCGTGGATCCGTCCAGGCCCTCCGCGCCGGTCAGCGGTGCGGCGTCCGGGCGGAGCACGACCGCACTGACCACGGTCGGCGCGGAGGCGTCGGTCAGCACGATGTCCACCCCGGTCCTGCCCTCGGTATCACGCATCGACAGCCGGATCGTCGGGTCGTCGGTCGATTCGTCGAGGGCCTTGGCGCACTGGGGCTCGCCGGTGTCCAGTGCGGTCCCGTCGACGGTGACGGCGCCGTCGGCGTCCGTGTAGCTGCCGCCACCTCCGGTGATGACCCGGACGGCGCTCTCCTCCTGCGGCTCGACGTCCGGCCGGGGAGTGGATGCCGTGGTCCCGGAGCAGGCCGCCAGCAGTGGCACGATCAGGATCAGCGCCGTGGCAGGACGCCCGGCCCGGTGGGCGCGGTGGGGCGGGCGGGAAGGGGACGGGACCACGGTTCCTCCACTGGTCGACTGCGCGATGAGGGATCATCGCTCCCGACACTACGGTCGCTCCCGACACTATGAGGAAAGTCGTGGCGAGGGAAGCCGGGCGGGCAGGTCCTCGACCCGGTCAGGGCCGTCCTGCCCGAGGCGACCCGGGCGGCGGCCGCGCGCGACCTCGTACGGTTGCGCCGCGGCAGCCACGCCGCCACGGGTAGCCTGTTGCCATGTCCCAGGAGCATCCGGCCGGCCCGTCCAGTCCGATCAGGGCATGGTCCGGACCCCTGTGGGGCACGAGCGCGAGAACCTGCCCACCGGTGAGCGACGGCGCGTGCGACGTCCTCGTCGTCGGTGCCGGGATCGTCGGCCTGACCACGGCGCTGGCCGCGGCCCGCGCCGGTGCGTCGGTGATCGTCACCGACCGGGCCCGGCTGGGCGCGGGGACCAGCGCATCCACCACCGGCGTCGCATCGGTGTTGCACGGGACGGCGTGCCAGGAGATCCTCTCCGCCCACGGCCTCGATGCGGTCACCGGCTACCTGGACGACCTGGGCCGGGCGATGACCTTCATCCGCGCGGAGGTCACGGCGGGCGGCGTACCGGCCCGGGAGCTTCCGTGTCTGGCGGCGGTCGAGGACGGCCACCATGCGCACTTCCTGCAGCGGGAGCGGGCGGCGATGCGCCCGGCCGGGATCAACCCCGAGGTCGACGACGTCCCGCGGTTGCCGTTCCCGACCCGCCCCGCGATCAGCGTGCCGGGCGGGGTGGCGCTCGACCCGCGCCAGTACGTGGAGGCGCTCGGCCGGGCGGTGGTCGCCACCGGCTCCCTGCTGTTCGAGGGCAGCACCCTGGACCGGCTCGACCGCGGCCGCCCGGTGAGCGCACACTTCACCGGCACCGACGAGTCCGGTCGGCAGGTCGGCGCCACCGTACGGGCGGGGTCGGTGGTGCTGGCCACCGGCGCGCCGCATCCCGACCCCGCCCTCATCGGCGCCCGTCTGGTGCCCGTGCGGGTGCAGGCCATCGCCGCCAACGGTCTTGACCTGACCGGCGCCTGGCGCCTCGTCGACGATCCGGACCGGCCCATCGAGCTGCGGCCCGGTCACCGACCCGGGCAGGTGGTGGTCGCCGGGGCGGCACGTCCGCCCGGGTCCTTGCGTGTCCCGGGTCGACCCGGCCCGGACCCGGCCGACGAGTTGACGGCCTGGGTGGCCGGCCACCTGCCCGGACTCGAGGTCACCCACCGGTGGTCGTACGACGCCTGGCGCAGCTACGACGGGTTGCCGCTGGTCGGTGAGCTGGGCATGGCCCTGCCCGGGGTGTACGTCGCGACGGGCTTCGGTGACGACCACACCGCCCTGGCCACCGCCGGGGCCCTCCAACTGGCCGACCATCTCGTCGGCGGTGATCCGCGGCTGCCGTGGAGCCCGGTCCATCCGCGCGGGCCGGTCGGCGCCCAATTGCGCGGTCTGTCCCGGGCCCTCGGCTCCCGGTGGGTCAGATCCAGCTGGTGAACCACATCCGCTCGTACCACGAGGAGTGCAGCAGCACCTCGTCGGTGTAGATCGGATAGAACCAGGCGAAGTTGATCACCACCAGGGCGACGTACGTCCCGACGATCACCGCCCCGATCATCCGCCGGCGCCCGCCGTCGGCCGGCCCGAGGATCTTGCCCAGGCACAGGGCCAGCGCGATGACGGTGAACGGCACGATGCAGATCGCGTAGAAGGCGAACAGCGGCCGGTCGGTGTACTGGAACCACGGCAGCCACATCGTCAGCGCGCCGACCACCGGCACGGAGAACCGCCAGTCGCGCAGCGCGAGCCAGAACCCGATGGCGGCCACCAGCGCGATCGCCGCACCCCACCACAGCAGCGGGGTGCCCATCGAGGTGATCACCCGCAGACACTCCTCCCCGGCGTCGGCGGGACAGCCGTCGGTGCCCGGGGCGATGCCGTTCACCGAGTCCATCGCGGTCGGACGCTGCAGGATCAGCCACCCCCACGGATCGGCGGCGTACGGATGGGTCGCGTTCCTGATGTATTCGCCGGTGTGGAAGGCGTAGATGTCGCGATGGAAGGCGACCAGCGAGGCGAAGGCGTGCGGCAGCATCCGCGACAGCGGCGCATCGGGATGGTCGATCGCCCAACTGCGGTCCCACCCGCCGGTGGAGACCAGCCAGCGGGTCCACGTGGCAACGTACGTCACCGCAGCGACCACGACGAGGTGGACGAAGGCGACCACCCCGTCGGGCAGCAGGCTGATCAGCGCCGGACGCCGCGCCCCCGCGATCCGGCGCGCCCCGATGTCCCAGGCCAGCCCGAGCAGGGCGAACCCGGCCAGCGCGTAGATGCTGTTCCACTTCGTGCCGATGGACAGCCCGAACAGCACCCCGGCGAGGATCCGCCACGGCCGCCACCACCAGATCGGTCCCTGGGCGCCGCCGAGCGATTCCTTCCCGGAGGCCTCCAGACGGTCGGCCAGCCGACCGCGGAACCAGTCGCGGTCGCGGACCAGCGCGGCGACGGCGGCGACGAGGAAGGCCGACTGGAAGATGTCCAACAGGGCCAGTCGGCTCATGGTGAACTCGAGCCCGTCGACGGTGAGCAGGATGCCGGTCAGCGCGGCGACGAGATTGGACCGCGACAACCGGCGCGCCAGCAGCATCGACGCCCCGATCAGCACCGTGCCGAACACGGCCGGCATCACCCGCCAGCCGAAGGAGTTCATCCCGAACATCCACTCGCCCAGGCCGATCAGCAACTTGCCCACCGGCGGATGGACGACGAACGCGGCCCCGTCGGTCATCTGGTCGATGTTGCCGGCGACGATCTGGTCGTTGGCGTCCTCGGCCCAGTTGCGTTCGTAGCCGAAGTGGAGCACCGACCAGGCGTCCTTGGCGTAGTACGTCTCGTCGAAGACGAGCTTGTCGGGGTATCCGAGCCCCCACAGGCGCAGCAGCAGGGCGAGCCCGCAGATGAGCAGCACGAGTCCCCAGCCGACCGACGCGCTGGGCATCGGGGGGCGGAGGCGCTGCAGGATCGACGGTCCGCGACGGAACGTCTCCCCGGTGGCAGACTCGGGCACGGCGCGCGGATCGCTCAGCAGAGGCACGTGCCCATCGTAGGGACCGGTCCGATGAGGGGAGACGACGTGGTGGACACGGGTGCGGCGGCGACGGCTCCTGCCGCGGGGGTGCTGGTCCTGGCCGGTACGCCGATCGGCGACGTCGACTCGGTGTCGCCGGCCCTGCGCCGGGCCCTGGCCGACGCCGACGTCGTGGCCGCCGAGGACACCCGCCGCTTCCACGACCTGCTGCGCCGGGCCGGGATCACCACCTCGGCACGGGTGGTGTCCTACTTCGAGGGCAACGAGTCCGCCCGGACCGGTGGCCTGGTCGAGGACCTGTTGGCGGGGCGTACGGTGCTGGTCGCCACCGACGCGGGGATGCCGTCGGTGTCCGACCCCGGCTACCGGCTGGTCCGGGCCGCGATCGACGCCGGCGTGCGGGTGACCGCGGTCCCCGGACCGTCGGCCGTGCTCACCGCGCTGGCGGTGTCGGGCCTGCCGGTGGACCGGTTCTGCTTCGAGGGGTTCGCGCCGCGGCGCCCCGGGGAGCGGCGACGCCGGCTCGCCGCACTGGCCGACGAGCCCCGGACCATGGTGTTCTTCGAGGCCCCGCACCGGCTGGCGGATTTCCTCGTCGATGCGGTCGCCGCGTTCGGCCCGGACCGGCCCGCCGCGGTGTGCCGCGAGCTGACCAAGACCTATGAGGAGGTGGTCCGCGGGCCGCTGGCCGAGTTGGCCGAGTGGGCCGTCGAGGGCGCCCGCGGTGAGATCACCGTGGTGATCGCCGGGGCGCCCGACCGGCCGGTCGACCGGGCGGCGGCGCTCGCGCGGGTGCGGGCCCTCCGCGACGCCGGGACCCGACTCAAGGACGCGGCCAAACAGGTCGCCGCCGAGACCGGGTTGAGCAGCAAGGAGCTGTACGCCGCTGTCGTGGATGACCGGGGCTGACCGTCACCTCGGCCGGGGCCGGTGGAGCAGACGGGTGACCGACAGGCGGTCGGCGGCGGCCGGGCAGGCGAGCACGAGGGCCGCCAGGCCCAGCATGACCGGGTACTGGACGATCAGCTGGTCCGAACTCCAGTAGAAGGTCAACGTGCCGAGCGCGACGAGTGCTGTGATCCGGCTCCACAGGCCGACGATCAGGGCCAGTCCCAGCGCGGTTTCCAGCAGCGGGACCGCGACCCCGAACAGGTCGGGCAGGCGGCCGAGGACCCCGTCGGCGAAGACCCTGAACGCGTCCGGAACCCGGGGGTTCGATCGTGCGCCGTCGACGATGATGAGAATGTCGGCCCGCCCGAAGCCGGCCCGGTACTTCACCACACCCTCGATCAGCCACAGCACTCCCAGGGCCACCCGGACCAGGCCGGCCGGGACCGCCGCGGCGAGCGGGACCCGACCGGCCCGACCGGTCATGGCGGAGTCGGTCATGAGAGTGTTGCGGCCCCGAAGACCGCCTTGGCCTTGTCGCAGTGGATCACGACGGTGGTGTAGCCCGAGGCATCCACCCCGGACAGCGTGAAGGTCTGGGAAGCCGCGGAGAAGTCGATCCTGCCGAGTTCCTTGCCCGAGGCGATGTCGCTCTCCTGGTCACCGTTGGTGAGGTAGATGTGCAGATCGGGGCCCTCGTCGGAGGAGAAGCCGGACAACACGACCTCGTCCGATCCGACCTCGGCGGTGCCGGACACCGTCTTGTCGTTGCGTCCCTCGAAGGTGCCGGTACGGGTGGCGTCGGTCATTGCCGGGGCCGAGGTGGCCGCCGGGGCGGAGGTCGTGGCCGCGGGGGCGGCGCCGGCCGAACTGTCGGTGGAGGCGGTGGAGCATCCGGCCAGTGCCAGGACGAGGACGGCGCCGACGGCGCCGACGGCGCCGAGCGTACGGGCGAGACGGCGGGGGAGGATGGTGATGCGCATGGGAGCACTCCTGGGTCGGTGTGGGTGGGCTCGGGCACAGGTGCGCCCGACACCCCCGACGCTAGGAAGACGCTGCCTTCTCGCGGCCGGTTATGACAGGACCGTAAGAACCTGCCCGCCCGCGGACCCCGGCCCGCGGGGGTGGCCCGGCTAGCATCGGTACGTGGACGGAGCCATCACGTCACCGCCCGGCTGCCGGGTCGTCCTGGTGGAGGACGACCCGACGGTGCTGCGGGTCGTGGCGGACTATTTGCGCGCCCGCGGCTTCCAGGTCGAGCCCTACGCCGACGGCACCGACGCAAGCGAGGCGCTGCGGGCCGGGACCCCCGATCTGGTCATCCTCGACCGGATCCTGCCCGGTGTCACCGGCGACGAGTTGTGTGCCCAGATCCGTGCCACCTCCACCGTCCCGGTGATCATGCTCACCGCGCTGGATTCGGTCCCGGCCCGGATCGGCGGCCTGGAGCGGGGCGCCGACGACTACATCCCCAAACCGTTCTCCCTGCGCGAGCTGCTGCTCCGGATGAACGGGCTGCTGCGGCGTGCCCGCGGCGAGGCGGCGTCGCTGTCGGCCTTCCGGGTGGGCCCGTTCCGGGTCGATCCGGTCGTCCGGTCGATCAGCCGGGAGGGTCGGGTCATCGCGCTGACCGGCCGGGAGTACGAACTGTTCGTCTACCTGCTGAAGAACCCCGAGCGGGTCCTGTCGCGCCGCGAGATCCTCACCGACGTGTGGGGATGGAGTGCCGGCGACGCATCGACGGTCACCGTGCACGTACGCCGGCTGCGGCAGAAGATCGAACACGATCCCGCCGACCCGCAGTTCCTGCTCACCGAGTGGGGCGCCGGCTATCGGTTCACCGTCCGGGGTGGGACATGATGCTGGCGTTGCGCGACCTGGTCCTGATCGGGCTCACCGCCCTGGGCTGCACGGCGGCGGTGACGCTCCTGGCCTGGGCCGTCCTGCGGATCGGACGTCCGGTCTCGCTGGGTCGCCAACAGGTCGTCCTGGTCGGCGCGAGCCTGGGCTCGGTCGTGGTGTCCACGCTGGTGATCGCCGCCGAGATGTACCTGTCGCAGCACGACCTGACCGTGCTCGTCTGGGTGGTGGCCGTCTCGACGGTGTTCGGCCTGGCCGCCGCCCGGCTCACCGCCGGCGCCGCGCACCGCGCCATGGGCCGGCTCGGGGAGTCCGTCCGGCAGGTGGGTGAGGGCGGGGTCGTACGTCCCCGCGGGGCCGGATGGCGCGAACTGGACGAGCTGGAGGAGCAGCTCGCCGATGCCTCGGAGAAGCTGGCCCGGGCCCGGGCCGAGGTGGCACGCCTGGAGACGTCGCGGCGCCGGCTGGTGGCCTGGGTGTCCCACGACCTGCGGACGCCGCTGACCGGGATGCGTGTGATGGCCGAGGCCCTGGAGGACGGGATGGCCGACGACCCGCAGGGGTACACCCGCCAGATCCGCCACCAGGTCGACCGGGTCAACCACATGGTGGAGGACCTGTTCGAACTGTCGACCATCGACAGCGGCACGCTGCGGCTGCGGCCCGAGCCGGTGGTGCTGGTCGACATCGCCTCCGACGCGGTCGCCGACGTCCGGCCTCTCGCCGCACTGCGTGGGATCCGGATCACCCCGGGCGCGATCACCGGCGACCTGGTGCTGGCCGATCCGCAGGCGCTGACCCGGGTGATCACGAACCTGCTGACCAACAGCGTCCGCTACGCCCCGGCGGAGTCGGAGGTCCGGGTGAGCGCGCAGGCCCTCGACACGGCGCGGGTGATGCTGAGCGTGACCGACCAGGGCCCGGGGGTGCCCCGCACCGACCTGGCCCGGATGTTCGATGTCGGCTGGCGGGCCGACCCCGCGCGAGGGGATGGGTCGGCGCCGGCCGTCCCCGCCCGTACGGAGGCGCCGGTGGTGTCGGGGGCGGGCCTGGGCCTGGCCATCGTCCGTGGCATCGTCGAGGCCCACGGTGGCGAGGTTCGGGCCGGGCACGTGCCCGAGGGGTTCCGGATGGACGTCGTGCTGCCGCGGGCGGTCGCGGGGTGATGGGCGCGACTCCGCCGCGCCGTCCTCGACGACCACCGTCCGGCGCTCGGAACGTCGGAATCAGGACACTAGGATGCCGCTGTGAAGGACACCCCGGCCCCCCTGCCCGAGCCCCTCCCGGCCGCGGTGACCGACTCGCACACCCACCTCGACACCACCGCCGAGTACACCCGGCTCGACGTTGCCGACCTGCTCGACCGGGCCGCCGCGGTCGGCGTCACCCGTGTGGTCCAGATCGGCTGCGACGTTCCCAGTTCGGAGTGGGCGCTCGACCTGGCGGCCGCCGAACCGTCCGTGGTCGCCGCGGTCGCCATCCACCCCAACGACGCGGCGCGTCTGGTCGCCGAACACGGCCGCGGCGGGCTCGACCGCGCGCTGGCCGACATCGACCGGCTCGCCGGCGATCCCCGCCCCGACGTGGTCCGGGCGGTGGGGGAGACCGGACTGGACTTCTACCGCACCCCCGACGCCGGGGGCCGGCAGGTGCAACGCGAGTCGTTCGCGGCGCACCTGGGCATCGCTGCCGACCACGACCTGGCGGTGTCCATCCACGATCGCGACGCGCACCGCGAGGTCCTCGACGTGCTGCGCGGCGAACCCGGGCCCGACCGGGTGGTCATGCACTGCTTCTCCGGCGACGCCGACATCGCTCGCGCCTTCCTCGACCGGGGCGCCTGGCTGTCGTGGCCCGGGACGATCACCTTCGGCGCGAACGAGGCGCTGCGGGAGGCGTTCGACCTCACGCCGCTGGATCGGATGCTCGTCGAGACCGACGCCCCGTTCCTCACCCCGGTGCCGCGACGGGGCTGGCCCAATGCGTCCTACCTGCTCCCCCACACCGTCCGCTTCCTGGCGCAACGGCGCGGCGTCGACGTGGCCGACCTGTGCGCCCGGCTGGTCGTCAACACCGCCGAGGCGTACGGAGGCGGCTGGGCGGGGCGTCCGGTCCCGCCTGCGGGGGATGACCGGCCGGTGCGGAGCGCCGCCGAGGACTGAGGGTCCGATCGGCCGATTTGGTCACGAAATGGTCAAGGCGTTATGGTTTCGTGACCTTGCAGTCAGCTGTGACGATCCTGATCTCCGGCTGTGAGGCAACCTTGTACCCTCACGCCAGGAGTTCCACCTCGTGCAGAAGAAGACCGTTGCCGCGATTGCCTCCGGGACCGTGCTCACCCTCGGGCTCGGCACCGTCGGCCTGAACGAAGCTCTGGCCTCCACCGTGACCGTCTCGGTCGACGGACAGCCGACCCAGTTCCGCACGTACGCGTCGACCGTCGGGCAGGCACTCACGTCGGAGGGCATTCCCTTCGGCGCCGAGGACGTCGTCGTACCGGCAGTCGACACCCCCATCGGGGAGGCCACTGACATCCAGGTGCGGTACGCCCGGCCGGTCGACGTCACCATCGACGGGCGCACGCGCAGCCTGATGACCACCGCCACCAGCGTCGACCAGTTGCTGTCGGTTCTGCAGGTGACCGAATCGCGGGCCTTGATCTCGGCCTCCCGCTCCACCGCAATCGGGCGCGACGGACTGACCCTGGCGATCACCACGCCCAAGGACGTGTCCCTCGCCTCCGCCCGCGGTGACGGCGAGAGCAAGCCGAAGACGATCTCCACCACCCGCCTGGCCACCACCTCGCGGACCGTCGCCGACCTGCTGGTGGAGAAGAAGATCACCTTGGACCGCGACGACACCGTCACACCCTCGCTGGCCACCGAACTCACCGATGGTCTGAGGGTCACCGTCACCCAGGTGACCAGGAAGCCCAAGCCCAAGCCGACCCCCAAGCCGACGCCGACTCCCACCGCCACGGCGTCGGAGGAGGCGACCGCGAGCACCTCGACGAAGAAGAAGACGAGCACGTCCTCGTCCGGCTCGGCCGACTCGACCTCGTCCGCGAAGAAGTCGACCACCAAGAAGTCGAGCACCAAGAAGTCCAGCACCAAGAAGTCGACCTCCTCCTCGTCCTCGTCGACCACCCAGAAGAAGTCGTCGAGTTCGGCCGATTCGAGTTCTTCGGCCGGATCGGGCGTTTGGGACAAGATCGCCGCGTGCGAGTCGGGCGGCAACTGGTCGATCAACACCGGCAACGGCTACTACGGCGGGCTGCAGTTCAATCTGTCCACCTGGAAGGCGTACGGCGGGTCCGGCTACCCGCATCAGGCGTCGAAGTCCACCCAGATCGCCATCGCGAAGAAGGTCCAGGCCGCCCAGGGCTGGGGTGCCTGGCCCGCGTGCACATCCAAGCTCGGGCTGCGCTGAGCGGGCGTCCGGGTGTCCGCCCGGACTGCTAACGTACGCTCCCGTGGGGGCCTCCGACGAGATGAGTGAGCAGCGCCGCCCGGTCCTGCTCGACCCGAGCGGGGTCCGGGACCTGGCCGGCGAGCTCGACCTGCACCCCACCAAGCAGCGCGGGCAGAACTTCGTCACCGACGCCAACACCGTGCGCCGGATCGTCGGCCTGGCCCGACTCGACCCCACCGACCACGTGGTCGAGGTCGGGCCGGGTCTCGGCTCCCTGACCCTGGGCCTGCTCGGCGTGGCCGCCTCGGTGACCGCGATCGAGATCGATCCGCTGCTGGCGGCCCGCCTGCCCCGTACGGTGGCCGAACGGGCGCCCGCGATGTCCGCGCGGTTCCGGATCGTCGAGGCCGACGCGCTGCGGGTCACCGCCCTGCCCGGGCCACTGCCGACAGCGCTGGTGGCGAACCTGCCCTACAACGTCGCCGTACCGGTCCTGCTGCACCTGCTCGCCCGCTTCGCCAGCATCGAACACGGCCTGGTGATGGTCCAGGCCGAGGTCGCCGACCGGCTGGTCGCCGCCCCCGGCTCACGCATCTACGGGGTGCCGAGCGTGAAACTCGCCTGGTACGCCGATGCGGTCAAGGTCGGCAGCGTCCCGCCGACGGTCTTCTGGCCGGTGCCCAATGTCGACTCGGGCCTGGTCCGGCTGACCGCGCACCGCCCGCCACAGACCGCGGCCGCCCGCGAGACCGTCTTCGTCGTGATCGATGCGGCCTTCGCCCAGCGGCGCAAGATGCTGCGGGCCGCGCTGGCCGGTGTCTTCGGGTCGTCGGCGGCCGCCTCGGCTGCGCTGGAGCGGGCCGGGATCGACCCGACCTGGCGCGGCGAGAGGCTGGGCATCAGCGAGTTCGCTGCGATCGCCGAAGAGGTCCCGCCCGAGCGTGTTCCCGTCCCGGGGTCGGCCGATGCCGGCTGACCGGCCGGTGATCGTGACCGTACCGGGCAAGATCAACCTGGCGCTGGGCGTCGGCGCCCGGCGTGCCGACGGCTACCACGACCTGGTCACCCTCTTCCAGGCGGTGTCGCTGTACGACCGGGTCACCGCCGAGGCCGCCCCGGCGGGGGAGATCGGTCTGGTGATGGCCGGGGTGGATGTGGCGGCCCTCGGCCCGCCCGAGGACAACCTGGCCGTCCGGGCCGCCCGGCTGCTCGCCTCCCGGCGCGCCCCCGGCGCAGGAGTGCTGCTCACCGTCCTCAAGGGCATCCCCGTCGCCGGCGGGATGGGGGGCGGATCGGCCGACGCGGCCGGTGCCCTGCTCGCCTGCGAGCGGCTGTGGCACCTGGCCCCGGACCGGGCCGGGCTGCTCGGGCTGGCTGCCGAGCTCGGCAGCGACGTGCCCTTCCTCACCCTGGGCGGCACCGCCGTCGGACGCGGCCGGGGCGAGGACCTCAGCCCGGTCCCGACGACGGGGGAGTGGTCGTGGGTGCTCGTCACCTCGGCCGAGGGCCTGTCGACGCCGCTGGTCTTCGCCCGCTTCGACGAGTTGACCCCGAACCCGCCGGCGCCCGGCCTGCCCGCCGGACTGCTGGATGCCCTGGCCGGTGGGGATCCGTACGCCCTGGGGCCGCTGCTGCGCAACGACCTCGCCGCCGCGGCCCTGGACCTGCGCCCCGACCTGGCCGCCACCCTGCAGGCCGGGCGGGACCGCGGCGCGGTCGCGGGGATCGTATCGGGCTCCGGGCCGACGTGCGCCTTCCTCGCCGCCGATGCCGCCGACGCCGGACGACTGGCCGAGGAGCTGCGCCGGGACGGGATCGGCCGGTCGGTGCACGTGGTGAGCGGTCCTGCTCGGATAGGATTCCGGCATGAGGGACGAGGTTGACCGGCTGATCGCCGACTGGCGGCGCGAGCGCCCCGACCTCGACCTGGCGCCGATGGAGGTGCTGAGCCGGGTCACCCGGGTTGCCCGGCGGCTCGACCGGGCCCGCCGCGCCGCATTCGCCGCGCACGGCATCGAATCCTGGGAGTTCGACGTGC
The DNA here is from genome assembly GCA_964528755.1 of uncultured Propionibacteriaceae bacterium. Lineage (GTDB taxonomy): Bacteria > Actinomycetota > Actinomycetes > Propionibacteriales > Propionibacteriaceae > Raineyella. The sequence goes on from CAZGWN010000002.1 coordinate 94,358, forward strand.
TGGCCGCCTTGCGCCGCTCCGGGCCGCCGTACCGGCTGTCGCCAGGGCGTCTCATCGAGCAGACCCAGGTCACCTCGGGCACGATGACCAACCGGATCGACCGGCTGGCGGCCCGCGGCCTGGTCCGTCGCGACCCCGACCCGCGCGACCGGCGCGGGGTGATGGTCACCCTCACTCCCGACGGCGGTGCGACGGTCGACGGCGCGCTGACCGACCTCGTCGCCGCCGAACGCACCATCCTGCGGGTGATGTCCTCATCCCAGGCCGCTGACATGGCCGATCTGCTGCGGATCCTCGCTCTGTCGTTGGAGGACGCCGACCGGCCCGGCTGAGGCCATCTTCTCCGTCGGCGCCGGGCCCGACCCGCCGGCCCGGCGTGCGAGTCGGGGACTGTCCCGAATGGTCCGCGACCCCGGGGGGCGTCAGGTGGTCGGTCGGCCGGGGTCGCGGGCCAATCGGGACAGCCCCCCCCAGGCCAGGGTGTGGATGTTTGTGGCGACGGCGGCCTTGTCGGGCGTACGGGCGTCGAGCCACCACTGGCCGGTGTAGGCGATCATCCCGACCAGCATCTGGGCATACATGGGGGCCATCTGCTCATGCAGCCCGCGGACCGCGAACTCCTCGGCGAGGATGTCCTCCACCTGCGAGGCGACGTCGGCCAGGATCGTCGCGAACGAGGACCCCGTCGGCCCGCTGGGCGAGTCACGTGACAGGATCCGGAACCCGTCGGGGGTCGACTCGATGTAGTCCAGCAGCGCCAGGGTGCCGGCCTCCACCTTCGCCCGCGGGCCGCGCGCCTGGTCGATGCCGGACCGGATCGCGTCGAGCAGGGTGCGGACCTCCCGATCGACGATGACGGCGTAGAGGCCCTCCTTGCCGCCGAAGTGCTCGTAGACCACGGGCTTGGACACGCTCGCCTGGGCGGCGATCTCCTCGACCGTGGTCCCCTCGAAGCCCCGTTCGGCGAACAGCGCCCGGCCCACCTCGATCAGTTGCTCGCGCCGCTGGGTGGCAGTCATCCGGCGGCGGGGGCGAGGGGTGTCGGAGGGGGACGGGGAGCCGGTCACCCGGCCAGTGTCTCAGATACCGACTTGCGGCGTCCGCGTACGCCGCCGTCCCCGGCCTACAGCGCCTTGGCCCGCAGCGGGATCAGGCCGAGCGCGTAGACCACGACCGCCAGGCTCAGGCAGGTGGTGATCTGGGCCGCGGAGTTGCCCTGGAAGATGATCTGGTGGAAGAACCACCCCTCCGCGGCCCGCAGCGGCGCGATCGGGGTGAACACCGCGATGATCGCGATGATCAGCGCATCAGCCACCCACCCGGCCACCGACCCCTGCAGCAGGGTCAGGGTGTGCAGGAAGCAGCACAGCAGGAACAGCAGCGAGCTCATCTGGGCGAACGCGACGACCGGCCCGTGCGCGGCGAAGCCGAAGACGTCGAACAGGTCGAGGAAGCCGCCGATGAAGTGCTCGCGCGCGTACGGGTCGAGGGTGCGGTGGAGGACGATATCGGCGAACACGGCGAGCGCCACCGGCACGGCGAAGGTGAGCCAGGCGCCGGCGAAGTAGCCCAGGCGCGACGCGCCCAGGTGCGCGAGCCGGATGAGGTGGCGGGCGGGCAGCAGGATGGCCAGCAGGATCGGGCCGAGGTAGAGGAAGTGGCCGACGGGGACAAGCTGGTTGTCCTGGGCGTCCTGAGCGGCCGACGTGATGTAGTTGGACAGTCCGGCCGCGAAGAACAGGCCCGTGACGAGGTAGGTGACGAACGAGTGCCGCCAGTTGACGAGGGTGATGCCGAGGGTGGTGCGCATCTCAGGCGACCGTCCTTTCGGTGAGGTGGTGGGGAGCGGGCGGATCGGCCGGGTCGTCGCCGACGAGCGCCACGAAGAACTCCTGCAGGCCGAGGGTTCGGACCGCGACGGCGTCGGTCGACTCGATCCGTCGGTCGTGGATCAGCCGGGTGACGAACCCACCCGCGCTGACCTCGGACAGCACGGTCAGCCCGTCGGTTGCCGCCCGTACTGCCTCGGCCGGACCGGTCACGCTGTAGGCGGTCTCGTCGAGATCCGCCACGGTCGCGGTCAGCCTCACCCGGCCGCGATCGATGATCACCAGGCGTTCGGCGACCCGGGCGATCTCGTCGATGATGTGGGTGGAGACGACCGCGGTGATCGCACGATCGGTGACGGTTGCGGCGAGCACCTCGTAGAAGCGGGTCCGCATCACGGGGTCGAAACCGAGTACCGGCTCGTCGAGCAGCAGCGTCGAGGAGCCCGAGCTCAGCGCGAGAACCGCGTTGAACTGCGAGCGCATCCCGAACGACAGCGCCCCGAACCGCTTGCGCAGATCGAGCCGGAATGCACCGGCGAGATCGGCGGCGGCGTCGAGGTCGAACGCCGGATTGATCGCCGCGGCATCGCGCAACAACGTCGCCAGCCGGGCGTTGAAGTGCACGGCGTCGGGGGAGACGAGCCGTACGCCCGCGGGTTGGTGCAGCGGGTCGACGGGCAGCCCGTCGACGGTGAGGTGGCCCGCACTGATCGGGATCTGGCCGGCGATCGACCGCAGGAGTGTCGTCTTTCCGGCACCGTTGCGCCCGAGCAGGCAGACCAGCCCGGGTGTGTCGAACTCCAGGGACAGGTCGTCGAGGGCGAGGGTCGAGCCGTACGTCTTGGTGACGTGGTTGATCGTGATCATGACAGGCGCTCCTGCACGAGGTCGAGAAGGTCGTGGTCGGACAGGCCGATGCGGCGGGCCTCGGCGATGAAGTCGGGCAGGGCGCGCTCGTAGAACGCCTGCCGGCGGGCGGTCAGGATGATGTCGCGTGCCTCGGTGGTGACAGCCATGCCGATGCCTCGCTTCCGGTGGATGAGTCCGCGGTCCGTCATGACCGTGACGGCCCGCTGGGCGGTGGTGGGGTTGACCGACAGGAGCTTCGACATCTGGGGGACGGACATGATCAGGTCGTCCGGCCGGTAGTCCCCGGCCAGGATGCGGTCCTCGATCATGTCGACGATCTGCTCGTAGATCGGTCCGTCGCCGCGCATCCGCCTCACCTCCTCGGTCTTGGTTTGTGGGTTTATGGGTTATGCCACAAACCCACAAAGCAAGAGTTGCATGCCGGAGGCGACGGAGTCAAGGGCGGGGTGGGTGCCGGGGTGCGAACACGGGCGCGGGAGCGAGAGGTGCGCACGGCCTTGTCGTTGCGTACAGTTGGGCAGGCTCACACCATTCCCCGGTTGGTCTGTCGGCAGGGCCCGCCTGACTTTGAATCAGGATCAGCGACGCAGGTTCGACTCCTGCCCGGGGAGCCAGCGCCGGGGCTCCTGGCCTTGGGCCTTGGGCTACTGGCCTTGGGCCTTGGACAGGCCCAAACGCGGCACGAGGTATCAAACGCGGCATGTCGACTCGCCGCGTTTGATACCTCGTGCCGCGTCTGGGGTCGGGGTCGGTGCCGAGCTGGGTGTACGGGGCTGGGTGCCGGGGTCGGTGCCGAGCCGGGCGTACGGGGCCGCGGAGCCCGGGGCGCGATCGGCGGCCCCCTCCTGTGGACAACTCCGGGCACTGGCGACCGCCGTCCACAGATCCGCGTAGGGCCCTTGGAATGGTCGACACCGTGCTCTCCACTGGAGCCGTGCGCCATCACGAACCGCTCAAACCGCCGCCGCGCGTTCCCGTCGTCCGGACCGCTGACCTCATGACCCGAGGAGGTACCAGGGCCGGCGCCATCCGTACGGTACGTGCGGGCCCCGGTGTCCGTCTGCGCCGCGGCGTCTATTCGAAGGATCCGGTGCCGGAGCCGACAGATGCCCATCTCGCCCGGGTCTGGGCGTCGTCGGGGCTGCTCACCGACGGCGAGGTGTTCAGCCATGTCAGCGCGGCGCTGCTCCATGGCCTGCCGGTTCCGTGGTCGGCCGCCCGGGCTCCCGTACACGTCACGCTGGCCGGTGAGAGCGGCGGGAATCGACGGGCGCTGCGGCACGTCCACCGGGCTCCGCTGCCGGTGCGGGATCGCGCGACGGTCAGCGGATTGCCCGTGACCTCGCTGGCCCGGACCGTGGTCGACTGTGCCCGTACCCTGGACTTCGTTTCGGGTGTGGCGGTGGCCGACCGCGCGCTGCGCAGCCGAACCGACCCGGAGGCGTTCCGGGCCGAGCTCCGCTCGACGGCCCGGGCTCTTGCCGGGTTCCGGGGGATCGGGCGGGCTCGCGAGGTGATCGCGTTCGCCGATCACCGGGCGGAGAACGGCGGAGAGTCCCGGGTACGTGTCCTGCTCGACGACCTCGGCATCGAGCCGCCCGAACCGCAGTTGCGGGTCGAGGATCCGAACGACCCCGGGTTCGTGGCGTACGCGGACTTCGGGTGGCGGGACCGCTGGACGTTGCTGGAGTTCGACGGCGCGCTGAAGTATGGCGCGGACAACCCGGGAGGCCTGCGTGTGGCACAGGTCATCATTCGCGAGAAGCAGCGCGAGCAGCGGCTCCAGGACCTCGGCTGGGTCGTGGTACGGATGGTGTGGGACGATCTGAAGTTTCCGGATCTGGTACGGGAGCGGGTCCTCGGAGGGTTCGACCGCGCCGTACGGCAGCGGGGCGGACCCCCGGCGGGGCAGTCACGAGGCGGGTTCACGGCGTGACCTCCGGAACCCAAACGCGGCACGAGGTATCAAACGCGGCATGTCGACTCGCCGCGTTTGATACATCGTGCCGCGTTTGGCCTCCGGGGAGGGCGATTGGGTCCGGGAGGGCGTCGGCGTTCGGGAGCCAGGAACACCCGCCCCTCGTCTCGGATCGGCCACCCCGTGCCGCCTGCGATGCAATAATGGCGGGCGTCATGGCCGGGCCCGGTCGCGTTGCGGTGTGCCGCCGAGGATGTCCCTCCGGGGTGGCAGGTCCCCGGTGACCGACCCGACGATCCGAGAGTCCGACCAGTCCGACCGAAGGAGCCGAGGGTGTCCGCAGGTACCACCGATGTCCCCCAGGAAGCGACAACCACCGGATCCGGTTCCAGCGGGGTATCGGCGGTGGTCGTGCTGGCCGCCGGAGCCGGCACGCGGATGAGGTCCTCCCGGGCCAAGGTCCTGCACGAGGTGGCCGGCCGGTCCCTCCTGTCGTGGGCGGTCGACGCGGCCGAGTACGTCGAGCCGGAGCACCTGGTGGTCGTCGTCGGGCATCAGCGCGAGCAGGTCGAGGCGCATCTGCACGACGTCGCCCCCGCGGTCCGTACGGCGGTCCAGGCGGAGCAGAAGGGCACCGGCCACGCGGTGATGTGCGGGTTGGCCGAGCTCGGCGGGATCAGCGGGACGGTGATCGTCACGTACGGCGACGTGCCCCTGCTGTCCGGCGAGACGCTGCAGGCGATGGTCGGGCAGCACCGGACCTCCGGCGATGCGATCACCGTGCTCACCGCCCGGGTACCCGACCCCACCGGCTACGGGCGGATCGTCCGGGCCGACGACGGCGGCGTCGCCCGGATCGTCGAACACAAGGACGCCACCGAGGTGGAGCGGGCGATCGACGAGATCAACTCGGGTATCTACGTCTTCGACGCCGACATCCTGCACGACGGCTTGGCGGCGCTGACCACCGAGAACGCCCAGGGCGAGCTCTATCTGACCGACGTCATCGCGCACGCCAATGCGGTGGGCCGGCGCGTGGGGGCGTACGTCACCGAGGACCTGTGGCAGACCGAAGGCGTGAACAACCGGGTCCAGTTGGCCCGGATGGGCGCCGAGATCAACCGCCGGATCGCCGAGAAGTGGATGTACGCCGGGGTGACCATCGTCGACCCGGCGACGACGTGGATCGACGACTCGGTCGACCTCGGCACCGACGTCACGCTGCTGCCCGGCACCCAGTTGCACGGCGCGACCTCCATCGCCGCCGAGGCGGTGATCGGCCCGGACACGACCCTGCGCGACGTCGAGGTCGGTGAGGGCGCCCGGATCGTCCGCAGCCACGGGCTGCTGGCGACCGTCGGGGCACACTGCCAGGTCGGGCCGTACGCCCACCTGCGCCCGGGGACGGAACTGGCCGAGCACGTACGGATCGGCACTTTTGTGGAGACCAAGCAGGCGGTGATCGGCGACGGCACGCGGGTCCCGCACCAGGCCTACGCCGGCAATGTGGAGATCGGGTCGGGGACGTACGTGGGCCCGGGCACGATCTTCGCGAACGACGACGGCACGACCAAACACTCCTCACGGGTCGGGGACCATGCCTTCGTCGGCGGCAACAGTGTGGTGGTGGCTCCGGTCACGATCGGCGACGGTGCGTACGTGGCGCCCGGGTCGACCGTGACCGACGATGTCGCCGGCGCAACCCGGACTTCCCCCGACCCCGTCAACAACCCTGAGGAGACCAGTAAGTGAGCGGTTTCAAGCTCCCGACCGAGAAGCACCTGATGCTCTTCTCGGGCCGGGCCTATCCCGAGTTCGCGCAGGAGATCGCCCGGCTGATGGATACCCAACTGGTACCCACCCGGCAGGTCACCTACGCCAACTCCGAGATCTACGTGCAGTACGAGGAGTCCGTACGCGGCTCGGACGCGTTCGTCATCCAGTCGCACTGCGCCCCGGTCAACGAGTGGCTGATGGAACAGCTCATCATGGTCGACGCCCTGAAGCGCGCCTCCGCCAAGCGGATCACGGTCATCGCGCCGTTCTACCCGTACGCCCGCCAGGACAAGAAGCACCTCGGGCGCGAGCCGATCTCGGCCCGGCTGGTGGCCGACCTGTTCAGCGCCGCCGGGGCCGACCGGATCATGTCCGTCGACCTGCACGCCGCCCAGATCCAGGGTTTCTTCAACGGGCCGGTGGACCACCTGTGGGGGATGCCGGTGCTGGCGGACTACGTCCAGAAGAGGTACGACACCTCCGAGATGACCGTCGTGTCCCCCGACGCCGGGCGGGTCCGGCTGGCCGACATGTGGACCGACCGACTGGGCAGCAAGCTTGCCATCATCCACAAGCGCCGCGACCCCAGCGTGGCCAACCACGTCGCCGTCCACGAGGTCGTCGGTGACGTCGAGGGGCGGGTCTGCATCCTCGTCGATGACATGATCGACACCGCCGGCACGATCTGCCAGGCCGCCGACGCGCTGAAGGAACGCGGCGCCAAGAAGGTCATCGCGGCCGCGACCCACCCGGTCCTCTCGGGCCCGGCGGCGCAGCGGCTGAACGAGTCGGCCTTCGAGGAGGTCATCGTCTGCAACACGCTGCCGATCCACACCGAGGTGCCGGTGGAGAAGCTGACCGTGTTGTCGATCGCCCCGCTGATCGCCCGCGCGATCCGCGAGGTCTTCGAGGACGGATCGGTCACCAAACTCTTCCAGTGACGTACGGGCCCGGTCACGTACGGGCCCGGTGTCGTACGGGCCCGGTGTCGTACGGGCCCGGTGACGTGCGGGCCCAGGCGGCCGAATCGTCCTGCGACAGGCCCGAAAGTCTCTCCTTTGGGTGATGTTGCGATTCGGTCACGACTGGCAGGCTGACGCACATGCAACACGGCGCAGAACAGACGTGGCGGGCACTGTCCCGCCGACGGATGGCGGCGGCGCGGGCCGTTTCCCGCTCGCGCTCCGAAGGACGCCTGCGGCGGGTCACCCGGACGAACGCCCGTCGTTGCGTGCTCGGCATCGCCACCGGGTCGCGTCTGCGGGAGCGCCGCGCCCACCGGGAATCCTCCGCCCGACGTCGCTGCCACTGGTGAGGCAGGACCCGAGTTCCGCGTGATAGACTCCCGGGGTTGCCCCGGCGAGGGCCGGTGTCCGCGGACGCCGACCGTGATCGACGTGGCCGGCCGGCGTTCTGCCCGGCCCGGCGGCTGATGACCTCCGTCCGTGGCACCGACAAGCGAACGCCACCGGCCCCACCGCGCGGGTCGATCATCCCAGGAGACCCCATGGCTGATGCCACTCTTGCTGCCCAGGTCCGGAACGAGTTCGGCAAGGGCGCCTCGCGGCGGCTGCGCCGCGAGCACCGCGTGCCCGCAGTCCTGTACGGACACGGCATGGACCCGCTGCACCTCTCCTTGCCCGGCCACGAGTCGATGCTGGCCCTTCGCATCGACAACGCGCTGCTCGAGGTCGCCGTCGAGGGGGAGGAGCGCCCCCGGCTGGCGCTGGTGAAGCAGATCCAGCGCGACGTGATCAAGGGCGACCTGGTCCATATCGACCTGCTGGCCGTGACCGCCAACGAGAAGGTCACCGTCGAGGTCGCCCTGGTCATCGAAGGCGAGGCCGCCCCCGAGACCACGGTGGTCACCGATCGCAACACCATCGAGCTCGAGGTGCCGGTCACCGATATCCCCGAGGAGATCTTCGTCAACGTCGAGGGCCTGCAGGCGGGCACCCAGATCTTCGCCCGCGACCTCAAGCTTCCCGCCGACGTCAGCTACCCCGGCGACCCCGACGAACTGATGGTGTCGGTCAACCACGCGGAGGCCATCGAACTGCCCGCGGAGGAAGAGCCGGCGGCGACCGAGGAGGAGGCGCCGGCCGAGGACTCGGAGGTGTGAGCACGCCCGCGGCTCTGAGAGACTGAACGCATGTGGCTGGTGGTGGGGCTCGGCAATCCGGGCCCCACCTATGCCCGGACCCGGCACAACGTCGGCTATCTGGTCGTCGACGAGCTGGCCCGGCGGGCCGGGGTCCGGTTGTCGGCGGCTTCGCGAATGCGCGCCGATGTGGCCGAGACCCGGCTCAGTTCGGTGGGGTTGGGGATTCCCGGGCCCGACGCGATCCGGATCGCGCTGGTCCGCCCGCACACGTACATGAACGAGTCGGGGATCCCGGTCGGCAAGCTGGTCGCCTTCTACGGGATCGAGCCGGCCGATGTGCTGGTCGTCCATGACGAGATGGACATCGATCTGGGCCAGATGCGGCTCAAGCTCGGCGGCGGGGACAACGGTCACAACGGGCTGAAGTCGATCCGGGCCCACCTGCACACGGGGGACTTCTACCGATTGCGCTTCGGGATCGGCCGGCCGCCGGGTCGGCAGAACCCCGCCGACTATGTGCTCGGCGCGTTCCCGCAGCGGTCCCTGGACGCGCTGGCGGTCCAGGTCGCCCGCGCCGCCGACGCCGTGGAGGAACTTCTCACCGACGGGTTGGCCGCCGCACAGAACCGCTACAACTCCTAGCCGGTCGACGGCCGGCTCAGCCCCGGCGCTCCCACGGGTTCGGCGGTGGGGGGGTCGGCCCCGAGGATCCCGGAGGGACGTCCCCGCCCCCGAACGGCGTACTGCCCGACGGCGGCGCCCACGTCTGCGGGACCTGCCCATTTGCGCCGGCGCCGGGCGCACCGCCCGCCTCGCGCCAGGCGGACGGGATGACGTGGGTCGGCATCGGCGCCTGCTGCGGCGGCGGGGTCGGGTGGATCGGCTGGGCACCGGCGGCCATCGGCGCCATGAAGGTCGTCGCGTCGCTGTGCAGCCCGCCGACGAAGAGGGCCAGTTCGGCTTGCCGGGCCTGCAACTCCGGGGTGGAGAAGCCGCGCTTGATCCGGTTGCGGACGAAGGCGAGTTCGGTCACCGCGTCGACGTACTCGTCGATGATCCGGGCCTTGTCCCGGGTGAGTCCGCGGGTGCGGTCCCGACGGGACCGGAGGCTGCCCAGCCAGCCGGCCTCATGGGGCGTGATCAGACCGGTCCAGACCATTTCGGGCAGTTCGGCGCGGACCGTCTGCCCCTCCTGGCGCCGCGATCGGATCGCCTGTCGGACCAGGATGATGAAGCTCGGCACCATCACCACCGCGTACGTGCCGAAGTAGGTCCCCAGGCCGAACGACGAGCTGGCGTTCCACAGGCCGTGCAGGATCATCGCGCCGACGTAGCCGGCGAGGATGCACAACACCTTCGCCCCGCCATTGCGTTGCCGCATCGACGCCCACACCCCGATGCCGGTCATGGTGGTGAAGAACGGGTGGGCGAAGGCACCCATGATGATCCGGGCGAAGAGCATGAAGCCGGTCTGCTCGATCGATTCGGAGGTGCCGAAGTAGAGCAGGTTCTCCACGAAGGCGAACCCGATCGCCGACATCCCCGCGTAGACCAGGCAGTCGGTCAGCGAGTTCATCTCGTGGCGGCGCAGGCCGGTGAGCATGACGAGGAGGAACAGGCCCTTGAATCCCTCCTCGAACAGCGGCGCACCGATGATCGTCGCCGCGACGTCGTTGTTGCCCCAGACGAAGATCCGGAACACCTCCTGGAGCACCAACGCCCCGACGGTGGCGACGCCGCCGCCCCACAGGAACGCCCAGATGAGCAGCGCCGGCGGCTCGGGCTCCCATCGGTCCAGCCACATGTACGCGGCGATGACCACGGCCGCACCGATGCCGGCGATGACCACGGCGACGAGGAAGGTGCCGATGTTGGTGGCGCCGACGAGGGCCATGTACGCCACCAGGGCGGCGCCGACCCCGGCGAGGATGATCCCGACCAGGGGGAGGCCGGCACGGCGGACCGTACGGACCGGCGGGGGGACGTACCGGGTGGGCGGCGAGAGGGGCACGGATCCGACCGCGTAGCCGACCGGCGGGCGCTGTTGGGGATTCGGGAGGCTCACAGCCGCCAGCCTAGGCCAGGGTGGGTCCTCCGGGCACCTGCGCACGGGTGAGGCCGGCCGGTGCACCCGTACGCACGGCCCTGCCGAGGGCGGGGATTTCTTGGGCGTGTCGGTCGGCGGCGGTACCGTTGTCCGGTGACCGAACGCACCTCGGGCAGGCTGGCCGGCATCCTCGATCTGATCGCGGCTGACCCCGTCGTCTCGACCTGCGTCGACGATGCTCGCGCCGGCGTCCTGCATACCTGTGACATCACCGCCCCGGCCGCCCTGCGCCCGTTCCTGGCTGCGGAGTTGACCCGGGCGACCGACCGGACGTACCTGCTGGTCACTGCCACCTACCGCGAGGCCGAGCAGCAGGCCGCCTCCCTGGCCGCGCTGCTCGGCCCGGACGCCGTGGCGTACTACCCGGCCTGGGAGACCCTGCCGCACGAGCGGCTCAGCCCACGCTCCGACACCGTCGGGCGACGGCTGGAGGTGCTGCGCCGGCTGGCGGGCAAGGATCCGGATCCGGCGCCGCGGATCGTGGTCGCGCCGATCCGCTCGGTGCTCCAGCCGCAGGTGGCCGGGCTGGCCGACATCGCCCCGGTACGGCTCCGGGTGGGGGAGGACCACCCGCTGGACGACGTCGCCCGGGCGCTGGTCGATGCCGCCTACCTGCCGGTCGACATGGTGCAGCGGCGCGGGGAGTTCGCGGTCCGCGGCGGCATCCTCGACGTCTTCCCGCCGACCCTGGAGCACCCGGTCCGGATCGACTTCTTCGGCGACACGATCGATGACATCCGCCACTTCATGGTGGCCGACCAGCGCTCCACCGAGGAGACACTGGCAGAGGTGGTCTGCTCCCCGTGCCGGGAGCTGCTGATGACCCCCCAGGTGCGGCAGCGGGCCGCCGACCTGGTCGACGACCATCCCGAGCTGGCCGAGATGCTGGAGAAGGTCGCCCGTGGCCTGGGCGCCGACGGCATGGAGTCGCTCGCCCCGGCCCTGGTCGACCGGATGGAGCTGTTCGTCGACGTGCTGCCCGAGGACGCGCTCGTGCTTGTCGCCGACCCCGAACTGGTCCGCACCCGCGCCGCGGACCTGGTCGCCACCTCCGAGGAGTTCCTCGCCGCCGGGTGGGCAGCCGCGGCCTCCGGCGGCAATGCGCCGATCGATCTCAAGGCGGCGGCGTACCGGTCCCTGGCCGACGTCCGCGCGCACGCGCTGGACCGCGGCCTGTCCTGGTGGACGGTGTCGCCGTTCACCCCTGCAGCAGCCGCGGCGGCCGCCGCCGCGGACGACGGCGAGGGGGTCGACGTCGCCGAGGAGGCTCTGTCCCTCCTCGCCGACCAGTCGGTGACCGCCCGCACCATCGCGGCCCGCGACGCGCACAGCTGGTCGGGCGACACCGAACGGGCCGTGGCCGAGATCGCCGCCGCGCTGGGCGACGAGTGGCGCGTGGTGATGAGCGCCGAAGGACAGGGCACCACCCGGCGGCTGGCCGAGTTGCTCGCCGAACACGACCTCGCCGCCCGCGTCGTCCCCGACATCCCCGAGCCGCCGCAGCCGCACGTTGTCGACGTGGTCACCTCGGGCATCCGGCACGGCTTCCTGCTCGACAGCGTACGGCTGGCGGTGTGGACGACCGGGGACCTGTCCGGTCAGGTGGCCGCCGACCGGGCCGAGCGCAAGATGCCCGCGCGGCGTCGCAAGGCGATCAACCCGCTGGAGCTCAAGCCCGGTGACCCGGTCGTGCACGAGCACCACGGGGTCGGGCGCTATGTCGAGATGGTCCAGCGGACCGTCGGCGGCGCGACCCGGGACTACATGGTCATCGAGTACGCGCCGAGCAAGCGCGGCCAGCCCGGCGACCGGGTCTTCGTCCCGATGGAGCAACTGGACCAGGTCACCCGCTACGTCGGCGGCGAGGTGCCCGTCCTGGACCGGATGGGCGGCTCGGACTGGGCCAAGCGCAAGTCACGCGCCCGCCGGGCAGTCAAGCAGATCGCCGGTGAACTCGTCCGGCTGTACGCGGCGCGCCAGGCCACCAAGGGCTTCGCCTTCAGCCCCGACACGCCGATGCAGCGGGAGTTGGAGGACGCCTTCGACTACACCGAGACGCCCGACCAGTTGTCCGCCATCGACGACGTCAAGCGCGACATGGAACAGACGGTGCCGATGGACCGGTTGATCTGTGGTGACGTCGGCTACGGCAAGACCGAGATCGCCGTGAGGGCGGCGTTCAAGGCGGTGATGGACAACAAGCAGGTGGCGATCCTGGTGCCGACGACCCTGCTTGTCCAGCAGCATTACCAGACCTTCGCCGACCGCTACGCCGGGTTCCCGGTCCGGGTCGCCGCACTGTCCCGGTTCCAGACGGACAAGGAGGCCCGAGGCATCCTCGACGACCTCGCGGCCGGCCGGATCGACGTCATCGTCGGCACCCACCGGCTGCTCTCCTCCGAGGTGGTTTTCTCCGACCTCGGTCTGGTCATCGTCGACGAGGAGCAGCGCTTCGGCGTCGAGCACAAGGAGCAGTTGAAGAAGCTGCGGATGAACGTGGACGTGCTGGCCATGTCGGCCACCCCGATCCCGCGGACATTGGAGATGGCGATCACCGGGATCCGCGAGATGTCCACCATCGCCACCCCGCCGGAGGAGCGGCACCCGGTGCTGACCTTCGTCGGGTCGTACGACGAGGGTCAGGTGGTCGCCGCGATCCGGCGCGAGTTGCTCCGCGAGGGCCAGGTCTTCTTCGTGCACAACCGGGTGCAGACGATCGACAAGGTCGCCTCCCGGATCGCCGAGCTGGTCCCCGAGGCCCGGGTCGTCACGGCCCACGGCCAGATGGGCGAGCGGGCGTTGGAGCGGGTGATGGTCGACTTCTGGGAACGGCGCGCCGACGTCCTGGTCTCCACCACCATCGTCGAGGCCGGCCTGGACATCTCCAGTGCCAACACCCTCATCGTCGAGCGGTCCGACCAGATGGGACTGTCCCAGTTGCACCAGTTGCGCGGCCGGGTCGGCCGAGGCCGGGAACGCGGCTACTGCTACTTCCTCTACCCGCCGGACAAGCCGCTGTCCCAGCCCGCCCACGACCGGCTGGCCACCCTGGCGGCCAACACCGATATCGGCGCCGGGATGGCGATCGCCACCAAGGACCTGGAGATGCGCGGCGCCGGCAACCTGCTCGGCGGCGAACAGTCCGGGCACATCGCCGATGTCGGCTTCGACCTGTACGTACGACTCGTCGGTGAGGCCGTTGCGGAGTACCGCGGCGACGCCGAGGAGCGGACCGAGGCAGAGACCCGGATCGAGCTGCCCGTCGACGCGCACCTGCCCGAGGACTACATCGGGTCGGAGCGGCTGCGGCTGGAGATGTACAAGACCATCGCCGAGGTGCGCACGGAGGCCGACATCGACGAGGTGCGGGCCGAACTGACCGACCGCTACGGCCCGGTGCCCGACCCGGTCGAGACGCTGTTGGAGGTGGCCCGGTTCCGGCTGCTGGCCCGCGCCGCCGGGCTGCGCGAGGTGGTTGTCCAGGGCGGCAACGTACGGTTCTCGCCGGTGAAACTGCCCGAGTCGCGTCAGGTCAAGCTGGCCCGGCTGCACCCGCGCAGCATCTACAAGCCGCAGGTCGGGCAGGTGCTCGTGCCGCGTCCGATGACCTCGCCCCTGGGCGGTCGTCCGCTGGAGAACCGGGATCTGCTCGGCTGGGCCGGCGACGTGGTCCGGGAGATCCTCACCCCACCCGGCCCTCCGCCACAGCAGCGGACCGGCGAGCCGGAGACCGTACGGGCCGGCGCCCGGAGTTGACCCGCACACCCGGACCTGACCCGCGGACCCGGCCCGCGCGCCCGAACGCGTAGGATCCCCACGATGAGCCACCGACCGATCGGAGTGTCCATGAAATCCCGTGCCCAGCTCCCGACCTCGCGCCCCCGTTCCCGGGACCGGCGCGGGCCTGCCCGTTCCCGGGTCGTGCGCGGGCTCGCCTCCGTCGTGGCCGCCGGCGTCGTCGTCGGCCTGACCGGGTGTGCCGCCGGGTCGGGGTCGGACGCGCTCGTGATCAACGGCGACAACTACACGATCGAGCAGGTCCAGCAGACCGCCACCGCGTTGGCGAGCACGGCGGGCACCGAGCCGACCCTGCGGGACCAGCAGATCGTGGTGGCCGCGTTGGTGGTCCAGTCCCTTGCGCAGCAGGCCGTGGCGGATGCCGGCAACCAGATCTCGCCGGCGGACCGGGAGGCGGCGCTGGCCACCGTGCCGGGCGGCTCGGCTCTCGCCGAGAACCCCGGCACCCAGCTCTACACGGACGCGGTCGCCGACGTGCTGTACGCCAGCTCCACCGTCGGGTCGACGGCGCTGGCGTCCCAGCAGGCCGGTACCGACATCCGGATCAATCCTCGGTACGGCACCTGGGATACCCAGCAGATGACGCTGGTCACCGGGTCCGGTTCGTTGTCGGTGGCGGTCCAGGGTGCCGGCTCGGGGAACTGACGGACTGCCCGCGCGGCCCGGGGGCTCGACCGCGCGGCGCGAGGCGCCCGCCGCCGATCCCGCCGCGGCACATCCCGAGGTCGACCGGTTCATCACGGTGATGGCGATCCTGCGGGGCGAGTGCCCGTGGGATGCCCGGCAGACCCACCGCAGCCTCGTCCCCTATCTGGTCGAGGAGGCGATGGAGGCCGTCGAGGCGATCGAGGCCGGTGACGCCACGGACCTGCGCGAGGAACTCGGCGACCTGCTGATCCAGGTCGTCTTCCACGCCGCGATCGCCGCCGAACCCGACGGGGAGGGCTTCGACATCGACGACGTCGCCCGTGGCGTGGCGGACAAGCTGATCGGCCGGCACCCGTACATCTTCGCCGGCCAGGATCTCCCCGAGGACCTCGACGCGAGTTGGGAGGCCCGCAAGCGTCGACTCAAGGGGCGGACGTCGGCACTGGAGGGGATTCCGCAGCAACTGTCGGCCGTGCACCGGGCCACCAAGGTGATCGACCGCGCCCGATCGCACAGGGTGGACCTGGCCGGCCAGGGAGTCGACCTGCCCACCGACCCGATCAGCGCCGAGGAGGTCGGCCGGGCAGTGCTGGCGTTGGTCGCCCGTGCCCAGGCCTGCGGCGTCGATGCCGAGCAGGCCACCCGGGATGCGTTGCGCGGGCTCGAGGGGGCGGTCCGGGCGGCCGAGACCGGGGATCCGGGCGGCGCCGGGGGTCCGGGAGGGGTCGGGGATCCGGGCGGCGTTCGGGGGCCCCGGATCCGTTGATCACCGGGGTGCCTTTGGCCTTGTCAAGGCATGGTGGAGGTAGTCCGGGCGATTGGTGTACCCGGATGGTGAAGTTCGGCCTCGCCGGGCCCGCCCCGGTGACCCGGGCTTACGAACCGACCCGGCTTGCGGGCGGGGGCGCCTCTGGGCGGCCTGTCTCTTGGTCGTCCGTGCCTTCGGGTGGGGGTGGGGTCATTGCCGGGGGTGGGGGAGGGTGGAGGTTCTGGGGGCCGCGGAATAGCTGTTCACCCCCCGGGAATGTCCCTGGGTGCAGGGTCATTCCCGGGGGGTGGGTCGGTTTCGCGGGGGGTGAGGGCTCCCGGTCTGTCTTTCGGCCCGCCTGGTTCGTGACGTCGGGGTCGCCGGCGACCGGGCCCCTGAGACACACGTGGCTCCGCGGGGGGCACCCCCGCAGGGTGTGGTCATAGGACAGGCCTATGCATCCCCGCAGGGATTCGTCGTGACGTGCAACGGCGCGCCACCACATAGGGCTGCCCTATGACCACCAACTGCGGGATCCCCCCTCGAATCTCCACCGCCTCACCCCGGGGGTGCCCGGCGGCCTGCCCCGGGCCTTGTCTAGGCTGGGGCTCAGGCGTGCTGGCACGGTCCCCGTGGCCGGCCCGCACGCACGTCAGAGGCTGATCGAAAGGCAACCATCGTGGCAAGCATCGATTTCATCGACGCCCGTGAGATTCTTGACTCGCGCGGCAACCCGACCGTGGAGGTCGAGGTCGCGCTCGACGACGGGTCGTACGGCCGCGCCGACGTCCCGTCGGGTGCGTCGACCGGCCAGTTCGAGGCGGTCGAGCTGCGGGACGGCGACGCTTCCCGCTTCGGCGGCAAGGGCGTGCTCAAGGCTGTGGAGAACGTCATCGAACAGATCGGCCCCGAACTCATCGGCCTGGACGCGACCGAGCAGCGCCTGGTCGACAAGGCGATGCTGGACCTGGACGGCACCCCCAACAAGGCCAAGCTCGGTGCCAACGCGATCCTGGGCGTGTCCCTGGCCGTCGCCAAGGCTGCGGCCGATTCGGCCGAGCTGGAGCTCTACAAGTACGTCGGCGGCCCGTCGGCGCACGTGCTTCCCGTCCCGATGATGAACATCCTCAACGGCGGCGCACACGCCGACTCCGACGTGGACGTCCAGGAGTTCATGATCGCTCCGATCGGCGCGTCCTCCTTCCACGAGGCGGTCGAGTGGGGCGCCCGGGTCTACCACCAGCTCAAGAAGGTCCTCAAGGACAAGGGGCTGTCGACCGGCCTGGGTGACGAGGGCGGCTTCGCGCCGAACCTGCCGCACAACTCGGCGGCCTTGGAACTCATCGTCGAGGCGATCACCGCGGCCGGCCTCAAGCCCGGCACCGAGATCGCCTTGGCGCTCGACGTGGCCGCCTCCGAGTTCCACCAGGACGGGGCGTACCTCTTCGAGGGCCAGCCCAAGACCACCGACGAGATGATCGCGATCTACGAGGGCTGGGTCAACTCCTTCCCGATCGTATCCATCGAGGATCCGCTGGACGAGGAGGACTGGGAGGGCTGGACCAAGATCACCCAGGTCCTCGGCGAGAAGATCCAGATCGTCGGCGACGACCTCTTCGTCACCAATGTCGAGCGTCTGCAGAAGGGCATCGACACCGGCGCCGCCAACGCGCTGCTGGTCAAGGTCAACCAGATCGGTTCGCTGACTGAGACCCTCGACGCCGTCGAGCTGGCTCACCGCAACGGTTTCCGCACCATGATGTCGCACCGTTCCGGTGAGACCGAGGACACCACCATCGCCGACCTGGCCGTCGCCACCGGTGCCGGCCAGATCAAGTCCGGCGCCCCGGCCCGTACCGACCGCGTCGCCAAGTACAACCAGCTCCTGCGCATCGAGGAGGACCTCGACGAGGCCGCCTCGTACGCGGGTCGTAGCGCCTTCCCGCGTTTCCAGGGCTGAACCGCTTGGATGATCGGCCACACTGGTGTGCGTGGCCGATGAAGGAGTGACACGTACGGGAGCCGGGCCGGACGGGGAGGACAACCCCGCCGGGCCCGGCTCTCGCCCGCTCCCGCCGCGCGGTCCGGTGCCCACGGTGGCGGTTCGGGTGCTGGCCCTGACCGTCGCCGTCTTCCTGGTGGTCGGGTCGATGATCGCCAGCCTGCAGATCTACTTCCGCCAGCAGCGCGAGATCGCCCAACTCACCACCGAGATCGAGCAACGCCAGCAGGCGATCGACGACCTCGACCGGCAACTCGACCAGTGGGACGACCCGGCGTACGTCGAGCAGCAGGCCCGGGAGCGGTTCGGCTGGGTGCTACCCGGCGAGACCGGCTACCGGGTGATCGGGCCGGACGGCAAACCGCTGGACGGAGCCGCGCTGGACTCCCGCCACGGCCAGGACGACACGCCCGCCGCCGATGCCTGGTGGCTGAAGCTGTGGGGCACCGCGAAGACCGCCGACACCCCCACGGCCGCCGAATCGGAGCAACAGCCGGTGGGGGAGGCCGACGCCTCGCCGAGTGCGAGCCCGGCTCCGGTCGGGGCGACCGGCGACGCGTCGCCGACGCCCGGAGGTTGACCCGATCGGCTCGCGGTCGGTGAATCGACGCCGGTGGAAATTCCGTGGAAGACCCCGCAGGATCCACCGGTGTCGGATACGGGTCCGGCATGGCGGCAGCGGACGACCCGGCCTGCCGGGTGGTGGGACACTGGACCCCGTGCCCGAACCGATGAGCCCCGAGGACGAGCTGGTGATCGCCGCGCAACTGGGGCGTACGCCCCGAGGGGTTGCCGGGATCGCCTGGCGCTGTCCCTGCGGCCGTCCTGGCGTCGTGATGACCTCACCGCGGCTGCCCGACGGGACGCCGTTCCCGACCCTGTACTACCTCACCTGTCCGCGGGCGGTCAGCGCCTGTTCGACCCTGGAGGCATCCGGGCTGATGGCCGAGCAGAGCGCCCGACTGCGCACCGATCCGGACCTGGCGGCGCGCTATCGGGCGGCCCACACGGCGTATCTGACCGACCGCGAGAGGCTCGGTCAGGTGCCAGAGATCGAGGGAATCAGCGCCGGCGGCATGCCCGACCGGGTCAAATGCCTGCACGTGTTGGCCGCCCACGCCCTGGCCGCCGGACCCGGCGTCAACCCGCTCGGTGATGAGGTGCTGGAACGGCTCGGGCAGTTCTGGACGTCCCCGTGCGGACCGGAGGTCGCATGATCCGCGCGGCGGGAATCGACTGCGGCACCAACTCGGTGCGGCTGCTCATCGTCGAGGCACCCGAGCCCGACGCCGTACCGGACGGACCCGCCGAGCCCGGCCTCGGTCCGGTCCGAGAGGTCACCCGGCTGCTGCGGATCCCCCGGCTGGGGGAAGGTGTGGACGCGACCGGCGAGTTCTCCCCGGCGGCGCTGGCGCGGACCTTCACGGTGATCGAGGAGTACGCGTCCCTCATCCGCGCCGCCGGCGTGCCCGCCGACCGGATCCGTATGGTCGCCACCTCCGCCGCCCGCGACGTCGGCCATCGCTCGGTGTTCGTCGCCGGCGTACGCGACCGGCTCGGGATACCTCCGACGGTGGTGTCCGGCCGGCGCGAGGCGGACCTGTCCTTCCACGGGGCACTCGCCGGCCTGGCGGCGCTGGGCCGTAGGGTTGCCGGCCCCGTGCTGGTCACCGATGTCGGCGGCGGGTCGAGCGAGCTGGTGCTCGGGGACAGCGACGGGACCGTACGGCAGGCTGTGTCGCTGGACCTGGGCTGCGTACGCCTGCGGGAGCGGATCCTGCGCGGGGACCCGCCCACGCCCGACCAGATCGAGGAAGCGCGGCAGACCGTGGACGATGCGCTGGGCGGCTGTGGGGTCGACCTCGCCTCGGCGCGGACCTGGATCGGTGTGGCCGGGACGGTCACCTCGCTGGTGGCCGCGCAGCTGGACCTGCCGGCGTACGATCGGGAGACCTTGCACGGCGCGACGATCGGCGTGGCCGAGCTGGAGGCGGAGGCCGAGCGGTTCGTCACCGCGCCGGTGGCGCGGTTGCGGACGATCCCGTCGCTGCACCCGAAGCGGGCCGAGGTCATCGGCGCCGGTGCACTGGTCCTGGACCGGATCGCCAGGCGGCTGACGGTGGCCGAGCTGATGGTGTCGGAGAGCGACATCCTCGACGGGGTCGCCGCGTGGGCCTTGCGCGGCGATGCCGGTCCGTTGCCGTCGGAGTAGAGGCCCCCGTAGCCCAATGGCAGAGGCAGGCGGCTTAAACCCGCCACAGTCTGGGTTCGAATCCCAGCGGGGGCACCCGACGCACAAGGCTCGAACCTTGGCCCGAAGAATCAATGGCCGGGCCCGTGCCTAGTCGGCGTTCGCGGCCCAGGTGGGCGCATCGGCGTTGGCGGCCGGGTCCACCAGCGTCTCGAACGGGCGTGCGCGTGTCTGTCCGGAAAGCGGTGTGTTCAGTGTGGCCGCCCACCTTGTGGTCAAGTCCCTGGTAGTGGTGTATCCGTTTCGTGATCTTTCGATACGGGGTCAG
>CAZGWN010000003.1:0-101269 GCA_964528755.1 uncultured Propionibacteriaceae bacterium
CAACGCCAGGAAGGTCGGGTGGAAGATCGAGATCGGGGTCTCCCTGCGGCGTTGCTCCTCGTCCTGGCCGAGCGAGAAGAGCAGCACCAGCAGGCAGATGATCGCCGACACGAGCAACATCAGGGTGGACAACCGGTCGGCGATGAGGGTGATCCCCAGCGGCGCCGGCCACGCGCCGATCCGCAACACCTGCGGGCCGAAGTGGTCCGCCCGGTACATCAGGATCCCCGCCACGGCCGTCACCGCGGCGAGCACCGCCACCGACACCGCCCGCTGTGCCTGCGGTCGTCGGCCGGTGATCAGGGTGACCCCGGCGCCGAGCAGCGACAGCAGGACCGGCATCGCGACGAGCCAGGTCATCGGGCGCCCTCCGTCCCGGGCTGGTCGGTGCCGGACTCCTCACCGGGCTCGCCCGTACCGGCAGCCTCGTCGTACGACGCCGAGGCCTCGTCGAACTGGGCGAGCCGACGGATCACGGTGTCCTCCACATCGTCCTGCACCTCGTCGTGGCCGGTGACCTGGAAGGCCCGGTACGCCATGGTGAGCAGGAACGCCGTGGTGGCGAGGGTGATGACGATCGAGGTCAGCACCATGGCCTGCGGCAGCGGATCGGTGATCGGCCGGGTCACGTCGTCGGTGACGAAGGCCGGCTCACGGGCCGGGCCGGCGACAATCGGATAGAGCAGGTTGACCCCGTTGGAGGCCAGCAGGATGCCAACGAGGATCCGGGTCAGGGACCGCTCCAACAGCAGGTAGATGCCACAGGCGATGAGGAACCCGCTGATCAGGACGAGGGTGAGATTGGGCGCCATCAGATGTCGCTCTCCTGTGGCTTGGTCAGCGGCCGGCCCGGCAGGCGAATCGCACTGCGCCCGCCGCGGACACCGCCACCGAGAATCGGCTGCGGTGCCCGGTCCTGCTCGGCCTGGACGTCGATGCCGGAGCCGAGACTGCGGGCGATGTCGAGCATCAGGCCGATGACCACCAGGTAGACCCCGATATCGAAGAACACCGAGGTCACGAGGTGGATGTCGCCCAGCAGGGGCAGGTGGAAACCGGCGACATCGAGGCCCGCGAGCCCCGGCAGGTGGATGTCGAGTTCGTAGGACTGCAGGATCGTCCCGCCGAACGGCAGGGGGCCGACCGCCGCGAGCACGGACACGACCATCCCGCTGCCCAGCACGACGCCCGCGTCCACCGGTGCCGCCTCGTCCAGCTCGTGGCGCCCACCGGCGAGGTAGCGCACCACCAGGGCCAGCCCGGCGATCAGCCCGCCGGCGAACCCGCCGCCGGGCGCATTGTGGCCCGCCATCAGGACCTGCACGGAGGTGAGGATCATGATCGGGAACAGCAGCCGGGTGATCACCTCCATCACCAGGGAGCGGCGCAGCGGGGACAGGGTCAGGCCGCCGCGCAGCCATGGCGGGGCGGCCGGCGTGGCCGCGGCGTCCTGGGCGCGGTGGACGTCGTTCCTGGCCTCCGCCGGGGACCGGCGCCCGTAGCGGGCACGGATGAAGATGAGCGAGGCGACGCCGGTGGCGGCGACCAGCAACACGGTGATCTCACCGAGGGTGTCCCAGGCCCGGGTGTCGACCAGGGTGACGTTGACGATGTTGCGCCCGTAGCCGAACTGCCAGGCGGCGTCGCGCAACTGCACCGATATCGGCGTGGCACGGCGGGCCGTGGCCGTCACCAGCACCGTGCCGACGACGGTGGCGGCGACGAGGACCGCCAGGACGATCCGCCACCACCTCGTCGAGGTCAGCGGCCGGTCGGTGAAGTACTTCGGCAGTTTCCGCAGCACAAGGACGAACACCACCACCGACACGGTCTCGGTGAGCACCTGGGTGAGCGCCAGGTCGGGCGCACCGTGCAGCAGGAACAACAGCGCCACACCGTACCCGGTCACGCCGACGAGGATCACCGCCTTGAGTCGCCCTCGGCTGCTGGCGGCCAGCCACGCCGCCGCGCAGATGAGCACCCCGATCACCGCCTGGGCAGGGGTGTCCCACAGGCGTACGCCGCCACCGAGCCCCGGCTGGAAGAACACCGCGGTGCCGGCGGACAGCACGAACACGCCGAGGATCGCCCCCAGGTAGAGCGGCAGGGATCCTGGCTGCACACGGGCGGTCACCTCGACGGCCAACTGGTCCAGCCCCCGCAGGATCCGGTAGTAGACCTCGTTGGCCGACATCACGTACGGCATGGTCTCCTGCAGCGCCGTCACCCGCTCCCGGACGACGAAGAGCAGACCGCCGCCGACCCAGCAGATCGCGGACAGCGCCAGCGGGACCGTGAAGCCGTGCCACAGCGCCAGCCCGTCGGGTTCCTCGCCGACCGCGAGCGTGGCGGCGAAAGGTTCGATGATCGTGGTCCACTGGGGCCCGACGAAGGCAAGCAGCACACTGCTGAGACCGAGCAGCGTCGGGGCGAAGGCGAAACCGGGCCCGACCTCGTCGACCGGGGTCGGCTTCGGCACCCCGCGCTTGCCGGCGAAGGCGCCCCACAGGAACCGCAGGGTGTATGCGGCGGTCAGCACCGAGCCGAGGACGAGCATGATCACCAGGGCCCAGGCCGGTCCGGGGAGCATCCCGGTTTGCCCGCCCGACGGCCCCAGCCAGGCAACCGCCGCCTCGAAGGCGGACTCCTTGGCGACGAAACCCGCCGTCGGCGGTAGCCCGGCCATCGACAGACCCGCCATCGTCGCGACCGCGGCGACCAGCGGCATCTGACGCCCGACCCGCGACAGCTCCCGCAGGTCGCGCGTGTGCGCGCAGTGATCGACGATGCCGACGACGAGGAACAGCGTGGACTTGAACACCGCATGCGCCACCAGCAAGGCCACCCCGGCGAAGGCCGCCGCCCGCGTCCCCGCCCCGAACAGGACGATGAGGAAGCCGAGTTGGGACACGGTGCCGTAGGCCAGCAGCAGCTTGATGTCGTTCTGCCGGAGCGCGCGGTAGCCGCCCAGCACCATCGTGACGGCGCCAACCGCCAACAGGACGGGTCGCCAGCCGGGGACGCCGGCCAACCCCGGGGACAGCACCGCGATCAGATAGATGCCGGCCTTGACCATCGCAGCGGAGTGAAGGTACGCGGAGACCGGTGTCGGCGCGGCCATCGCCCCCGGCAGCCAGAAGTGGAAGGGGACCTGGGCCGACTTCGTCAGGGCGCCGAGGATGACCAACATCGTCGCGGTGACGGCGACCGGTCCCGACGGCGGGTCGGCGACGATCGCCGACAACGACGACGTCCCGGTCAGGTCGGCCAGGAGAAGGAACCCGGCCAACATGCCCAGGCCGCCGAAGGTGGTGACGAGCAGGGCCGTCATCGCCGCGCCCCGGTTGGCGGCGCGCAGCGGATTGTGGCCCACGAGCAGGTAGGAGAAGACGGTGGTCAGCTCCCAGAAGATGTACAGGCCCAGCAGGTTGTCGGCGCTGACCAGCCCGAGCATCGCGCCGGCGAAGCCGAGCAGCAACCCCGCCACCCGTGCCTGCGGTGGGTCGGTGGCGAAGTACCACCGGCAGTAGACCATCACCAGTGCGCCGATCACCGTGACGACCAGGCCGAGGATCCACTGGAGCAGGCCGATCCGCAGATCGAGGGTCAGCCCGAGCGCGTCGATCCAGGTCCACCGGGCCACGTACGTCCCGCCGGCCAGGATGGTCGGTCCGATGCCGACCAGCCAGGCCGCCGAGGCGGCCGGGACCAACGCCACCAGCCAGAACACCCGCTGGCCGAGCGGACGGGCCAGGACGGGAGCAAGAATCGCCAGGACGGCATGAGCGATCAGCAGGGCTGTCATCGACCGCCCGGACCGGAGGCAAGCTCGGGGAACCAGAGGGCAATCTCGCGGGCGGCGCTCTCCGGGCCGTCGGAGCCGTGGACGAGATTGCGCTGGTTGGACAGGGCAAAATCGCCACGGATGCTGCCGGGAGAGGCGCGGCGGCCGTCGGTGGCACCGTTGAGGATCCGGACGACCTCGATCGCCTCGTCGCCCTCCAGCACGAGCGCGACGAGCGGGCCGGAGGTGATGAAGTCGCGCAATCCCGGATAGAAGGCGCGCTCGAGGTGCTCGGCGTAGTGGGTGTCGGACAGTGTCGCGTCGATGGTGCGCATCTGCAGGGCGACGACGCGCAACCCCTTCGTCTCGTAGCGGGCCAGGACGGTGCCCACCAGCCCCCGGGCCACGGCGTCCGGCTTGATCAGGACAAGGGTGCGCTGCACTTCGCTCATACCCTCACCCTATCGAACAGGTGTGACAATCACTTCACGGACGAGGGCACTTCACGGACGAGGGCACTTCACGGACGAGGGCGATCGCTCTCCGCCTCGATCCGGCGGCCCAACACGTACCCGGCGACCCACAGGCCGGTGAAGACCCCGGCGACCACGAACATGATCGGGGTCACGAAGCCCAGGGCGAGTCCGGCGACCTGGGCGGCCCAGCCGAGTGGCTGGCCGAAGGGCCGGCGCAGCGTCGCGGCGGCCACCAGCGCCAACCCGGAGGCGGCCCCGGCCAGCCCCACGGCGACCACGGGCCGGACCCCGTCGACCAGGATCATCACCGCCACGGCCAGCAGGTAGACGATCACCTCGAACGAGAGCGTGGCCATCAGGGCCCGCATCATCGGATTGTCACGATCGAGCATCGCCGTCCTCCTCCGCGGCGGTCGCCGCTCCCCAATCGGTCGTGCCGATCTCGATCTGGCTCGTTGCCGGCCCGGCGGATGCGGCAGAGGTGGACTCTCCCGCCGCTTCCTCGCCCGGGACGAGCAAGCCGCGGGCCTCCCCCACCCCGATCACCGTGCCGGTGACCAGGATGCCGGGTGTCGCCGGCGGCTCCCCCTCGGCCCGGGTGAGATCCGGGTCGGGACCCGATGCCAGCAGGCGGTCCGCGTCGGCCACGGCGATCTCCAGCGCCTCGGCCATGGTCGGGGCCTCGCGGACCCGGTCGGCGCCGAAGATCTCGCGGGCGATCTCGCCGAGCTCGGACGGCGCCGCGGCCCGGTCGGTGGAGGCGACAGTGGTGACGACGATGCGGTTCATCACCGGTTCCAGGATCTCCAGCACGCCGTGGATGTCCTTGTCGCGCATGGCGGCGAAGACCCCGATCAGCGGGTCGAAGGTGAACGCCTCGGTGATCGTCGCCGCCACCGCGCGGGCGCCGTGCGGGTTGTGCGCCGAGTCGAGCACGATCGTCGGCGACCGGCGGACGACCTCCATCCGCCCGGGCGCGACGACCTGATCGAAGCCGTCCTGGATCACCGGTGGCTCCAGCGGCTTGCCGCCGAGGAGGGCCTCGACCGCGGCGACCGCCAGCGCCGCGTTGTGGGCCATGTGCTCCCCGTACAGGGGCAGGTGCAGGTCGCGGACCGGGCCGCCGGCCGCCTCGACGGCGATGACCTGCCCGCCCAGGGCGGGCACCCGGTCCAGCAGTCCGAAATCGCGTCCCTCGGCCGACAGCGGTGATCCGGTCTCTGCGCAGCGGGCCAGGATCACCCGCGCCGCCTCCGGATCCTGGCCGGCGCTGACGACGTGGCTGCCCGCCTTGATGATGCCTGCCTTCTCGGTGGCGATCTCGGTCAGGGTGTTGCCCAGGATGTGCATGTGGTCGTAGCTGATCGGCGCCAGCACCGCCACCGTGGCATCCGCTACCGAGGTGGCGTCCCACAGGCCACCCATGCCGACCTCCACCACGGCCACGTCGACCGGAGCATCGGCGAAGACGGCGTACGCCAAGCCGGTGAGCACCTCGAAGAAGGTCATCTCGATTCCGCCGAGCCGGCGTCCGTCGACGATCGACACGTACGGGGCGATATCGTCCCACGCGTCATCGAAGCGGTCGGCGCTGATCGGCACCCCGTCGACGCAGATCCGCTCGCGCACGTCGGTCAGGTGGGGCGATCCGAACCGGCCGGTACGCAGCCCCACCGAGCGCAGCAACGCATCGACCATGATGGCGGTGCTGCCCTTGCCGTTCGTCCCGGTGATCTGGATGACCGGCATCGCCCGCTGCGGATCGCCCAGGAGGTCGCACAGCGCTCGGATCCGGTCCAGCGACGGGCCGACCCGGTGTTCGGGCCAGCGCCGCTGGAGGGTCGCGGAGATCTGCTGATGGCGCCCGGACGCGGGCTCCCGGACATGTGCGGTCGCGCGGGCGTCGGGGGTATCGGAGGATGACTGAGTCATGGCGGCACGAGTCTAGGCGGGCCCGCTGCACGGCGCAGTCCAGCGACCCGCCGCAGGCGGTCTCGCGCGCCCGCGCGAGATGCCTCTGTCGGACCGGAAACGTAAGATACCCCCCATGAACGCACCCCTCCAGACGCATCCGTCCGCTCCCACCGCCCCGACCGGCAGTGCGGTAGCGGCGCGGGTACCGGAGCACCCGGCGCTGGAGGGCCTGGAGGACGCCTGGGGCAAGCGGTGGGCCGAGCAGGGCACCTACGCCTTCGATCGGCACGCCCCGCGCGAGGCCGTCTTCTCCATCGACACCCCGCCGCCGACCGTCTCCGGCTCGCTGCACGTGGGGCACGTGTTCTCCTACACCCACACCGACATCATCGCCCGCTACCAGCGGATGCAGGGCAAGGCGGTGTTCTACCCGATCGGCTGGGACGACAACGGTCTGCCGACCGAGCGCCGCGTGCAGAACTACTACGGCGTGCGCTGCGACCCGTCGGTCTCCTACGACCCGGACTTCGAGCCGCCGGCGAAGCCGAACGCGAAGCACCAGGTGCCGATCAGCCGCCGCAACTTCGTGGACCTGTGCCACCGCCTGACCGCGGTCGACGAGCAGGTCTTCGAGGACCTGTGGCGTCACGTCGGGCTGTCGGTCGACTGGAACCTGCTCTACACCACCATCTCCGATGAGTCCCAGGCCGTGGCCCAGCGCGCCTTCCTGCACAACCACGCCCGCGGTGAGGCGTACCTGGCGGAAGCGCCGACGATGTGGGACGTGACGTTCCAGACCGCCGTCGCCCAGGCCGAGCTGGAGGCCCGGGACTACCCGGGCTTCTACCACTCACTGGCCTTCCACCGCACCGACGGCGGTAAGGGGGCCGGCAGCGGGCAGGGGGCCGACGGCGCCGACATCATCATCGAGACGACCCGCCCCGAGCTGCTCGCCGCGTGCTGCGCGCTGATCGCCCATCCCGACGACGAGCGCTACCAGGGCCTGTTCGGGACGACCGTGACCACCCCGGTGTTCGGGGTGGAGGTGCCGGTGCTGGCGCACCGCGACGCCGAACCGGAGAAGGGGTCGGGCATCGCCATGTGCTGTACGTTCGGTGACCTCACCGACGTGACCTGGTGGCGCGAGTTGCACCTGCCGACCCGCACGATCCTCGGCCGCGACGGTCGGGTCATCCGCGACACGCCCTCCTGGATCCCGGACCCGGGGCCGTACCGGCGGATCGCGGGCAAGACGACTTACTCCGCCCGCGAGGAGACGGTCGCCATGCTGCGCGAGTCCGGCGAGCTGATCTCCGAGCCGACGCCGACGATGCGCAAGGCCAACTTCTACGAGAAGGGCGACAAGCCGCTGGAGATCGTCTCGACCCGCCAGTGGTACATCACCAACGGTGGCCGCGACGACGACCTCAAGGAGGCCCTGCTCAAGCGCGGCGAGGAGCTCCAGTGGGTGCCCGATCACATGCGGCACCGCTACGAGGACTGGGTGCGCGGGCTCAACGGCGACTGGCTGATCTCCCGGCAGCGCTACTTCGGGGTGCCGTTCCCCGTCTGGTACCGGCTCGACGAGCACGGCGAGCCCGACCACGCCCACCCGATCACCGCGGCGGAGGACGCCCTGCCGGTTGATCCGGCGTCCGTCTGCCCGCCCGGGTTCGACGAGTCACAGCGCGGGGTGCCCGGCGGTTTCGTGGCCGACCCGGACGTGATGGACACCTGGGCGACGTCCTCCCTCACCCCGCAGATCGCGTGCGGCTGGTCGCGGGACGAGGATCTGTTCTCCCGGACCTTCCCGATGGACCTGGCGCCGCAGGCCCACGACATCATCCGTACCTGGCTGTTCTCCCGGGTGGTGCGCTCCCATCTGGAGTTCGGCGAGCTGCCGTGGAAACGCGCGACGATCTCCGGATTCGTGGTCGACCCCGACCGCAAGAAGATGTCGAAGTCGAAGGGCAACGTCGTGGTGCCCTCGGAGATCCTCGCCAAGTTCGGCGCCGACGCGGTGCGGTGGCGGGCCGCGATGGCCCGGCCCGGGATGGACTCCCCCTTCGACGAGAAGCAGATGAAGGTCGGCCGTCGGCTGGCCATGAAGATCCTCAACGCGTCGAAGTTCGCCCTGGGATACGGCACCTCGGCCGACCCGGCCCGGGTGACCCAGCCCGCCGACCTGGCGATGCTCGCCGGGCTGCGCGGGGTCGTCGACCGTGCCACGCGGGCGTTCGAGGAGTTCGACTACTCGCTGGCCCTGGAGACAACCGAGCGGTTCTTCTGGCAGTTCTGCGACGACTACCTGGAGCTGGTCAAGGAGCGGGCGTACGGGGCGCAGGGGCCCGAGGCCGCCGCGTCGGCACAGAACGCGCTGGCGCTCGCGCTCCAGGTGCAGCTTCGGCTGTTCGCGCCGATCATGCCCTTCGTCACCGAGGAGGTGTGGTCCTGGTGGCAGTCCGGATCGATCCACCGGGCCGCCTGGCCGACGGTCGGCGAGTTCGACCGGGTCGCGGCCGGTGATCCGGCGTTGCTCGACGACATCGCCGCCGCCCTCGAGGTGGTGCGGGGGGCCAAGTCCTCGGCCAAGCGCTCGATGAAGACCGAAGTGGCGGCGGTGACCTTCACCGCACCGGCAGCGACCCTGTCCCGGCTGCGGGCCATCGAGGCGGATCTGAGGGCCGTCGGGCGCATCACCGGCACCGTTGCGTGGGCCGAGGGCGGGGAGGGTCTGACCGCCGAGGTGGAGCTGGCGCCCGAGGGGTGAGATGGACTACGACGACCTCGTGGCCCTACGCGAGCAGCATCCGGCCTGGCGGCTGCTCCGGCGTGATCATGCCCCGCTCGTGCTCGCCTTCTGCGGCCGGCACTTCGTCGAGGAGAACCACGGCCCGACGCCGGTCGGTGTCCTCGCGACCGCGCTCGACGACCTGTTGTATGCGCTGAACGCCCCCGACCCGGACCGGCCGGTCTTCCCGAGGCCGGCCACCGAGTACCTGGACGACTGGGCCGGCGACGACGCCGGGTGGCTCCGGCGGTTCTACCCTCTGGGATCCGACGAGGTCCACTACGACGCGACGCCGGCCTTCGAGAAGGCGTACGCCTGGGTGAGCGGACTGCAGATGCGGCCCTTCGTCGGCACCGAGTCGCGCCTCCAGACGGTCATCGACCTGCTGCGCCAGATGGTCCACGGCAGCGAGACCGACCCCGAGGCCCGGCTGGCCGAGTTGCGCCGCCGCCGCGACGAGATCGACGCCGAGATCGCCGCCGCCGAGGCGGGCCGGATCGATGTGCTGGCGCCGGTGGCCGTACGGGAGCGCTACCAACAGTTCGCGACCACGGCGCGGGAGTTGCTGGCGGACTTCCGTGAGGTGGAGGAGAACTTCCGCGCCCTCGACCGGACCACCCGGGAACGGATGGCGGCCTGGGACGGCGGCAAGGGCGACCTGCTCGCCGACCTCGTCGGCACCCGCTCCCAGATCGACGGCTCCGACCAGGGCCGCAGCTTCCAGGCGTTCTACGACCTGCTGCTCTCCCGGGCCCGCCAGGACGAGCTGTCCGACCTGCTGCACCGGGTCGGCGAGCTCGACGACGTCCGCGTCGACCGGCGGCTGCGCCACGTCAACCACGACTGGGCCGAGGCGGCCGAACGGACCCAGCAGACGGTACGGCAGATCTCCGAGCAGCTGCGCCGCTTCCTCGACGACCGGGTCTGGCTGGAGAACCGGCGGGTCGGCGAGTTGATCCGCGCCATCGAGGCCAGCGCCCTGACCGTGCGCAACGACCCGCCCCCGCTCGGGTTGGCGGTCGACGTGCCGGGCATCCCGATCGTGATGCCGCTCGAGCGGCCCCTGTACGACGCCCGGCCCTTCTCCCGCATCGACGACCTGGTCGATCCCGGTGCCAGGGAGGACGTCGACACCACCGCGCTGCTCGCACAGCCGTTCATCGACCAGAAGCGGCTCGCCGATCACGTCCGCGCCACCGTGCCGCCGCAGGGCAGCGCCCTGCTGGAGGATCTCGTGGGGCTGTACCCGATCGAGCAGGGCGCCGCCGAGATCGTCGGCTACCTCGCGCTGGCCGACGACGACATCGAGGTTGCGCTCGACGACGCCGGCGAGACGGTCATCGACTACGTCGAGTCCGGCGTACGCCGCCGGGCGCGGCTGCCCCGGGTGACGGTGAGCCGGACATGACCCCCGAGGAACAGGCCGTCGCGACGGCGATCATCCACCTCATGCGCGGTGTCGTCTACCGCGAGGAGGCCGAGGACCTCTGGTCGGCGCTGGCCCGCCAGCACGGCACGATCCGGGATCACTTCGGCGCCATCGGTGTCGACGTGGTGGTCAACGACGCCGAGGGCTTCGCGTACCTGCGGTCGCGGGAGGCCACCGACGGTGAGGATCCGCTGCCCCGGCTGGTCCGGCGCCGCACCCTGACCTACCAGCTCAGTCTGCTGCTCGTCCTGCTGCGCAAGCGGATGGTGGAGTTCGAGGCGGCGGGGGCCGAGGGCAAGCTCGTGCTCAGCCGCGACCAGATCGTCGACACGGTGCGGCTCTTCCTCGCCGAGTCGACCGACGAGGCCAAGGTGATGGACCAGATCGACACCACCATCCGCCGTGCCGAGGAGCTGGACTTCCTGCGCCGGCTGCGCGGCGAGTCCGACCACTTCGAGGTCCGCCGGATCCTCAAGGCCTACGTCGATGCCCAGACATTGTCGGGCTTCGCCGACAAACTGGACGAGTACGCGGGCAGGAAGGGGGAGGAGGCCGATGACTGAGGCGCTGTTCTCCGCGGTCGAGGTCGAGACGCCCGGTCGCGCCGGCTACCGGCTGAACCGGCTGGAGGTCTACAACTGGGGCACCTTCGACCGACGGGTGTGGCGGCTGGAGCCCGGCGGCGACACCGCGCTGCTGACCGGTGACATCGGCAGCGGGAAGTCGACCCTGGTCGACGCGGTCACCACGCTGCTGCTCCCCGCGCACCGGATCTCCTACAACAAGGCCGCCGGGGCCGAGTCGCGGGAGCGTACGCTGCGCAGCTACGTCGAGGGCCACTACAAGTCCGAGCGCAACGAGGTCACCGGGCAAACCCGCCCGGTCGGGCTGCGCGACCAGCACGCGTATTCGGTGATCCTCGGCGTCTTCGGCAACCTGGGCTACGACGAGACCGTCACCGTCGCGCAGGTCTTCCGGCAGAAGGACACCGCGGGCCAGCCCGACCGGTTCTACGTCACCGCACTGCGGGAGCTGGCGATCGCCGAGGACTTCGCCGGGTTCGGCCCCGAGCTGAAGGATCTGCGGGCCCGCCTGCGCGATCGGGGTGCGCTCGTCCACACCACCTATCCCGACTATTCCCGGCACCTGCGGCGGCTGCTGGGGATCGCCTCACCGCAGGCCCTGGACCTGTTCCACCAGACCGTGTCGATGAAGTCGGTCGGCAACCTCAATGAGTTCGTCCGCAGCCACATGCTGGAGCCGGCCGACGCCGGCGAGCGGGTCGAGAAGATCCTGTCCCACTTCGAGGACCTCACCCGCGCCCACGACGCGGTGCGGCGCGCCCGCGAACAGCTCGACGCGCTCGCCCCGCTGGTGGCCGGCGTCGCCACATACGACGAGGCGCTCCGACGACGCGACGGGATCGAGACCCAGCGCGCCGCGGTCCGGCTCTACTTCTCCGAGCTGCGGATCCGGCTGCTCACCGCTGCGATCGCGACCACCGAGGAGGCGCGGGAAGATCGCCGCCACGAGTCGGAGATCGTCGAGGCCCGGCGCCGGGCGCTGGCCGAGGAACGCGAATCCCTCATCGAGCAGCGGGCGCGATCCGGCGGGGACCGGATCGCCGACCTGGAACGGACCGCACTGGCCGCCACCGACCAGGCCGAGCAGCGGCGGGCCCGCCGCGCCCGGTTCGACGAGCGGGTGGCCGCGGCCGGGCTGGCGGAGGTGATCGACAGGGCCGGCTTCACCGCCCTCGGGCCCTCGATCACGGCCCGCCGGGGCCGACTGGAGTCCGATCACGCCGACCTCGAGAGCCGACAGGCGACCGCACAGGGGCGACGTGGCGAGTTGCTCCGCCAGGGTGAGGAGATCCGGGTGGAGGTGGAGAGCCTCACCTCCCGCACCTCGAACATCCCCAGCGCCCAGTTGAGCGTCCGCGACCAGTTGGCCGAGGCGCTGGGGATCGAACCGGCCGAGCTGCCGTTCGCCGGCGAGCTGCTCGACGTCGCCGATGCGTACGCGGACTGGCGTGGCGCGGCGGAGCGGGTGTTGCGCGGGTTCGCCCTGTCGATGCTGGAGCCGCAGGCGCACTATGCCGATGTCGCCGAGTGGGTCAACGGCCACCGCCAGACCCACCGCCGACGCGACGGGAGCACGGCCGGCAGCCGACTGGTCTTCGAGCGGGTCGCGGACCGGCGCGTTCGGCTCCGGACCGAGCCGTCGGGCGGGTTGGTGCTGGCCGACACCATCGCGGTCGCCGAGGGACGGTTCCACGACTATCTCGTCGACCAACTTGTCCGCCGCGCCGACTACCGGTGCGTCGACACCGTGGCCGAGTTCCGCCAGGAGCGGCGGGCCGTCACGCGGGAGGGCCAGGTCCGATCCGAGGACCGCCACGAGAAGGACGACCGGCGTCGGGTCGACGATCCGCGCGGCTGGGTCCTCGGCTGGGCCAACCAGAGCAAGATCGACGCCCTGACCGCGCAACTGGTCGACCTGCAGCGCGGCATCGCCGACCTGGACGGCACGCTCGCCGACCTGCGCGGACGGCTGCGGGCCGTCACGGCCGCGCTCGGGAAACTCGACGGCCTGGCCGACTACGACTCCTGGGACGACCTCGACTGGGCCGACGCCCGGCTACGGGCCGAGGCCGCCGAGGCCGAACGTCAACGGCTCATCGCGGGCTCGCCCGCACTGGCCGAGATCGCCCGCCGGTTGGCGGACAACGCGGCCCGGACGGCCGAGCTGGACCACCGCTGGAAGACCCTCAACGGTGAACTCGCCAGGCTCGACGACCGGCTGGCCCGGGACACCGCCGACCGCACGGCGGCCGAGGCATTCGTCGCCGCCGCGCCCGCCGCCACGCTGACGGCGGCCCGCGCCGCGTACGACCGGTTGTCCGACCGGCTCGGCGCCCGGCTGCCCACCGCGGCCGCCGACTGCGATGCCCGCGCCCAGGAGGTCACCGACGACCTGGATGGCGCCCTCAAGCGGATCGGTGCCGAGATCGACGCCGGCGCCCAGAGCCTGCTGCGGCACATGGGTGACATCCGACGCCGCTGGCCCGAGGAGACCACCGAGTTCGACGCCTCTCTGGAGTCTCGCGCCGAGTTCGTCGCCTTCCACGAACGGGTCAGCACCGACGATCTGCCCCGATTCGAGGGGGAGTTCAAGCGGCAGCTCAACACCAACACGATTCGTGAACTGGCCGGTTTCACCGGCTGGCTGCAACGGCAGCGCGACGAGATCCGCGACCGGATCGACATCATCAACGAGGCCCTGGGCGCGATCGACTACAACCCCGGCCGGTACGTCCGCCTGGAGCCCGAACCGACCGTCAACCAGGAGATCCGCGACTTCCGGGCCGACCTGCGGCGGGTGACCGACGACACGCTGTCCGGCGGCGAGGACCACTATTCCGAGCAGCGCTTCCTGGCCGTGGAGCGGATCATCGAGCGGTTCCGCGGCCGGGAGGGCCACGCGGACGCCGACAAGGCGTGGACCGCCCGGGTCACCGACGTCCGCAACTGGTTCACCTTCTCCGCCTCCGAACGGGACCGTCAGACCGACGAGGAATGGGAGCACTACCGGGACTCCGACGGGAAATCCGGCGGTCAGAAGGAGAAACTCGCCTACACGATTCTCGCCGCCGCACTCGCCTACCAGTTCGGGCTGGAATGGGGTGTGACCCGGTCGAAGGATTTCCGGTTCGCGGTCATCGACGAGGCCTTCGGCCGGGGATCGGACACCTCCACGCGCTATGCCCTGGAGCTCTTCGCCAAACTCGGCCTGCAGTTGTTGATCGTCACCCCCTTGCAGAAGGTGCACATCATCGCCCCGTACGTCCGCTCGATCGGATTCGTCGACAACCTCGAGGGCAGGTACTCGCGGCTGGCGACGATGACCATCGAGGAGTACGAGAAGATGACGTCGGGACGAGCGTCCTAGCGGGCAGGCGATGACGTCACGCGCTGGGCACCCGTGGACGACGACCGCCGACATCCACGCCGCCGTCTCCCGCCGGTGGAAGGACGGCAGTCTGCTCCGGGCGTACGGCTCGGGACAGCTCTGCCCCGGGGTGGATCTGCCGCTGCGCGGGCCGAGGACCTCCGAGATCGGCGAGCACCTCGCCGATGTCCAGGCGTGGTGCGCCGAGCTGGAGGCCGGCAGCCGGGAGGGAACCCGCTACGAATTGGTCCTGGGTGAGGTCGGCGGTCGGGCGTTCGGGCGGAACCGGATGCCGCGACGGGTGCGCCTGGTCACGTACGCCCAGGTGTGGGCGCTGCTCGGGGTGACCGGCGAGGTGGCCCGGTTCGACACGGTCCTGCGGCTGACCGGTGATCTGCCGGCCGTACGGGCATGGGCGATCACGCACCCGCACCGGGCGATCGCGCTCGCCGACGACTGGCAGCGGATCCTCGCCGCGTACGACTGGCTCGGCAGGTCACGCGGATCGGGGAGATATCTGCGGGAGATCGCCGTGCCCGGCGTGGACACGAAGTTCGTCGAGCGGCACCGCCAGGTGTTGGGCGATCTTCTCGGCGTGCGCGGCACGTCGACGGGGTTCCTCCTCGACCTGGGGCTGCAGACCAGGCCGGATCTCGTCCGGTTCCGTCCCGACGCCTCCCTCGGGCTGCCGCGCGGGCTCACCGAGATGGCCGGGCGGCTCGAGGAGGTGGCCGGGCTGGGTCTGCCGGTACGCCGGGCGGTGATCGTCGAGAACGAGATCACCTATCTGACGATGCCGGTCCCGTCACAGGGCCTGGTCGTGTGGGGCCGGGGCTTCGAGGCGGACCGGATCGGGTCCCTTCCGTTCCTGGCCGACGCCGAGGTTGCCTACTGGGGCGACCTGGACACCCACGGCTTCGCGATCCTGGACCGGCTGCGGGGACGGCTGCCGCAGACCCGTTCGTTCCTGATGGACCGCGACACCCTGCTCGCCCACCGCGATCGATGGGTGCGTGAGGACCGTCCCACGCAGGCGCGCCTCGATCACCTCACCGCCGAGGAGGCCGCGGTCTACGGCGACCTGGTCAGCGACCGGTACGACGGGCAGGTGCGGCTGGAACAGGAGCGGATTGCCTGGTCGTGGGCGCGGGAACGGCTTCCGTTCGGCGGCTGAGCGGCTCAGGCGGTCCGCTCGTGCCGGTGCACCCGCTTCGTGGCGGCCCGCCCCAGCAGCTCCGGCCGCGCCCCGTCGCTGATCACCTCGGAGTTGACCACCACCTGGTTGATCGACTCGTCGGAAGGCACTTCGTACATCACGTCGAGCAGCACCTCTTCCAGGATCGCCCGCAACCCCCGGGCCCCGGTGCCGCGGTCCAGCGCCTTGCCGGCGATGGCATCGATGGCGTCGTCGGTGAACTCCAGGTCCACCCCGTCGAGCTCGAACAGCCGCTGGTACTGGCGGATCAGCGCGTTGCGCGGCTCGACGAGGATCCGCACCAGCGCCGTCCGGTCCAGCGGGGCGACGGTGGCGATCATCGGCAGCCGGCCGATGAACTCGGGGATCAGCCCGAACTTGTGCAGGTCCTCGGGACGGACGTCGGAGTACGGGTCGACGTCCTTGGCCTTGCGCAGGCTCAGGTCGTTGTTGAAGCCGAGGGGCCGCTTGCCGATCCGGTCGTTGATGATGTCCTCCAGGCCGGCGAAGGCACCGCCGACGATGAACAGGACATTGGTGGTGTCGATCTGGATGAAGTCCTGGTGGGGGTGCTTGCGCCCGCCCTGGGGCGGCACCGAGGCGACCGTCCCCTCCAGGATCTTCAGCAGGGCCTGCTGCACGCCCTCCCCGGAGACGTCCCGGGTGATCGAGGGGTTCTCCGACTTGCGGGCGACCTTGTCGATCTCGTCGATGTAGATGATGCCGGTCTCGGCGCGGTGCACGTCGAAGTCGGCGGCCTGGATGAGCTTGAGCAGGATGTTCTCCACGTCCTCGCCGACGTAGCCGGCCTCGGTCAACGCGGTTGCGTCGGCCATCGCGAAGGGGACGTTCAGCATCCGGGCCAGGGTCTGGGCCAGGTAGGTCTTGCCGCAACCGGTCGGGCCGATCAGCAGGATGTTCGTCTTGCCGAGCTCGACGCCGTCCTCCTCGGCCGCCCGCCGCGGGGTCGGCGCGTTCTGCGCCTGCACCCGCTTGTAGTGGTTGTAGACCGCCACGGCGAGCGTCTTCTTGGCCTGGTCCTGCCCGATCACGTACTCGTCGAGGAAGTCGCGGATCTGCTGGGGCTTGGGGAGTTCATCGAGCTGGGCCGCCTCGACGTTCTCGGAGAACTCCTCCTCGATGATCTCGTTGCACAGCTCGATGCACTCGTCGCAGATGTAGACATTCGGCCCCGCGATGAGTTTCTTGACCTGCTTCTGGCTCTTCCCGCAGAAGGAGCACTTCAGTAGGTCGCCGGTCTCCCCGATGCGCGACATCCCTCTCCCCAACCTCTCCCGGCCGTCCTCAGGCGTCCTTGAGGGACGTCAGGATCTCATCGATGATGCCGTATTCCTTGGCCTCCTCGGCCGTCAAGTACTTGTCGCGCTCGATGTCGCGGCTGATCTGCTCCAGCGGCTGGCCGGTGTCACGGGCCAGCATCTGCTCCATCTGGGTCCGGATCCGCATGATCTCGCGGGCCTGGATCTCCAGGTCGGACGACTGACCGTAGCCGCCCTCGGTGGCGGGCTGGTGGATCAGGATCCGGCTGTTGGGCAGGGCCAGACGATTGCCCTTCGCGCCGCCGGCGAGAATCACCGCGGCGGCCGAGGCCGCCTGGCCCAGGCAGATCGTCTGCACATCGGGCTTGACGTACTGCATCGTGTCGTAGATCGCGGTCAACGCGGTGAACGACCCGCCGGGTGAGTTCAGATAGATGCTGATCGGACGCTCGGGGTCCATCGACTGCAGCACGAGGAGCTGGGACATCACCGCGTTGGCGATGTCGTCGGAGATCGGGGTGCCGAGGAAGATGATCCGGTCCTCGAACAGCTTGGTGTACGGGTCGACCCGCCGGATGCCGTACGACGTCCGCTCCTCCCACTGGGGGATGAAGTAGTCCATCGACGGGCCGGGGACGGTGAGCTTCCCGAACGTGGCAGCGTCGGTCATGGCGTTCTCCTTCACTGGTTCGGGGGTCACTGGTTCGGCGCGTCGGAGCGGATCTGGGCCGCCCGCTCGTAGACATGGTCGATGAATCCGTACTCCAGCGCCTGCTCGGCGGTGAACCACCGGTCCCGGTCGGAGTCGGACTCGATCTGGCTCAGCGGCTGGCCGGTGTGCTCGGCGATCAGCCCGGCCATCGTGCGCTTGATGTGCAACGACTGCTCGGCCTGGATCCGGATGTCGGACGCCGTGCCGCCCAGCCCGCCGGACGGCTGGTGCATCATGATCCGGCTGTGCGGCAGCGCGAACCGCTTGCCCTTGGCCCCGGCGCTCAGCAGGAACTGGCCCATCGACGCGGCCAGGCCCATCGCCACGGTCGCCACGTCGTTGGAGATCCACTGCATGGTGTCGTAGATCGCCATGCCGGAGTCGACCGAACCGCCAGGGGAATTGATGTACAGATAGATGTCCTTGTCGGGGTCCTCGGCGTTCAACAGCAGCATCTGCGCGCAGATGGCGTTGGCGTTCTCGTCCTTGACCTCCGAGCCCAGGAAGATGATCCGGTTCGCCAGGAGGGCCTGGTAGACGTTGTCGGCCATGCCCAGCGGGCTCCCACCGGCGGCCGCGCGCACAGCGTGGTCGATTCCCTGATTTCCGTTCACGTCACCGAACCTACCGGGCTGCTCCGCCATTTCGTACGGATTGGCCGCGTTGTTCGCTGTGGGCAGACGATCGACTCCGGCAAGGTCGTCCTCGCCGGAGCGACGGGCAGGCCCGGCCGGCGCGCCGCAGGTGTGCCGACGCCACGAGCGGCCGCCCCGGAGGGGACGACCGCTCATGGATGGGATCCGGCGGTCGTACCGCCGGGGAGGCTCAGCGCTCCGGGGTCTGCTCGTCGGCGGCCTCGTCGGCCTGCTCGTCGGGAGCTTCGGCGGGCTCCGCGGCCGGTACGACCACCGGAGCGGTCAGCGCCATGCCCGGCCCGAGGTCGACCGTACGGGCGGCGTCCGACGGTTCGGACTCCTCCGATTCCTCGGCATCCCCGATGATGTCGTCACCCGAGGACGCCTCGTCGTCGTGCTCCTCGTCGAGGTCATCCTCGTCGAGGCCGTCGTTGTCGGTCTCCTCGGCCGCTTCGGAGCGCAGGACGCTCATGTCCACCGGCGCCCCGGTGGTGTCGGTGACCTGGGCCTCGGCGACGATCAGGCCGAGGGCCTTGGACCGGCGGATCTCGGTCATCCACTCCTGCACGTGGTTGTGCTCCAGCATGTGCTGCATCTCCTGATCGGGAGACGTACGGTTCGCCCGGGCCCGCTGGAACAGGTAGTCGGTCAGGTCGGACTGCTCGACGGTGATGTCGCGGTCCTCGGCGATCTTGTCGAGGATGATCTGGGCCTTGACGGCGTCGGCGGACCGCTCGGCGAGGTCGGCGCGGAACTCCTCCTCGGTCTGGTCGCCCTCCTGGTCGGCGAGGTACTGCTTGAGGGTCATCCCGGCCTGGCCGAGCTCCTGGTCGACCTGCTGGTTGCGGGCCTCCACCTCGGAGGCGAGCACGCTCTCGGGCACCGCCAGGTCGATCCGGTCGATCACGGCCTTGAGGACGTCATCGCGGGCGGCGTTGGCCTGCTCGGCCCGGTGCACCCGTTCGAGGTTGGAGCGCAGGTCCTCACGCATCTCCTCGACCGTGTCGAACTCCGACACCATCTGGGCGAAGTCGTCATCGACCTCGGGCAGCTCGTGCGCGGCGACCCGCGACACGGAGACCTCGATCTGCGCCTCCTGCCCCTCGGCCGGCCCGCCGACCAGGGTGGAGGTGAAGGTCGCCGACTCGCCGGCCTTCAGCCCGGTCAGCGCCTCGTCCATGCCCTCGACCATGCCGCCGGTGCCGATCACATAGGCCACGTCGGTGGCCTCGCCGCCCTCGACCGGCTCCCCGTCGCGGGTGGCCTTCAGGTCGAACGTGACGGCATCGCCCTCGGCCGCCGCACGATCGACCTCGGTGTCGGTGGCGAACCGCTCGCGCAGGACGTTGACCTGCTCCTCCAGTTCGTCATCGGTCGACTCGATCGGCTCGACCTCGACCTCGATCGAGGCGAAGTCCGGCAGGGTGAAGTCGGGGCGGACGTCGACCTCGGCGGTGAACTCGACGGTCTGGCCGACCTCCAGCTTGGTGACCTCGATCTCCGGCTGGGCCAGCGGGTGCAGCGCGTGCTCGTCGACGGCCGCACCGTACAAGCCGGGCAGGGCCTCGTTGAGGGCCTGCTCCAGCGCGACGCCCGGGCCGAAGCGACGATCGATGATGGCGGCCGGGACGTGACCGGGACGGAAGCCGGGGATCTGAACCTGCTGGGCGATCTCCTTGTAGGCCTTGTCCAGGTGCGGCTTCAGGTCGGAGAAGGGCACCTCAACGGTGATCTTGGCCCGCGAGGGGCTCAACTGCTCAACAGTGCTCGGCAAGACGGAAACTCCTGGAATCGATGCTCACGGGTGGCGGCGTTCGACCGTTCCCCCGCGACGCTTGACATGTCCCCTGGCAGGGGTCCTCCCCCAGCGCAGACAAGACATCATCCTAGCGTGGCTGCCGCTGCCGTGGACAACTCGGACTTGGCCGGGCTCGCTCCGCACGGATAGACTCCAACAGTTGCGTGCGCAGGGGCGGTCGGGCATCCCGAGGTCGGTTCCCCACCGTCGACACGTGACCGGGGCGTAGCGTAGTGGCTAGCGCGCCTGCTTTGGGAGCAGGAGATCGCAGGTTCGAGTCCTGTCGCCCCGACCCTTCACACCCCCCCGATCCCGCATGATTTCGCGGTCCCGGGGGGCTTCCTTCACCTCTCCAGGTGGGTCGGATCGAGGGTCCGCGCGGATGGCGGCGGTGGTACCGGCGGGTGCCCGAGACCCGCGCCGTTGCATTGATCGGCCTCAATCGAACACTCGTCCACAGGTGCCCGATGGGTACCGGCTCGATGCCCCGGGCGGCATCGGGCTTGTCAGTGACAACTCCGCGTTCTAGACTCTTGTCACTGACAAGAGAAGAGGGGAGGTGATGCGGTGCAGCCGAAGGAGATCAAGGAACTCCTGAAGCACCTGGAAGCACAGGGCGCACAGATCAAGAACATCCACAACGGATGGATGATCTACCCGCCCGACCCGAACGCGCAATTGGTCGCGATCCACAAGACGCCATCCGACTGGAGGGCAGAGAAAAAACTCAGATCGCAGCTACGCAAGTCCGGGTTCGACGTGTGACAGGACCCCGGCTATGGCCGGAAGGTGACACAACCACCATAGCCGGGCTCCCCTCCAGCCCTCAACACCGCATCCCAGCCCCCGAGAGAGCAAGGATCACCAACATGACCACCTGGCACGCCAGAGTCGTCTGGAGGGCGCCGTCCCCCACCAACGACGACACCGTATTCACCATCATGGACGACCTCGATGAGCACGCGCCGCTCGCGACCGTCGCCCGCGACCACACCTCCGGCACGGTCGCGATCACCCTCGACGCCGACACCGTCGAAGCCGCGGCCACTGAGGCGACCCGACGCGTCCGCGAGGTCCTCGCCCACCGCATTGACGGCTCCTACATCGACGGTGTCGAGATCCTTTCCGACACCGACCTCGACACCGAGCTTGCCCGCCCGCTGTTCCCCGACGTCGTCGGCTACGCCGAGATCGCTGACATGGGCGGCGTGTCCAGGCAGCGTGCCCGACAGTGGGCCCAGATCCCCGGCTTTCCCCCGCCGGTGATCACCACCGCACAAGGACCGCTCCGCTCACGTGCCGCGGTCGCAGCGTGGCTCGACGCCCGCAAGGCACCGGCCGACGCCTGACGTCATCGCCCACAAGTGCCGCCCAGCAGCCCTCCTGCTGGGCGGCACTTTCTGTGTTCGGGAGCGGATCAGCCGCCATCGATGAGACTCTCCATCTGGGCTGCCACTTCGTCGAACTGTGCTCATCCCATCGGTGCCCATACAGATCCAACGTCATGGTCGCCGACCGGTGGCCGAGCATGCGTTGCACGGCCTTCACGCCGGCGCCGGCGGCGATCGCCGGACTCGCGGCAGTTCCGTTCTTCGACCGGTGGATCCGCAGCCGCCGACGCGCGACATCGACGTCACCCACGCTCAGGGCGCACGCCTTTCCGATCCGCGGCCCTGTCGTGCCGAGCAGCCACACCATCGCCGTATCCCTGGCCAGATCCCTGGCCAGCCCTATCGTCTTGACAGTTCTCCCGTGCGGGCCGCGGGTCGCCACAGCATGCTCGTCCGGAGGGTGTGGGCCGGCCGCTGTCGCGAGCGCTGCAAGCTGCCCGGGGTGGAGGAACCTCGGCTCGCGCGGCTGGTCGGCTCCAACCCGGATCCCGACCGCAGGGTTCGCCTCGATCATGCCGTCCGCGACGACGAGTTGCGGCGCCCCGCGGAGGCACTGGTGGATCTTCGCCCGACCCGAACTCGACCCGCCCAGTCCGGCCACCCACGCCGCCGGCCGGGACGGGGCCAAGTCTCCGGGCAGCGCGTCACCCCACGCTCGGTCGAGACGGACCGCGGCGTTCTCGCACGCCTCGTACCCCCGTTCGGACAGCCCGTTCTTCGTGTCAAGCCACATCGCCGTGAGCTCCGGGACAGGCACCTGCGGCGTGGCCTGGGCGCCACTTCCCCGGCCGGTCATCAGCTGGTGCCAGCGGCGTTGCGCAGCCGCCTTCACCGTGAACGACTCCGCGCGGCGGCCGGACGAGTCGGACCAGCGGGCCCGCCGGCGCTTCCCGCGCCCCCACCGCTTCGGGGAACTTGACCTCCCCTGGACTCATTGACGTGGAAAGGAACCCCGATCGTCGGCCGCCCACTCCACC
Organism: uncultured Propionibacteriaceae bacterium; assembly: GCA_964528755.1. Taxonomy (GTDB): domain Bacteria; phylum Actinomycetota; class Actinomycetes; order Propionibacteriales; family Propionibacteriaceae; genus Raineyella. The sequence continues at coordinate 22,334 of CAZGWN010000003.1, forward strand.
AACCGAACGGACGACCGGTCCCCCGCAGACGGCCGGACACACAACCACCCCCGACTGGAGAATCGGGCACATGAGCATGATGGACTGGCTGATGGGCCGCACGGAAAAACAGCAGGAACGCAAGCGCCGCGCCAGGGCACGCGACGACGAACTCGCGATGAAGAGCGGATGGGCATGGACGGCCGGAACGCCCGAAGGGAAAGCGGCGGTCCGCGCCGCGAACGCCGAGAAGAAGGCGAAGGATGCCGAGCGGTCCGAGTGGGACTACACCGACCTGATCCGCAACGGTGTCCTGACCGTCCCGTTCACCTGGGTCGGACCCCACAAGGGGCTGAAGACGGAACTGCCGGTCGCCGGCTGTGTCGCGATCGTGACCGAGGACAGTCCTCGATCGCGGATCACCGCGACCCGGGTGGCCGCCGGGGCGGTGATCGCCGGGCCGGTCGGGGCGCTCGTGGGAGCCCTGGCCCGCAAGGACACGACGAAGACCAGGCTGTGGCTGCAGGCGCCGGACGGCCGCGAGTGGACGTGGGAGGCCCGCACCAACGGGGCGATCGCCGCCCTGGCGGCAGACGGGATCACCACCGGCATGCAGCGGGTCGCCGACGCGATCAACGCCGCCAGCGCCCACTACGCCGCCGAGCTCTGATCGGCCGGTCGAGCGGCTCGCCGCGGCAGCCGCCGGGTAGCCCCGGTGCCATCGACCGGGCGCACCATCGACGGGCACAATGACGGCATGGCACGCATGCTCCCCTCGGCGCCCCGGGACTGGGACGCAGCGACGTACGGCTCCCTGCCGCTGCCTCATGTCGGCTGGGGACGTGGGGTGATCGACCGGCTGATGCCCCGCGACGGCGAGGCGATCCTGGAACTCGGCTGCGGCACGGGCCGTGACGCCGCGGTGCTGCTCGCCGAACACCCTTCCTGCCGGCTGATCGGGATGGATGCCTCCCCGTCGATGCTCGCCTCCGCCGAGGAGGCCCTCCGCCCGTACGGTGACCGGGTCCGGCTGATCCGGGCCGATCTGCGGGGTGGCTTCGCTCTCGACGAACCCGTGGATGCCGTCATGAGCGTCGCGACCCTGCATTGGCTGCCCGACCATCCGACGGTCTTCGCGGCGGTCGCCCGGGCGCTGCGTCCGGGCGGACGGTTCGTCGCCGAGGCCGGCGGCGAGGGCCAACTGCGCCGCGTCGACCGGGCCCGCCGACTCGTCGAGGGCACCCCCGAACCCGCCGATGCGACCCATTTCGCCGGCATTCCGTCCACCCGGGAGGCCCTCACGGCGGCGGGCTTCACCGACATCGAGGTGCGGCTGCGTCCCGACCCGCTGGTCCTGGACGACGCCACCATCCGCCCGTACCTGGCCACGGTCATCCTCGGTGAACCGCTACGGCAGATGTCCGCCGCAGACGGTGACGCGTACGTGGATGCCGTCGCCCGGGCGATGGGCGAACCGGTGATCGACTATGTGCGGTTGGAAGTGGAGGCGCGTTCGGCCTGATCCGTCGGCTTCTCGCCGCCCGCGACGGCGCGCAGCAGATCGGTCATCGTCGTCCACCACGTGGTCACCGCCTCCTCGTCCAGACCGGCCACGACATCCGAGCTCAGGCGCTCGGCCGTCGACCGCAGCTCCTCGGCGACCGGCCCGGCAGCGTCCTTCGTCGCCAGCGCCAGTCGACTGGCCAGATCGTCGAGGATCTCACGACGCTCCCACCAGGGCACCGACGCCTCGACCAGCGCCAGCCGATCCGCCTCCTCACCGGCCAGCACCCGGAGCTCCTCGTCGTCGACCCGGGCGTACGCCGCCGCCCCGGGCGTCGCGGACCCCCCCAGCGTCGGCAAGCGTGCAGCGATTACCCGCCCCGCTCCCCGGGTCTCCTCGTACCCCTCGTCATTCTCCCCGGCGTCGATCTCCTCCTCGAAAGCCGCGTGGAAGACGGCGGCCCGGCTCACCATCGGCGCCCCCATGGCGAGAACGGCGGACCGTGGCCCGCTCGGCGCGCCGCCTCCGGCCCAGCCCGACGGGAGCTCGACCGGCTGCGTCACCCGACGACGGTCGGTGCCGCCGGCAACGACCCGCTCGTCGATCGCCACCCAGGCCGTGCAGGGGCTCAGCACCCCGAACCGCAGCGAGGTGTCGATGATCTCGGCCTCCAGTTCCTCGGCGACGGGCGCGTCCTCGGCGGCCGACCGCCACCCCGTCAGGGCGGCCCGCTGGTCGTGCAGGTCACGGATCCGGTCCCGGGCCCACAGCGCGCTCAGGGCCCGGTCGTCAACGGGGACGGCAGCAACCTCCATCCGCCAGTCCTGGTCCCGGCGGGTCCGCCCGGCAACCCGCATCCGGGCCCCGAGCTGCGGCACACCGGTGTAGCGGCCGGTCAGGACCAGCGGCACTCCGGGGAACAGGTCGGGCAGCTCCGCCGGCGTGACACTGTCGGCGACGACGTCCAGGCCGACGGCCTGCCAGCTCAGCCCGGTCACCGCGGGCGACCCGATCCGACGGTGGATCGTGACCATCGCGCGGTCGAGCACGTCCTCGCTCTCGACCAGTTCGGCCCGGCCCCGGCCCGCGGCCGCGAGCCGTCCCAGAAATCCGGCATTCACCGCCCGGTCGATCCCGACCGCGTGGATCCGCACGCCCGGACCGACCCTCCCCACCCGGGCCAGGATGTCGTCCTCGTTGCCCACCTGTCCGTCGGTGACCAGCACGACCACCCGGTCCCGATGAGGGTCGGTGACCATGGCCAGTGCCTCGACCAGCGGCGCGAGCAACTCGGTGCCGCCGCGGGCGTCCAGTCGGGAAAGGAACTCCACGGCGGCGTACCGGCGCCGGTCGTCTGCAGGACTCCACCCCGATTCGAGTCGGTCGCACCGCTCGATGTCGTGGTCGAACGCGAGGACCGCGAAACGGTCGGCGGCCGTCAGGCTGTCCACGATCCGCGCCGCGGCCCGGCGGGCGGCCACCATCTTCCAACCGGTCATGCTGCCGGAACGATCCAGCAGCAGGACGACGTCGCGGGGCCGAGGCAGGTCGGCGCCCTCCGGCGGCAGCACGGTCAGTCGGAAGGCCCCGTCCGGTGACAGCGCGAGGCTGCCGGCGGGCAGGTCGGACGTGCGGTATCCCAGCCGCAGGATGAAGTCGCGGTCCAGCCGCTCCCCCGGATCGATCGACAGATGATTGCCCTCCTGACGAACGGCATGCAGGGACGACTCCACCGTGGGAGCCGGCAGGCCGGCCGGGTCGATGTCGACCTCGATCGACAGGGCGACCGGATCGGGGAAGCCGGGCAGGATGACCGGCGGGACGATCCGGGATGTCTCGGGTGTGTCCTCCCCGGCCGGCAGATAGCGGGGTGCGACCACCAGCGGCAGGCGATAGGTGGCATGGTCGTCCTCGTACGCCAGCGGCCCCACGAAGGTCAGGACGATGCTGACCTGCTCGCCGGCCAGGATGTTGCCGACCTGGAGGGTGAACACATCGGGCCGTTCCTCCTGGGCGATGGCCGCCCGCTGCCCCGACCCGATCGCCGCCTGGTACTCGGCCTGGGCTGCGCTGCGCTCGTCCAGCTCGGCCGTGACCGTCCGGCCGTGCGCAATCAGCTTCATCGAGGTCACCGCCGCCCGGGCCGGCAGCGGGAAGATGTAGGTCGCCTCCAGGGGGAGGTCGTACGGATTGTGGAACCGCTGGGTGAGCTCGGTTCGGCCCACCATCCCGGTGAGGCGCACCCGCGCATCCACGGCCTGCAGAGGCAGGTTGCCGCGGGCGGTCGCCAGCGCGCCGAGACCGGCCTCGGGGACATCGGCGGCGGCGGTCTGATCGGTCATGAGGGATCCCTTCGTCGGCTCAGTGACTGCCCGGGACGGGCGTGTCCGGGGCCGGATGGTGGGGGGCGGACGGCACGTGCGGGATCGGGGTGATCAGACCCCGATCGGCCAGCAGCGCCAGCAGAGGCGCGGCGGCGTCGGCGATGGCGTGGAGATCGTCGGCGGTCGGTTCGCCCGCCAACAGCATGGTCAGCCCACCCACTGACACTCCGTGGATCGGCGCCGCCACCAGGGGATCCGTCACCGGGGCGGGACGCCCCGATCCGGTGACGGCCGGCGCCGCGGCCGTCGACCGGACAACCGGCGCCGTCGGGGCAGTTCGGGTCAGCCGACCCAGCTCCTCCTCGCTCGCCGCGCCGAGACGTTCCCGGACGGCGGCAAGCGACAGGCCCTGCGCCTGCAGCCGCTTGATCGCGACCACCTGGGTGAGCTGCCGCTGTCCGTAGCGGGCGGTGCGTCCCGGCCCGATCCGGGGCCGGTCCACGAGGCCGATCGTGGTGTACCAGCGGATCAGCCGCGCGTCGGGCACCTCGGACACGCGCCCACTGGGCACCTGCACCCCGGCGGCGGCCAGGGCACGAGCAGCCCGGGCGGACAGCTCCGCCAACGTCCAGTCATCGTCCACGGCTCCAAACTAACACTGTCATCAAACACTGTCACGTACGGACCCTGCTCACCGGGACCGGTCGGGTCGCGTACGCTGGGCAAGATGACCCGCGCATTCACGGCGCTCCAGGACTGGGTCCCCGGCGTGGCGGCCGTCCGGACGTACCGCCGGTCCTGGCTGTGGTCCGACGTGCGCGCCGGGGCGGTCCTCACCGCCCTGCTGGTGCCGGCCGGGATGGGGTATGCCCAGGCCGCCGGGCTGCCCGCCTACACGGGTCTGTACGCCACGATCGTGCCGATGCTCGCGTACGCGGTCTTCGGCCCCTCACGGATCCTCGTCATCGGCCCCGACTCGTCGCTGGCCCCGATCATCGCGGCGGCCATCATCCCGCTGGCCGCCGGGAACGCCGACCGGCTGGTCGGCCTGGCGGGGCTGCTGGCGCTCCTGGTGGGCACGGTGCTGGTGGTCGGCGGCCTCCTGCGGCTCGGTTTCCTCACCGACCTGCTGTCCAAGCCGATCCGGCTGGGTTACCTGAATGCGATCGGCCTGCTCGTGCTGGTCTCCCAGATCCCGAAGCTGCTCGACATCCCGGTGGTCTCCGGGACCCTGTCCGCCGAGGTGGGCCAACTGGTCGGCGGCATCACCCAGGGCCGGGTCGGTCCGGTGGCCGCCGCCGTCGGTGTCGCTTCGCTGGCGGTCATCCTCGTCCTCCGCCGCCTCTGGTCGGGGCGGATCCCGGGCACCCTCGTCGTGGTCGTCGCCGGGCCGGCGCTCACCTGGCTGGCCGACCTGGGGACCAGGCTGGCCGTGGTCGGCCCGATGCCGCGCGGGGTGCCGGCCCCGTCGCTGTCGGGGATTGCCTGGTCGGACATTCCCGGGCTGGCCGGCGCCGCCTTCGGCATCGCCTTCATCGCCTTCGCCGATACCGCCGTCCTGTCCCGTACGCTCGCGGCCCGACGCGGCGAGGCGGTGAACGGGTCGCGGGAGATGACCGGTCTGGGGCTGGCGAACATCGCCACCGGGGTGCTGGGCGGATTCCCGGTCTCCGGGTCGGCGTCACGCACGCCGGTCGCCGAGGCGGCCGGCGCCAGGTCCCAGCTCACCGGGATCGTCGGGGCGCTGCTCGTGGGGCTCTTCATGCTGGTGGCCCCACAGCTCACCTCGTTCCTTCCCGAGGCCGTCCTGGCCGCGGTGGTGATCGTCGCCGCGGGTGGGCTGATCGACGCCCGCAGCGCCTACCGGCTGTGGCGGGTGGACCGCAGTGACGCCGTGCTGTCGGTGCTCACCTTCGTCGGCGTGCTGATCACCGGGGCGCTGTGGGGCATCGTCGTGGCGATCGGCCTGTCCATGCTCGCCCTCGCCGTGCACGCCTGGCGCCCCTACCGCGCCGAGCTCGGTCTCATCGAGGGGACCCGCGGCTACCACGACCGGTCCCGCCACCCCGAGGCGCGACGGATCTCCGGCCTGCTGATCCTGCGCTGGGACGCGCCCGTGTTCTTCGCCAACAGCGGGATCTTCGCCGGATGGGTCCGCCGGAGCGCCGATCTCGCCGCCCGCGAGGCGCCACCCGGCCATCCGTTGCGTACGGTCGTCCTCGCTGCGGAGCCGATCACCGACCTGGACACCACCGGGATGGACAGCCTGCTGGCCCTCGACGACTATCTGACCGCCCGCGGGCTGCGGCTGGTGCTGGCCGAGGTCAAGGGACCGATCAAGGACGTCATCGCCAAACACGGGCAGACGGCCCGGTTCACCGGCCGGTTCGCACCGACCGTCGGCGCTGCCGTCGACGCCCACACCGGCGTGCTGCGCAGTGACATCGTGGACGCCCGGGGCGACGTCGCGGGCCTCCCGCCCGCCGGCACCGACGACCCCGCGAATCCCGGGACCGACAAGGGGTGATCCCGGGTCTCGGCACGCGAAACCCGGATTTTGTCAGTCGTTCACATCGTCGTAACCTGGTGCGTGGCGACGGCGCGTCGCCCCACCCCGTCGGGCCGGGTGCGACAGGCCCCCTGCACACGAAAGCAAGGTGTCGCAGCATGGCCACGATCGTCGATCCGGTCCCGCCCGGGGCCGATGCGACCCGACCCGTCGACGCAGCCGCCGGCCGTCCCGCACCGACCTCGCATTGGGCGCTGTGCGCCGTGCACGGGTGGATGCCGTTGGTGATGCGCCGCGGTGACTGGTGTTGCCCGGCCTGTACGCCGTAGGTCGCCGGCTCCGGCAGATGTGCCGGATTCGCCCGGCCGAGCGGATGGCCGCTATACTCATGGCCTGCCTGCAGACCCGGGACCACCCGGAAACGTACGGCAGTGCGGATGTAGCTCAATGGTAGAGCCCCAGTCTTCCAAACTGGCTACGCGGGTTCGATTCCCGTCATCCGCTCCCCGTCCGAGGTGATCCGTTGGGGGACCCCATCGGTCCGGTCTGATCCATGGGGGCAGCATGGCGGAATTCTCCCGAATCACCGTTCAGCCCGCCGTGATGGGCGGCGTTCCGACGATTCGCGGCCTGCGGATCCCAGTGGCGACCGTCGTGGCGATGGTCGCCGACGGCATGTCGATCGACGAAATCGTGTCGGACCTGCCGGACCTCGAGGCGGCGGACGTCGCCGAGGCTCTGCGGTACGCCGCTGAGCTGACCCGCGAGCGGCATGTTCCCCTCCATCTGTCGGCATGAAGCTGCTTCTCGACAACAATCTCCTGCGCCGGCTGGTCACCCTGCTCGTCGGGTACGAGCTCGGTCGTTCTTCTCCGGCGTCCGGAAGGGCGCCGTGCCGAGGCACTCGCCACGCTGCTGCAGGCGAACCTGGCGGGCATCGAGGAGGATCTGCTTGCCGGATCCGTGGTGGTGATCGATTCCTTCGAGCTCCGGGTCCGCCGGCTTCCGATCCTGCGTCGTCCGTGATCATGTCGCTCGCCGCGGGCGAACCATCACCACTCCCGCCCCCGGTTCCCTGACACGCCCACCGCTGCGGGTACACGGTGGAAGCATGGCAGCGGCAACGCTCACGTTCCTCGGTGCGGCCGGCACGGTCACCGGCTCGAAATTCCTGCTCTCCCTCGACGGTCGGCTGATCCTCGTCGACGCCGGCCTGTTCCAGGGTGAGCGGGTGTGGCGACGCCGCAACTGGGATCCGCCCTTGATCGACCCGTCGCGGATCAGCGACATCCTTCTCACCCACGCCCACATGGATCACGTCGGCTACCTCCCGGTGCTGGTCCGGGACGGCTTCCGCGGCACAATCCGGGCGACGGCGGGAACCGCCGCGCTGACCGAGATCGTGCTCCGTGACGCCGGCTACCTGCAGGAGCGCGACGCCGAGCACGCCCGGGAACACCGCTACTCCAAGCACGACCCGCCATTGCCGCTCTACACCGTGCACGATGCCGAACGGGCGATCGGTCAGCTGCGTGCGGTCACCTACGACACCGACGTCGACCTCGGCGGCGGGGTCACGGCTCGGTGGACCGGGGCCGGGCACATCCTCGGCTCGGCGAGCGTTCGGGTCTCCGGCGCAGGTACGGCAGTGCTCTTCTCCGGCGATCTCGGCCCGGACGCCCATCCCCTTCTGCGCCCCCGCCAGACTCCGCCCGGCGCCCCGTACGTCGTGGTCGAGTCGACGTACGGCAGTCGGGAGGACGACCCGGGCGACGCGCGCCACGAGGTTTTCGCCCGGGCGATCGCGGACACCCTTCGGGGCGGCGGTCAGGTTCTCATCCCCGCCTTCGCGGTGGACCGTACGGAGGTGGTTCTGACCACCATCGCGCGGCTGCAGGACATCGGGACGATCCCCACGGTGCCGATCTACGTGAACAGTCCGATGGCATTGGCGGCACTGCGGGTCTATCGCTCCGACCGGTTCCGGGAGGAGCTGCGGGCCGACCTCGACATCGGACACGTCCTCGACCTGCCCAACCTGCACGAGACCCCCACCGCCGATCAGTCCCGTGCCCTGATGGGGCTGCGGGGGCCGGCGATCATCATCTCTTCGTCGGGGATGGCCACCGGTGGCCGGGTGCTGCACCACCTGGAGCGGATGCTGCCCGATCCCCGCAACACCGTCATCCTCACCGGTTTCCAGGCGGCCGGTACCCGTGGTCGCGCCCTGCAGGAGGGCGCCCGGGAGCTCAAGTTGCACGGCCGCTACGTAAGGGTCCGGGCCCGGATCCTCGTCGACGAGGCTTTCTCGGTGCATGCCCATGCCACCGAACTCGTCGGCTGGCTGGCCGGCCTCGACCCGGCTCCGGAGACCGTGTTCGTCGTGCACGGGGAGGACGACGGCCGCCGCGCCCTGCACGACCGGATCGGTGACGAGCTGGGCTGGACGGCGGCGCTGCCGACGTACCGGGGGGTGGTGTCGGTTGATCCGCCCGAGGACTGATCCGCACCGATCCCGCGATCATTCCGAATGTCACCGCCATCGGCAAGGATGGAGCCATGAGTGACTCCGCCATCCCGGGCCGCCCGGTCTGGATCGACCTGACCACCTCCGACACCGCCGCCGCGCAGGCCTTCTACGGGTCCCTGTTCGGATGGACCTTCACCGACACCGGCGCCGACTTCGGCCATTACCACATCATCGACCTCGGCGGCAAGGCTGTCGGGGGACTCATGGGACGCGTCCCCGAGATGGGCGAGGCGCCCGGCGGGTGGAGCGTCTACCTGCACACCGGCGACGCCGCCGAGACCGCCCGCAGGGCCGCCGAGCACGGCACGGTCCCCTGGCCCTCCGAGGTGGTCGGGGACATGGGAACCATGGGTTCGGCCCTCGACCCCACCGGTGGCGCGACGGGCTTCTGGCAGCCGGCTTCTTTTGCCGGGACCGAGATCGTGGCCGCGCCCGGCGCGCCCTGTTGGTACGAGTACCTCACGCCGGACTTCGACGCGAGCGCGGACTTCTTCACCGCGGTCTTCGACTGGCCGCTGGCCCCGATGCCCGACGAGCTCGCCGCCGGCGCGCCCGAGGGGTTCCGGTACGCCACCGCGGGCGGCGGCGACGATGCCGTCGCCGGCATCCTGACGACCTCGTACGTCCCGGCCGGGGCGCCGGGCACCTGGCGGGTCTATCTCGGCGCGACCGATGTCGATGCCACCGCCAGGTCGGTCGCCGATCTCGGCGGCACCGTGCTCGAGGCCCCTCAGGACAGCCCGTTCGGCCGAATGGGCGCAGTCGCCGACCCCGAGGGCTACGGCTTCCTGCTCACCGAGGCCGCCGGCTGATCCCGGCACCTTCCGCGCCGTCGCGCAGCAACCGGGCACAGCGACGCGCAGTGGTCTCGTCGACGACGAGACGGGTGGCCACCCCGGCCTGCAGCGCCCCGAGCAGGGCGGCCGCCTTGCTCGGGGAGGCCACCACACACAGCCGGTGGGGCACGCCGGCAAGCTCCTCCGGGGTCATCCCGGACGCGCGGGCGTTCAGCGGGATGTCACGCCAGCTTCCGTCGGCGCGCAGCATCACCGTGGACACGTCGCCGACGACGCCGTCGGCGTGCAGCCGGGCGAGGTCGTCGCGGTCGAGGTAGCCGGCGGTGTAGACGTGGGAGCCGACCCGCGCACCGATGGCCCCGACGCCGAACACGGCACAGTCGAGTTGGCGACGCAGGTCGAGGACCCGGCGGATGGAACGTTCCTGCCACATCGCCTCCCGGGTGGCCTGCCGGTCGAAGAACGCCGGCACCGGGAACTGCACGACCCGCTCCCCCAGCGCCCGGCCCGCATCGGTGAGGATCATGCCGGCGTAGGGAATGCCCGACGTCAGTGCGTTGGCGGCCCCGTTCATCTGGACCACCGTCGCGTCGGCGGTGGGCACCGGATCCAGCTGCCGGACCAGCGCCGCCACCGTGGTGCCCCAGGCGAAACCGATCACCTGGCCGGGCCGTCCGGCGGTCAGGTCACCGAGGATCCGCGCCGCCTGCCCGGCCACCCGACGCAGTCGCTCCACGTCTGCGACCGCCTCGGGCACCGGCACGACAACGACGTCGATGCCGAACGCGTCGGCCAGAGTCCGGCCGGCAGCACTGGCGACGGTCGGCTCCACCAGGGTGATCCGGACCAGCCCGGCCTCCCGGGCCCCTTGGAGCAAACGGGAGACCGTCGACCGCGACGTGCCGAGTTTGCGCGCGACGGCGTCCATCGTTTCGCCGTGCCGGTAATAGAGGTCCGCAGCGCGGAACATCTCGATGAGGCGATCGTCCACGTTCCTCCTGGCATGTGCACGTACGTGCGCCAGTCTTGCACGTCGGTGCAACACGAGCGAAACATTGATGCGTCGAGCAGGTCCGATCCCACAGGAGCGTTCGTGATGACCAGCACTCACCTCACCGCCGAGTCCCGCAGCCAGGCACTGGCGGCCATGTCCGATGCGGGGGGTGTGGATGTCCTGGTGGTCGGCGGCGGCGTGACGGGTGCCGGGATCGCCCTGGATGCGGCCACCCGCGGCCTGCGGACCGCCATCGTCGAGGCACAGGACTGGAGCTCGGGCACCTCGTCCCGCTCGAGCAAGCTCGTCCACGGCGGGCTGCGCTACCTCTACCAGCTCGACTTCGCCCTGGTCGCCGAGGCGCTGAAGGAGCGCGGCCTGCTGCTCACCACGACAGCGCCGCACCTCGTCAAGGCCCAGCCGTTCCTGTGGCCGCTGAAGATGCCGGTCGTCGAACGGACCTACAGCGCGGTCGGCGTCGGCATGTACGACGCCCTGGCCGTCCTGGGTGCGCACGGGCGGCGTACCGTCCCGCTGCAGAAGCACTACTCCCGGCGCGGCGCGAAGCGGCTCTTCCCGGGCATCAAGGAGGATGCCCTGGTCGGGGCGATCCGGTTCTACGACGCCCGGGTCGACGACTCCCGCCTCGTCATCGATCTGGTCCGCACCGCCGTCGGCCACGGCGCGCTGGCCGCCTCCCGTACGGAGGTCACCGGCTTCACCAAGGACGACACCGGCCGGGTCGTCGGCGCGACCCTGACCGACCTGGAGACCGGTGAGCAGCACGCGGTGACCGCGCGGCACATCATCAATGCGACCGGTGTGTGGACCGAGCAGACCCAGCGGATGGGCGGCGACGGCGGGCTGCGGGTGCTCGCCTCCAAGGGCGTGCACATCCTGGTCCCGCGGGAACGCATCAACGCCCGCACCGGGATCTTCCTGCGCACCGAGAAGTCGGTGCTGTTCATCATCCCGTGGCCGCGCTACTGGGTGATCGGCACCACCGACACCGCGTGGCACGAGGACGTCCAGCACCCGGTCGCCACCTCCGCCGACATCGACTACATCCTCGACCACGCGAACTCCGTGCTCGCCGATCCGCTCACCCGCGAGGACATCATCGGCACGTACGCCGGGCTGCGACCGCTGCTCCAGCCCGGCACGAAGGACGAGGGCCAGTCGGCCAAGATCTCCCGGGAACACACCGTCACCGAGATCGCCCCCGGTCTGGTCTCCATCGCCGGCGGCAAGCTGACGACCTACCGGGTGATGGCCGAGGACGCCGTCGACTTCGCCCTCGGCCGCGAGCAGGCGCGTGCCCTGCCCTCGCGGACGACCACCACCCCGCTGGTCGGCGCCGAGGGCTACGCCGTGATCCGCGCGCAGGCGCCACGGCTGGCGAGCGTCTACGGCTGGGACGCTGAGCGCACCGAGCACCTGCTGGACCGCTACGGCTCGGAGCTTCCCGACCTGGCCGCCCTGATCGACGCCGATCCCACCCTCGGCGAGCCCCTGCCGCACGCCCCCGCGTACCTGGCTGCGGAGGTCGCCTTCGCCGTCACCCACGAGGGTGCCCTGCACCTGGAGGATGTCCTCACCCACCGGGTCCGCCTCTCGATGGAGACCCGCGACCGTGGCCAGTCCGCGCTGGAGGACATCGCCCCCATCGTCGCCCGCCTGCTCGACTGGGACGATGCCCGGACCCGGACGGAGATCGAGTCGTACCGTCGGGTGGCACAGGCCGAGATCGAAGCGCAAGCCCTTGCCACCGACTCCGCCGCGGTCGCCGCCCGCCTGGACGCACCCGACCTGCGCCCCCTGGCCCCGCTGCCGACCGACGACCGGCCGGGCATCCGTTCCTGAGCCCGGCACCGGCTGTCCCCCTCATCACCCGTTCTTCCCCCGCACCCCGTTCATCCCAGTCACAAGGACGTGCCATGGCGTTGTTCACCCTCTTCCTGTCGGAGTTCCTCGGAACTGCCGCGCTGACCCTGCTCGGCTGCGGTTCAGTTGCCACCAACCTGCTCACCGGTTCCAAAGGTCGCGGCAGCGGCTGGGTCCTCATCACCCTCGGCTGGGGTCTGGCGGTGTTCGTCGGGGTGTACGTCGCCTTCCCCACCGGCGGACACCTCAATCCGGCGGTCACCGTCGGCCTGGCGCTGGCCGGTCGTGACCTCGCACCGGGCGTCCCCGCGACGGCCGCCACCGTCGCCATCTACCTCGTCGGCCAGTTGGTCGGCGCCTTCGTCGGGGCCGTCGGCTGCTGGCTGGCCTACCACGACCACTTCGCCCGGCACGAGGACGCCGGTGAGATCATCGGCATCTTCTGCACCGGCCCGGCGATCCGTTCGTACGGATGGAATGTCGTCACCGAGTTCATCGGAACCTTCGTCCTCGTCGGCTGGGTGCTCGTGGCCGGGCAGACGCCCTCCCAACTCGGACCACTGGCCGTGGCCAGCGTCGTGGTGGTCATCGGCATGGCCCTCGGCGGCCCGACCGGATATGCCATCAACCCCGCCCGTGACCTGGGCCCGCGGCTCGCCCACGCGATCCTGCCGATTCCCGCCAAGGGCGGCAACGACTGGGCCTACTCGTGGGTCCCGATCGTCGGACCGCTGCTCGGCGGCGCCGCGGCGGGGCTACTCGCTCCGCTGATCCCGGTCCTGCCCGTGTAAGTCACGCCCCGGACCCCCTCCCCTTCACGAATCACATCTCCAGGAGATACCTCATGAGCAACGACGCCCAGTACGTGATGGCCATCGACCAGGGCACCACGAGTTCGCGCGCGATCATCTTCGACCATGCCGGCACCATCGTCTCGGTCGGGCAGTTGGAGCACACCCAGCACTTCCCGCGCGCCGGGTGGGTGGAGCACGACGCCACCGAGATCTGGAACAACCTTCGCGAGGCCATCGGCCAGGCCCTCGCGAAGGCCCAGATCAACCGACACCGGATCACCGCGGTCGGGATCACCAACCAACGGGAGACCACGGTGGTGTGGGACCGCAACACCGGGCGGCCGATCCACCACGCGATCGTCTGGCAGGACACCCGTACCCAGGACATCTGCGACCGACTGGCCGCCGACGGCGGCGTCGACCGCTACCGGCAGCGCACCGGCCTGCCGCTGTCCACCTACTTCGCCGGGCCGAAGGTCGCCTGGCTGCTGGAGAACGTGCCCGGGGCGCGGGAGATGGCCGAGGCCGGCGACCTGCTGGCCGGCACCATGGACTCCTGGGTGCTGTGGAACCTCACCGGCGGGGTGCACGGCGGCGTCCACATCACCGACGTGACCAATGCCTCGCGCACCATGCTGATGAACATCAACACGTTGCAGTGGGAGCCCGAGATCTGTGCCGACATGGGCATCCCGATGTCGATGCTGCCGCAGATCCACTCCTCCGCCGAGGTGTACGGGGTGGGCAGCCCCGACAGCCTGATCATCGACACCCCGATCGCCGGCATCCTCGGCGACCAGCAGGCCGCGACCTTCGGCCAGGCATGTTTCCACAAGGGGATGGCCAAGAACACGTACGGGACTGGCTGCTTCCTGCTGATGAACACCGGCACCGAGCCGGTGTTCTCCGACAACGGCCTGCTCACCACCGTCTGCTACAAGATCGGCGACCAACCGGCCCGGTACGCGCTGGAGGGCTCGATCGCCGTGGCCGGCTCGCTGGTCCAGTGGCTGCGCGACAACCTGCGGATGTTCGACACCGCAGCCGAGGTCGAGGACCTGGCCCAACAGGTCGACGACAACGGCGGCGCCTACATCGTGCCGGCCTTCTCCGGTCTGTTCGCCCCGTACTGGCGGCCGGACGCCCGCGGCGTGCTGGTCGGGCTGACCCGGTACGTCAACCGGCACCACATCGCACGGGCGGTCCTCGAGGCGACCGCCTACCAGACTCGCGATGTCGTGCAGGCGATGTTCGCCGACTCCGGGGTCGACCTGACCGCCCTCAAGGTCGACGGCGGGATGGTTGCCAACCAGTTGCTCATGCAGTTCCAGGCCGACATCCTCAACGCGCCCGTCGTGCGTCCGAAGGTCATCGAGACGACCGCGTTGGGGGCCGCGTACGCGGCGGGGATCGCCACCGGCTTCTGGGCCGGCGAGCAGGATGTGACCGAGAACTGGGCGCCCGACCACACCTGGGAACCGTCGATGGACGAGGCCGACCGGGAGCGGCTCTACCGGGTCTGGCGCAAGGCGGTCACCCGCACCCTGGATTGGGTCGACCAGGACACCGCCACGCGCTGATCCGATGAGGGTTCGTCGCGGCTGCCGTGGCGGGCCTGCTGCCCGCGTGAGTGGGTCCGAGAACCCGGGACAGAAACGCCCGGGTCCGCTCCTCACGCGGACTGCCCAGCACCTGGGCCGGGACGCCCTCCTCCACGATGACGCCACCGTCCATGAACGCCAGGTAGTCGCCGACCTCGCGGGCGAAGACCATTGGGCTGGAGTGGTCGACTCACCGATTGCGGACCAGACCCAGCGGGAGCAGGATCCGGGCCGCCCGCTCGGCGTCCTGCGCGGTGGCCCGTCCCCCGTCGGCGTCGCCGGCCAGGTCGACGAGGTCGGCGAGCAGTCGACGCTCCGCCTGCTCGCCCACAACATCGGGCGGACTCCACCAACTGTGGGCGAGATCCGCGGCGATCCGGTCGCCCACCATCCCGAGCATCATCACCGTCCGGGCGAGCAGCTCCGGGCCGGGATCGGGGATCGCACGCCCGGGCAGCCCGCCGCCGAGGAGGGCCGCCGCCCGCCGGGTGACCTCCCGGATCGGTTCCCCCCACCGGTTCGCCCCGGCCGCGACGGCGTACTCCAGACGGACGTCCGCGGGCACCGCCGGATCGCCGCTGAGCGCCCGGGCCCCCGCCTCGGCCAGGGCCCTGGCGGTCGGCGCCGGATCCCGGCCGGCGGCCACGAGAGCGGTGAGGAGGTTCACCCCGATCGCGGCACCCAGGGGCGCCGGTCCCTGCCGGGACATCCGCTCGGCCGCCTCGCTCAGCCATGTCGCGTCACCGGTGGCGGTGTGCAGACCCAGGCAGCACAGCACCTGCGTGGGATCGGCCGGCCCGTCCAGCACCGCCCCCATCGATCGCTCCACCAGTTCGAGAGCGGGAACCGACTCGGCCGGCGTGATCCCGGCGGGCGCGTCGGGTGGTTCCAGACCCGGACCCGACAACACCGCGAGGACCAGGGCGGTCGCCGCCGGGCCGGGCAGCAGACCCGGCCCCGCCGCCACTGCGCGACCTGCCGCCGGGCGGCCCGCCGCCGGATCCGGCCGGCACGCAAGACGGGCCCAGATCACCGCGACGGCGTCCCAGCCCGGTGCCCAGGTCGCGTCGAGCAGAGTGGTGCCACCGGCCCCGTTGAGCCGGATCGAGCCCCGGTGCCGGCCGCCCGCGGGCAGGATCTCGGTGCCGGCCTCCTCCTCGGCGACCGTCCAGGCCCCGGAGTCGTCATCGACAGCCCGGTCAGGGGCGGTGACCACCAGGGGCAGCCCCTCGCGCAGCGCGGTCCGTTCCGGCCACCAGGTCGGCAGCAGCGCCCCGGCATCGCGCCAGTCGGCGCACCAGCGTGCCTGCCAGCGCCAGATCCGTCGCTCACCGGCCTCCCAGGCGGCGTCCGGTCCGAGGGCGAGTTCGTCGGTGTCCGCGGTGCAGCCCTGTCGCTGGACCGCGACCAGCAGCGGGCCCTCGCCGGCCGGCGCCACGGCCCAGATCGCCCGGGAGCCAGCGGCCCAGACCCGGCCGACGCATCCGGGTGCCGGGTCCAGCAGCAGCCGGGGGCGGCCGAAGGCGTACGGCAGGTCGGTGCCGGCCGCGGCCACGGTCCGCTGGTCCCAACCGCCACCGACGCTGTGCCGGACGGTCACGGTGAGCGGGCCGAGGTCCCGCGAGACCTCCACCTCGTCCTCATCGGCGAGCACCAGCGGCACCGACTGCTCGGACCGGCCGGTCCGGATCCGCCAGCCCGCCAGGTAGGGACCCCACTGGTCGTGGACGAGCGAGACCAGGTCACCTTCGTCGTCGAATCGCAGCGTGGCCTCGCCCCAGCGCAGCGTGGATGTCATCGGGCCTCCTCGGAACCGGGACACCGCGGACCCTCCGGCCGCGCCGGCCTCGGTCTAGGCTAGCCCCATGAATTCGCGGCCCCCCACCTCACGCGCCGGACAACGCCGCGCCCGCCGCGCCGAGGAGGGCCACAACCAGGACGCCCGGACAGCGGGCGACATCCCGCTCCCCCGCGACTTCAGCCGGGAGGGATCGGCCTCCCACGACTTCGGCCACGACGGCATCTCCGCGCTGGTCACCCACGACCGGGCGCTCCGGGCGCGGGAGGTGTCCCGCCCCCGACCGGAGGACGAGGCCGCCGCGATCCGAGGGGCGGAGGAGCTGTTGCGCCGGCTCAGCGGCGGGACTCGTAGGCGCTGATCTTGTCGATCCGGCGTTGATGCCGCTCGTCACCCGAGAAGGGGGTGGCGAGGAAGACCCTGACCAGTTCCAGGGCGTCGGCCGGTTCGTGCATCCGGGCGCCGAGGGCGACCACGTTCGCATCGTTGTGTTCCCGTCCCAGCCGGGCGGTCTGGTCGCTCCAGGCCAGGATGGACCGGATACCGGGCACCTTGTTGGCGACGATGTTCTCGCCGTTGCCGGAACCGCCCAGGACGATGCCGAGAGACCCCGGGTCCCCGGCAACCGCCTGCGCGCCGGGGAGGATGGTGTCGGGGTAGTCGTCGGAGGCGTCGTACGCGGCGGCCCCGTGATCCACCACGTGGTGCCCGTCGGCGGTGAGGGCCTCCACCAGGTAGTTCTTCAGCTCGTACCCCGCGTGGTCGGTAGCAATGTGAACGCGCATGGCCCAACTATCCCATTGCCGTCGGACCCCGCATGGGGGGGCCGTCCCCGCCCATCCGGACACTCAGTCGAAGATCGGATCGACCGTACGGGTGCGCTTGAGCTCGAAGAATCCGGGGTAGGCGGTCACCGCCGACACGCCGTCGAAGAGGCGCCCGGCCTCCTCGCCCTTCGGCGCAGGCGTAATCACCGGCCCGAAGATCGACATCCCGTTGACCCGGATCACCGGGGTGCCGACATCGTCGCCGACCGGGTCCATGCCCTCGTGATGCGACCGGCGCAGCGCGTCGTCGTTCGCATCGGTCCAGCCCGCCTCAGCGAGGTCGACGGGCAGACCGGCGTCGGCGAGCGCCGCCTCCAGGGTGGGGCGGGTGCGCGGCTCGTGGCCGGGGTGGTAACGGGTACCGATCGCGGTGTAGAAGGCACGCAACGCGTCCTGGCCGCACTTCTCCTCGACCGCCAGGGCGATCCGGGGGCCGGGCCACGATCCGTCGATCGACCGGCGGTAGTCGGCCGGCAGGTCGCGGCCCTCGTTGAGGATGCCCAGGCTCATCACGTGAAAGACGGTCCGGACCGGACGGACTTTCTCCACCTCGAGCATCCACCGGGAAGCCATCCAGGCCCACGGACATTGCGGATCGAACCAGAAGTCGACCTGCTGGAGGACCTCGGCATCGGAAGTGGCGTGCTGTGTCATGGCGAAAGCCTACGTCCGTCGGAAGAGCCCTTCCCGACCCCATTCCTGCTCCGGAATGGGGTCGGAACCGCAAAAAAGCCCCCCATCGGGCGCGAAACGGGCCGGCGTACTCGCCTATGGACCATCTGCACCGCTACTGTGACAAATGTCGCCGGGGCTTCCGGTGACTGACCCGGACAGCCCGTCATGGTTCCCGACGAAAAGGTCACCGCCTTGTACACAGAGAACATCACGCGTGAGGAGGCCCGCACCCGGGCCGGATTGATTCGCACCGAGGCATACCGGGTGCGAATCGACCTGACCGGACGCGACGGCCAGGGGCGCCCGTTGGCCGACCCACAGGGGATGTTCGTCTCGGTTTCCACCATCACCTTCCACTCGGGGGCCGGCGACACCTGGATCGACCTGCTCGCCGACGCCGTCACCGGTGCCTCGCTCGACGGCACACCGCTGGGGGTCGGCGGCTTCGACGGGAGTCGGATGCCGCTCACCCTGACCGAGGGCGACCACGAGCTGACGGTGGTCGGGCTGTGCCGCTACTCGCGCACCGGCGAGGGCCTGCACCGGATGGTCGACCCGGCCGACCAGCGGGTCTACCTCTACACCCAGTTCGAGACGGCCGACGCCCGCCGGATGTACGCCTGCTTCGAACAGCCGGACCTCAAGGCCACCTACCAGCTCACGGTGATCGCGCCGAGCAACTGGGTCGTCATCTCCAACGCCGCCTCGGTCCAACCACGGGTGCTCGTCCCGGGCGAGCACGGCAGCGGCGCCGACCGGTGGGGTGTGGCGTACGCCGTCTGGGAGTTCGCACCGACGGTGCGCCTGTCCACGTACGTGACAGCGCTGGTCGCCGGGAACTACCACCGGGTCTTCGACACCTACACCGGGCCGAACGGGGACATCCCGCTGTCGATCCTGTGCCGCGGGTCGATGGTGGAGGCCCTGGACGCCGACCGGATCTTCGAGACCACGAAGAAGGGCTTCGAGGTGTACGAGCGGGCGTTCGACACGCCGTATCCGTTCGGCACCTATGACCAGTCGTTCGTGCCGGAGTTCAACGCCGGCGCGATGGAGAATGCCGGCTGCATCACCTTCCGGGACGACCTGCTGTTCCGCTCCCGGGTGACCGCGGCGGCGTACGAGAACCGGGACAACACGATCCTGCACGAAATGGCCCACATGTGGTTCGGCGATCTCGTCACGATGAGCTGGTGGGACGACCTGTGGCTGAACGAGTCGTTCGCCGAATGGGCCTCCCACTTCGCGATGTCGGAGTACTACCCGGATCCGCAGCAGCCGTGGGTGAGCTTCTGCAACCAGCGCAAGGGCTGGGCGTACCGGCAGGATCAGCTGCCGACCACCCACCCGATCGCCGCCGACATGGTCGACCTGGCAACGGTCGAGTCGAACTTCGACGGGATCACCTATGCGAAGGGCGCCTCGGCGCTGCGCCAACTGGTCGCCTACGTCGGGCGGGATCATTTCCTGGCCGGGGTGCGGCGCTACTTCGCCGACCACGCGTACGCCAACACGACGCTGGCCGACCTCTTCGGTGCGCTGGAGGTCGAGTCCGGGCGTGATCTGTCCGACTGGGCGGCTCAGTGGCTGCAGGTGCCCGGGGTGAGCACGCTGCTGGCCGACTTCACCACCGATCCGCAGGGTCGCTTCGAGACCTTCTCGATCGCCCAGTACGTGCCCCAGGCGTTCCCGGTGCACCGGACCCACCGGATGGCGATCGGGCTCTACGACCCCACCGCGACCGGCGCGATCACCCGCACCGACCGGGTGGAGCTGGACGTCTCCGGGCAGGTCACCGAGGTGCCCGAGCTGATCGGCCGGCCGCGTCCCGACCTGCTGCTGCTCAACGACGACGACCTGACCTACGCCAAGGTGCGCCTCGACGCCGAGTCGTTGCGGACCGTGGTGGAGCATCTGGCCGACATCGACTCCGCGCTGGCCCGGGCGGTGTGCTGGGCGTCGGCGTGGGACATGACTCGCGATGGGGAGATGCTGGCCGACGACTACGCCTCGCTGGTGCTGGCCTCGGTGGGCCGGGAGTCCGACCCGACCGCCGTCCAGCGCACGCTCGGGCAGGCTGCGACGGCGATCATCCACTACGCCCCGGCGGAGGCCCGTGCCGACCTGCGACACCGGATGGAGCAGGGGCTGGCCCGGCTCATCGCCGCGGCCGAGCCGGGCTCGGATCACCAGCTCATCTTCGCTCGCGCGCTCGCGGCGAATGCGTCGGGCCCGGCGGCCGCCGAGGTCGTCCGCGCCTGGCTCGCCGGCGAGGAGGAGGTGCCCGGGCTCACCCTGGATGCCGACCTGCGCTGGCAGCTGCTGACCAACCTGTCCCGGCTCGGGGTCGCTGACGAGGCGGCCGTGGCGGCCGAACTCGACCGCGACTCCACCCTCACCGGGCAACAGAAGGCAGCCGCCGCCCGCGCGGCCCGACCCGACCCGGCGGCCAAGGCGGAGGCCTGGCGGCTGGCAACGGCGGCGACCGATGTCCCCAACGAGACCCAGCGCGCCATCTGCTATGCGTTCTGGCAGCCCGGGCAGGAAGAGGTCCTGGCTCCGTGGGCGGGTCACTTCCTCGAGGTGATCGACGCGATGGCCGCCGGCCGCGACGGCTGGGACCGCAAGGGCATCGCGCTGCGGGAGAACGTGCTGCGAGGCCTGTTCCCCTCGCTGGTCGCCGACGAGGCGTTCCTGGCCGGACTGGACGCCTTCGTCGCCGGACACGACCTGCCGGCGCCGATCGCCCGTTCGTTGGCGGAGAACCGCGACGATGCGCTGCGCGCCCTGCACGCCCAGCGGGTGGCCCGGCAGCTCCTCGCCGAACGCTCGCAGCCGACGCCGGCCGCACCGGCTCCCACGGAGGCGGAAGACACCGCAACCACGCCGGTTTCCGCGGCCGACCCCGAGGGACCGGTCGAGGGCTGAGTGGTGACCACGGTCGGGGACCTCGTCGACCTGCTGGAGCGCTGGTATCCGCTGTCGGGCGCCGAGTCGTGGGACCGGGTCGGGCTGGTCGTCGGCGACCGCGCCCGGCCCGTACGGCGGGTCCTGTGCACCGTCGACGTCACCCTGGACGTCGTCGACGAGGGGATCCGCACCGGGGCCGACCTGATCGTCGCCCACCACCCGCTGCTGCTGCGCGGGGTGCACGCGGTCCGCGCCGACGAGCCCAAGGGCGCCGTGGTCCTGCGCCTCGCCGAGCGCCGGATCGCCCTGTGGTGCGGCCACACCAATGCCGACAGTGCGATCGCGGGCGTCGCCGAGGCCCTCGCCGACCGGCTCGGCCTGACCGCCACCCGTCCGATGGAGGAGCGCACCGCGTCCCCGGGACTCGACACGCTGGTGACCTTCGTCCCGCCCGACCATCTGGACCGGCTGGTGGACGCCCTCGCGTCGGCCGGTGCCGGCCGGGTCGGTCGGTACGACTCGTGTCACTTCGTCGCGCCGGGTACCGGAGCCTTCCGCCCACTGCCGGGTGCCGACCCGTACGTCGGCGAGGTCGGGGCGCTGGAGCACGTCGCCGAGCTGCGGCTCGAGATGGTGCTGCCCCGTTCCGCCCGCGGGCGGGTCGTCGAGGCGTTGCTCGCCGCGCACCCGTACGAGACGCCGGCCTGGCACCTGGTGGAGACCGTCTCCGCGCCCGCCGATGTCGGCCTCGGCCGGGTCGGTACGTTGCCGGAACCGACGACACTGGCCGCGTTCGGCAGCCGCGTCGCCGCGGCTGTCCCGCCGACGGCCGGCGGTGTCCGGATCGGCGGCGACCCGGGACGGGCCGTACGCACCGTCGCGGTGTTGCCCGGTGCGGGCGACTCCCTGCTCGACCGGGCGCGCGCACTGGGGGTGGACTGCTACGTCACCTCGGACCTGCGGCACCACCCGGCCGAGGAGTTCCTGGAGTGGGGCCGACTCGACCCCACCGCGCCGGCGCTCGTCGACGTCGCCCACTGGGCGGCCGAATGGCCCTGGCTGGAGGTGGTGGCGGCGCGACTCCGTGCGGACACCGACCTGCCCACCGACGTCAGCCGCCTCGACACCAGCCCGTGGTCGCTGTGTCTGGGCGCCCGGGGCGGGGTCAGCGATCCGCCGTCGGGCGCAGGTGCCGACTGACCTGCCCGCGGGCCGCCTCACCCATCTGGGTGATCCCGGTGACCAGGCCGGCCGAGAGATCCCCGTTCGCCGCCGACGCCGCGATGCTCACCGCGGCGAGGCGGCACTCGGAGTCGGTGAGGGTCCGCGTCACCTCCGTGCCGGTGACGATCTCGACCTGGCGGCGCGCCGGGTCGACGTGCACGAGCACCGTCCGGTCGCGGTTCTTCAGTGTGGCATGCCGATCCTCGGCGCGGGCCCGGACCGGCCGGGACGTGTCCGAGGAGATCCACACCACGAAGTCGAAGCCGCAGTCGTCCCGGGCCCGCTTGCAGGCCCATTCGATGCTGCGGACCTGGGCCGGCCCGATGCCGTGGTGGGCCACGAGCGGGCCGGCCCCCGACCCACCGGTGAAGGCCCGTTGCACATCTGCGGCGTCCGGGCTCACCATCGCGCGCTCGCCCCACCGGTCGGGGCGGCAGCCGACCCGTCCTGGGTCGGCCCGGCGGTCTGCTCCCCGCCGGCCGTCACCGCGGGGGTCGGGGACCCCTCACCGTCGGTCACCACGACCGGCTCCGTCGGTGGGTGCAGCGATGCGTCCTCCTTGCCCATCGCGCGTACCAGGCCGATGAGGGCGACGACGAACGCCACCGCCGCCGGGATGAAGAGGATCCAGACCAGTTCGTGGACCAGCGGCACGTCGGGCGCAGCAGGCCAGCCGGGCAGGTTGTCCAGTGGCACCAGACCCGCCACCAAGGGCGCGAACACGCTCACATACTCAGTCACGTAACCTACGGTAGTGCAGCCGGGGCCGCTCCGCCCGGGTCGACGGCAGCATCTCCGGCCATGTGAGGGGTATCCCGGGGCACCGACCCAGGCACGTCGAGGAAGGATACCAGTGGCAGACGAGAAGCGGGCAGTTGTGCCCCCGGGACCCACGGGGACGACGATCTCCGGGTCCGCGACCCGGGTGGTCATGGACGCCGAGGAGATCTCCCGCGCGGTGGTCCGGATGGCCCACCAGGTCCTGGAGGACAACCACGGCGCCACCCACCTGACAGTCGTCGGCATCCCCACCCGCGGAATCCCGCTGGCCCGCCGGCTCGCGCACGCCATGGAGGACATCGAGAACCGACCGGTGCCGCTCGGCGAACTCGACGTCACCTTCTACCGGGACGATCTGCGCCGCCAGCCGACCCGGCCGGTGGGTCCCACCCGGATGCCCGGCCCCATCGACGATGTCGTCGTGGTGCTCGTCGACGACGTCCTCTACTCGGGACGTACGGTGTCCGCCGCGCTGGAGGCGCTGAAGGACATCGGCCGTCCCCGGGCGGTCCGCCTCGCCGTCCTTGTCGACCGCGGTCACCGCGAACTGCCGATCCGGGCCGACGTCGTCGGGCGGGAGCTGCCGACCGCCGCCGACGAGCGGGTCCGGGTGCATCTGGCCGAGATCGACGGCACCAGCGAGGTCATCATCCAGCGCATGTCCGAGGAAGCATGATGCGTCACCTGCTGTCCACCGGTGAGTTGAGCCGCGAGGATGCGCTGTCGATCCTCGACCTCGCCGAGGAGATGAGCATGATCCGCGAGCGGGAGATCAAGAAGCTGCCTGTGCTGCGCGGACGCACGGTGGTCAACCTGTTCTTCGAGGACTCCACCCGGACCCGATCCTCCTTCGAACTTGCCGGGAAGTGGCTGTCCGCCGACGTCATCAACGTGTCGGCAAAGGGCTCGTCGGTGTCGAAGGGGGAGACGCTGCGCGACACGGTGCGCACCCTGAGCGCGATGGGCGTCGACGCGCTGGTGATCCGCCACCCGGCCTCCGGTGCGCCGATGCAGGCCGCCCGGTGGACCACAGCGCGGGTGGTCAACGCCGGGGACGGCACCCACGCCCATCCCACCCAGGCGCTGCTCGACGCGTTCACCATGCGCCGCCACGTCCGCGCCGTCACCGGCGACCCGGAGGCCGACTGGCAGGGCCGCACCGTCGTCATCGTCGGCGACATCAGCCACTCCCGGGTGGCCCGCTCCGACGTACGGCTGCTGCCCAGGCTCGGCGCCCGGGTCATCCTCGTCGCCCCGCCGACCCTGATGCCGCCCGGCGTCGACGACTGGCCGGTGGAGACCTCGTGGGACCTCGACGCGGTCCTGCCCGAGGCCGACGTGGTGATGATGCTGCGGGTGCAGCGCGAGCGGATGCACGGTGCCTACTTCCCCACCCCGCGCGAATACACCGTCGGGTGGGGCCTCACCCGGGAGCGGCTGGCCGCACTGCGGCCGGGCACGGCGATCTTCCACCCCGGACCGATGAACCGCGGGCTGGAGATCTCCGCCGACGCCGCCGACGCGGCGTCCTCCCGGGTGCTCGACCAGGTCGCGGCCGGCGTCGCGGTGCGGATGAGTGTCCTCTACCACCTGTTGGCCGGCGATCCGGGCACCCGCCCGGCGGATCTGCGGCCCACCGACCCGAAAGGACAGCTCGCATGACCGTCACCCCGCTGGGCGCGTCCGTCCCCGCCCGTCTGTTGATCACCGGCGTGGCGCGGCCCGACGGCAGCGTCGGGGACGTGTACGTCGACGGGCCGGTCCTGGCCGACCCGGCCGGCGCCCCGGCCGATGTGGACCGCGTCGACGGCACCGGGCTGGTCGTCCTGCCCGGGCTCGTGGACCCGCACGTGCACCTGCGCCAGCCCGGCCGGGAGGACGCGGAGACGATCCGCACCGGCACCGCCGCGGCGGCCCGCGGCGGATTCACCGCCGTACAGGCGATGGCCAACACCACCCCGGTCACCGACACCGCCGAGATCGCCGCCGAGGTGGTCCGGATCGCGGCGGCCGAGGGTGCCTGTCGGGTGATCCCGTGCGGCGCCGTGACCAAGGGCCTGGCCGGCGAACAGCTCGCCGAGCTCGGGCTGATCCACCGCGCCACCGGCACCCGATGTTTCTCCGACGACGGGGCGTGCGTGGCCGATCCCCAGGTGATGCGCCGGGCACTGGAGTACGTCCGCCCCTTCGACGGAGTGATCGCCCAGCACGCCCAGGATCCTTCGTTGGCCGGGCCGGACGCCTGCTGCCACGAGGGCGACCTGTCCGGCCGGCTCGGGCTGGGCGGCTGGCCGATCGCCGCCGAATCCTCGGTGGTCGCCCGCGACGTCGAACTCGCTGCCCTGACCGGCTCCCGCTACCACGTCTGCCACGTGTCGGCGGCCGACACCCTCGACGTCATCCGCGCCGCCAAGGCCCGTGGCGTACGGGTCAGCGCCGAGGTCACCCCGCACCACCTGCTGCTGACCACCGACCTGCTGACGGGCTACGACACGACCTACAAGGTCAACCCGCCGCTGCGCCCCGCCGAACACCTCGAGGCACTGCGGAGGGCGCTGGCCGACGGCACGATCGACATGGTCGGCACCGACCACGCCCCGCACGCCGCGCAGGACAAGGACCATCCCTTCGTCGACGCCCGGCCCGGGATGACCGGGCTGGAGCAGGCGTTGGCCGTCGTGATCGAGACCATGGTGGCCCCCGGGCTGCTCGACTGGGCCGGGGTGGCCGACCGGATGTCGTACGCCCCCGCGGCCCTGTTGGGCCTGGACGACCAGGGCCGCCCGGTGGCCCCTGGCGAACCGGCGAATCTCGTCCTGGTCGACCCTCGGGCCCGGCGGGTCGTCGACCCGGCCGACACCGCTTCCCTGGCGCGCAACAATCCGTATGCGGGCCGGGACCTGCCCGACCCGGTCAGGCTGACCGTCTGCGGCGGCCACGTGACCTACCGTCGGGGCTGAGTGGAGGATGCCATGTCGATTCCGCTGAACCCCCGGGGCCCGCTGAACCCCCAGGGCCCGCTGAACCCCCAGGGCCCACCGAATCCCCAGGGCCCGACCGGGCCCGCCGGGCAACCGTCCGCGTACGACCGGATGGGCGGCCACGAGATGTTCGCCGCCCTCATCCACCGGTTCTACGAGAATGTCGCCCGCACCCCCGAGTTGCGTGCCCTCTATCCCGAGGCCGACCTCGGCCCCGCCGAGGAGCGGCTGCGGATGTTCTTCGAGCAGTACTGGGGCGGCCCGGGTGAGTACTCGGCCCGCCGCGGCCACCCGCGGTTGCGGATGCGCCACGCGGGCTTCCGGGTCACCCCGGCCCAGCGGGATCGCTGGCTGGACTGCATGCGCGAGGCCATCGGCACCGTCGACCTCGATGACGAGATGCGCGAGGTGCTGTGGACCTACTGCGTGCGGGCCGCGGATTCGATGGTGAACTCCCTGGACGCGGCGACCGACCCCGCGGACCGACGCGGGTTGCTGTGAGGCTCCACGCCCGCCTAGAGTCGGATGTGTGACCCGACCTCTACTCTCCCGGCCCGACGACGGCCCTACCCACTCCGCGGACTGGTGGCGCCATGCCGTCGTCTACCAGGTCTACCCACGGTCCTTCGCCGACGGCAACGGCGACGGGGAGGGTGACCTGACCGGGATCATCGGACACCTGGATCACCTCGCCCGGCTCGGCGTGGACGCGGTGTGGATCTCCCCGTGGTATCCCTCGCCGCTGCACGACGGCGGGTACGACGTCGCCGACTACTGCGCGATCGATCCGCGCTTCGGAACCCTGCACCAGGCCGACGATCTCATCGGCCTGGCCCACGACCTGGGTCTGCGGGTGATCATCGACCTCGTGCCCAACCACTGCTCCATCGAACACCCGTTGTTCCGGCGGGCGCTGGCCGCCGGGCCGGGCTCGTCCGAACGCGACCTGTTCGTCTTCCGCGACGGTCGGGGCGCGGACGGCGCCGAGCCGCCCAACAACTGGCCGGCCCACTTCGGCGGATCGGCGTGGGAGCGGGTGGTCGGCCCCGACGGAGTGCCCGAGCAGTGGTATCTGCACCTGTTCACCCCCGAACAGCCCGACTGGAACTGGTCCAGTCCGGCGGTCGCGGAGATGTTCGACGACATCCTGCGGTTCTGGTTCGACCGCGGGGTGGACGGCTTCCGCATCGACGTGGCCGACGCGTGCGCCAAGGACATGACCCTGCCGGACCTGCCCGACGACGCCGGCTCGGGGATGTCGGGCCTGGACAAGTTCCCCGGCCATCCGTACTTCGATCGCCCCGAGCTGGAACGGATCCAGCGCCGTTGGCGGGCGATCGGCGACAGCTATGCCGACACGCCACAGGGACCGCGGATCTTCGTCTCCGAGGCCTACCTGGGGCCGACCCCGCGGCTGGCCGCGTTCACCGCGCCGGGCCGGCTGCACGCCACCTTCAACTTCGACGCGCTGCTGACCGAGTGGACGTACTCCTCCCAGCGGGCCATGATAGAGGCGACCCTGGCCGGCTACGGCGCCGTCGGTGCCCCGTGCACGTGGGTACTCGGCAATCACGACCAGCCCCGCGTCGTCACCCGCTACGGCCGCCGGGTCACCGGCTCCCCGTACACCTCCGCCGGCCTGGGCCGGCCCTCCCCCGCCGGACCCGGGGCCGACCTGGCACTCGGCCGCCGGCGGGCCCGCGCCGCAACGTTGCTGGAGCTCGCGCTGCCCGGCGGGGTCTACCTCTACCAGGGCGACGAACTCGGCCTGCCCGAGGTCGACCTGCCCCCGGAGGTTCTGCAGGACCCGATCTGGGAGCGGTCCGGCCACACCCGCAAGGGCCGTGACGGGTGTCGGGTCCCACTGCCGTGGTCGGGGACCCGACCTCCGTACGGGTTCAGCCCCGAGGATGCGACCGACTCCCCCTGGCTGCCCCAGCCCGGCGACTGGGCCGGCCTGACTGTCACCGCCCAGGAGGACGACCCGGATTCCTTCCTCACCCTGTGGCGGACTGCGCTGCGGATCCGCCGCCAGCATGCCGCCCTCGGGGACGGGAGGTTGCGCTGGGATCCGGACGCCCCGGACGGGGTGCTCGGGTTCCGGCGCGACCCGGGATTCGCCTGCTGGACGGCCTTCGACACCGGTCCGATCGACCTGCCGGTCGGGGCGAGGGTCCTGCTCGCCTCCACTCCGCTGACGGGCGGGAAACTCGGCCCCGACCAGACGGTCTGGCTGGCCCGCTGACCCACGCGCCCCTGGGTGCCCGAACGGCCCGCGCGCTCCGCGACGCCGCGCGGATCGGCACCATCCTGCAACAGGTGCGGCGCCTAGCGAGGGAGGGGCCCGGACCCGGCGGGGTGGGCGGTGCCCTCGCCCTGGTCCGCCGCGAGCAGCGGGGTGAGGCGGTCCCGCAGCAGCTCGGGAATCTCCCGTGGACGGCCGTGGGCGTCGGCGTGCACGAGCACCTGGTGGCCGATCGCGTACGTGACGTCCACGTGCGGGTCGGTGATGCGGACCTCGAAGCTCAGCGAGGTTCGCCCGACCCGCACGATGACGACCTGGCACGCGTACGGCTCCAGTTGATAGCGCATCGGCGCCCGGTAGTGGATGTCCTGCGCCGCCACGATCCAGCGGGTCGGGTCGCCCGGCCCGCCCCACGGCATGTCGCGGCGCGGCTCGGCCAAGGCCGCGATGTGGGCTTCCTGCAGGTACGTCAGGTAGCTGACGTTGTTGACGTGGCCGTACGGGTCGATCTCCGAGTAGCGGACCCGCAGGGGCCCGCGGAATCCGCCGGCCGGGTTGCCGGCGGCCCGCGGCAGCTCCCGGAACTCCCGTGCCGGCCCCCGGAAGCCACGCAACCAGGCCCGCTCGTCGGGGGTGAGCCGACGGACGGACCGGGTCTGCGGGTCGTAGGTGGCGCAGACACTGCCGGCCCGGGCGACCAGCGCGGCACCCTGCTCGATGTCGTACTGGACCTCGAACCGGGCCGCACCGACCGACGCCACCCACATCCGGACGATCACCGGGTCACCGCCGAACAGCGACGGCGCCAGGTACTCGATCCGGTGCGAGACGACGATCACCCCGTCGGCCAGCATGCCGGCATGCGGGCCGGACAGGATCCAGTCGACCCGGGCCTCCTGCATGTAGTCGAGGTAGACCACGTTGTTCACGTGGCCCTGCGGGTCCTGGTCGGACCACCGCACCCGTGCCTGGTAGACGTACTCGGTCATCGCACCGCTCACGGCTCCACGTCGTAGAGCCGGGCCAGCTTGTCGGCGAAGGCCTCTGCCACCGCGGAGCGGCGGACCTTCAGGCTCGGCGTCACCTCCCCCGCGTTGACCGACAGCTCCCGGTCGAGGATCTCGTAGCGCTTGACGGTCTCCCAGCGTTCCAGCCGGCCGTTGGCCTTGGCCATGTAGCCGTCCATCATCCGCCGGACGTCCTCGTGCTGGGTGAGCTGGGCGTACGTCAGGTCGCCGTGCCCGTGTGCCTTGGCCCAGGTCATCAGGGCCGGTTCGTCGAGGGTGATCAGCGCCGAGATGTACTTGCGGCCCTCGCCCTGGACGAACACCTGGGAGACGTACGGGCAGTTGTTGGCGATGGCGCCCTCGACCTTCTGCGGCGCCACGTACTTGCCGCCGGAGGTCTTGATCAGGTCCTTCTTG
Organism: uncultured Propionibacteriaceae bacterium; assembly: GCA_964528755.1. GTDB lineage: Bacteria > Actinomycetota > Actinomycetes > Propionibacteriales > Propionibacteriaceae > Raineyella. The sequence continues at coordinate 52,114 of CAZGWN010000003.1, forward strand.
CGGTCGGTGATCCGCAGGCTGCCCCGCTCGTTCAGCTCCCCGATGTCACCGGTGTGGAACCACCCGTCGGTGAACGCCTCGGCGGTCAACTCCGGCAGGTCGTGGTAGCCGCGCGAGACGGCCGGGCCCTTGACGAGGATCTCCCCGTCGTCGGCGATCCGCACCTCGTTGCCCGGGATCGGCGCGCCGACCGTACCCAGATCGGGATGCCGCGGGATGTCGAGGAAGGTGATCGCGGAGGTCTCGGTCAGTCCGTATCCCTCGATCAGAGGGATCCCGGCGGCCCAGAACCAGTTCTGCACCTGCGGGTTGAGCTTCGCCGACCCGGACACGAACCAGCGGATCCGCCCGCCCATCGTCTTCTTCAGCCGCGAGAACACCAGCGCGTCGGCAATCGCCCACCGGATCGTCAGCCCGCGCGGGGCGCGGTGGCCGTCGACCATGTACGGGATCATCTGCTGGCCCTGCTTGAAGGCCCAGCGGGCGATCCGCGAGGCGGGCCCGCTGTGGTTCTTCAGCATCACGGCGTTGCGGACCTTCTCGAAGATCCGTGGCGCACCGGCCATCAGGGTCGGCCGGACCTGGCCCAGGCCCTCGACGATCCGCGGGATGTCGCCCTCGACGGCGTGCACCAGGCCGCTGCCCAGTTGGATCGCGATCAGGCACTTGCCGAAGACATGCGACAGCGGCAGCCACAGGAAGTGGATCTCGGCGGGCTCCAGGATCCCCATGTCCTGGCCGACGGTGTAACCCTCGAAGGTCCAGGCCCGGTGATCGAGCCGGACGCCTTTGGGGGCACCGGTGGTGCCGGAGGTGTAGATCAGGGTGGACAGCGTCTCGGCCCGGGTCCGCCCGATCGCCTCGTCCACACAGTCGGGATGGTCGGCGAGCCACTCTGCGCCGCGGCGGCGGAAGACCTCCCACGAGATCGCCTTGGTGGCCGGGTCGTCGATGAGATCCACTCCCTCGGGGTCGAAGACGACCACGGCCGTGACCGCCTCGAGGCTGTCCTTGTGCCGGCGGATCTTCTCCAACTGGCCGGCGTTCTCGGCAAAGACGATCCGCGCCCCGGAGTCGGCCAGGATGTGCCAGACATCGTGGTCCTTGGTGTTGGGATAGATCGTCGTCGTCGCCCCGCCGGCGCACATGATGGCCAGGTCGACCAGGATCCATTCCAGTCGGGTCGCCGACGCGATGGCGACCCGGTCCTCGTACCCCAGGCCGAGCGCCAGCAGGCCGGCGGCCAGGATGTCGACCCGCTCCCGGGTCTCGTGCCATGACAGGGTGGTCCAGGCGTCGTCCGGTCCCCGGTAGAGGTACGCGGGTCGATCGCCGAACTCCTCCACGGCCGCCCGGAACATCCGGCCCACGGTCTCCTCACGCCGGGCCCGGAAGGCCTCCGAGAGTGGGGTCAGCTGGTCCAGCACCGAATCGGCGAGGTCGGTCATCTTTCTCCTTGGGCCGGGGCGGGCCGCCTGCGCAGACCGGATCCCCATCGAATGACGGGCCCATCGGGCAATGGGCACAGCTCATTCCTCGATCGGCCGAGTCGGGCCCCGAACGGCCGCGGAGGGCTGGCTGCCGCCAGCAGACTACGCCCCGGCTACCGTGGTCCGGGCTGCCCTGCCAGCGGCATCGGCGCCTGTGCGGCAGTTTTGTCGCAGGGTCACAACGCAGGCCGGATTTCGTTGGCCGGTTCGGGGTCGACCGGCCGGCCCCGGTCCGGACGAGTCGACCGAAAACTATTGAACGATCAATCTATTGTGTAGAATGGAACGCATGACCACCGAGCCCCGGCCCGCGCCTGCCACGCCCGACGAACCCGCCCTGGCCGGCGGACCCGCCTTCCCGCGGCTCGTCGTGCCCGAGGACCGTGCCGAGGCGCAGATCCCGGCGGGCCAGGCCGTTCCCGACGAGTCCCTGTGGCTGACCCAGGCCCAGCAGCAGGTCTGGCGGATCTATCTGCGCGGCGTGCATCAACTGGACGACTACCTGGACCGGGCGCTGCGACCGCACGGTCTGAGCCTGGCCGAGTACGAGATCCTGGTGGCCCTGTCCGAGGCGCCCCGACGCAAGCTGCGGATGTCGGAGCTTGCCGACGGCGTGCACCAGTCGCGTTCCCGGCTCACCCACACCATCACCCGGATGGAGAAGGCAGGCATCGTCGACCGGACCGCCTGTCCGGACGACCGCCGCGGCGTGTGGGCCGAGCTGACCGAGTACGGCATGCGGCGGCTGGAGGCGGCCGCCCCGGCCCACGTCTGGTCGGTGCGCCACGCCCTGGTCGATGCCGTCGAGCCGGCCGACTACGAGGCCCTGGGCCGGGTCTTCGCGGCCGTCCAGGCGGTGCCCGAGGTCGCGGCCGCCTCCACGCCGCAGGCCTGACCCGCGCGGGCCCGTCGGCCCGCAGCCGGTGGCCCCCTGACCGGTCTCCGGGCCGATCCGGCACACTGGGCACATGCGATCCCTGTCCGTCCGAACCCGTCACCACGAGACGTCCACCGGGCAGGGACCCGCCGACGAACCGGGTCCGCTGGAGGCCTTCGCCGCCGCCCTCCGTGCGGAGGGTCGGGAGCCGATCCTCGACACCTCCACGCTGACCCGTGGTCTCTACTCCACAGACGCGTCGATTTACCGGGTCGTGCCGCGCGGGGTGGTCCAACCGCGCAACGTCGATGAGCTCGTCCGGGTGCTGGATCTGGCCCGCCGGACCGGCCTGATCGTGACCGCGCGGGGCGCGGGCACCTCCTGCGCCGGCAATGCCGTCGGCGAGGGACTCGTGGTGGACACCCTCAAGCACCTCACCGCCGTCCTCGAGGTCGACCCGGCCTCACGTACGGCCCTCGTCGAGCCCGGGGTCGTGCAGGCCCGGCTGCAGCGGGAAGCCGCCCCGTACGGACTGCGGTTCGGCCCGGATCCCTCGACCAGCAGCCGGTGCACCATCGGCGGGATGATCGGCAACAACGCCTGCGGGCCCCGGGCGCTGGGCTACGGACGAACCGCCGACAACATCGTCTCCCTGGAGGTGGTCACCGGCACCGGTGAGCGGCTGATCCTCGGGCCGGCGGACGACCCGGCCACCACCCGGGTCGAGGACTCCCCGGCGCTGAGCGCGCTGCGCGAGCTGGTGGCGGCCCATCTGGCCACCATCCGCACCGAGTTCGGCACCTTTTCCCGTCAGGTGTCGGGATACTCGCTGGAGCATCTCCTGCCCGAGCGCGGCTTCGACGTCGCGTCGTTCTTCGCCGGTACGGAGGGGACGCTCGGCACGGTCACCCGGGCCCGGGTCCGTCTCGTCGCCGACGCCCCGCACAAGGTGACCATCGCCCTGGGGTATCCGTCGATGCCGGAGGCGGCCGATGCGACAACGTTGCTGCTGGGCCACCACCCGACCGCGATCGAGGGGCTGGACCGGCGCATCGTCGACGTGGTCGCCGCGCAGCGTGGCCCGTCCGCCGTGCCCGCTCTGCCCACCGGCGACGGTTGGGTGTTCGTCGAGATGGTCGGCGCCGACCCCGCCGAGGTTCGCGACCGGGCAGGCGCCCTGGTCACCGAGGCCCTCGCCGCCAACCCGGCGGCCGCCGGCGGAATCGTCGAGGACTCCGCTCAGGCCGCCGCCCTGTGGCGGATCCGCGCCGACGGTGCCGGACTGGCCGGGGTGGCGTTCGACCGTCCGGCGTACGCCGGGTGGGAGGACTCCGCCGTGCCGCCGGCCGCGCTCGGCGCCTATCTGCGTGAACTGGATGAACTGATGGCCCGGCACGGCGTCCGGGGCCTGCCGTACGGACACTTCGGAGACGGGTGTGTGCACTGCCGGATCGACTTCCCGCTGACCGAGCCGGGGGGCCGGCAGGCGTACCGGGCCTTCATCGAGGACGCGGCCCGACTGGTCGCCCGCCACGGCGGCTCGATGTCGGGTGAGCACGGCGACGGCCGGGCCCGCTCGGCGTTGCTTCCCGAGATGTACTCCCCGGCCGCCATCGCCCTGTTCGCACAGATCAAGCAGATCTTCGACCCGGATGACCGGCTCAATCCGGGGGTCCTGGTCGACCCTGCCCCGATCGATGCCGACATCCGGCCGGTGGCGATGGCCACCACGCCGTTGCGCCGCGCCCATCCCGCCTTCGCGACGGCGGTGCACCAGTGCACCGGCGTCGGCAAGTGCCTCGCCGGCGACACCTCCGGCGGCGCCGTCATGTGCCCCTCCTACCAGGCCACCCGCACCGAGAAGGATTCCACCCGAGGCCGGTCCCGGGCGCTGCAGGAGATGGTCAACGGCTCGCTGATCGCCGATGGCTGGCGATCCGCGGACGTGCTGGAGGCCCTGGACCTGTGCCTGTCCTGCAAGGGGTGCCGGCGCGACTGCCCCACCGGCATCGACATGGCCGCGTACAAGGCGGAGTTCCTCGACCGGTTCTGGCGCGGGCGGATCCGCCCGCGCGACCACTACTTCATCGGGCTGCTGCCGATGTGGGGCCGGCTGGTGACGTCGGTGCCCGGCCTGCCACGGCTGGTGAACGCGCTGCTGGGCGTGCCGGCCATCGGCCGGATCGCCAAGTGGGCCGCCGGCGCCGACCGGCGGCGGACGATCCCGGCGTTCGCGAACCGCCGGGCGAGCCGGGCCGACCGCCGTGGCGCGGAGGCGGCCGGGACCTACGGCGATGCCGCGGCGGGGGCCCCGCACGGTGAGGTGGTGGTGTGGACGGACTCGTTCACCGACGTCTTCGCCGCCGGCACGCTGCCGTCGGTGCTCAAGGTGCTGGCCGACGCGGGCTACCGGCCCCGTCTGCTGGGCCGGGACGCGTGCTGCGGCCTGAGCTGGATCTCCACGGGCCAACTCGACGGCGCCCGACGCCGGATGCGCGCGGCAATGGACGTCCTGCACCCGATCATCGCCGCCGGCACGCCGGTGGTGGGCATCGAGCCGTCGTGCACCTCGGTGTGGCGCAGCGACGTCCTCGATCTGTTGCCCGACGATCCGCGCTCGGCCGAAATGGCCGGGGTGCTCACCCTGGGCGAGTTGCTCGCCCGGACGCCGGACTATCGGGTGCCCGACCTGACCGGTACGACCCTGGTGGTGCAGCCCCACTGCCATCAGGCGTCAGTGATCGGGTTCGAGGCGGACCTGGCGCTGCTCCGCCGGACCGGGGCCGATGTCCGCCGGCTCGGCGGCTGTTGCGGCCTGGCGGGCAACTTCGGGACGGTTCGCGGCCACTACGAGGTGTCGGTCGCGGTCGCCGGCCACGACCTGCTGCCGGCCATCGAGGAGGCCGGGCCCGACGCGCTGCTGCTGGCCGACGGATTCTCCTGCCGGACCCAGATCGCCGACCTCACCGCCCGTCGCGCGGTGACCCTGAGTGAGGTGCTCAGCGGCCGGACGACCGCGCCAAGCGCCTGAGCTCGACGCCGGGATCGGCCAGCGCGGCCGGGTCCACCGGGATCGCCCGTTCGATCAGGCGCCGCGCGGCCCGGATCGCGCTCCCGCCGTCGATCGTGGCCACCCCGAGCAGGCGGTTGTCGTCGTCGAGCCGGAACGACATCGCCACCTGGCCCTCCACCATGCGGTCGACCGCACGGCCGGCGGCCATCGACCCGAGCGCCTCAAGGTGCCGTCCGTAGCGGTCCGACCAGAACCACTGGGGCCCGGGCGCCGCCGAAGTGCCGGCCCCGGTCAGCGAGGCCGCCGCGGCGACCCCCGCGTCCACGGCCGCCTGCCAGTGTTCGGGGCGGCGCAGGAGCCTGCCGTCCGGGTGCCGCGGGCGGGTCAGGTCACCGACGGCGAGGATCTGCGGCACCGATGTCCTCCGGTCGGGCCCCACCACCACCCCGTCGTCGAGGGCGAGACCGGCGTCCGCGGCGAGCCCGGTGCGGGGCCGGACGCCGATCGCCACCAGGACCGCGTCCGCCTCGACGGTCACCGCGCCCTCCCGGCTGTTGGTGTCCAGGACCCAGCCGCCGTCCGTACGCCGGATCCGCTGCACGGAGGCGGTCACCACCCGTACGCCGTGGTCGGTGTGCATCGCCCGCAGCCGACGGGCCATCGACTCACCGACGGCCGCGGCCAGCGGCAGAGCCACCGGGTCGACCAGGGTCGCCTCGGCGCCGCGGGCGCGCGCCGCCGAAGCAACCTCGGCACCGATCAACCCGGCGCCGACGACGGCCAGATGCCGGCCGGGCCGCAGTTCGGCGCGCAGCCGATCCGCGTCCTCGAGGGTACGCAGGTGCAGCAGACCCGGCAGGTCGCCGCCGGGCACGGGCAGGCGGCGGGCCGCGGCGCCGACCGACAGGACGACCGAGTCCGCACGCAGGGCCGGTCCGCCGTCGAGCTCGACCGTGCGGTCGGCCGGGCGGATCCGCGTGGCACTCGCCCCGACGAGCCGGACCTCGTGGTCGCGGTACCAGGTCTCATCGACGAATGCCGGACGGGGCAGCCCGTCGCCGGTCAGGTACTCCTTGCTCAGTGGCGGACGGTCATACGGTGTGCCGCCCGGGTCGACGATGGTCAACCGCCCGGCGAAGCCGCCCCGCCGCAGCTCGTGGACGACGCTGAAGCCGCCCACCCCACCGCCGATGACGATCACCCGATCCGGCATGGCCGTGAACCCCCGCCGAATCCGTCGCGATTTCCGCCGCTGCCGACCATGAATGCACCGTACGTCGGGGGCCAACCCGCCGCACCGGATGTGATTTGCACCACGTCGGGAAGGCGCGGTCGACGGCCCCGACCGCGACGCCACAGGGGGCGAACGTTCACAGTGGGTCGGATGACTCCCCTTGTGCCCGATGGATGCACGCCGATCACGGGACTACGGGAGGGCTCGGACGGGTACTGTGTCCCCATCGGTGCCACTGTGCGGCACCTCACCTGTCAACAGCACCAGCGACGGTGCAGTGCCGGAGGAGATGTGGATGACGACGGGCCAGCGCGACAGCCGTACCGCGGTTGACAAGGCATTGGCGCTGCTGCGTGCGTTCGGGGACGATGCGAGCACCGGGGTGGGGGTGAGCGAACTCGCCCGACGCACGGAACTGAGCAAGTCGACCGCGTTCCGCCTGCTGGGAATCCTGGAGCGCAACGGTGCCGTCGAGCGGGCCGGCAGCAACTACCGCCTCGGGCCGATGATCCATGAGCTCCCCTCTCCGGAGTCGGCGCCCGAGATCGACATGCTCCGCGATGTGCTCACACCGTTCCTGTCCATTCTCTACGAGCAGTCGCGCCAGACAGTGCACCTGGCCGTGCTCCAGGGCCCCGAGGTCGTGTACCTCAACAAGTTGCACGGCTTCCACCGGGTGCCCTCTCCGTCGCGGATCGGCGGCCGGGTGCCGGCCCACTGCACCGCGATCGGCAAGGCCATGCTGGCGTATCACCCTGTCGTGATCGACCAACTGTGCCATACGGACCTGGTCGCGCTGACCACGCACACGATCACCGATCCCGACCGGCTCCGCCGTCAGCTCGCCCAGGTCAAGGGGCAGGGGATCGCCTTCGACTTCGAGGAGACCCGGCCCGGGCTCAACTGCGTCGCCGCCCCGGTGATGTCGCCGACCCACACACCGGTGGCCGGGTTGAGCATCTCCGGCCCGGTCGGCAAGTTCGACCCGCGCCGCTGGGCGACACCGTTGCGCCAGATCTCCTTCGAGGCCTCCAAGGTCTTCGCCGCCCAGTTGCGGGTCCGCCGCCAGCGCGCGGCCGCCCGGACGGCCTGAACCTCGACCTCCGTGCGCGGCTCGACCGCCGACGGTGCGACGCCCGGGACCGCTACCCGAGCGACCGCAGCCCGTTGACCACCAGCCACACCATGAACACGGCCGAGGCGATGACCGCCAGCAGCGTCAGCGCCACCAGCAGGCCGGCCCGCAGCAGGTAGCCGGCCGATTCGTCCCGGGCCCGCCCGGGGTCGTCCACGACCTGCCGGAACAGTGCCAGGTTGCGTCGGTTGGCGCGGTGCGCGACGTCGGCCAGGTCCCCGACCACCGGCAGGTAGCCGAGCGCCGCATCGACGAGCAGGTTGAAACCCATCCGGGCCAGCACGGGCAGCGGGATCCGCTGGCGCAGGGCCTCGAGGAGGATGACGCTGGACAGGCCGGCCCCTGCGATGTCCCCGACCCCCGGCACCAGCCCGACGACGGCGTCCAGGCCGACCCCCTGGCGGGTCCCCGGGATCCTGACCAGGTCGTCGAGCAGCAGCGCGACGAAACCTACCGAGCCGGGCAGCGCCGAACCGGTGCGTGTCCGGCCGGCGCCCCGATCACGGGGCGGCAGCACCGGCCCGGTCACCTCTCCGGGCCCGGCCCCGACGGTAGAGCGGGAATCAGTCATCGGTCCACCCTAGTCGCGGCCCTCACGGCGACGACATCCGGTCGGGCCCTGAGCGAACCCCGGTCTGCACCGCGCCGGTCCCTCAGTCGCGGGTCAGCCGGCGGTGTGTCGTCCGGTGCGGGCGGGCCGCCTCCTCGCCGAGCCGGTCGATCTTGTTCTTCTCGTAGTCGGCGAAGTTGCCCTGGAACCAGTACCACTGCGCCGGGTCGTCGTCGGTGCCCTCCCAGGCGAGGATGTGGGTGGCGACCCGGTCCAGGAACCACCGGTCGTGGGAGATCACCACGGCGCAGCCGGGGAAGTCCAGCAGGGCGTCCTCCAGCGACTGCAGCGTCTCCACGTCCAGATCGTTGGTCGGCTCGTCGAGCAGCAACAGGTTGCCGCCCATCTTCAGGGTGAGCGCCAGGTTCAGCCGGTTGCGCTCGCCACCCGACAGCATCCCCGCCTTCTTCTGCTGGTCGGGCCCCTTGAAGCCGAACGAGGCCACGTACGCCCGGGACGGCTCCTCGAAGTTGGCCACCTTGATGAAGTCCAGTCCGTCCGACACGACCTCCCAGACGTTCTTGTCCGGCGCGATCCCGGAGCGGCCCTGATCGACGTAGGAGATCTTCACGGTCGACCCGACGTGCAGGCTCCCGGTGTCGGGAGTCTCCTGGCCGACGATCATCTTGAACAGGGTCGACTTGCCGACGCCGTTGGGCCCGACGATCCCGACGATGCCGGCCCGGGGCAGCTCGAAGCCGAGCCCGTCGAACAGCTCCCGCCCGTCGAACGCCTTGTGGACGTCGGTGACGGTCAGCACGTCGTTGCCCAGCCGGGGCCCCGGCGGGATGTTGATCTCGGAGGTGTCGAGTTTACGGTTGCGCTCCGCCTCGGCGGCGAGCTCCTCGTAGCGGGCCAGTCGCGCCCGGTTCTTGGCCTGGCGGGCCTTGGGGCTGGACCGCACCCACTCGAGTTCCTTCTCCAGGATCTTGGCCCGCTTGGCGTCCTTCTGACCCTCGATCTGGAGCCGCTTGCGTTTGGTCTCCAGGTAGGTGGAGTAGTTGCCCTCGTACGGGATCAGGTGACCCCGGTCGACCTCGGCGATCCAGCTCGTGACGTTGTCCAGGAAGTACCGGTCGTGGGTGACCGCCAGCACCGCTCCGGGATAGGTCTTCAGGTGGCCCTCCAGCCACGACACCGACTCGGCGTCCAGATGGTTGGTCGGCTCGTCGAGCAGCAGCAGACTCGGCTGCTCCAGCAGCAGCCGGCACAGCGCCACCCGGCGCCGCTCTCCCCCCGACAGGTGGTCGACGACGGCATCCGGCGGTGGGCAGCGCAGGGCGTCCATGGCCTGCTCGAGTTGGGAGTCGAGGTCCCACGCGTTGAGGGCGTCGAGGGCCGTCTGCAGCTCGCCCATCTCCGCCATCAGGGCGTCGAAATCCGCGTCGGGGTCGGCCATCGCCATCGAGACCGCGTTGAACCGGTCGAGCTTGGCCTTGGTGTCGGCGACGCCCTCCTGGATGTTCTCCAGGACGGTCTTGCCCTCGGTCAGTGGCGGCTCCTGCAGCAGGATGCCCACCGATGCATCCTTGGCCAGCATGACCTCGCCGTTGTCGGGCTGGATCAGGCCCGCCATCAGTTTCAGCAGGGTCGACTTGCCGGCGCCGTTGGGGCCCACCACGCCGATCTTGGCGTCGGGGTAGAAGGACATGGTGACGTTGTCGAGCACCACCTTGTCGCCCAGCTTCTTGCGGACGTTGTGCATGGTGCAGATGAAGTCAGCCACAGGTACTCCCGAATCCTCTCGTGCCGTCGGCGGGCGCCGTTCCCGGCCGTGCGCCCCCGCCAGTATGCCAGCGGGGACGCACCGGCCCCAATCCCGAGTCGGACAGGTTCAGGCGGCCTTCCCCTGCGCCGCGGCGGCATACGTCCCCGTCGCCGGGTCCCACCCTTCGGCCTCCGAGACCGTCGGGTCGTCGACGATCTCGACCGGCCCCGTCCCGTCCTCGGTCGGCACACCCCCGGTGTCGTCCGTCCCCTCCTCGGTGTCGGTCACCTGCTCGTTCGGCTCGGTGCCGTCGGCGCGGGCCGCGTCGGTCGGGCGGGCGCGGCGGATGACGTGCACGGTGTGGCGGCCCAGGTCGGTGCCGACGGCGATGGCCTCGATCTCGTCGCGGGTGTGCACCACCCCCTGATCGTCGGCCCATTCACTGAGCCGCAGCCGCCCGCTGACGATGGCGGTGTCACCCCTGCGCAGCGAGAGCGCGGTGTTCTGCGCCAACCGCCGCCAGCAGGTCACCCGGAACCACCGGGTCTGGCCGTCCTCCCACTGCCCCGACGTGCGATTGAGCACGCGCGGTGTGTGGGCGAGGGAGAACTCGGTGCAGGGGATCTTGTCCTGGCCGACCTCGCGCAGGCGGGGGTCGGCGCCGAGATTGCCGGTGAGAGTGATGCTGATGTCCATGAGTGCTCCTCGGTCACATCGATTGCTCGCAGACAGAGGATGGTCGGTACGCCCGTTGGCTGCCCCTCGCGGGCCGCGGCTGTGGACAAAGGTTCCGAACGCTCGTCGCCTGTGGACAAATGCGGCGGCGAACCCCGGTTCCGCGCGGTCAGCGGCGCGCCAGCCCCCGGCGCATCCGCCCGGCCGGCGCCTCATGGCCGACGACCGGCGCGGCGAGGATGGTCGCCAGGTTGTCCCGGGCCGTCGCATAGCGGGCCAGCTCCGCGGTGACTGGGGCCACCACGAGGTCACGAACCTCTGTGTCGATCTTGCCGAGCAGGGCCCGGCGGGCGGTGTTGACCTTCCGGCGGGCGCCGACCTCGACCCCGATCCGGCTGATGCCGCCGAGCACCAGGCCACAGACCACCGCGCCGGCGACCAGCACCGTCGGTGCGGGCAGCCCCCACCACCGGACCGGCGGCAGCGGCGGAAGCTGGAACCAGACCAGCGCGCCGTCCGCCGCGAGCCAGCCGAGCCCGACGACCGCGACCGCGATGAGTGCCCATTGGCAGACCCGCACCACGGTCCACCACCGCCGATCGCGGTGCATCTGCAGGTTGGTCGAGCTGATCGCCCGGTCCAGCGCGTCGGGCAGGTCGGCGGCACGGGACCGGGCCGCGGCCCGTACGGCGTCCGCCCAGCCGGTCGGCATGCCCCCGGAGGCGGTCGCGCCGAGATCACGCAGGGCGCCGTCGACCTGCGCCGCGGGCACCCCCCGCGCCGGCGCCAGCGAGGTCGCCTGGACATGTGTCGGTGCGTAGCGCCCGTCGACGCCGGCCTCGATCTCACGACGCCGACGAGATCGGGGAATCGGGTCCAGATGCAGGCGGCGAAGCGGGTCGGGGCGCAGTGCCGCGATCCACGCGAGGAGCGGCCATCCGGTGGCCACCCGACCCCGTCGGCGCCACGACCGACCGACTGCCTCGGTCACGGCGGGGACACCCGCGGCCCGGGCACAGGCATGATCGAGCGCCGCGATCTCGCCGGTCCCGAGTTCGGGGGTGGCCGCCGATCCGGTGCCGGTGTCCAGTCGTTCGGCGGCAGTCCGCACGTCCACCCGCAACCGGTCCACCATCGCCTGTTTCGCGCCGACCCGGTCGGCCAGCAGTCGGCGCAACTCCGCCAGTCCTTCACCGGTGAGCGCCGAGGTCGCGCACAACGGCACTCGGTCCAGGCCCTCCCGGTCGAGAAGGGTCCGCAGGTCCTGCGTCGTACGCTGCCGGTCGGCGGCCCCGAGCCGGTCGATCTGGTTGAGCACGACCACCATCAGGGGCGCGAGGTCACGCATCGGCCTGAGGTACTCGGTGTGCAGGGCCGCATCGGCGTACTTCTGCGGATCGACCACCCACACGAACATGTCGACGAGTTCGACGAGCCGATCGACCTCGATCCGGTGCCCCACCGCGATCGAGTCGTGGTCGGGCAGGTCCAGCAGCACCAGACCTGCCAACCCCGCGTCGTCCCCGGTGGCGGGACGTTGATGGCGGCGGGTCACCTGCAGCCAGTCGAGCAGATCCTCGGGCGGTTCCTCTCCCCAGCTCACCGCCACCGGCGCCGACGTCGTCGGCCGACGCAGCCCCGGCGTGGAGACCTGCACCCCGGCCAGTGCGTTGACCAGTGTCGACTTGCCCGACCCGGTGGCCCCCCCGAGTGCCACCACCGTGGAGCCACCCGAGCGGCGCAGCCGCTGGCCGGCCCGGCGGACGACCCGGAGGGCCTCCTCGACGGCGTCACCCGGGACCCGCCCTCGACAGGCCTCCGCAGCGGCGTCGAGGGCACGGAGTTGGTCGACCACCCCGGGGGTCCGCTGCGCCGCCATCAGGATTCCGCCCTCGGCGCCACGATCTCCGCCTCCGTGGGCTCATCGGGCCCTGCCGCCGCTCCCTCGGGACCGGCCGCCGGCAGGGCCGCCGGCTCTCCGGCATCCTCCCCCGACGTGCCGTACGGCTCACCGACCGGCCCCTGCCGCATCGCGACCGTGACCCCATGCCCGGCAGTCCGGATCTCGGCCGCCTGCTGCGGACGGACCTGCAGCGCCACCAACGCCTGGTGATACCGCAGTACCTCCGCCGACAGGAGCACCTCGATGCGCTCATCGAGATCCTCCTTGGCCTTCTTGGCCAGTCGGCGTACGTTCTCGTCGCCGAACACCGCCTCGAGCAGGCTCTGCGCGACGGCCACCGTCCCACCGGCCACCCCGACCTCGGCTCCGGTCAGCCCGCCGGTCTGGCTGAAGATCACGATCATCAGCGCCGCGCCGATCCCGTTCACGCCGAGCGCCGCGAAACGCGCCACCGACCGGCGCCGACCACCCTCGTGGGCGACGGTCTGCAAGACCCCGCGCTGCCAGGAACGGATCATCCGAGCCACCTGGTCGGGGAAGTCGGGGGAGGCATCGGCCAGGTCGGCCCGGGTCCGATCGAGCACGAACCGGCCGGCCGGTTGGGCGCGCCACGCGCCCGCCGCCCGTTCCGCGGCGGCGCGTCCGTGTTCGATGACGAGCGCCTCCAGCCCCGATTCCACCGCCACCTTGACGTCGTCCGCCTCCGACGGTTGTCCGGTGAAGGCCCGGACGAGCCGATCCCGCAGCCAACTGACCCGGCTCTCGACCGCCCGCATGAACTCGCCCGTGCCGACGAACTCGTGCCAACGCGCCAGCACCTCGCCCCGCAGCAGCGTCCCGTCGGCCGTCTGCTCGGTCAGGGCGCGACTCGCCTCTGCGTAGGCGGCCGAGACGTCGTCGCGCAACTGGGCCACCTGACGGACCTGGTCGTCGACGGCGTCGGCGATCTCGGGGGCCATCGCAGCGACGCTCTCCGTCGCTCCGGCCAGGGTGGACCGGACGACCTCCTGGCGGGACGCCTCGGACGCCGCCAGGGATCCCAGCCAGTCACGGATCGGCGACACCGCCGCGTCGGGCAACAGGCCCTGGTCGTCGACGGCCGTCTCAGGGACCGCGAACAGCGGGGAGGACCCCAGGCCGCGGTCGGCCATCATCCGCCCGAGGTGACCGGGCAGATCCCGCATCCCCGCCGGCGGAACCCGGTCGAGGACGACGGCGACCGTGACGTGGCGTTGCGCCGCCCGGTTGAGGAAGTCCCACGGGACCGCGTCGGCGTAGCGGGCGGCGGACGTGACGAACAGCCACAGGTCGGCCGCGGCGAGCAACTGGGCGGCCAGGGCCCGATTCTCCGAGACCACCGAGTCGATGTCGGGCGCGTCGAGGATCGCCAACGACGGCGGGAGGTTTGCTTCCGGGACGAGTTGCAGCGCCCGGCCGTCCGATGACGAGCCGGTGGTACGGGCCAGACCGGGCAGGATCCGCGGGCCGGAGAACCAGGGTTCGTCGTCAGGGTGGTGGACGAGCACCGGGCTGCGGGTGGTCGGGCGGAGCACGCCGGGTGCCGTCACCCGTCGTCCGACCAGCGAATTGACCAGGGTCGACTTGCCCGCACCGGTGGAGCCACCGACGACCACCAGCAGCGGCGCGTCGAGGCGCGCCAGCCGGGGCAGGATGTAGTCGTCGAGTTGGTCGACGATCGCGGTCGCGGCGGCCACGGCGCGGTCGTTGCCGGGCAAGGGCAGGTGAACGTCGTGCACCGCCTGGCGCAGCCGGATCAGCGACTCGTCGAGCCCTGCCGTCATCCGTTCCCTCCCTGGTCGGGCCTACTGCCGGGGCGGACCCCACCGCGGATCCACCGGCGAGTAACCGGTGCCAGATGATCCTAGCCCTCCATCGCCTGCCGAGTTGGACCCGGCGCCCGGCCAAGTGACCGGTCGGGTCTGCCACGGGAGGCGGATCCGTCCCCGCCAGCGCCGCCAGGGGTAGGGCACCGGTTCGGTCGCCGCGACGATCGCCGCCGGACGGCGCCGCCCGATGTCGCCCAACAGCTCGGATTCGCGCAGTTGTCCGGTCTCGTCGACCAACCCGCGATGGATGCTGTCGCGCAGGTAGGCCAGGTCGGTCATCGATTGCTGCAGGCGCAGGGTGGCCCACCAGGTCGCCGGCCCGGTCCAGGCCGCATGCCACAGGGCCGACGCCCGGCGGCGTACCCGGCTGAAGTTCTCCGGGTCCGTGTCGGGCAGCCAGCCGGCCCGTACGTAGTCGGTCAGTCGGGCCACCACCAGGGCCCGTTCCCGGCGAAGGTCGTTGATCACCAGCCCGGCCACCGCGCCGACCACCGACAGCGCGATGAACCACAGCATGGTGCCGGCCTGACCCGCGCTGGAGGCGGTGGCGTTGAAGATCATGTGCAGCAGTGCCGCCAGCAGATAACCCGACACCGGCGCCAGGATCCGGACCGACCGGCTTCGCGCCCGCAGCGCGACCGCCAGACCGAGTCCGGTCATGATGGTGAACAGCGGATGGGCGAAGAACGTCATGCCACCCCGCATGACCGCCAGCTGGTTCATCGCCTGCTGGGCATCCACCCCCGTCCCCGAGGTGGTCGCCACGTACCGGTAGACCCTGCCGTAGTAGACGATGTTCTCCACGAAGGCGAACCCGGAGCCGGCCAGGCCCGCCAGGGCGATCGTCGACAGCCGGGTGACGATTCGGTTGCGCAGCAGGATCGCCAGCCAGAACACGATCGTCGCCTTGGCCGCCTCCTCCACGTACGGGGCGATGAACACCGCGCCGCGGGTGCTCGTGGCCGGGTCGCCGTCGCCGATGATCGACAGGTGGGAGGAGGCCCACGTGTTGATCGGTGCGGCGATCGCCGTCGCGACCAGGCCGCCCCAGACGAACGCCACCGCCCACAGCCACAGTCCCTGCGGGCGGAGTCGGTCCAGCAGCATGAACAGGAGGGCGAGCGGCACGGCGGTGTACGCGGCGAGCCTCGCCGCCTTGGGGATGACGTCGGTGCCCAGGCCCTGGATCGTGCCGGACGCCGTGGTGTGCTCGGGCACGAACATGTACCAGTTGACGAAGAACGCCACGACCGCCAGGCCGACCATGAGCAGCGACATCCACACCCGCCAATCGCCGAGGATGCGCCTGGCCAAGGACCGATCCGGGTCGGGCGCGGCGGGCAGTCCGTTGCGTCGGCGGGCCCGGGCGAGATCACGGGCCGTACGGTCCGGGGCCGGGCGGTCCGGACGTCGCCCGGAGGTCGTCCGGTCCGGGTGCGCTCGGTCGCCGATCGCCGGGACGTCAACTGACATGCGGCCCAGCGTACCCACCGGTGCGGCCGCTTCCGGCCGGTCACCGCCGGCAGACTGGGCCGGGCACCGACTTCGGCCCTAGAGTCGGGCGAAGGCCCCCATAGCTCAGCTGGACAGAGCGGCAGCCTTCTAATCTGCGGGTCCCAGGTTCGAGTCCTGGTGGGGGCGCTGGAGAACAGGCTTGTGAACGGCACGTTGAGGGGCCGCCGGCCGTGCTATCAGCGCCGCCGGCGGCCCCTGGTGCCAACAGTTTGCCAACCGGAGGTTCCAGAGCCCGGCCACCGCAATCCACTACCGGATCAGTCGCTTCGGGCCCGCGCCACGGCCTGAGCGCGGCCACCTCTTGACACACGTGACCCGGACCACATAACGTACAACCAAATGGTTGCACGAACTGGCCCGCACGCCGGGCTGACCGACGACGAGGTGGACCGGATCTTCCGGGCCCTCGCCGATGCCACTCGCCGCGACATCCTGCGCCGCACCCTCGACGGGGAGGCCTCGGTGTCGCAGCTGGCGGCCGCGTACGACATGTCGTTCGCGGCCGTGCAGAAACACGTCGCTGTCCTGGAGGGAGCCGGTCTGGTGACCAAGCATCCCCAGGGGCGCGAGCGGATCGTCCGGGGAAATCCCGCGACGATGCACAAGGCCCGGGCCCTGCTGGACGAGTACGCCCGGCTCGCCCGCGGCCGGGTTGCCCGGCTCGACGCCCTGCTCGAAGGCGACTCCCCGACCACCCCCACCTCACCTGCCCCGCCAACCTGATCACCCGAAAGGCACCACCATGCCCGTCACGTCCGTCACCACCGATCCCGCCTCGCTGACCATGACGACGGTCGCCGACTACCCCCGTCCGGTCCGCCGCGTCTGGGACGCGTACGCCGACCCGCGCCAGCTGGAGAAGTTCTGGGGTCCGTCCGAGTGGCCGGCCACCTTCGCCCGCCACGACATGGCCACCGACGGCTGGTCGCACTACTGGATGACCGGCCCCGATGGGGAGACCTCGGCCGGCTACTGGCAGTTCCTCACCGTCGATCCGCTGCACGGTTTCGAGGTCCGTGACGGGTTCGCCAACCCGGACGGCACCCCGAACCCCGAGATGCCCTCGATGCGGATGGTGTTCACCTTCGAGGAGACCCCCGACGGCACCCGCGTCACCGACACGACGTACTTCGACTCGGTCGAGGACCTGGATACCGTGCTCACGATGGGCATGGAGGAGGGCACCCGGTCGGCGATGGGCCAGATCGACGCCGTCCTCGACGACCTGGCCTCCTTCGCCGCCGGCCGCGGCACCGAGTCCCGCATCCTGTCCGACACCCAGGTGCGGGTCAGCCGCATCATCCGCGGAGACGTCGAGCAGGTCTGGCGTGCCCACCACGAGCCGGAGCTGGTCCAGCGCTGGCTGCTCGGCCCCGAGGGCTGGACGATGCCGGTCTGCGAGGTCGCCACCAACATCGGCGACACGTACCGCTACGAATGGGAGAAGACCGACGGGACCGAACGCTTCGGCTTCACCGGGCAGCTGACGGAGTCCCAGCCGCCCGCCCGCGAGGTGACCACCGAGGCGATGATCGGCACCGACGGCCCGTCCACCCTCAACGAACTGACCCTCACCCCGCTGGCCGACGGCACCCTGCTGTCGGTCGTCATCACCTACCCCGGTGCCGAGGTCCGCGACGTCATCCTCGGCACCGGGATGGTCGATGGGATGGAGACCAGCTACGCCCGGCTGGAGGAACTGATCACCGGGGCATCGGTCTCGGGTTCCTGAGCCGAGCGCCGTCCCGTACGGGCCAGGCGGGCGGTGATCGTCGGTCGCGCGGTGACCGGCGGTACGCCGCCCGCGAGCGCCCGGTCCGCGTGCCGGCGCAGCAGGACGGCGTCATGGTCGGAGCGCGGCTGCATGATCTTGACGTGGACCCCGGAACCGCGCTCGAGCCACAGCCGGGTGATCCGCACCGAAGCCTCCCCCACTCCCGCGAGCCGCAGCCGCTGACCGGCGATCCGGGAGCGCAGGTCGCGACGGTCCCACAGCTCGGCGAACCGCCGGGATCGGGCCCGCATGGCGACCACCAGTCCGTCCCAGGCCGGGTCGTCGAGGTGGGTCGCCATCTCGGCGCGCAGGGAGGCGACCATCTGCTCGGTCACCGCGTCGTACTCGACGAACGCCTCGGCCCACCGCGGGTCGAGGAAGGCCCGGATCATGCAGTTGCGTTCCGCGACCGGCTCGGCATCGAGGTCCCCGAACAGGAATCGGTACGCGGCGTTGCTCGCCAGGATGTCGTACTTGGCGGTCAGGAGGCAGGCCGGCAACGGAAGCAGCCGCTCCAACAGGTCGAGGTGTTCGGCGCGGACCAGTTCGCAGCCCGACTCCGGGGCGGGGTCGGCCGGCGGGCGACCGGTGGCCAACAGCCAGACGTGGGAACGCTCGGCGGCACCGAGCCGCAGCGCGTCGCACACCGCCGCGAGCACGGCCTCCGACGGGGAGATGTCGCGGCCCTGTTCCAGCCACGTGTACCAGGTGACGCCGACGCCCGCGAGGACCGCCACCTCCTCGCGGCGCAGTCCGGGTGTACGTCGCCGCCCGCCGCCCGGCAGGCCGACCTGGTCGGGCGTGAGTCGTTCGCGGCGGCTGCGCAGGAAGGCCCCCAGCTCGCGCCGTGACGCCTCCCCGTCGTGCTCATGCCGTGGGGCGCCGCCATCGTCGTGGGGCGGAGCGACGGGGATGCGGGTGGCAGTCACGAGTACCACCATAGAGCCGCTCTGGATACCCGGCTGGGTGGGCGCTGGGATCGAAGCCATGAGTGACACGACACGTACGTTGTCCGGGTGCCCGCCGGCCGGCGCCGGGATCCCCCCGTCCACCGGAGCACCCGAGCCGACGACGACCCCCGGACTCACGGCGGCCGCCGGTCTCGCCCTCATGGTGGGCGGGTTCGTCGGGAACCTCATTTTCGGCGCGTCGACCCTGCTCGCCCCTTCGATCGCCGCCGATCTGGGCATCGGCACCGACGGTGCCACGCTGACCGTGGCCCTCTTCCCCCTCGGCTTCGCCGTGGTTCTCGTCCTCGGAGGTCGGCTCGGGGACCGGTACGGACGCCGGCTGGTCTACCGTCTCGGTCTGGTGGGACTCGTGATCACCTCCGTGGCGGTCGCCCTCGCGCCCGGAGCGGTCACGCTGCTGGGCGCGCGCTTTCTCCAGGGGACGGCGGCCGGGATCATGCTCCCCCAGGTACTGTCGACGATCCAGCACACCGCCGTCGATCACGCCCGGGCCCGCTGGCAGGCGTGGTACGGGGCGGTGATCGGCGCTGGCACCATCGTGGGGATGCTGCTGGCGGGCGTCCTCATGCTCGGCGGCTCGCCGGCCGGTTGGCGCCTGATGTTCTGGGCGATCGCGCTGCTGTCCGGTGTCGCGCTCGTCCTGTCGGTCCTGGTGCCCGAGACCCGCAGCCCGCACCGCCGGACGTCCGGCCTCGACGGTGTCGGAACGGTCCTGCTCGCGGTCGGTCTGGGCGGTGTCCTGCTCGCCCTGGCCGTCGGCCGGACCCGAGGGTGGCCGTGGTGGATCGACGCCGGCCTGCTCGCCTCGCTTCTCGTCCTGGTGGTCTTCGGGTGGTGGGAGCGGCGCCGGCCCGCCGAACAGGCGTTGCTGCCGCCGGCCGCCCTGGCCGAGCCCGCGCTGGCCACCGGACTGGCGATGGCGGTGGCGTTCTTCGCGGGCTACGGCGCGTTCCTGTACGTGGTGACAGCCACCCTCCAGGCCCGCGCCCGACTCTCCGGACTGGCCTCGGCGGGGGAGCTGGTGCTCTTCACCCTGGGTTTCATCGTCACCGCGGTACTGCTGCCCCGGTTGTCCGGCCGGTGGCCCCGGCCCCGGCTGCTGCGTACGGGTGCATTCGCCCAGGCGGCCCTGTTGGTCGCCATCGCGGCCCTGTGGTGGTCCGATCCGCTACCGTCGCCGTGGCTGCTGCAGCCACTCCTCACCCTGCTGGGTGCCGCGCAGGCGTTCATGTACAACCCGCTGCTCGGCACCGTGATGAGCGCGGTGCCGTCACGGATCGCCGGACTGTCCAGCGGGCTGTTCTCCACCGGTCAGCAGCTGGGGAATTCCGTGGGGGTGACGCTGTTCGGGCTGGTCTTTGCCGGCCTCGGTGGGGCGGGCGCCGCGGCATCCCTGCCGGCCTGCCTACTGGTGCAGGCCGCGGTCGCCGTCGCGTTCGCCGCCGCCACCGGCCTGTTGCCGGTCAGCTCACCTGCTCCCATCCGTCGATCCATGCGCTGAACACCGCCGTCCCCCTGGCGGCCAGCTCCGGGCCGTACGTGTGCGCGTCGGCCCGGAGCCCGCGCGAGTCGATGTCCCGGGCGGCGAGTTCGTGGGCGTGGCCGACGAGCCAACTCTCGATCCGGCGGTGGTCGGCCTCCAGGTGGAACTGCAGGCCGAGCACCCGCGGTCCGGCGGCGAACGCCTGATTCGGGAATCCGGGGGTCTCGGCGAGCCGGACCGCTCCGGACGGGACGGCGAACTGGTCGCCGTGCCAGTGGAGCACCGGGGTCTCCCCGAGGCCGGCCAACACGCTGTCGGCACCGGCTGCGGTGAGGGTGAGCGGCGCGTAGCCGATCTCGACCCGCCCGGTCGGGGTCACCGGCGCCCCGGATGCGGCGGCGATGATCTGTGCCCCCAGGCAGATCCCGAGGGTGGGGGCGCCCCGACC
The DNA here is from genome assembly GCA_964528755.1 of uncultured Propionibacteriaceae bacterium. GTDB lineage: Bacteria > Actinomycetota > Actinomycetes > Propionibacteriales > Propionibacteriaceae > Raineyella. The sequence continues at coordinate 72,797 of CAZGWN010000003.1, forward strand.
GAGTCGGCGTGCCACCGCGCCGATCTCGTCGGCCAGCCAGGGATAGCGCTCGACGTCACCGACCCCGATCGGCCCGCCGAGCACGACGAGCAGGTCGGCCGCAGTGGTCCGGTCGGCATCGATCGGGTCGAGCCCCGCCTCAACGTACTCGACCCGGAAGCCACGCTCGGCGAGCAGGGGCGCCAGCAGTCCCAGGTCCTCGAACGGGACATGCCGGATCGCGACGGCTCGCCGGAGCGGCTTGTCGCTCACGACGGCCGTCTGCTCCTGCTCGTTCATCGCGCCACCTCCTGTGGTTTCACGGCGGCCGTCCACGCCTGGGCGGCGACCTGTACGGCGTCCCACGGCGACCCCAGTGGCGGGGTGTAGGACAGGTCGAGTTCGTTCAGCCGGTCGATCGACAGCCCCGCGTACAACGCGGTGGCGAAGGTGTCCACCCGCTTGGCGACCTCGCTGCCGCGGCGGCCGATGAGCTGGGCGCCGAGCAGCCGGCCCGACCGTCGGTCGCCGGTGATCCGGAACCGGATCGGCTGCGTGCCCGGATAGTAGCGCTTGTGGTCGTCGGCGGCCGACGGGACGGTCAGCGGGTGGAACCCGACCGACGCGGCGTCGGTGTCGCGCAGTCCGGTGCGTGCGGCCACCAGGTCGAAGACCTTGACCACCTGGGTGCCGACCGAACCGGCGAACATCCGGTCGCCGCCGACCGCGTTCTCCCCGGCGACCCGGCCCTGCTTGTGCGCGGTCGTGCCGAGCGGCAGGTACGTCTCGCCGAGCAGTCGGTGGTGGGTGACGACCCCGTCCCCGGCCGCATAGACGTGCGGCAACCCCGTCCGCATCCAGGAGTCGACCGCCACGGCCCCGCCGGGGCCGAGCCGGGCACCGGCGGACTCCAGCAACCGGGTCGAGGGCCGGACGCCGACCACCACGAGGACGAGATCGGCGGTTCGGGTCAGAGGAACCCCCCGGTGCATGGCCGTGACGGCCAGGCCGGTCTCGCCGGGGCCGCCCGCCCGTCCCACGGCGGTGACGGTCGTGTCCGTGATGACCTCCACCCCGTGACCGGCCAGTTCCGCGTGGACCTCGGCGCCCAGGTCCGGGTCGAGCGTGGAGAGCACTTCGGGCCCGCGCTGGAGCTGGGTCACCTGCAGCCCCCGTACGGTCAGTGCCTCGGCCATCTCCAGGCCGACGTAGCCGGCGCCGACGATGATCGCGGAGCGGGGCGAGCGTTCGGTCAGCTGGGCGTCGAGCGCGAAGGTGTCGCCCATGGTGTGCAGGACGTGCAGACCGTCGTCGGGGCCGAGCTCCGCCACGCCGGTGATGCCCGCCTGCGAGGGTCCGGCACCGGTGCCGACGACAAGTTCGTCGTACGCGATGTCCTCGGTCCGGTCCCCCGCCCGCACGGTCAGTCGACGACCTGGGACGTTGATGCCGGTGGCCAGGGTGTCCAACCGCAGTCGCATGCCGGTGGCCTCGAGATCGGCGGTCGTCCGGTGCGCCAGCGACTGCCAGGGCCGGACCTCCCCGGTGAAGTAGTATGGGATCCCGCAGATGGAGAAGTTGGGGTACCGGTCGGCGACGACGACGGTGACGTCGGTGTCGGGGGCGAGTTCGCGGGCGCGCAGCGCCGCGGAGATGCCGGCGTCACTGCCGCCGACGATGAGCAGGTGCACGGGAGGTCCTTCCCTGGTGGGCCGCTGATCAGGCCCGGACGGCCGGCTTGCGGGCGCGGACGACGGCGCCGTGCATGCCCTCGGCGACCCGGTGAGTGAACTCGACCGACGCCTCGCCGAAGCCCGCCGCGGTCAGCCCGTCCAGGTACTCCGCACGCGACAGCGCGCCGGCGATGCAGCCGACGTACGAGCCGCGTTCGGCCCGCTGCTGCGGGGTGACGTCGTCCTCGGCGACCACGTCGGAGATGCCGATCCGCCCGCCCGGCGCCAGGACCCGGAACATCTCGGCGAGCACCTGCGGCTTGTCGGTCGACAGGTTGATCACGCAATTGGAGATGACCACGTCGACCGCCTCGTCGGGCAGCGGGACGGCCTCGATGGTGCCCTTGAGGAAGGTGGCGTTGGTCGCGCCGGCCTTCGCGGCGTTGTCACGGGCCAACTCCAGCATCTCGTCGGTCATGTCGACCCCGTACGCGTGCCCGGACGTCCCGACCCGGCGCGCCGACAGCAGCACATCGATCCCGCCGCCCGACCCGAGGTCGAGCACCCGCTCCCCCGGCGCGAGGTCGGCCACGACCAGCGGGTTGCCGCAGCCGAGGCTGGCCTGCACCGCGTCGGCCGGGATGAGCCCCAGCTCGGTCGCGTCGTAAAGGCCGGCGCCGAAGACCTCCTGGCCGTCCGGCCCGCAGGTCCCGCCGCCGCAACAGTCCTGTCCGATCAGGGCCAGCTCGGGCCGGTCGCCACGGACTGCGGTCGCCGCGGCCGCATAGCGCTCGCGGACCTGCCTCTGCAGCTGGTCGGGGTCGGTCGGTCCGGTCGGTGTGGTCTCAATCATCAGATGCCCTTTCGCGGGTCGGGATTCGGTCGGTGGTCGGGGTCAGGTGGTCCAGCAGGTCGCGTACCCGGGCGGCGATCTCGTCACGGATGGCGGTGAGTTCCTCGGTGGAGGCCAGCGCCGGGTCGCCGACGGCCCAGTCCTCGTAGCGGACGCCGGGGACGACCGGGCAGACGTCGCCGCAGCCCATCGTCACCACCACATCGGCGGCGCGAAGGGCGTCGTCGGTGATCGGCTTCGGGAATCGGTCCCGCGCTCGGTCGCCCTCGATCTCGGTCAGCAGGGAACGAATCCGAGGGTCGATGTCAGGCGCGGGCGCCGATCCGGCCGAACGGGCGACCGCCCGCCCATCGGCCATCTCGTTGAGCAGGGCCGAGGCGAGCTGGGAGCGTCCGGAGTTGGCCACGCAGACGAACAGAACCCGCGGCACGCCGCTGCCCCGCGGCCGGGTCCGGTCGGCGAGTCGTTGCCGGGCGAAGCGCTCGGTGAGGGTGATGAGGTGACTCGACACGCTCGCCGACCGGGCCAGGGCGACGTACGACTCGCGGACCAGCGCCACGACCAAGTCGTGGCCCAGATCCGGGGTCGCGGCGGCCAGGTCCTCGGCGAGCCGGCCCACCCGGGCGTCCAGATCGGGGTGCGGGGCTTCGGGGGTGTCGTCGGCCCACTCCACCAGCGCGGCCGGCGCGAGCGCGTCGAGCAGGGCGGTCACGGCGGCCTGCCGGCCGGGGGCGATGCGATACCAGACCCAGGTGCCACGCCGCTCGGAGGTGAGCAGCGCCTCGTCGCGCAGCACCTTCAGGTGATGGGACACCGTGGGCTGGGACACATCGGCGAGCGCCTGGAGGTCACACACGCAGGTCTCGCCACGCGGGTCGGCCGCTATCGCCGAGAGCATCCGCAGCCGGAGGGGGTCGGCGAGCGCCTTGAGAGTGGCGGCAAGGTCGGTGGCGGACTCGGTGCTGATCGTGTGTCCGGGCCGGGCGCAGCAGGAGTCGTCCGGGCCGGTACGGGGAACGGGGTCGGCGGGTGCAGTGGTCATGATTCCCTCACAGGGTCGGGATCCGAGGCGGCCGGGAGCCATCGGTGGGCGGCCGCCCGGGAGAGGTAGACGAGGCCGACCAGGACGGGGACCTCGATGAGCGGACCGACGGTACCGGCCAGCGCCTGACCGGACGCGGCCCCGAAGGTGCCGATCGCCACGGCGATAGCGAGTTCGAAGTTGTTGCCGGCCGCGGTGAAGGCCAGGGTCGCCGACCGGGGGTAGCCCAGGCCGATCCGGCGGCCGGTGACCATCCCGGTCGTCCACATGACGGCGAAGTAGCCCAGCAGGGGAAGGGCGATGCGGACCACGTCAAGGGGTCGGGCCGCGATCGCCTCGCCCTGCAGGGCGAAGAGCAGCACGATGGTGAACAACAGCCCGTACAGGGCCCACGGTCCGACCGCCGGCAGGTAACGATGCTCGTACCAATCCCGGCCCCGGTGCCGTTCGCCGATCAGGCGGGAGGCGAATCCGGCGACCAGCGGCACCCCGAGAAAGACCAGCACGTTGACGGCGATGTGACCGACCGACACGTCCAGACCCTGCGCATCCAGACCGAGCCACCCCGGCAGGACCGCCAGGTAGAACCAACCCAGCAGCGAGAACGCGACCACCTGGAACAAGGAGTTGATCGCCACGAGCACGGCCGCCGCCTCGCGATCCCCGCCGGCCAGGTCGTTCCAGATCACCACCATGGCGATGCAGCGGGCGAGCCCGACGATGATGACCCCGGTGCGATACTCCGGCAGGTCCGCCAGGAACAGCCAGGCGAGGGCGAACATCACGGCCGGCCCGACGAGCCAGTTCAGCACCAACGAGGAGGCGAGCAGCCGGCGGTCCCCGGTGACGGCCGCAACCCGGTCGTAGCGGACCTTGGCGAGCACCGGATACATCATCACCAGCAGACCGATCCCGATCGGCAGGGAGATGCCGGCGACCTCGACGCGGGCCAGGGCATCGGCAAGGGTCGGCACGAACCGGCCCAGTGCCAGCCCGACGACCATGGCGAGGCCGATCCATCCGGGGAGCCAGCGGTCCAGCACCGACAGGCGAGGCGCCGGCTCCGCGACGACGGCGGTCATATCCGCTGCTTGCATCGACATGCCTCTATATTGACCGAACTCGAATCAGCCGTCAAGTCGGTCGGACTCGCCTCAGTCGTCGCCGATCCGACCGGCGTCCCGATCAGGCACCCCGTCGAGGTTCATGTCCCGGGTCCGGGCCCGGCGCGCATCCCGGCGCAGCATCGCGGCACCCAGGATCGCGGCGAGGACCGAGCCGGCCAGCACCGCGATCGTGGCGCCGGCCGTGTGTTCGGAGTCCGGGAAGGACAGCCGGGCGATGAGCAGCGAGACCGTGAAGCCGATGCCGGTGAGCAGACCGACGGGGATGAGGTCCCGCAGCCCGATGGCATTCGGCAGCCGGAACGGGGTGAAACGGGTGACCAGGGCCGTCGTGACGAGGACGCCGAGCGGCTTGCCGATCACGAGCCCGGCCACGATCGCCGGGACGACCGGTTGGGTGAGCACCTCCACAACACCCGGGCCGTCGCGGAGCGGAACCCCGGCCGAGAAGAACGCGAACAGGGGTAGCGCCACACCCGCCGACCATGGTCCGATCGCCTGCTGGGCCGCGATGGTGCGGGGCAGCTCCTCCCCGTACCGTGCCCGGGCCGGCACCGTCAGCCCGAGCAGGACGCCCGCGATGGTGGGATGGATCCCCGACGCGTGCATCAGCCCCCAGGCCACCACGGCGATCGGGGTGAGCAGCCACCACCGGGGGCGGCGGGCACGCACCAGCCATCCGAACAGCGCGGCGCAGGCAAGGGTGCCGGCCAGCGCCGCCGGATGGATGCCGGACGCGTAGAACGCGGCGATGACGACGATCCCGAGCAGGTCATCGGCGACGGCCAGCGTCAGCAGGAACATGCGCAGCGCGCGCGGCAGACCCCGGCCGGCGACGGCCAGGACGGCCAGGGAGAACGCGATGTCGGTCGAGGTCGGGATCGCCCATCCGTGCAACGCCGACGGGGCGCCGCCGAGCACCACCACCACGACGAAGATCGCCGCGGGCACCACCATCCCGCCGACGGCGGCGAGCACCGGCACCGCGGCCTCGCGGAACCGTCGCAGGCTGCCGACAACCGCCTCGTGCTTGAGCTCGACCCCCACGGCGAAGAAGAAGATCGCCAGCAGCCCGTCGGCGGCCCAGTCCGAGACGGTCAGGTCCAGGTGCCAGGCGGCCGGGCCGACGGTGAACCCTGCCAACGAGGCGTAGGCGTGTCGCCACGGGGAGTTGGCCCAGAGGAGCCCGAGCACGGCCGCCACCAGCAGCGGGACGCTGCTGGTCGTGTCCGCGGTCAGCCAGCGGCGCAGCCGTACGGCAGGTGTCAGGGGTCGCGAGGTCGGTGTGCCGGTCATCTCGTCCTTTCGGCGTCGGGACACCGCCGGCGGGCACGCCGTTGGTGTCGCCGACCAGACTTCCCGGCACTCCCCACCCGAAACCTACCACCGGCGCCGGCTCACCACCCGGAGCGGTCCACCACCCCGAGCTCCGCAAAGACCGCCAACGACTGTGCCGCCGCCTCCGCGTCGAGCAGTTCGATGGCAAACCCGTTCTGCACGAGGACGTAGTCGCCCACCTGCGCCTCGGGCACGTACGCCAGACAGCAACTCACCCGGCGATCCGCAACCCGTACGTCGGCCATCGGCAGCACGCCGGGCGTGATCGATTCGATCCTGGACGGCACCGAGACGCACATGTCACCGACCTCCTGACGACGTGGGACGCTCCTCGACCACGACGCCCATCGCCCCGGCCGGCGCCGAGGAGACGGGCAGACACGGGTCGGCCTCCCGAATGGCATTCTCCACCCGTGGCTCCCGCGGGACGAATCCGTCCCCCGGTTCCGCGACCGCACCCCGCAGCAGCCACGCCAGCCAGGGCTCGTTCTGCGCGGTCGGCGTGAGGATCGTGGCGTCCCGGACGATCCGGTCCTCGCCCACCCGATAGCGATGGACGAGCAGCCCCCGTGGACCGTCGACCCAGCCGACACCGACCCCGTCCGCGGGGCCGGCCTCTCCGCCGGCGTCGACCCGGATCGCCGGCGAGGTCAGGTCGGGATCGTCGAGCAGATCCCCGATCACCTCCACCGCGTACACGGTCATCACCGTGCGCGCCGCCCCGGCCCCGCCACCGCTGCGCCGCCAGAGGTCCTGCAGGTCGGCGGCGCGCGGTGTGCCCAACTCACCGATCCTCAACTGGGCGACCGGTCCGACGCGATAGGCGCCGCGTTCCGGCCCGAGCGCCACCAGGTACGGGCGCGGGGAGGAGGTGCCGGGGAAGGACTCGGCGATGAGGTCGTCCCAGCTGGAGGCCGGCGAGCCGGGCAGGAGGACCGTCCCGTCGGCCGCCACCGCTCGCAGCCGGGTCCCCAGCAGGTCGGGGCGTCCGCGCTCGTCCACCAGGGCGACGTCCGCCCCCGGGAACGGTCGGGTGGGCACGCCCTCCCCCGCCCGTTGCGCCATGCCCTCCGACGCCCGGTCCGCGATCCGCAGCGCCGCTGCCAGCGCGGACGCGACGAGCTCCCGGCACGCGTCCCGCGCCCCGGCGGGCACCGGGGCGGCGATCCCGCCCGGCACGGCAGTGACCGGGAAGTGCCCGGGCGAGCCGACCGCTGTCGTCACCGCCTTGGCAAAACGGCGCAATTCCAGCGCGTCGTCGCGGTCGGTGGTCACGGCCCGTACGGCATGGGTGGCCACCGCGGAGGCGTGGTGCAGCAGTCGCCGCGCGGCCCGGGCCGGAGGGGTCAGGTCGGGCGTGCCGGCCAGGGATTCCAGGGCCCGCACGCCGGCGAGGTGGTGGGCGGCCGGGCAGACGCCACACAGTCGCTCCACCAGACGCGGCACCTCGGCCACCGGGCGCCCCACCAGCAGCGGTTCGACCCGGGGCAGGCCGGTCAGGTCGAACCTCGCGTCGGATACCGAGCCGTCGGCCGCCCGGGTCACCTCGACCCTGGCACCGTACGGATCGACGATCTCGTCGAGCACGAACCGCTGCGTCACGACCACTCACCTTCCCGGCGCGGTGCCACGATGGTAACCGTGCATGAACTCGGGCTCCTCCGGTCGGTCGCCGACGCCGTCGCCGCGACGGCCGCCCGGGCGGGCGCCACCGGCGTCGAGGCGGTCGGCCTGCGGGTCGGGACGCTCAGCGGTGCCCTCCCCGAGGCCCTCGAGGGCGCCTGGCCCCTTGCCGTCGCCGGCACCCCCGTCGAGGGCGCCCGGCTGGAACTGGAGATCGTCCCGGCCGCCGTGTGGTGTCCAGGCTGCCGCGCCGAGCGGCCGGTCGACGAGTTCTTCGCCCTGACCTGTCCGGTGTGCGGGACACCCACGGCCAACCTCGTGCACGGGCGGGAGTTCGACGTCACCTGGGCCGATCTGGATCTGCCCGATCCGTGACCGGCCGCGCCCGGCCCGGTCTCAGCTCTCACCGCCGAGCCACCCGTCGAGGATTCCCTCGGCCCGCGCCACCGCCGCCGGGACGGCGGCGGCCACCCGCTCGCTCAGCCCCAGCCGCAGGTCGACAGAGGCCGGGACGACGCCGACGACCTCGACCCGGGCGGGTTCCCGGCCGAGGAGCCGCGCCGCCGCGAACACGTCCAGCAGCCCCACCTGGTGCGGGGACAGCTTCGCGGCCAGCATCCGCGGGATCTGGTCACCGGTCAGGTGTTGCACCTCGCCGGCCTCGGCCCCGGCGACCGCGTCGAGGACGAGCAGCGCGGATGCGTCCTCCACCAGCGGCAGCAGCGCCATCCCGCCGGTGCCCCCGTCGACGTACCCGATCCGGGGATCGGGCCGGGCCGCCTGCAGCCCGGCCAGGACCTCCAGGCCGACCCCGTCGTCGCCCATGATCGGGTTGCCGACGCCGAGCACGGTCACGACGGCGTCGCCGGCGATCGCGGGCCGCCAGACCCCGGCCGGGGCCGCGCTCACTCGATCTCCGCGGAATCCACCGGCTTGGCGCCTCTACGCAGCCACACCCCGCCGTTGATCATCGCGGACAGGCCCCCGTGACGTTCCAGCGAGTCGGCCCGCACGGCGAGGTACACGTGGATGATGACGAACACCCAGAGCAGGAACATCATCACCGCGTGGAACAGCCGGATCCCCGGCACGCCGAACCAGTGGACCGGCGTGGAGATCAACGCCCAGAAGGGATTGTCCTGGTGGTAGAGACCGTACAGGGTCAGGCCGGTGGCCATCTGGACCGCGCAGGCGACGTACACCGCCGTGTACGTCAACTGTTGCAGCGGGTTGTGCCCCAGGTAGAGCGGGGCGTCGACCTTGATCAGCGCGTAGTGCTCGACCACCCGGCCGAGGTTGGCGACGTCCTCCTTGCGCTTCAGCGGCCAGAACGCCGGCCAGCGCAGGTAGGGGTCACGGGAGGTGAACGCCACGATGATCCGGGTCGCGCCGACGAGCAGCCACATGAAGCCCGCCGAGAAGTGGATCAGCCGCATCCAGCCCATCAGGAAGCCGGTGTCCTCGCCGGCGTGCTGCGCCGGTCCGAAGAACGGATCCATGATGTAGTAGCCGGTGCAGCTCAGGATGAACACCAGCGCCACGTTGATCCAGTGCTGCAGGCGCAGCGCGCCCGACCAGACGTTCACCCGCACCCAGTCACCGGCCTGCGCGGCCATCACCCCGGCGCCGCGGCGCCGCACATCGGGGCGGACGGCGACGAAACCCTCCAGCCGGTAGTCCCCGATCGAGCCGTCGGGCCTGACCGGGGCCACCGCCACGGCCAGCGCACGGCACCCGCGGCGCAGCGCGGAGGCGGCGTTGCGGCGGGCGATCGCGCGGTCCTCGTGTCCGTTGGTGACCTGGGCGAGGACGCTGGTCAGGTGGCCACGCATGATCATCACGTCGGACCGGGCGTCCCGGGTGACCGGGAAGTCGCGGACCCGGGTCAGGCTGTAGCGCCGGTCGGGCCGCGCCGGGTCGACATCGTCCGCGTCGATCGGCGGCAGGACGATGTCGGGCTGTTCGATCTCGAGGGCGCGGACGAGCGCGGCATCCACCGGGTCGGCGGTGGCGGGTGCGGCCACCGCCGCCAATGCCAGGATCCTTGCCTCGCTGAACCGCCCGAGGCTGAACGGCGACCCGATCCAGATGCCGGGACCGGATCCCTCGCCGGATGCCGGGGCCGGGGTGGCCTCCTCGACGGCGGTCATGCGCTCCTCACCACCCCCAGCTCGGCGCCGTCCGGGTCGAGGACGTGCACCGCGCACGACATGCACGGGTCGAACGAATGGATGGTCCGCAGCGGCTCCAGTGGCTGGTCCGGGTCGGCCAGGGGATGTTGGCCGGTCCCGGCGAGCGACTCCTCGTACGGCCCCTGCCGCCCCTGGGCGTCGCGACCGCCGGTCAGCCAGGTCGTCGGAACCACCGCCTGGTAGCGGGCGATCGCGCCGTTCTCGATGGTCACCCAGTGGCTGAGATTGCCGCGGGGCACCTCCATCAGCGAGAAACCCGAGGCCTGGGCGGGCCAACTGCCCGGATCCCACTTCGACGGGTCGAAGACCTCGATGTCACCGCCGCGGATGTTGCGCACGAACGTCGGGAAGATCGTCTGCTCCAGCACGTCCGTGACGAGCGAACACTCCAACGCCCGGGCCAGGGTCCTCCCGGCGGTCGAGTTGAGCTTGTCGACCGTGATCCCGAGCTTCTTGCAGGCGGCGTCGACAGCCGTACGGGTGGCCGGATGGCCCTGGGCGTAGGCCAGCATGATCCGCGCCACCGGCCCGACCTGGACCACCTTGTCGTCATAGCGCGGCGCCTTGCTCCACGTGTACTGCGGGTTGTCGGCCAGCCATTCGTACGGCGGTTTCGGTCCGGTGTACGCCGGTGTGGTCTCGCCCCGGTCGGGGGTCAGACCGACGTCACCGGCCTCGTACGTGTACCAGGCCGAACTCACCCACTCGGCGATCTTCGTCGGATCGAAGGGGTGGACCGTGCCGAGGTCGCCGTCGAGGATGACGCCGGGTTTGACGTCGGTCCAGGCCGAGGTCAGTCGGGAGTCGGCCGGATCCCCGGCGTAGGTGGCCCCGGCCATCCCGACCGCCAGATAGTTCGGCTGGGCCGCGCCGATGTCGAAGTAATCGGTGTAGACGCCCATGATCGCGGTCGCGTCGGGGACATAGCAGGTCTTGACGAACTCGCTCGTCTCGGCGATCCACGACTCGATCTGGTCGATCTGCACCTGGTTGATCGACTCGGAGTGACTCGGGTCGATCGTGCACGCCATCCCGCCGACGAGGAAGTTCGGGTGCGGATTCTTGCCGCCGAAGACCGTCGCGATCCGGATCATCGACCGCTGGAACTCCAGCGCGTCGAGGTAGTGCGCGACGGCCATCAGGTTGGCCTCCGGCGGCAGCCGATAGTCGGGGTGGTCCCAGTAGCCGCCGGTGAAGATGGACAGCTGACCCGAATCGAGGACGCCCTTGACCGTGTCCCGGACGGTGGTGAAGCGGTCGAGGTTGTTGCCCCGCCAGGTCGATCCGATCGACCGGGCGAAGTCGACGGCCTTGGCCGGGTCGGCCGTCGCGGCGGCAGGGACGTTCACCCAGTCCAGGGCGTGCAGATGGTAGAAGTGGATGACGTGGTCCTGGACGTTCTGCGCGGCCAGGATGATGTCGCGGATGAGCCGCGCCTGTTCGGGCGGGGTGGACCCGATGGCGTTCTCGACCGCGACCACCGAGGCGAGTGCGTGCACGGCGGTGCACACCCCGCAGATCCGCTGGGCGAAGGCCCACGCGTCGCGCGGGTCACGTCCGGCCAGGATGGTCTCGATGCCACGGAACTGGGTCGTCTCGCTCCATGCCTTGGTGATTTCTCCTGCATCGGTCTCGAGCTCGATCCGCAGGTGCCCCTCGATGCGGGTGAGGGGATCGATGACGACTCTCTCGGCCATGTCCTACTCGCCCTTCCCGGAGGTATCGGATGTGCCCTGGTCCTCGGGTGGCTCCGCCCTGTTCTCGGACGGCCCCGCCGTGTTCTCGGGCGGCCGCGCCCCGGGTCGCTGCTCCGGATTGGGCAGCCAGACCCGTTCCGCGTCACCGAAGGGCTGCAGCGGGCCGGCCTCGGCCGCGGCGCGTCGGGAGGCGGAGTGCCGGATCGCGGTCAGCCCGGCGTGCACGCCGACCCCGGCGGCAGTGAGCCCCACCAGGCCCCAGCCGACCTTCTCGGCGGTGGCCTCGATGCCGACCCCGGGGATGTCGGGCAGCACCTGGTAGAACGGCGTAAAGCGGTCGAAGAACTGCTTCTCGGTGCAGCCGATGCACGGATGCCCGGCGCCGATCGGCCAACTGGTGTGCAGATTCCACTGGAAGATCGGGCACGGGCTGAACGTGCTCGGGCCCTTGCACCCCACCTCGTACAGGCACCAGCCGGCCCGGGCGCCGTCGTCGTCGAAGGTCCGCACGTACTGGCCGGCGTCGAAGTGCGGTCGCCGCGAGCACGAATCGTGGATCCGCTGGTCGTACGCGAAGAGCGGGCGGCCCTCCGCGTCGGTCTTCGGCAGCGCGCCGTCGTGGGTGAGGACGTAGGCCACCGTGGCGGTGATCACCTCACCGATCGGCGGGCACCCGGACACGTTGATGACGGGCTTGTCCGTGATGATCCGGTCCACGCCGACTGCTCCGGTCGGGTTCGGCCGGGAGGCCTGCACCGATCCCCACACCGCGCAGGCGCCGACCGCGAGGATGGCCGTGGCGTGCTCGGCGGACTCGCGCAGCACCTGCTCGGCGGACTTGCCGCCGATGGTGCAGTAGGCGCCGTTCTCCTCCAGCGGGATCGACCCGTTGACGACCAGCAGGTGGTCGGAGGCATTGGTGTCGTCGAGGGCCTTGTTGGCGGCGGCGCCCGAGGCCGCCATCACCAGCTCGTTGTAGTTGACCGACAGCAGGTTGAGGATCAGCTCCTCCACCGTCGTGCCGCCGGAGCGCAGTGTGCTCTCCATGCAGCCGGTGCACTCCTGCAGTTGCAGCCAGACCACGTTCGGCTTGGTCACCGCGCTCAGCTTGCCGGCGATCTCCTCGGCGCTCGGCGTCGGTTCAGCGGCCTGCGCGACCGGGGCTCCCGGCCCGTGGGCCGCGCCGCCCATGGCGAAGATCGCGGCAAGGCCACCGCAGAACTTCAGGAAGTCCCGGCGGGCGACGCCGGCCCTGGCGAGGTTCTCTCCCAGCGTCGGTTCCTGCCAACCATCCAGTTGATACGACATGCACCTGCCATCTCCTCCCGGGAGCGGTGCCGCACCGCTCGCAGCAGGCTGCGCCGCCGGGCGGTTCGCGGTGAGTCTGCGTGATCTGCACAATCTGGGCCCAGCGTATCGGCCCGGTCCCCCGGTGATGACCAGTGGTCCCTATGGTTCCACCCTGTAGGACGCGGCGTAGTACGACGGTGTGTCGTTGATGAGCCAGTCGACCCACTCGGAGACCCCCGAACCGGTCCGGGCGCTGGTCTCGATGACCCGTACGTCGGGGTTGACGGCATACAGATTGGCGAGGAAGGCGTCCTGGTCGAAGTCCAGGTACGGCGCGAGGTCCATCTTGTTGACGACAACCGCGCCGACGGAGCGGAACATGACCGGGTATTTCAGCGGCTTGTCCTCACCCTCGGTGATGGAGAAGACCATCGCCTTGCGGTGTTCACCGACGTCGAACTCGGCCGGGCAGACGAGGTTGCCGACGTTCTCGATGATGACCAGGTCGAGTGCGTCCAGGTCGAGGCCGCGCAGCGCGGTCGCCACCATCGGCGCATCCAGGTGGCACTCCCCGCCGAAGCCGTGGCCGGTGTTGAGCAGCGAGATCTGGGCACCGTGGCCGCCCAGCCGCTCGGCGTCGATCGGGGTCTCGATGTCGCCCTCGATGATGCCGACCCGCAGTCGTCCCTGCAACTCGGCCAGCGTACGGGCCAGCAAGGTCGTCTTGCCGGCACCCGGGGAACTCATCAGGTTGACCGCCCGTACGCCTGCCCGGTCCAGCGCCGCCCGGTTGTCCGCGGCCAGCCGGTCGTTCTCCGCATAGATGTCCTCGAGGATCTCGATGCGTTGCCGGCCCGTGCCGTAGCCGGAGTGGTCACCGATCAGCTCGGTGTGCTCCTGCCCGGCCCCGGCGTGCTCGTGGCCTCCGGCCCCGGGTTCGTGCGCGTGCCAGGTGCCGTCGTCATGGCGGTGGAAGCGTCCCATCCTGGTCTCCCTTCTCCGGGACACTGCTCTCCGGGACACTGTGCCACGCCTCTGGGGGCTGCGGGCGCGGGGTCGTCCGCAGGTCGACCGCGGTCAGCACGAACTGCTCCCCGCCGACCACCTCGGTGTCGCCCGACCCGCACGCGCGGCAGTCGAACCCCAACTCGGGCCCGAGCGTCCGCGTCGCCCCGCAGGCGCGGCAGCGGATCACGGCCGGCAGCAGGCGCATCTCGAGCCGGGCGTCGGCCAGGGGCGTGTCGCGCACGACGAAGGTCCAGGCGAACTCCATCGCCTGGGACACCACCTGGCGCAGCGCACCGACCTCGACGTACACGGTCCCGACGCTTTCGGCCGGGACCCCGCGCGCCCGGGTCGCCCGGCTCACCGCCGCGGCAAGTTGGCGGCACAGCGCGACCTCATGCACGCCTCCCAGTGTCGCACCGGATCGGCGAGGGGCGGGCCGATGGCACACCCCCGGCATGCGCCGGCGCCCGGGACGCGCCTCAGGCCTCCTCGGGCTCCTCGGGCTCGTCGGGTTCCTCGGCCGGGGCGGCGATCAGCGGCCACAGGGTCGCGACCACGTCGTCGGCCCAGTCGTCGGGGACGTCACCGCGCAGTGCGTCGCATACGATCATCCCGCCGAACACCATCTCGGCGATCAACTGGTAGTCGACGCCCGGCCGCAGCACACCGGCGTCGATGCCGCGTCGGAAGTATGCCGCGATCGCGTCGAAGCGGGGCTCCAGGAAGCGGTGGCGCCACTTGGCGACGGCCTCGGAGTCCGCGGAGAGCAGCCTGCCGATGGCGGCGAAGCCGAGGCGCTCCTCGAAGGTCGCCTGCCGTTGCCGGAGCCGTTCGGTCAGATCGGCCCGGCTCGGCACGACATCGCTGCTCGGCGCCGTGGGTGACACCTGTTCCAGCACGCCCAGCAGCAGCGCCTCGCTGTCGGCGTAGCGACGATAAATGGTCGTCTTCGCGACCCCGGATCGTGCGGCGACAGCCTCCACCGACACCCCGTGGGGGCCGATCTCGCGCAGGATCTCGATGACCGCGGCGGCCAACTTCTCGTCGGTGGCGGAGCGGCGGGGGGCGGGGCGCGACTCACGCGCCTCGCCGCCGACCCGCGCCGCAGACGTCAGACGTCGAAAGGGCCGGTCCCCGGCTGGGGCCCGGCCCTCGATGGGTGAGACCCGCGCGAGGGCGTCACCGCCCGCCGCACGGTGTGAACTCATGCCGTGGCCTTGCCGGCCAGGTACACCTCGATGCCACCCAGGACGGCCGCGATGATGCCGGCGATCCACATCGTCCAGCCGGCGGCCGCGGCCGCTGCGAAGGCGCCGAGCCACGGTGCGATGAAGGTGACGACGCCGATGACGATCAGCGACCAGGCGTAGCCCTGGTTAGGCTCACTGAACAGGCCCCAGAACGCCAGGGCGAACATCAGCACGCCCAAGGTGATGAACCAGCCCGCCGATGCCCCCGCGGTCCAGATAGTGGCGAGCGCGACGTACGCGCCCACGATCAGGGTGACCCAGTCCCGCCAGGAGGCCTTGGCCTCGATGTGCGAACCAGCAGCTGCGTGCGAACTCATGATGCTCCTCGATGTCATTCGAGTCCCGACCTCCCGGAGGAGGCTGCGCCCACTTTTGGCGCTACAGAAACCGTAGCGCTACTGGTCCAGTAGCGCAACGGGTACCGGAGCGACTCCTTCGTCACACCGAAGCTCGCGCGCCCCCCGTGCGGCGCCGGCCGAGCAGTGGCGCCAGGCCCGCGGCGATGTCGGTGAGAATCTGGACGTAGTCGTCGGGCTCGAAGTCGAACGGCAGCGCGAACGCGACCTCGTCGACCAGCCGGAAGGCCTCCGAGGCCTGCAGCCGTTCGGCGATCTCCGCCGATGTGCCCGCCAGGTCGGGCGCGAAGATCAGCCCGGCCGGTCCCTGCGGCACCCGGGTCCGCGGCAGCCGTGCGGCGGCGTACGCCCGGTAGCGTGCCACCTGCTCGGGAGTGGCCGAGTCCGTCGGCACCACGACGAGCCCTTGGGAGACCCGGGCCGTCTCCCCGAGCGGGTGGTGCGCCCGGAACTCGCGGATCTCCGCGGCCTGGATCCGGTCGAAGGTGTCGTTGGGCAGCGGATCTCCCGGGCCGACCGGGTCCGTCGCAGCCCCGACCTTGACCACGCTGCTGGTCAGCAGGTTGAGGCCGTGCTGGCCGGCCCACCGCGCCGACCGCATGCTGCCCGCGCCGTACCACATCCGCTCGCGCAGGCCGGGGGCGTACGGCTGCACATGGTCGCTGAACTCCTCCACCAGGCTCGCCCGGCCGGCGAACCGGCTGACCGGCCTGCCCTCGACGGCGTGCAGCAGGCGCTCCACCCGGGCGTACGTGAAGTCCTCCCGCTCGGCGGTGTCCGGGTAGAGGAAATCGCGCACGTCCTCGTAGCGCATGGGTTGTCCCACGCTCACCCCGGGGTTGAGCCGCCCGCCGCTGAGCACGTCGACGGTTGCCAGATCCTCCGCGAGCCGCAGCGGGTTCTCCCAGCCGAGCGGGATGACGGCGGTGCCGAGCTCGATCCGGCTCGTCCGCTGCGAGGCGGCAGCGAGGACGGCGATCGGGGACGAGATGCCGTGCTGCAGGTGGCGGTGACGGACCCATGCCGAGTCGAAGCCGAGCCGCTCACCGAGCTCGATCATCGCCAGTGTCTCTTCGTGGCCTTCCGCGGGCCGGTCCTCCACGAAGGTGCCGAGAGTGAGGAACCCCAGCCGGCGCAGGGGACGGGCAGTCACGTCGGCGGCGGTCATCGGTGCAGGTCCTCCGGCCGGTTCAGGACGTTCCGGGTCCGGCTGATGTGCCCGGCGTCGTCGAAATCCACCGTCAGGTCGCCGGCGGCCATCGACAACACGACCGTCAGGGGGCCGGCAGGATTGGCGCCGCGGGTCTCGGTGACGGTGATCCCGCCGCGCTGCTCGGCGTAGTGGTGCAGCGCGGCCCGGTGATCGACGATCTGGCCCACGGACAGCGCGTTGATGATCGCCTTGCCGAGGATGTGCGGTTTGGACTCGCCGAGCGTGAACTCCGCCGGGTCGGCCGCGAGCACGAACCAGGCGGCGCTGCCGGCATCGTCGGTGGGCGCCCGGTACCACGCGTACTCCCCCACCACCGCCTGGGCGGCGGCGACGAGGACGTTGGGGAGGTTGTCGCGGCCCGCCAACGGGAGGGTGGGGGTGGTCAGGTCCGGATCACCGAGATCCGTGCCGATCCGCCGGAGGGTCCCGGCCAGGGCGACGGCCGGCTCGGGGAACCGGTTGATGTTGTTCCAGCCCCACATCCAGGTGCCGGTATGGGCCGAGGTCGAGCCGACGAAGTGCGGCCGGAAGGTCGCGCTGCGCTCCGGCGACTCGAAGCGAAACTGCGGCGGGTCGGCATTGAGGTCCACCGACCAGGTCGGGTAGCCGCCGTAGCGTTCGTGGAGGAGGTCCTGGGTCTCGGCCGCCATGAAGGCGGCGATGTCGAGCAGCTGCGGGATCGGGCGGTAGCGCGGGTCGAGACTCACCATGACCGCCATGCTGGCACCGGCAGGGTCACCCGACGCGATCCTCGACGTCCCCGGGCCCTTCGATGTCCTCCCGGCGCAGCCGGTAGCCGCGGAACACCACCAGACTGATCAGCACCAGCACGCCGGGAATGATGCTCAGGCCGAGGATGATCGCCATCACCGCGGACAACGGCTGCCCGGCCGCTCCCCCGGCAGCCGCCTGGTAGCCGCCGGCCTGCAGCAGAACCGACAGCACGAAGGCGCCGAAGGCCAGACCGGCCGTCTCGCCGCCGGTCCACAGCCCGGTGAAGACGCCCGCCCGGTCGCGGGTCCGGCGCGACGGGTCGCCGTCACGACCCCGGCGCGATGTCTCGTACGCGACCACGTCGGGCAGGATCGACAGCGGCAGGGACTGCAACCCGGCGTACGCGACGCCGGCCAGGATCACCGGCCCGTACAGCCAGGGACCCGGCCACCAGATGAGCGCGACCATGCTCGACGTGGCCACGGCGAACAACCCGCCGGCGACGTAGACGAGCGGCTCCTTGCCGTAGCGGTTCGCCAGCCGCCCCCAGATCGGCGTGACGAGCAGGGCCGGGCCGATCAGCGCCAGGAAGATCCACGTGAGTGCCCCCTCGCGGTGCAGCACCCACGTCGCCACGTACTGGCCGACGGCCAACAGCAGACCGGACGCCACGGCCTTGAGGACGAAGGACAGGAAGAGGGCGCGGAACGGCCGGCTGCTCAGGAAGGCCTGCCACCCCCGGCGGTACGCCGCCACCACCCCTGCCATCGGGGATTCCTTCGTCCGGGACCGGCCCGCCGCGGGCTCCGGACCGGCGTTCGGCGTCAGCGGCGCGGATCCCGCGGCCGTCCACATGGATCCCCCGAGGAGCAGTGCCGAGACGATGGCCATCACGAGATAACCGGAGGCCGGATCGGCGAAGAGTCCGCGCACGGCGGGCGCGACCCCGCCGAAGATGAGGATGGCGACGGTGAGCATCACCATCCGCCAGGTGAGCAGGCGGGTCCGTTCGGTGTAGCGGTCGGTGATTTCGGCGGCCAGCGCCAGGTAGGGGATCTGGAAGGCGCTGAACGCGGTCGCGGCCAGCACGAACGCGACGGTCACCCAGGCCGCGGCCGCCCACGTCGGGAGGGTGGGACCGGCGGCGAAGGTGAGGACGAAGAACACCGGCAGGGTGAGTGCGCCGAACCGCATGAAGGGTCGCCGTGATCCGCGCAGGACGGCGGATCGGTCGCTGAGATTCCCGACCACAGGATCGATGACGACGTCCCACACCTTGCACACGGTGAGGATCGCGCCGGCGGTGAGGGCGGCGATTCCCAGGACGTCGGTCAGGTAGTACAGCAGCACCAGGCCGGGCAGGGTGTTGAAGCCGCCGGTGCCGATGGACCCGACCGCGTACTGCCGGACGGTCCGCCGGGACAGGGTCCGCCCGGGGGCGGCCAGGGTGGCCATCGCGCGGCGCTACTCGCCCGGGGCGGCCAGGTAGGGCGCCACGTCCCGCTGCCAGTGGATGTCGGGGCGCGCCAGGCCGAAGCGGTCCCGCAAGGTGCCGTCCTCGTACGCCGTACGGAACAGCCCACGCTCCTGCAGGATGGGCACGACCTTGTCGACGAAGTCGGTCAGCCCGCCGGGGAGCAACGGTGGCATGATGTTGAAACCGTCCGCCGCGCCCGACGTGAACCAGGTCTCGATGACGTCGGCCACCCGGGTCGGGGTGCCGACCACGACGAGGTGGCCACGCGCGCCGGCGAAGAAGCCGAGTAGGTCGAGCAGCGTCGGTCGGGTGGCCCGGACCCACTCGCGCAGCACGGTCCGGCGGCTGACGGAGTTGTCGGTCGGATCGTCGCCGGGGGTGAAGATCCCCACCGGCACCGGTTCGCCCAGGTCGAGGGCTGCCAGCGCGGCCCGGTCCACGCCCGCGTACTCGGCGATGTACGCCTCACCGTAACGCCGGTCGATATGCCCGTTCAGCGTCCGCGCGAGGTCCTCGGCGTGGGCCCGGGTATCCCCGACGTACGGGCTCAGGCCCGGCAGCACCGCGATGTCGGCACCGTCGCGGCCGAACCGGACGGCCCGGCGCCGGACGTCCTCGGCGAAGGCCCGGGCACCGGACTCGTCCTGCTGGGCGGTGAAGATCACCTCGGCGAACCGGGCCGCGAAGTCCCGTCCGGTGTCGGAGGAGCCGGCCTGGACGTACACCGGACGTCCCTGCGGGGATCGCGGCAGATTGAGCGCCCCCGACACCTTGATGTCGCGGCCGGAGTAGGCCGCCGGCCGGATGTGGGCGACGTCCGCGTAGACCCCACGGGCCCGGTCGACCTGGAACGCGTCGTCGTCCCAGCCGTCCCACAGCCCGCCGATCGCCTCGACGTACTCGGTGGCCCGCGCGTACCGCCGGGCAGGGCCGGGGTGATCGGGCCGACCGAAGTGGGCCGCCGCCTGCGGCCAGGCCGTGGTCACGATGTTCCACCCGGCCCGGCCACCGGACAGGTGATCGAGGGTGGCCAGCTGTCGGGCCAGGTTGTACGGCTCGGTATAGGTGGTCGAGGCCGTGGCGATGAGGCCGATGTGCGCGGTGACGGCGGCCAGTGCGGACAGCAGGGAGATCGGCTCCAACGCGTGCAGGGCGCTGAACCGCACCTGGCGGTCGTCGTAGACGGGCGCATCGGCGAGGAAGACGGCGTCGAGAAGTCCACGCTCGGCCGTCCGGGCCAGGTCGGTCCAGTACGCGAGATCGGTCAGCCGGTCGGCGCCGGAGGCGGGGTCGCGCCAGGCGGCCTCGTGATGCCCGGCGTAGTAGAGGAAGGCGTTGAGGTGCAGGGTCCGCCGTGGCTCGGTCACATGCCGTCCTAACTCGGGTATTCCGGTCGTGTTTGCAGAGTTTATGTCCGACCGCGGACCCCCGCCTCCTTCGTGCCGAAGGTCCGCGGGCCGGCTCCTCGGTCATCCACGGGGTCTGCGGGTCCGCAGACAGAGGCCGGCAGTCGGCGTCGTACGATGTCGCCGCACGCGGGTTCGTCGATCGTCGGCGGAGGGAGCAGTTCGGTGACGGAGCAGCAGGCCGAGCACGACCGGGCATCTGCCGCACCCGAAGCAGCGAGGCCGGAGGGAACGCCTCCCGCCGCGGCCGGGTCCCCCACGCCGCCTGCGGCCCGGTTCAACGCCGAGCGCGGCTGGCTCCGGTGCTACGGCGCCGGCGTCCCCCACGATGTCGATGACCCGACCGGTTCCCTCGCCGACCTGCTCGACCGGACAGCACGGGAGTTCCCGGACCGGGTGGCGCTGGAGTTCTTCGGCGCCGAGACGACGTACCGGGACTTTCACCGCCAGGTGCAGCGGGTCGCCGGTGGGCTGCACCACCTCGGCGTACGGGCCGGGGATCGGGTGGCGCTGCTCCTGCCGAACTGTCCGCAGCACATGATCGCGTTCTATGCCGTGGTCCGGCTGGGCGCGATCGTCGTGGAACACAATCCGCTCTACACGCCCGACGAGTTGCGTACCCAGTTCCGCGACCACGGGGCGCGCGTCGCCATCGGATGGGATGCGAAGGCGTCGGTGCTGCGCGAGATCGCCGCCGACAGCCCGCTGACGACCATCGTGTCGGTGAACATGACCGAGGCGATGCCGCCCGCGATGCGCCTCCGGTTGGCCCTGCCGGTGGAGAAGGCCCGTCAGGCACGGGCGAAGCTGACCTCGCCGGCGCCCGGCACGATCCCGTTCCGGCGCCTGCTGCGGTCCCGGCCGCTGCCGGCCGACCACCCGGGTCCCGGGCGTGAGGACCTGGCCACGCTCCAATACACCAGCGGGACCACAGGCGTGCCGCGCGGGGCGATGATCAGCCACGCCAATCTCCAGGTCAACGCCCGGATGGGCTGGGCCTGGATGCCGAAGTTTCGACGCGGCGAGGAGGTCATCTATGCCGTCCTGCCGATGTTCCACGCCTTCGGGGTGGTGCTCACCATCGTCTACTCGGTGCTGCTCGGCGCGCGGGCGGTCCTTTTCCCCACCTTCGACATCAATTTCGTCGCGGAGGCGTCCCGGCGCCATCCGCCGCGCTTCATCGCCGCCGTCCCGCCGATGTTCGACCGGATGGCGCACGGCGCGCAGCGTCGGGGCCTGCCCGACCTGTCCCAGGTGATCTATGCGGTGTCGGGTGCGATGGCGCTCAACGACCGGGTGGTCACCCGCTGGGAGTCGGTCTCGCCCGGACGGCTGGCCGAGGGATACGGGTTGACCGAGGCGAGTCCGGTCGTGCTGGTCAATCCCTTCACCGACCAGCGCCGGATCGGCACCATCGGCATCCCGTTCCCGTCCACGACGATGAAGATCGTCGACCCCGACGACCCCGACCTGCGGGAGGTCGACTTCGGTGAGGTCGGCGAACTACTCGTGCACGGACCCCAGGTCTTCCACGGCTACTGGCAGCGTCCCGCGGACACCGCCGAGACCTTGTTGCCGGGCGGTTGGCTGCGTACCGGCGACCTGGTGACCGAGGATCGCGACGGGTTCGTCACCGTCGTCGACCGCAAGAAGGAACTCATCATCACCGGCGGCTTCAACGTCGCCCCGAGCGAGGTCGAGAAGGTCGTGGTCGGCGCCCCGGGGATCGCCGACGCCGCCGTGGTGGGGGTGCCGCGCGGGGCCCAGCGGGCCGAGGTGGTCACCGCGGTGGTCGTCCTGGCACCGGGGGCGACCTTCGACGAACCCGCGGTCCGGGCGTACTGCCGGGAACACCTTGCCCACTACAAGGTGCCCCGCGCGTACGTCGTCTGGGACGAGCTGCCCCGGTCCCTGGTCGGCAAGGTGCTGCGCCGGAAGGTGAGGGAGCGACTCGCGGCCGAGGCGGGAGCCGGCCCGGGCACGGGTGACGCCGCGGACGGCGACGGGGCGTCGAACTGATCCGCCGCGAATACCTCCTGCGAGGCGTCGTCCAGGGCGTCGGGTTCCGCCCGCACGTCGCCGTCGTCGCCTCCCGACACCGGGTCAGCGGATGGTGCGGCAACGACGACCGGCAGGTCTTCATCGAGGTCCAGGGCGAGGCAGCCGAGATCGACGCATTCCTCACCGACGTGCTGGACACGCTGCCGCCGCTGGCCCTGGTGGTCGACGCACGGTGCCGTGAGCTGCCGGTGGTCGCAGGCGAGGCGGCCCCCGGCGGGCCCGGCTTCCGGATCGTGGCGAGCCGGCGCCTGGCGGGGGCACGTACCCTCATCCCTCCCGACGTGGCCACCTGCCCCGACTGCCTCGCCGACATGGCCGACCCCGCCAACCGCCGGTACGGCTACGCGTTCACCACGTGCACCAACTGCGGACCGCGGCTGTCGATCATCGAGGACCTGCCGTACGACCGTCCGGCCACCACGATGCGCGTCTTCGAGATGTGTCCCGACTGCGCCCGCGAGTACGCCGATCCGGCCGACCGACGCTTCCACGCGCAGCCGATCAGCTGCTTTGCGTGCGGGCCGCGGCTGTGGCTGGCCCGGCCCGGGGAGGATGCGGCCGGCCGGCCGGATCCCGCGCCCGCCACGCCGGCCGAGCAGGAGGCGGTGATCACCGAGGCGCAGCGCCGGTTGGCGGCCGGCGAGATCGTCGCCGTCAAGGGCCTCGGCGGCTTCCACCTCATGTGCGATGCGCGCAATCCGGCGGCGGTGGCCCGGCTGCGGGCCCGGAAACGCCGGGGCGACAAGCCGTTCGCGGTGATGGTCGCCGATGTCCGGGCCGCGGCCGGGCTGACCGTGCTCGACGCCCCGCAGCTCGACGTCCTCGCCTCCCCCGCCCACCCGATCGTCATCGCCGCCCGGGCAGGCGGGTACGACCTGGCGGCCGAGGTGGCACCGGACGGCGACGACCTGGGGCTCATGCTCCCGTACACGCCGATCCACACGTTGCTGCTCGATCCCGCCCGGGTCGGCGATCTGGTCCTGGTGGCCACCTCGGGCAATCTGTCGGAGGAGCCGCTGTGCCACATCAACGCCGACGCCCTGGACCGGCTGGCCGGGATCGCCGACAGCTTCCTCCTGCACGACCGGGCCATCGCCGTGCCCGTCGAGGACTCGGTGGTGCAGGCGCGGCCGGGCTCGCAGACGCTGCCGGTGCGGCGGTCCCGGGGGTATGCCCCGCTACCGGTGGTGCTGCCGGGTGCCGGGCCGGACGGCCCGGTGGTGCTCGGGGTCGGCGGCGAGTTGAAGAACACCGTCGCGCTGGCCACCGGTGACCTCGCCTTTGTGTCGGCGCACATCGGGGACATGGGATCGCTGGCCTCCCAGCGCGCCTTCGAAGCATCCTTGCGGCAGCTCGTCGGCATGCGCCGCCGCGAACCGGAGGTTGTCGCCTGCGACCTCCATCCCGGCTATGCCACGACCACCTGGGCCGAGCGCTGGGTCGATGCCCACCCCGGCGTCCGCCTCGTACGGGTGCAACACCACCTCGCCCACGCCCTGTCCCTGCTGGCCGAACACGGGGTCGGCGCCGGGCCGGTGGTCGTCGCGGCCCTGGACGGCACCGGCTACGGGCCCGCGGACCCCGGCGGCGAACCGACGATCTGGGGCGGGGAGATCCTCGTGCTCGGATCGGCCGCCGACCCGTCGCCGACCTCGTGGCGCCGGGCCTGGCATCTGCCGACCTTCGGCCTGGTCGGCGGGGATCGGGCGATCCGGCACCCGTGGCGGACCGCGTACGGTCTGGCCGCCGACTGGGATCTCGACATCGCCGCCACCCCCGCGGTGGCGCAGGCGCCGCCGGCCGAGGCACGGCTCGTCGCCTCGCAGTTGGCATCCGGCACCGGGGTGGTACCGACGAGTTCGGTGGGTCGGCTGTTCGACGCCGTGTCGTCGATGCTCGGTCTGTGCCAGGAAGTGACCTACGAGGCCCAGGCCGCCGTACGACTCGAACAGGCCGCCGCGCGGTGGGGCGCCGCGCATCGTACGGGGACCCGTACGGGCGCGGGGACCCGTACGGATGCGGGGACCCGTACGGATGCGGGGACGCGTACGGATGCGGGGGCCGGGCCCCGGGATGTGCGCGAGGTCGTGCTCGGGGTCCTCGACAGGTCGGGGCCGGTGGAGGAACGGGCCTGGCGCTTCCACGCCGGACTGGCTCGGGTACTGGCCGATCGCCTGGGCCAGGTCGCCGAGGACGCCGGCACCCGGACCATCGGGCTGACCGGCGGGGTCGCGGCGAACCGGGTGCTGTCGGGGATGCTCACCGCCCTGTTGAGCGAACGCGGCTGGTCGGTGCTCACCCACCGGGTGCTGCCGCCCAACGACGGCGGGTTGTGCGTGGGCCAGGCCTGGGCCGGGATGCTGGGGTCATGAGTGGGCCGGTCGTGAGTGCGCCGTTCGTCCGGCCCTCACGCGGATCCGGGATCCGGGCCCCGGGAGGCGCAGATGGTGGTCATAGGACTGCCCTATGGTGCCGCCAGTGATAGCAGGGGATGACGCATTCTCGCGGGGAGGCATAGGGCAGCCCTATGACCACCAACTCGAGGGGGTCCCCCACTCGCGACACACCCGACGCCGGCAGCACGCCTCGGCCGACCAGCGCATCCCGGCCGACCAGCACATCCCGGCCGACCAGCACACCTCAGCAGATCCGCGGCAGTGGATCCCCGACCAGCATGTCGACCATCCGGGTTCCTCCGAAGCCGGTCACCAGGACCACCGCGGCGGCCGGTTCGGCGACGATCCGGCCCACCAGTGCGGCATTCTCCCCGCCCGGCACCGCGCGCACCGCGGTCAGCGCGGCCTCGGCCTCGTCGGCCGGCACGACCGCGACGAAGGTGCCCTCGTTGGCGACGTAGAGCGGGTCCAGTCCGAGCATGTCGCAGGCGGCCCGGGTCATCTCCCGCACCGGCACCGCGTCGTCCTCGACGACCACCCCGAGCCCGCAGGCCCGGGCCAGTTCGTTGAGCACGGTCGCCACTCCCCCACGGGTGGCGTCACGCATCCACCGGGTGTGCGGCGCGGCCTCCAGCAGGGCGCCGACCATCCCGTTGACCGCCCGGGTGTCGGAGGCGATCGGCGCGTCGATGGCCAGGTCGCCGCGGGCGAGCATGACGGCCATCCCGTGGTCGGCGATCGGGCCGGACACCAGCAGCCGGTCCCCGCGGTGCACCTCCGCCGCTCCGAGCACCCGGCCCGTCGGGACGAGCCCGATCCCGGCGGTGGTGATGAACAGCCGGTCCGCGGCCCCGCGCGGCACCACCTTGGTGTCCCCGGTGATGATCCGGACCCCGGCGGCCGCGGCGGCAGCGCGCATGTCGCCCACGATCCGCCGCAGGGTCTCGACCTCCAGTCCCTCCTCCAGTACGAACGCCGCCGAGATCACGGCGGGTTTCGCCCCGGAGACGGCCAGGTCGTTCACCGTACCGTTGACGGCCAGGTCGCCGATCGACCCGCCGGGAAACTCGATCGGGTTCACCACGTAGGAGTCGGTGGACATCGCCACCCGCACCCCGGTGGACCCGGCGCCGGCACCGGACCCGAGGTCGGCCCCGGCGCCGGCGCCCGCCTCGGCGCCCTCCTCGGCCAGCAGCCTGTTCAGCGGCACGACACCCGCATCCCCCAGCTCGGCCAGCACGTCGTTGCCGTACCCGTCGAGGAAGACCGCGTCCACCAGGGCCGCCGAGGCCTTCCCGCCCGCCCCGTGTGCCAGCGTGACCCGCTCGTCGGTGAAACGCGGCCGGCGCGCGCGGACCCGGTTGATCCGCTCGTTGACGTCGGTCTCGTCCTCGTTGAGACGGTTCTTGGGATCCATCCATCCACTCCACTCGCCGGGAGACGTCCACCCGGGTGGCACCCATCCCGGCTTCGGGGCGATGATAGACCCGCCCGGTGGGGCGCCCGGACGGACGGTCCGGAGCTTCCCGGCCGGACGGAAAGGACACCCACCCATGTGCTTGGGAGTGCCGGCGGAGGTCATCGCCGTCCCCGATCCCGACGTTCCGCGCGCCCGCGTCGCCATCAGCGGCGTCGAACGTACGGTCGCCACCGACCTGCTGGTCGACGAGGGAATCGGCCCCGGCGACTGGGTGCTCGTGCACGTCGGCTTCGCGCTGTCCAGGATCGACGCCGACGAGGCCGCGATCACGCTGGACCAGATCAAACGGCTGGGCGGGGACACCTTCGGCACCGAGCTGGACTCCTTCCGTACGTCGGCGATCGACTGAGGTGCCATGAAATACGTCGACGAGTTCCGTGATCCGGCCGGTGCCAAGGTTCTCCTGCGCCGGATCGACGAGCTGGTCGGCCGGCTCGACCGGCCGCTCAAGGTGATGGAGATCTGCGGCAGCCACACCCACACGATCTACCGACACGGCCTGGAACACCTGCTGCCCGAGCAGATCGAGTTCGTGCACGGGCCCGGATGCCCGGTCTGTGTCATCCCGATGGGCCGGATCGACGATGCCCTGTGGCTGGCCCGCCAGCCCGGTGTCATCCTCACCACCTTCGGCGACATGATGCGCGTCCCCGGCTCCACCGAGTCGCTGCTGCAGGCGCGGGCGACCGGCGCCGACGTACGTTTCGTCTACTCCCCGCTCGACGCGCTGCCGATCGCCCGGGCCAATCCGGACAAGCACGTGGTGTTCTTCGCGGTCGGCTTCGAGACGACCGCGCCGTCGACCGCGGTCACCCTGGAGCGGGCCCGGGTCGAGAGCCTGGCGAACTTCTCCGTGTTCAGCAACCACGTCGTCACCGAACCGGCACTGCGGGCCATCGTCAACGGCGGCGAGACCGAGGTCGACGCCTTCATCGGCCCCGGGCACGTGGCCACCGTCATCGGGACGACAGCCTTCGACTTCCTCGCCGAGGAGTTCAACCTGCCCGTCGTGGTGGCCGGCTTCGAGCCGCTCGACGTCCTCCAGGCCGTCGAGATGCTCCTGGAACAGTTCACCTCCGGGCAGGTGGCCTCCGGTCGCGCCCGGGTGCAGAACCAGTACGCCCGGGTGGTCCGCCCCGAGGGCAACACCGTCGCACAGAAGCTGATGGGCCGGGTGTTCCGCACCCGCGACGCGTTCGAGTGGCGCGGCCTGGGCTGGATCGAACGGTCCGGCCTGGGCATCGCCCCCGAGTACGCCCGATGGGACGCCGAGCAGATCTTCCGGGTGCCGGGCGTACGTGTCGCCGACCCACCCGCCTGCGAGTGCGGCTCGGTCCTCACCGGCCGGATCAAGCCGTGGCAGTGCCGGGTCTTCGGGACGGCGTGCACCCCGGCCACCCCGATCGGCACCTGCATGGTCTCCCCCGAAGGCGCCTGCGCGGCGTACTACAACTTCGGCCGGCTCACCCGCCAGACCGCCCAGGCGGTCGCCATCCGCGACTGATCCGCGACCGGGGCCACCCGCTTTCACCAATCGCCCGACAAACAACCGACGAAAGGACGACGATGCCGATCATCCACGTGACACTGGTCGAGGGCCGCGACAACGACACGGTGGAGGAGTTCATCCGCCGGGTCGCCCGCACCGCCCACGAGACCCTCGGCGCACCGATGGAGGCCATCAAGGTGATGGTCGACGAGGTGCCGAAGAACCGCTTCGCCACCGGGGACGTCCTGCGCAGCGACGAGTGACGACCCGCCCACCCGACAGCGCGCCGACTAGGATCCCCTCTGTGACGAATGAACTGGTGTGGATCGACTGCGAGATGACCGGCCTCGACCTGTCCCACGACGAGCTGATCGAGGTGGCCGCGCTGGTGACCGACGCCGAGCTGAACGTCCTCGGGGAGGGGGTCGACGTCCTCATCAATCCGTCCGCCGAGGCCCTGGAGCAGATGGGCGACTTCGTCCGCCAGATGCACACGAAGTCGGGGCTGCTCGCCGACCTCGACGGCGGTCTGACCATGGCCGACGCCGAGGCGCAGGTCATGGCGTACGTGAAGCAGTACGTGCCCGAGGCCCGCAAGGCGCCGCTCGCCGGCAACACCATCGGCACCGACCGGACCTTCCTGGCCAAGGACATGCCGACGCTGGAGGGGTGGGTGCACTACCGCAACGTCGACGTGTCCTCGATCAAGGAACTGGCCCGGCGCTGGTACCCGAAGGTGTACTACAACGCGCCCGCGAAGAACGGCAACCACCGGGCCCTGGCCGACATCCAGGAGTCGATCGAGGAGTTGC
>CAZGWN010000004.1:0-76 GCA_964528755.1 uncultured Propionibacteriaceae bacterium
ACATCTCCTGACAGGCGGTTCACAACCAGACTGCCAGCCAGGGCTTCCCCGGAATTTCGACCGGTGTCGATCAGGT
>CAZGWN010000004.1:176-84861 GCA_964528755.1 uncultured Propionibacteriaceae bacterium
CGGGGGACCGGGGACGATCAGGTCGGGGGACCGGGGACGATCAGGTCGGGGGACCGGGGACGATCAGGTCGGGGGACCTGTCGAGGAACCGGAACCGGCCGCTCAGAGCTGGGTCGCCCCGAACCGTAGTGCCCGGACGATCTGGGTGACGCCCAGCACCACCAGCAGGATGCCGACCAACCACCACAGCGCCAGCGCCCCGTACAGCGGGGAGAAGAGCAGGGCGATGCCGGCGAGGATGGACAGGATCGCGTAGATGATCACCCAGGCCCGCGACGGAACCTCGCGGAGCAGGGTCAGCGCCACCACACCCTCGACGATCCACAGCACGCCGAAGGTGATCCCCACGACCAGGGCGAGGACGGCCGTGGCGGCCCGCAGGTTGCTCAGCGCGACGATGCCGCCGATGACGAACAGGGCTCCGAGCACGAGGTGCCCGATCCGCGCCCAGACGCGCGAGCCCCGCGCGAAGATCCCCAACCCGAGGTAGACGAGCCCGGTCAGGATCGCGTAGACCCCGACGATGGCCGCGATGACGGCGGCGGTGTGGCCGGGCCACACGAGGATGAGAATGCCGACGATGAGGGCGACGAGGCCGCCGATCCCCCAAGCCGAACGAATGATGGTGTTGATCCGGGTGAGTTCAGTATCGATGGGTTCGGTGGACAAGGGGAACCTCCTGGGGCCGCCTGACGGGGTCGACGCTACCTGCCCCAGGGGGTCATGCGGAAGATGACACCGGCGCGCCGCCGGTCTCGGATCACCGGTCCCGCAACGGGTCCCGACCCAAGATTCTGAAAGCGCTACCGTCTCCAACACAGTTCACCGACCACGCGTCGGCAAAGTCCCGCACGATTGGCAGACTCTGTGGACGAGGAAGCCGTGACCGGTTGACGTGATACCGATTTCATAGCAGACTGTCTGTCACCGGCGCGGGGTGGACCCGCGACCAACTCGGCACCAGCCGGGTCATCAGAGCAGATGAAGCGACCGTTCCGGAGCGGTCGGGGTCAAGGAGGACTCGGTGGACGAGCAACTGGCGTGGCACGCGGGACTGGTCGACCTGACGTTCGCCTGGACGGACGACTCTCCGGTCGAGTTGACGTCCTGGGCCACCGGGGACACCCGGGCCGTCTTCACCGAACGTCTCCCCCTGGTTGAGCTCCTGGCCGTCGGATTCGGCCACTGGGTCGCGAACGATCGCCTCATCCACACCGAACTGGGACGCTCCCTGCGCTACCGCGACCACTCCGTCCAGGAAGCCGACGACGCCCGTCAGCTCACGATTCGCTCCGCCTCACCCGCCGACGGGATCCGCGTCGAGACGGTGTTCACCGTGCCCCGCGGCACCTCGGTCGTGCGGGTCGAACACGTGGTCACCGCCGTCGGCGCCGAGCCGTTGCTCCTGCAGAGCGTGGCCAGCCTGGCCTGGACGCTCGGCTCCCCCCTCGGCGTCCCCGAGAACGACGAACGGACGACCTCCCCGCTGGATGAGACGACCTCCCCGCTGGATGAGTGGAATCTCCTGGAAGCGGCCAGCACCTGGCTCGGCGAGGGACGTTGGTCGATCACCCCGCTGCGCCCCGATCTGCTGCCCGCACTTTCCCACACGCTGACCGACCACGACCCGCGGGGTGAGCACCGGGTCGTCTCCTCGGGCACCTGGTCCACCGGATCCTCTGCCCCGGTCGGGGCGGCCCTGGCGCCCGGCCTCGGCCTGGCCTGGCTGTGGCAGATCGAGCACAACGGCGCCTGGCGCTGGGAGGTCGGCCAGGCCGGCGACGACGGGTACGTCGCCCTGGCCGGCCCGACCGACGTCGACCACCAGTGGTTCAAGGTCCTCCGCCCAGGCGAGTCGTTCCGTACGGTGCCCGCCGCACTGGCACTCGACACGGACCTCGAACATGCCGTCGCCCGGATGACCGAGTACCGTCGCGCCGGCCATGCCCACCGGGTGGAGGGCGACCGCCCCCTGATCGTCTTCAACGACTACATGAACACGATCGACGGCGATCCCACCACGGAGAAGCTCCTGCCGCTGGTCTCCGCGGCCGGCGACGTCGGCGCGGAGATCTTCTGCATCGACGCGGGCTGGTACGACGACACCGGCACCTGGTGGGACACGGTCGGCGAGTGGCGCCCGTCCACGACACGTTTCCCGCATGGTCTGGGCGAGGTCATCGACGCGATCCGTTCCCGGGGGATGGTCCCCGGCCTGTGGCTCGAACCCGAGAGCGTCGGCGTACGTTCCCCGCTCGCCGACGCCCTGCCCACCGCGGCCTTCCTGCAGCGGGCCGGCCGTCGCGTCGTCGAGCAGCAGCGCTACTTCCTCGACCTGCGCCACCCCGCCGCCCGCGAGCACCTCGACGGCGTGGTCGACCGGCTGATCCGAGACTTCGGGATCGGCTACTTCAAGTTCGACTACAACGTCTCCCCCGGCGCGGGCACCGACCGCGACGCCGACAGCGCCGGCGACGGACTGCTCGAGCACAACCGGGCGTACCTCTCCTGGGTGGACGGGCTGTTCGCCCGACACCCGGACCTCATCCTGGAGAACTGCGGATCCGGCGGCATGCGTGCCGATCCCGCCCAGTTGTCCCTCTTCCAGCTGCAGTCGACCTCGGACCAGCAGGATCTGCGCCGCTACCCGGTGATTGCAGCGGCCGCCCCGATGCTGATGCCGCCCGAACAGGCGGCCAACTGGGCCTACCCGCAGGCCGTCCTCTCCCCGGAGGAGAACGTCATGACCCTGGTCACGACGATGCTGGGGCGCTTCTTCCTGTCCGGGTACATCAACCGGATGGATCCGGCCGAGCGGGAGCTGGTCGCTGAAGCGATCCGCGCCTACCGCACCTGGGTGCAACCGAGCCTGACCGCCTCCTTGCCGTTCTGGCCGGCCGGCCTGCCGGCATGGGACGACCCCATCCTGGCCGCCGGGCTGCACCTGCCGGCACCCGCGACGGACCGGTCCACGACGAGCCGATCCACGCCGGCGGAGCCGTACGACCTGGTGGCCGTCTGGAGCCGTGGCGGTGGCGGCAAGGCACGCCTCCGGCTGCCCGCCTGGCAAGGGTCCGACATCCGGGTGGAGACGGTGTTCCCCACCCGGCCCGGCTTCGCCGTCTGGCCCGCCCACTGGGACCCGGAGTCCGCCGAGCTCATCGTCTCCCCCCCGGACTCGGGCCTGGGCGCCCGGGTCCTCGCCATCCACCGTCCGACGACCGGATAGCCGGTCACCCGGGCCTCCTATCCATCACCCAACACATGAGAAGGGACAATCAATGAAGATTCTCCGACGGGCCATCGCCGTGGTGACCGCGGTCGCGGCCACCAGTGTGGCGCTGGCCGGATGCAGTAATCCGTCGGCGCCGGATTCCGGCGCCGACACCGGTGCCGCCGACTACTGGCCGGCGACCGACACGAACCTCGACGGCGTCACCCTCAACCTGTGGGTGGCCCAGAACTCCAACAAGATCCCTCAGAAGGTCGTTGAGGGGTTCGAGGCCAAGACCGGAGCGAAGGTCCAGGTCACCACGATCCCAGATCCGTACGAACAGACGGTCCAGACCAAGATCACCACGGGTGACACCCCGGATCTCGCCTTCTGGCAGCCCACCGCCTCGATGCTTGCCGGTTTCGTCGCGCAGGATCGGCTGCAGAAGCTGGACGACGCCCCCTGGTTGGGCGACTACGTCGACGGTATCGCCGACGCCGGTGGCGTCTACCAGGACAGCCGGTACGCCGTCCTGTACTCGAACCCGCCGGTGCAGGGTGTCTTCTACAACAAGGAGGTCTTCGAGAAGGCCGGCATCACCGAGACGCCGAAGGGCTGGGACGAGTTCGTCGACACGGCCAAGAAGATCAAGGCGGCCAATGTGCCGGGCGTCGAGTCACCGCTGTACGAGATGGCCGGCTCGCAATGGGGTACCCAGTGGGCCGTGCAGGTCCAGCTCGCCGAGGCCGCCAAGGCCGGTCTGTGGGACCGCGTCAACACCGGCGAAGAGAAGTTCACCGACCCGACGATCCTCGGCGCGATCAAGAACTACCAGGCACTGTTCGACGAAGGCCTCTACAACAAGGACGCCGGCTCCGCGAAGGACACCGACCAGGCCGCCGCCCTCTGGGAGGGCAAGACCGGGATGATCATCCAGGTCAACTCCCTGTTCAACGCGATCGCCGCTCTGGCGAGCAACGACAAGGCGGCCCTGGACCAGAAGATCGGCTTCTTCCCGATCTCGGCCGACGACAACATCGGCACGGTCATCCCCGAACAGAACAACGCGATCGTGGCCTTCAAGTCCGATGACGCGAAGCGCGAGGCGGCGTCCCGGCAGTTCATCCACTACTGGCTGACCGACGGCTATGCCGACTTCGTCGCCGATCAGGGCGTCCTGTCCGTCCTGACAAGCGTCCCGTCGCCCGACACCGTGCCCCAGGCACTGATCGACTCGGCCGCCGCCATCCCCGACGGGGTCGGCTCCATGCAGTCGCTGGCCGTGGCCAACCCGGATCTCTACATCAACCTGGCCGATATGGTCAACGGGACGAAGACGCCCGAAGAGGCGGCCGACTCCACCCAGCAGCAGTTCGCCCAACTCGCCCGCGCCCAGGGCATCAGCGGGTTCTAGGCCGCATCCCGTTCCCCGACGGAACGAACGCCGAAGGTCCCGGGGCCCGTCAGGCGGGCCCCGGGACACCGGCCACCAACCATGGAGGGATCAACCATGCCTGTTACGACCGACGCCGGCCCGGCATCCGTCGCGGCCCCGACGCGGGGCGTCCGGGCCCGGCGCACCGTCGGTGACGAGCGGGTCCGCAAGAACGCCGCCAAGCGGAACTATCCGCTCGCCTTCCTCTGGCCGGCAATCATCATTCTGCTCGTCTTCTATTTCATCCCGACCATCATGAACTTCGTCTATGCGTTCACCGACTGGTCGGGATTCAAGAGATCGATCGCCTTCAACGGGTTGGCCAACTTCCAGGCGTTGTTCTCCGACGGAACCCTGGTCCGTGACCTGCGGGTGACCTTCGTGTACGCCGCGCTGGTCGCGGTGTTCCAGAATGTCTTCGGGCTGATCCTGGCGGTCTTCCTGGAGCGCGACACCCGGATGAACAGATTCGCGCGGGTGATGTTCTTCGTCCCGGTGATCATGTCGGCGCTGGCGGTCGGCTACATCTGGCAGGCGGTCCTCAAGAGCGACGGCGCCCTCAACCAGATCCTCGGCCTGCTCACCGGCTCGACGGTGAGCACCGCCTGGCTGGGCAGCACCACCTGGACGATCGTGGTCGTCGCCGCGATCCACGGATGGAAGTGGATGGGCCTGTCGATGCTGATCTACCTCGCCGGCCTGAAGACCATCGACAACGAGGTGATCGAGGCCGCCCGCGTCGACGGGACCAACCCCTGGCAGATGTTCTGGCAAATCCGGTTCCCGCTTCTCGCCCCGGCCCTGACCTTCAACGTGGCCACCGCCCTGCTCGGGTCGATGAACGGATTCGACATCGTCCAGGCGACCACCGCCGGCGGCCCGGGTGGATCGACCGAGCTGCTCAACATCTTCATCTACCGCACATTCGGCCAGGGACTGTACGCGCAGTCGACCACGATGAGCCTGGTGCTCTTCCTGATGGTGAGCATCGTCGCCTTCCCCGTGATCACCTACCTGCGCAGAAGGGAGCGTGTGCTGTGACCGCCACCGCATTCAACGACCGCCGGACGACGGAACGGGCCCCGGGCGTCCACCGACGCGGATCCGGCATCGTCCACAACCTGTTCGTCGTCCTGGTTCTGCTCGCCCTGCTCGGGGTGCCGTTCTGGCTGATGATCGTCACCGCCGGCAAGTCCCAGGCCGAGGCCGTTCAGCCGAACCTGCGGCTCCCGAGCCACTGGCAGCTGCTGGAGAACCTGCACACCGTGATCACCGACGGCCGGATGGTCCAGGCCTTCTTCGGCAGTGTGCTGGTCACCGTGCCGTCGGTGGTGATCGCGCTGCTGCTCGGCGCGATGGCCTCCTGGGTGCTGGCGCGGCGCACCTCGCGGGCGATGAGCGTCGTCTACGCGCTGTGCATCTCGGGCATCATTCTGCCGCCGGCCGTGGTGACGATCATGATGCTGCTGCGCCAGCTCGGCCTGGCCGGGACGCCGCACGGCATGATCGGCGTCTACACCGGCATCTACCTGTCCACGGTGATCTTCTTCATCACCGGCTTCATCCGGACGATCCCGCCGTCGTTGGAGGAGGCCGCCCGGATCGACGGCGCCGGACCGGCACGGGTGTTCTTCACGATCATCCTGCCGCTGCTGGGGCCGACCCTGGCAACCGCGACGATCCTGGTCACGCTCTACATCTGGAACGACGTGTTCTACTCGCTGTTCATCCTGTCGGGGAAGCTGGACACGCTCCCGCTCAACCTCTACAGCGTGGCCAGCGCCGGCATGTATCTGAACAACTGGCACCTGATCTTCGCGTATATCATCCTGATGAGCCTGCCCCTGCTGATCATCTTTGCCGTTGCGCAGCGGAGGATCATCTCCGGCATCACCGGTGGCGCCGTGAAGTAACCGAGTCGGCCGTCCCGCCCCTGCCGGAACGGCGACGGGCCGGGGCCGAGTCGAACGCGAGGGGACGGAGGAGCTTCATGGCCGCACGGGACGGACGGCGCCGAGCACCTGTGATCAGTGACGTCGCCGAGCTGGCCCAGGTGTCCGTCCCGACCGTGTCGCGCTTTCTGAACCGCAGCGCGCCGGTCAGTCCGGAAAAATCGGCCCGGATTGCCCGGGCGATCGAGTTGCTCGGGTACCGGCCCAACCCGATCGCCCGGGCGCTGGTCAAGGAGTCGCTGCGCTCGATCGCCGTCTTCACCGCCGACACCACCCTGTACGGCTCCGTGATGACGATCAGCGGCATCGAGCATGCCGCGAGCCGGGACGGCTATCTGGTGTCGATCACCGCGCTGGAGACCGCCGACGTCGCAGGGGTTCCGGCCACGATCGATCTGGCCCTCGACCAGAACCCGGCGGGTGTGATCGTGCTGAAGTTCGACGATCTCGGCGAGGCCACCGCCCGGAGCATCCCGACCACCGTCCCGACCGTCCTCATCGCCGGGCGCCCTGCCGAGCACCGGCACCGGATCTCGCTGGGCGAGGAGGACGGCGGCTACGTCGTCACCCGGCACCTGCTCGACCTGGGTCACCGTACCGTCCACCACGTGTCCGTGCCCCAGTCCGCCAGTGGAGCCTCCAGCCGGGCGGCAGGCTGGAGGCGCGCCCTGCGCGAGGCCGGCGCGCCGATCCCGGACGCCTGGCCGGCGACCTGGGAACCCGACTCCGGCCGCGAGATCGGTCGCGAGCTCGCCGGCCATCCCGAGGTCACGGCCGTCTTCGCGGGCAATGACGAGATCGCCATGGGCGTGGTCCGGGGCCTCACCGATGCGGGCAAGCGGGTGCCCGAGGATGTCAGTGTGGTGGGTTTCGACGGTCATCCGCTCGCGTCCCTCACCCGACCGGCGATCACGACCTACGTGCAGGACTTCCGGAGGGTCGGCAACCTCGCCTGGACGACCCTGCACCGGCAGATCCGCGGGGAGTCCCCGGAGACCCCCGAGGAGATCCTCGGCTCGTTCCGGGCCGGCGAATCGACCGCTCCCCCGCCCGCCTGAGTCCGCCCGCGAGTCCGCGCGCGCCCTTGCGCCGGCACTCTCCACCGATCGGACAGCCGCCGAACCTTGGCCTACCTATGCCCAAGAGACGTGCCGGAGAACGGCACCGCGAACCCATTGCGATAACGCTTTCATCCTGATAGCGTCCCTCACAACGCGGGATTCCCGTGGATCTTCAGCCATTGGGGATACCGATTTCAGCCGCCCGTCCGGGGGGCGACCGAGCTGGGCAGGGCCTTCTGTCCCACCCGGTCCGGATTCGAGAGACAGCGGCAGCATCGGGCTTCACCCGAGCAACGGCCGCACCGACAACGATGTCGAGGAGGACCACATGCAGGTCAAGCGATGGGTATCAGCAGCGGTGGCCGTGTCCGCGGCCGCCGCATTGGCCCTCGGAGGAAGCGCGCCGCCGTCGGTGGCGGCGGACAAGGAACCCCAAACGCTCGAGGCCGACTTCTCCCAGGAGACGGGAGCGTTTCGCGGCGGAGCGTCCGGCACTCTCTATGGGCTGGGCGACGACGGAGCGCCCACCCAGGCACTTCTGGACGGCGCGGCGGTGGAGAACTCCTCGCAGAAGCCGCCCTATGGCACGCAGCACCCGAGCGGAGACGCCCTTCGGGTGGAGAAGAGCTTCTTCGAGGCCGGCGGCAACGAACTCGCCGTCTACATGCAGGACTACTATCCCGACTGGGGATACAACGGCGGACGCCGTCCCGGGGACACGCGTACCTACAACCTGGACATCACGTCCCCCGACTTCGGGTCGTACACCGAGGGCGGAAACGGCGTGTGGGACTATGCCGAGGTCACCGAGATCGTCGTCAACGAGGTCCTCGAGAACTCCGAGCATCCGGACAACTACACGTTCATCCCGTTCAACGAGCCCGACGGGGGCAACTGGTACGGCGCGTCCAACATGTTCGGCCAGTTCCTCACCGACTGGGACTCCGAGTACGAGCTGATCCAGCGGATCTGGGACCAGTACGCCTCCGGGGAGCGGCAGGGCAAGGTGCGACCCACCGGGGACAGCGCCCGGGTCGCCGGCCCCGGCCATGCCTCGAACAACACCGCGACGGGCTCCCGGGTCGATCTCTTCCTCAAGCACGCCAAGGACGCCGGGACGCTGCCCGAAGTCTTCGTCTGGCACGAGCTCGGCAGTTCGAGCCTGGCGACGTACCGGACGAACTACGCGAACTACCGCGCCCATGAGGCGAAGTACGGGATCGACCCGATTCCGGTGAACATCACCGAGTACGGCACCCTGCGCGACATGTCGGTCCCGGGCCAGCTCATCCAGTGGTTCACCATGTTCGAGGACACGAAGGTCCAGGCCGAGACGGCGTACTGGAACTACGCGGGAAACCTCTCCGACAACTCGTCGCGGGCCAATTCCGCGAATGCCGGGTGGTGGCTCTTCAAGTGGTACGCCGACCTGAAGGGGACCACCACCGTCAAAGTGACGCCGCCAAAGCCGAACGCGGTCGACACCCTGCAGGGGGTGGCGGCCATCGACCGGGAGAACTCGAAGGCCACGATTCTCTACGGAGGGGCCAACGATGCGAACTCCGATCAGGTGCAGAACACCGGCGCGGGGATCCCGGTCACGGTCCGCGCGACCGGACTGGACACGAAGGAGTTCGGAAAGACCGTTGACGTCGTGGTCCGGGAGAATGCCTACACCGGCACCGAAGGTGTCGCCGGCACCCCGCGGGTCGTCAAGGTCCTGCGCAACGTGCCCGTGACCGACGGCAGCATCGCGGTGACCACCCCGAGCGTCGATCGCTACGCGGCCTATCAGCTCACCATCACCCCGAGTTCGTCCGCGACGGCGGACGTCGACACACCGCTGCTGACCGCGGAGGCCGAGCAGACCACCATCTCCGGGGCGCAGGTCTACAGCCACTCGCCGATCTCGTCGAACTGGAGCGCCTTCATCTTCTCCGGCAACAAGGACGTCGGCTCCTTCGGCGCCGGAGACACCCTCACCTGGAATGTCGACGCCCCCGCCGCCGGCACCTACCGCCTGCAAATCGTCAGTGGCAACACCGGATCTCCGGGCACCAACGGGGTCAAGGTCAACGGCGTCGACGCCGGCACCCTCGACATCGGTGCCGAACTCGCACTGCGCAGTGCGGTGAAGTGGCAGTACCGGGGCAGCGCCGAGTTGCTGGTCGAGCTGAAGGCCGGAGCCAACTCGGTCACGATCGAGGGATCCAGCCTGGACAATACCGTCGACAAACTCCTGCTCTATCCGGTCTCCACCGGCGCCGACGGCGCGGACCGTACGGTCTATCCTGCGGCCGACCTCCGACCGGCGGACGGGGCCCGGCTGGTCTTCACCGGCAAGAAGGAAACCCGTGGGTTTGCCGCACTCGGCGACGGCTCCGTCAGCGCCTATGCGACCGCCTGGGATGCCGGCTACTACGACATCGAGGTGACCTACAGCGCTTTGAAGAAGCAGCAACTCGACCTGACGGTCAACCATCAGCCGGTGGCCGAACTCGATCCCACCGTCAACGGCGTCCAGACCACCACCATCCGCGTGGCCTTGTCGGAGGGCATCAACCGGTTGCAGCTTGCCGGCGAGGGGATTTCGGTCAAGCAGATCGTGACCACCCGGGTCGCACCGGCCGACACAGCAGGGATCCGGCTGGAGGCGGAGGATCTGGTCCCGGGCGGGACCGCGAAGACGGTCGCTGCGGCCGGATCGAACGCCTCCGGGACGGGGTATGTCACCGGACTCGGCAGCAACGTGTTCAACACCGCGGAGACCGGTCCGGCGGGCTTCGGGGACCGTACGAGGGTGGTGGTGCTGGACGCGAACAACACACCCTCGATCCGGGAAGGGGCGAACGGCACCTTGACCATCCCGGCGGGCACCGTGCCGGCCGGGTCCTACACCGCTGTGGTGCGCTTCTCCAACGACACCTTCATCGGCCAGCACTCGTACAATCCGCAGATCCTCGACCTCGGGCTGCAGATTCGTGACAACTCGGGGCACGAGTTGGCCTCGGGGGGCTTCCGCTACACCTACACGGACCGGAACTTCCTCAATCGTTCGCTGTCGGTCACCACCGACGGCGGGGCGCTGACCGTGGGCAACTGGGACGAGGACGCCGCCCACGCCGTCGCCCCGAACATCGACTCGGTCACTTTCTACCCGTTGACCCTGGGCGGACAGACGACCACGAAGGGATAACGCCGGACCGGCGCCGACCCGGGCGCCAGTGAGACATCCGTTCCGGTGGTCCGGCGACGCAGCTGAATCAGCGCCGCCGGACCACCACCGTCCGCAGCAGCATGTCGTTCAGGCTGCGCCGGTCGGCCCCGATGACGACCGCAGGCAGCACCACGCAGATCAGGGCCGTACGGACGACCGCCACCCACCACGGGATGGCATCCCCCTCGACCCGGACGACCCCGATGCCGACGATCAACTGGCCCAGGCTCGAACCGGTGAGGGCGGTCAGCACCGCCTTCTCGACGAAGAAAACCCCCATGGTCGCGAAACGCTCCGGGCCGGTGCCGCTGAGCACCGCTCCCCAGGTGAGAACCATGGCGAAGGCGGTCGCGATCGCCCAGTCCAGCACCAGCGCGGTGATCCGCTGGGTCCAGGAGGCCAGGGAACCGGGTCCGGCAGCGGGCAGGCCGAGGCCGACGCCGGGGCGATCGGACTCGTCGGTGGGTACGTCGGTCACACCCGGCAGGCTAGCGCGCTCATCGGCCGGGGTCCCCCGTCCGGTCAGGAGAGCGGCCCGTAGACTCCTCGCAAGGGCGACCGGTGCTCCGGCACCCATCCGGGCCCGTAGCTGGACTGACGCCGGACCGTAACAGCTCCGAAATGGGGGTGCAACGGTGGGGAAACGGCCGTTTTCTACGCTGAAGCCCGCAGTTCACCACTTACCTACCTTTCGGAGGCGCAATGTTCCAGGGAGCTGACGACCTGTTGGCCTACGTCAAGAGCGAGGGGGTCGAGGTCATCGACGTCCGGTTCTGCGACGTACCCGGGGTGATGCAGCACTTCACCGTCCCGGCCACGTCCTTCGGGCCGGACGACTTCGAGAGCGGCCTCGCCTTCGACGGGTCCTCCATCACCGGGTTCCAGAAGATCCATGAGTCGGACATGGCGCTGCTCCCGGACCCCACGACCGCCTACCTGGACCCCTTCCGCAGGGCCAAGACGCTGGTGGTCGACTTCTTCGTGCACGACCCGATCACGAAGGAGCCCTACAGCCGCGACCCCCGCAACATCGCCCGCAAGGCCGAGGCGTACCTCAAGTCCACCGGGGTGGCCGACACCGCGTTCTTCGGCCCGGAGGCCGAGTTCTACGTGTTCGACGACGTGCGGTACGACACCAACCAGCACGAGAGCTACTACCACATCGACTCCGAGGAAGCGGTGTGGAACACCGGCACCGCCAAGGAGGGTGGCAACCGCGGCTACCACGTGAAGACCAAGGGCGGGTATTTCCCGGTTGCCCCGGTCGACCACTTCGCCGACATCCGCCAGGACATGGTGGCGCACCTGATCGGCGCCGGCCTCGAGATCGAGCGGGCCCACCACGAGGTCGGCAACGCCGGCCAGCAGGAGATCAACTACCGCTTCAACACCCCGCTGGCCGCCGGCGACGACCTGATGAAGTTCAAGTACATCATCAAGAACAGCGCGTGGGCCGCCGGCAAGACCGCGACCTTCATGCCGAAGCCGGTCTTCAACGACAACGGTTCGGGCATGCACGTGCACTCCTCGCTGTGGAAGGACGGCGCGCCGCTGTTCTACGACGAGAACGGCTACGGCGGGCTGTCCGACATCGCCCGCTGGTACATCGGTGGTCTGCTCTCGCACGCCCCGTCGCTGCTCGCCTTCACCAACCCGAGCGCCAACTCGTACCACCGCCTGGTGCCCGGCTTCGAGGCGCCGGTCAACCTGGTGTACTCGCAGCGCAACCGCTCGGCCTGTATCCGTATCCCGATCACCGGCACGAACCCGAAGGCCAAGCGCGTCGAGTTCCGCTGCCCCGACCCGTCGACCAACCCGTACCTCGCCTTCTCGGCGATGCTGCTGGCCGGCCTCGACGGCATCCAGAACCGGATCGAGCCGCCGGAGCCGATCGACAAGGACCTGTACGAGCTGCCGCCCGAGGAGCACGCCGACATCGCCACCGTGCCCGGTTCGCTGGAGGGCACCCTGGAGGCGCTGCGCGCCGACCACGACTACCTGCTCGCCGGTGACGTCTTCACCGCCGACGTCATCGACACCTGGCTGGAGCTGAAGGAGGGCGACATCGCCGCCCTGCGTCAGCGCCCGCACCCGTACGAGTTCGACCTGTACTTCGATATCTGAGCCTCAACCCGCGCAATCACGCGGGATGGGCTCCTGCTGACCCCCCTGAGTCCGCAGAGAGTCCGCAGCTGAGTCCCTGGCCTGGACGCTCCGGTCTCGTTCTGGGCCACAGACGCCGCAGGAAACGAGGACGCCACGCAGATTCGCGTGGCGTCCTCGTTCGCTGTGGCGTCTTGGTCAGCTGGCTGTGGCGTCTTGGTCAGCTGGCGGGGGTCGGCGAGTGCCGGACCTAGCGGAGCCCAGATCTCTGGGTCAGGATCCGGAGGGGGGAAGGCGAGTTGCTGACCATAGGTTCAGGCTATGTGTCTCCCAGGAATCCCGTGGGTCTCGGGGATGAGGTTGCCGGTTGCCCGTCCGTCATGAACCGGGCGGGGCGACAGACAGACAGGGAACCCTCACCCCCCGCGAAACCGACCCACCCCCCGCGAAACCGACCCACCCCCGAGAATGACCCCGTGTCGACGACGGTCGAATGCCGAGTCACCCGACCACGACGGCGAGGGTGACCACCGCGAAGGACCGGCCTCAGATTCCGGGCGGGGTCGGGCCCCACAGAACGCAGCGGCCGACAACAGCGGTCAATCCACCCGCCCCCGACGGACCAGCCGCCCTCAGCGGCTGACGATGATCGAGGCGAGCTCGCCGACCTCCACGGTGCGAGATGCCGAACTGGACAGCGGGAAGCTACCCGTCTGCCCCAGCCCTGTCCAGGTCAGCTGCCAGTCGTGGGTCGCCGTGATCGTGTAGCCCCCCTCTCCCGACGGTTGTCCATACCGATACCCACAGGTCGGCGACGCCGTCCCCGGCTCTTGCGCACCCCGTACCCACACCGTCGACTCTGCACACCTGACGGTGTTCCCGTCCCCCATCTCGAACGTCGTGGCAACGTAGGACGCCGTCATCGTCAGCGTCACCCCGGCCAACGACACCGACTCCGTGACGGTGTCCGGCCCATCCCGCCACAGCCAGATCGGGTAGCCGACCGCTGCCATGTTCCACTCGTTCAGGCGCGGATCCGGACCCAACTCCACCTCCTGGCCCGGCAGCCTCAACTCCGCCGCCGCCTGCCGGGCCACCACCGCAGGATCCACCGCCACAGCGGGCCCACCAGCCCCACCTTGCCCAGCCGCGGCGGGCACGTCGACCGGGTCGGCTGCCCGGGCCAGGCTTTGCCACGGCACCAGCTCCCCGGCCTCATTGCGGACAAACATCAGTTCGGTGTCGGCGGATGGATCCATCGGCAGACTCGCCTCCCGCTGCCCGTCCGCGGCGCTCCGGGGAACCTTCAACACGTGCGAGACCACCAACCGCGGAC
This sequence comes from uncultured Propionibacteriaceae bacterium, assembly GCA_964528755.1. Lineage (GTDB taxonomy): Bacteria > Actinomycetota > Actinomycetes > Propionibacteriales > Propionibacteriaceae > Raineyella. The sequence continues at coordinate 14,495 of CAZGWN010000004.1, forward strand.
GCACCAGATCACTCCCGATCACCGGATCCACCCCTGGCGGGATCACCACCGTCGGAGCACGCCACGAGCCGCCACCGGATCCTGAGCGCTCGCGCGATGAGATACGCCTTGTCGACCCGGTGCTGCCTGACGAGCCTGATGAGTGGACGCCGGACGAACCTGATGACACCCGCTGTCGGGAAGTGATGGTTCCGCGAGCAGAATCAGAGCCGGTAGCCTGCACTTTGAACCCGACATGGTCTTGCAGCCCATCAGCATACGCAGGAAGAGCGAAAGCAAGAGCCGCACAGACCGCGGTCGCGGCAGCAAGAACGCGAACGCCTACTCGCATGACGGATCACTCACAGACGCTGCCGCAATGATTACCCAGACTCCGTCACGTCTTTCCAGTTTCAATTCCACTGCTCCTCGCGTCCCCTGACGAATAACCTCTCCGGATGACGAGACTACCGAAACCCGTGTCCCGTCTTCACAAGCTCGCATAGTGACCCTGTTTGTTGAGTATTCCAGAGGCCGAACATCTCGGACCTCAAGATCTCCTTCAGAGTGAAGTCCTTCTTCCAGTCCAGCTTCCGAGAACCCTTGAATTGTCTTCAGATAGTCTCCGTCGGCGTATCTGACCATGGTCGAAGTCGGGGTCTTGGATCCTCCGTCCTGCATCACCACATTCCGTTCCTTCGTGAACTCCCGGTAGGCGTGCTCGGCTTCCGCGAACGCCGCCGCGGCTTCCGCCTGCTCGGCCGCCCGCTCCCAGGTGCAAGGCGCCGAACTGCCATCCGGGGTACACGAAGGCATCGGGGTCGGCAGCGGTTCAGTTCCGACAGGGTCCACACCGCAGCCGCCGGCCAACACCGCCAGGCCGACGACGGCCACAGATAGAGATCGTCGTGAGGGAAACGGCTGATGCCACATGTCGCACTCCCAAAGGTCGCTGACCACAGACTGTCCGAGCAGAGGGTCACCGCCAAGCCGTTCTGCAGACTTCTCCACAGCCACGCCGAGCGCGTCGCCAACTTTTCCACTTCCCACAACCAACCGTTCACCCCACCGACAACACCCGGTCACCGCGGGAGGACCCGGCCGGCCTGTCCGAGCAGCAGGACGAGTTCACGCTCCCCCGGTCCGTACCGGCGGCGCAGGACGCATTCCGACTCACCGGCGGCAGGATGCCCGGCCACGTCCGGTCACACATGCGATTGAAGCCGGTTCCTGGAGTCTGTCGGCCCTAGGTCCAGGGCCGGCCGTCTCCACCTCAGCGCGCGCCGGCGGGCCGCCGGGGTCGGCGGGTCGGGCTCGCCATTCGGCCAGGTCGCCCGATTGCTCAGCGCGCGCCGCGCCGATGCCCGCCAACACGTACGACCTCGTGATCGACCGGCGTCCGGGGCTCGGGCTCAGACGGGTGGCGGGCCCGACGCACCACGTCGTGCCCGCCACCCCGACACCGGTGCGACCTCACTCCGTGACGGGCTCCGGCAGCTCGGCGATCGCCTCGTCCAGCGCCGCCAATCCGGGTGCCGACGCGATCTCCGCACCGATCCGGGCACTCGCCTTCCGGTAGCGCGAATCACTCAGCACCTTGCCGACCGCGGCTCGGATTCGTGTCGGCGACGGCGTAGACGTGCGCAGGTTGATGCCGGCACCCGACCAGGCGACCCGCGCCGTGGTCTCGAGCTTGTCCTCGGTGGCCCCGGCCGCCACGATCGGCACCCCGTGCTGGAGCGCGTGGTGCAGGCCGCCGTACCCCCCGTTGGTGACCAGCACCGACAGCTTGTCGAAGAGCGGCCCGTACGGCAGGTAGTCGGCGACCCGGACGTTGTCGGGCAGCCCGCCGGACAGGTCGTCGAGCGCATCGGCGTTGCCCCGGCCGGTGGACACGACCACCAGGACGTCATCGGCGGCGAGGGCCTGGATGGTGGGGATGACCAACTCGCCCAGGTCGGCGTTGGCGACCGTGCCCTGGGTGACGTGGACGACGGGTCGGCCGGCATCGAGGTCGCGCCACCATCCGGGCACCGGCTCGCCGGCTGCGGTGGTGAGCCGGCTGAGCGGACCGGCGAAGCGGACGTTCTCGGGCAGGGTGGACCGTGGGTATTCGAAACCGGGGACGGTGAACTGCAGCACCAGATCGGTGTTGGCCGGCACGTCGAAGAGCGAGAAGTCGGCCGGCTCCGCCACCCCGATCGCCCGGTAGGAGTCCATCACGGCGGCGTTGACCGGACCGAAAATCCGCCCGGCGACGCCGCGCAGGATCGCGTTGCGCACCCGACCGGCGGTTCCGGGCATCGGCGTCATCCCCAGGCCGTACGGGGCGACGTCGGGGTCCTCCGCGGCCAGCGGCACGATGCCGAGGGTGAAGACCGCCGGGCGCTCGTTGCGCGGTCGCCCGTGCAGGAGGACCGCGCCGGTGAACAATGCCTCGGCCACCACGACATCGACCGGACGCACCTGGATGGCGTCGTCGATCGCCCGCAGCTGCGCCCGTCCCGGACGGATGAACAGGTTGATCATCGAGAACCGGATCTCCGCCGGGCCGCGCAGGCCGGCCCGTTCGGGGAAGGCCTCGTTCGGGTGGTCCAGGTCGATGTCCGCCTCGGCCGGCAGGGGGAGGAACTCGGCGCCGGTGTCAGTGACCAGGTCGGCAAACCGGCGGCCGGTGAGCACCCGGACGTCGTGACGGGCAGCCACCAGGTGGCGAGCGACCGTCAGGATCGGCGTGAGGTGGGAGTGGGCAGGGGTGCAGCACAGGAGAACAGAAGACATCGGGGGTCCCTCGGGTGTCGGAGGATCGGGATAGAATGACTGCCACGCTCAAGTATTCATTGCTTCGTCGAGGTGGTCAATATGTCCGGGGGAACCCGTCGCTACCGATCCGAGTTGCGGGAGGCCCAGGCGGCCGAGACGCGATCGCGCGTGCTGCGGGCCGCCGCCGAGGAGTTCGCCGCGCATGGGTACACCGGTACGCCGCTGACCGCGATCGCCCGCACCGCAGGGGTGTCGGTGGAGACGGTGAAGCTCCAGGGCGCCAAGCACGAACTGCTGCTGGCCGCGTTCGAGGTGACCTTCTCGGGCCGGGAGAGCCGCGACCCGATAGCGAACGACGACGCCTCGCGCGCGATCCTGGCGGACACCCCACCCGAGGAGCTCCCGACGACGATCGCCTCCGTCGTCGCCGACCTCAACGCCCGCGCGAGCGGGCTGTGGATGGCGGTCACCGGGGCGGCGACCTCGGATCCGGCGGTACGCGCGGGGGTCGAGGACCTGCTGGAGCGGCGACGCAAGGACTTCGCCCTGATCATCGAGGCCTTCTCCCGCGCCGGGCTCATCGCCCCGAGTGCCGACCGGACTGCGCTCGCGGCGGCCCTCAGCTTCCTGGCATCGCCGGAGGGCTACCAGCAGTTGGTGGTCGAGTCGGGGCTGTCGGTGGAGGCGTACCGGGAGTGGCTGGCGACGGCGATCCAACGGATGGTCATGGACGAAGAGTGATCGTCAGCCATCACCCGTTCAACTTGGGAGAACGCCATCTGTGGAGGTGGGCGCCGCCGTCACGTGCACAGCCATCTTCTACGCCCTGGCCTGTGTGGCGGGCCTTGCACCATTTGTGTTCGACTTCGTTCGGGATGCAGCACTCGAGGGCCGGGCGGATTCGGATCCTGTTGAGGCTTGTTCCGAGGCTATGTAGGGGAGTAATGCGGTGACTGCGCTGATGGTCGTGCTGAATGTGCTGATTGACGGGAGTAGTCGGTATCGTCTCCGCCAGCAGACCATGCGCGAAATGCTCGACACCGCGCAGACGCTGCAGGTACTTCTTTGCGACCCGGGTGTGGCGTTCCTCTCCGCCCAGCACTCGCGCGGCGACCGTTCAACACACTGAATCGCGGCTCCGGCGCTGGAGATCGATTTGCGTTGTTTATGGACTGCCATGGTCATCCACTCCTGGACGTACACACCCCGCGACCGTACCTTTAGCAAAGGGGTTGGATTCTCCTTGCACAGGAGGCCGAGCTGAGTGTGTCCCCAACACGACGCGGGGAGGCACACCTCACTCCTCACCGCTACCTCGTCATCGGCTCCGAGGAAGCCGTCGCATGACGACGACGGCCGCTGACATCTCGATCCCGGCCACCGCGTCTCCGACGGTCGAGTTCATCTGCCAGATCCACCCGGCCTCCCTCGACCGAGCTGAATCCGGTCCCTACCCGCGGCATCGACCCGGACTACCTGCGTCGCTATTTCCGCGCCCAGACCGACCGGTTGGGCACGATCGCCGCCGCCTCCGGTGCCAGCGGCGCGGCGACCGCCTTGGTCGGCACTCCGGCGGCGGACGACGCCCCGGCCCATCACCTGAACCTATCGGTTCCGATGCCGAACCTCTCTTGGACTTCACCCCACTGGGCGCGGTTGGATACCCCTACACACAAGCAGGGATTCCCGACGCCGGACCGCCCGCAGAAGAACCGCCACCAGAAGGGGACACCGATGAGCGCACCGACGTTCGACCAGACCATTCCCGAGACCGCCTCACCGACGGTGGAGTTCATCAGCCTGTCGCACCTCAACCCGTCGACCGAGCTGAACCCGATCCCCACCCGCGGCATCGACCTGGCGTTCTTCCGTCGCTATGTGCAGGCCCTGGAGGATGCGGGCTTCGACTACACCCTGCTGCCGTACGGCTCCAACAGCGCCGATTCCTTCGTGGTGGCCAGTGCGGTCGGCCAGCTCACCGATCGGATCAAGCCGATCGTGGCGCTGCGCCCGAACACCACGTTCCCGCTGGTGGCCGCGCAGAAGCTCGCCACTCTCGACCAGCTGACCGAGGGCCGGGCCGTGGTCCACCTCATCTCCGGCGGCAACGACGCCGAGCAGGCCCGGCAGGGCGACTACCTGCCCAAGGACCGGCGCTACGCCCGCACCTCGGAATACATCGACCTGCTGCGGCGGGCCTGGAGCGAGCCGGCGGCGTTCAGCCACGCCGGCGAGTTCTACCGCTTCGATGACTTCGGGCCCGGCTTCGCCCCGTACGAGAGGCCGATCCCGATCTCCATCGGTGGCCAGTCCGACGCGGCCTTCGACGTCGGCGGTGCGAAGGCCGACATCTTCAGCTTCTGGGGCGAGCCGCTCGATGACCTGCGCAGCGAGATCGACCGCGTCAACGGCATCGCGCGGGCGGCCGGCCGGACCACCCTGCCGAAGATCTGGGTGACCTTCCGCCCGATCGTCGCCCAGACCGACGAACTCGCTTGGCGCAAGGCCCACGAGTACGTGGCGCGGATCGCCGACACCTTCGAGCACGGTCAGTTCCATCGCCTGATCGGCCGTGACACCCCGCAGAACGTCGGCTCGCAGCGGGCCCTCCACTTCGCCGAGCAGGCCGACCTGTACGACCGCGCGCTGTGGACCCGGACCGCCGCCGTGACCAACGGGACGGGCGCCTCCACCGCCCTGGTCGGCTCGCCGGAGACCGTCGCCGCCGCGATCCTCGACTACATCGACCACGGCGCCTCGCTGGTCTCCATCCGCGGCTACGACACCCTCAACGACGCGATCGACTACGGCCGCTACGTGCTGCCGCTGGTCCGCCAGGAACTCGCCCACCGTGCCGAAACCGGCCGGCGCGGCACGCTGCAGGCCGAGGCGCTGGGCAACTACGCCGACGACTACCGCCGGCTCGCCACGGCAGGCCGCGCATGAGTCTCGACACCGGCACCGCCGGTCCTGCCCGCACGCTCGCCCTGCCGGTGCCCGATCTGTCGCCCGAGGTGCTGGCCGAGGTCACCGCGGAGGTGGCCCGGACCGCCGCCGAGTACGACCGGTCCGGCGCAGTCCCGGCGAAGGGTCTCCAGGTCGCCCATCGCGCCGGCCTGCTCACCGCCACCGTCGGCACCCGGTTCGGCGGGCCGGGCGTGGGCCCCCGCGACACCGCCCGGATCCTCACCGCCCTGGGCGAAGGGGACCCGTCGGTCGCCCTGATCGCCGCCAACAGCCTCGCCGGCCACGCCGGCCAGGCGGCTCACCCGCACTGGCCGGCCGCGTACTACCAGGACCTGCTGGCCCGGTCGCTGGAGGGCCCGGCTCCCATCAACACCGTGCGGGCGGAGCCCGAACTCGGCGCGCCCGCTCGCGGCGGACTGCCCAAGACCACCGTCACCCGTCGGTCGGGCGGGTGGGTGCTCAACGGCCACAAGGCGTACGCCACCGGCGGGACGGCACTCGCCTACCACGTGGTGTGGGCGCGGGCGGACGAACCCGGTGCCGATCCGGACACGCCCCGCGTCGGGCACGTCATTGTCCCGGCCGATCTACCGGGGATCACCTGGGTGGAGACCTGGGACCACCTGGGGCTGCGGGCGTCCAACACCCACGATGTGATCTACGACAACGTGGAGCTACCCGCCGACGCCTTCGTGGAGATCCCGCGCGGAGCCGACGGCGTTTACCGGGACCCGGCCGCGATGGCCTCGGGTGCCTGGAGCCTCGGTCATCCGGCGCTCTACATCGGGGTGGCACGGGCCGCCCGGGCGGCGTACGCCGACATCGCCCGGACCCGCGTGCCGGCGGCGCTGGGCCGGCCGATCGCGACCACCGAGCGAATCCAGCGGATCGCCGGCGAGATCGACCTGCAGATCGCCCAGGCCGAGACCCTGCTGCACGGCGCGATCCTGCGCCTCGAGGCCGGTGATCCCGGAGTCGCGGCGCAGCTGTCGGTGGTCAAGGCGGCGATCGCCCGCTCGGTGATCACCGCGGTGGAGACCGCCGTGGAGGCGCTGGGCAACCTGGGCCTGACCCGCCACCACCCGCTGGAGCGACACCTGCGGGACGTGCTCTGCGTACGGGTGCACCCGCCGCAGGAGGACGCCGCGGTGCTGGCCGCCGGCCGACGCGTCCTGGGAGTGTGAGGCATGACGGCATCCTCCGTTGCCCCCGGAGCATTGCCCGAAGGCTTCCGACCCAAGGTTGCGCTCGGCTTCAACGCCCGGGTGTCCTTCAGCGACGAGCAGGGCCCCGCCCGCGGGCTGCGGGACGGCATCGAGCTGTTTCGCGCTGCCGAGGAACGGGGATACCAGTCGGGTTGGGTCTACCAGCGTCATTTCGACCACTACCTGTCCTCGCCGCTGCCCTTCCTGGCGGCGGCCGGACAGCACACCGGACGGATCCGGTTGGGATCGGCGGTGCTGCCGATGCGGTACCAGGATCCGATCCTGCTGGCCGAGGCCGCCGCCACGGCCGACCTGCTCGTCGGCGGCAGGCTCGACCTCGCGCTGGCCACCGGAGACCTGGCACCCTTCGACGCGATCTTCGGTGCCGTCGCCACCGACGGCCGCACGGAGGCACGACGGCGGCTGGCACGCTTCCTCGATGCGGTCGCCGGCGCCACCCTGCACACGGTCGACGGTCCCGGCCAGGGTGCGCCGATCGGCACCGAACTGGCGGTCACCCCCCACTCACCGGGGTTGCGGGGCCGGCTGCGCCGCGGAGCATCCAGCGTCGGCTCGGCCGTCGACGCCGCCGCGGAAGGCCTGGGCCTGATCGTCGGCACCGTGCTGCACGGGATCGAGCCCGGCGAGACCTTCTCCGACCATCAGGCGCGGGTGATCGACGCCTACCGCGACACCTGGCGACAGCGCCGGGGAGGTGAGGCCCCGCCGGTCGCGGTGGCGGCCTCGGTCCTACCGGGTACCTCGACAGAGACCCGTGAGCGGTATGCGGCGTACGACCTCCAACGCCGGACGCAGGGCATGGCGGCCTCCCGGCCGGCCGGAGCCCTGGAACCGGTGACCGGCGCCGACCTGCCCGCCGGACAGCAGATCAGCCCGGTTTTCCACGGCACGCCCGACGAGGTCATCGCGGGTGTGCTGGCCGATCCCGGGTTGTCCCGGGCGAACGAGCTGGTGCTGTTCCTGCCGCCGTCCTTCGCGCTGGCCCAGAACGTCCGGCTGCTGACCGATCTGGCCGCAACGGTCGCCCCGGCGCTGGGCTGGGAAGCTGCCGCCTGAGGTGTCGGCACCGTCGGATGTCCCCGGCACATCACCATCCGTGAGTTCGGTCACACAGTTCCACCCGGGCCGACCTCCGACTCCCCCCGATCCGCGCCATCCCGCGGCACAAAGGGTTGACAGGGCCATGCAGTCACGTATCGGATCGGCCTGTTTGCAGCCCTGTCACGAACCCGTCACTCCCCGGTCGGGTCCGTTCACCTACCGTGACTAGACCGGCTCCCGGATCGCGACGTCGCCTCCGGTGCAGAGCCACACGGGGTGGCGTGCACGTTCCTCAGATCCCGGAACCACCACCGCGGTGCGCAGGAGTGGACAGATGCGCTCCAGAAACGAGAGTCGCATGATCGCAGTGGTTGGCTTCTCCGCACGCTCCGCCGGATCCTCCGACGCCGACGAGTTCTGGCAGATCGTGGCCGGCGCCGTCCCCCAGTTCGGCCCGGCCCCGTACGACCGGTGGCGCGCCGATTCCGTCCTGTCGGAACGCCGCGGGACCCCCTTCACCTCCTACACCAACACGATGGCGGCCCTGGAGGACCCGTACGGCTGGGACCGGGCGGGCTTCGGCATCCCCGTGGCCCGGGCACGCGGCATGGATCCGCAGCAGCGGATGGCCCTCACCCTCGCCCGGGAGGCCTTCGACCGTGCCGGCCGGACCCCCGAGCAGGCCACCGGGCGCAACGTCGGGACGATCGTCGGGGTGAGTTCGAACGACTACCGGCTGGTGACGACCGCCCCGGTCATCGCCCGGATGACCACCGACGGGTCGCTCGGCGTGGACGATCCGGCACTGACCGAACAGGTAATGGCGCAGGCCTCGGCCGAGGTGTCCCGGATCGGCGGCTACTCGATGGCCGGTGTGCTCGACAACATCGTCCCGTCCGTGGTGGCCCAGCAGTTCGACCTGACCGGCCCGTCGTTCTCCGTCGACAGCGCCTGTTCCTCGGGCCTGACCGCGATCCACCTCGCCTGCACGCTGATCGAGGCGGGCGAGATCGACGAATGCCTCGCCGGCGGCGTGTACGTCTCCCTGACCCCGGACGCGCTCATCGGCTTCGCCCAGGTGGGCGCGCTGTCCCCCACCGGCCGCTGCCTCCCGTTCACGACCGAGGCCGACGGGTTCACCCTCGGCGAGGGCGGCGCTCTGCTGCTGCTGAAGAGCCTCGACCTGGCCCGCCGCGACGGGGACCCGATCCACGCGGTGATCGAGGGCTGGGGCGCCGGCTCCGACGGCCGTGCCCCCGGCATCATGACACCCACCAGCGCCGGACAGGTCCGCGCGATCCGCGCCGCCCGCCGCCGGGCCGAGCAGTCGGGGGCCGAGCCGGACCGGCCGATCGACTACCTGGAGGGTCACGGCACCGGCACCGGCGTCGGCGACACCCAGGAAATCCTCTCCATCGCCACCACCGACCCCGATCCCACCGGACCCGGGCTGCCGATCGGCTCGGTGAAGGCGATCGCCGGGCACACCCTGGCCGCCTCCGGCGCCCTCTCCCTGGTGAAGGCGGTCCAGATGATCCGCCACCAGACCATCCCACCCCAGCCGCCGGCCCGCTCCGGCGCCCATCCCGATCTGGCCGCCACCCGGATGCACCTGGCGGGCCACCGGGACCGGACGCGTCCCGTCAACCGGATCGCGGTGAACTCGTTCGGCTTCGGCGGGGCGAACGGCCACCTGATCGTCTCCCATCCCGAAGGAAGCCTGTCATGAACTCCTCCCTGCTGCTCCTCTCCGGCGACTCGGCCGACGATCTGCGGGCCCGCTGCGAGACGATCGTCGCCTCGCTGGACGACCCCGGCAACGCCGACTCCTCCCTGGGCGACCTGCAGTCCCGGCTGGCCGTGGTGACCCCGGGCCCGGTGCGCCTCGCCCTGCTGGCCACCACCCGCGCCGACGTCCGCCGAACGTTGCACCGGGTGGTCGACCTGCTGCCGGAACTGGCCGACGATCCCGCCGACCCGGCCACCTGGTACGCCGCGACGCTGCCCACGAAACCCTGCACCGTCGCCGTCGTCCACCCGGGCCAGGGTGCCCAGCGGGTCGGTGACCAGCGGGTCCTCGCCGAGCTCGACCCGGTCTTCGCCGACCGCTGCGACGAACTGCTGGACTTCTCGGTCGTGCCCGGCCTGCGCCCGCTGCTGGCCTCGGGCTGGCCCGGGGTGACCCCACCGGCCGACCTCGACCCGGCCGCGATCAACCTCACCGATGCCGCGCAGACGATCCTCACCGTGCTCGGTGTGGCCGCGACCGAGCTTCTGGCCCGGATCGGGATCCGGGCCGATGCCGCGACCGGGCACAGTGTCGGCGAATTCTCCGCCCTGTACGCGGTCGGGTCGCTGCCCGCCGCCGACGCGGTCCGGCTCGCCTCCGAACGCGGCCGGCTGATGCGCTCCCAACTGGGCGAGGGGGAGTACGGCATGGTGGCACTGCGCTGCTCCGGGGCGGAGGCCGCCGCGCTGGCCGAGGGGGTCGCCGACGTCCACCCGACCTGCTGGAACGACGGCCACCAGACCGTCTACGGCGGCACCCGCGCCGCCCTCGAGCCGCTGGTGGCCCGGGCCCGCGACGCCGGTGTCATCGCCACCCCACTGCCCACCCAGGGCCCCTTCCACACCCCGTTGATGGCGGGCAGCGAGGCCGACTTCACCGGCGTGCTGACCGACGTCACCACCGCGCCCCCGACGGGACTGTTCGTGTCGACCGTCTCCGGCCACGCCGAGACCGAGCCGGGTGAGATCGTCCGGCTGCTCGCCCGGCAGATCACGACCCCGGTGGACTTCCGGTCCGCCGGCACCGACCTGCTGGCCCGGCGACCCGACGTGGTCATCCAGCCCTCCGGCGGCGAGTCGCTGATCCGGATGCTGCGCCGGGACCATCCCGACGTTCCGTTCGTCGGGGTCGGATTCGGTGGCACCAGCGACAATCTCGACACCGTGCTGCGCCACCTGGCCCGGCTGTTCGTGTCCGTGCCGCAGATCCACCTCGGTCCGCTCCTCGTCCACGGCGGGGTCGGCGCCCGGTGGCGGCTGCGCGATGTCCGCCTCGACCGGCACTCTGTGCTCCGGCTGCCCCCCGTCATGCCCGGGCCGGACGGCGTGCGTCCGGCGGATCCGGCCCCTGCGCCACCGGTGCCCCCGGCCACCGTCGTTTCGGGTGCCGCGCCGGCGACCGCCACCCGGGAGATCGCGGTGGAGACGGTGCGCACCGCGCTGCTGACCGCGATGGCCGAGGCGTCGTCCTCTCCTGTCGCCGAGATCGCCCGCGGCGGCCGGCTCGCCGAGGACCTCGGCTTCGACTCGCTGCTGATGGCCGACACCCTGCGCCGACTCACCCACCTGGTCCCCGACCTGCACGCCGGCAGCCTCGCGCTGGAGAACGTCCGGACCCTCGACGACCTCGTCGCCGAGCTGGCCCGGGTCGTCGGCGCCACCCCGGAGGCCCCGGCCGACCGGACGGGTGACGCAGCCCCGGGGCGCACCACGGCGCCCGCCCCGGCGGTCGAGCTGCCCGCCGACTGCGAGCCGACCCTGGCGTCGTTCCCCGAGCTGGCGGCCTTCGAACGCAAGCAGGCGCAGATGGAGGCGTCGCAGACGCTGATCCCCTACTACCTGCCGCACGACGGGATCATCTCCAACCACACCGAGATCCAGGGGCACCCACTGATCTCGTTCAGTTCGTACAACTACCTGGGAATGTCGGAGGACCCGCAGGTGCAGGCCGCGGTCGTCGACGCGGTGCACCGCTACGGCACCTCGGTGTCGGCCGCCCGGATCCTGTCCGGCAACCGCCCGCTGCACGACGAGCTGGAACGGGAGATCGCCGACTTCCTCGGCTGTGAGGACGCGGTCGTACTGGTCGGTGGGCACGCGACCAATGCGTCGATCGTGCCGCAGGTCGTGGCGAGCGGCGACATCGTCTTCCACGACGGGCTCGCCCACGACAGCATCCAACAGGGCATCCGGGCCAGCGGGGCGGCCCGGCACAGCTTCCCGCACAACGACATGGCCGCGCTCGGCGCGGCCCTGGCACGGCGCCGCGGCAGCTACCGGCGGGCGCTGATCTGCGTCGAGGGGGCCTACAGCATGGACGGTGACACCGTCCCGCTGGCCGAGGCCGTCGAGCTGAAGGAGCGGTACGGGGCGCTGCTGATGGTCGACGAGGCGCACAGTTTCGGCACGATGGGTCCGACCGGCCGCGGGATCTGCGAGGCCACCGGGGTCTCGCCGCACCGGGTGGACATCCTCATGGGCACCCTGTCGAAGTCGATGGGCAGTTGTGGCGGCTACCTGGGTGGGACCCGCCGCTTCATGCAGTTCCTCCGCTACAACCTGTCCAGCTTGGTGTTCAGCGCCGGCCTCTCCCCGGCCAACACGGCCGCCGCGCTGGCCTCGCTGCGGATGCTGCGCCGCGAGCCGGAGCGGGTCGCCCGGTTGCAGGCCAACGCCGACCGCTTCCGCGCCGGCGTCGACCGGCTCGGCCTGGACTGGGGGTCGGGCGCGGGGACGCCGATCGTCCCGGTGATCTACGGCGACTCCGCGCGGACCCTGGCCGTCTCCAACGAGCTCTACCGCAAGGGGATCAGCATCAACCCGATCCTTGCCCCGGCGGTCGCCGAGCGGCTGACCCGGCTGCGGGTGTTCGTCACCGCCGTGCACACCGATGCCGACCTCGACGCCGCCGTCGACGCGCTGGCCGAGATCTCCGAGGCCACTCTCGTCGGCGCGCGTTGATCGGTTCCGAGATCGGCGGTGTCCTGGTCGTGCTGGCACCCGACCTCCCGGGTCGCTGGACCGGCAACCCGCCCCTCCTCGGCCGCCTCACCGCGGCGCTGGAGGAGCGGGTCCGCGGCCCGGTCCGGGTGACTGTGATGGACCGGAGCCTCATCCGGGTGGCCGGGCCGGGTGGCGTACGCCGGTGCCGGGTGTCGGCGTCCCATGAGGCCGGGCGGGTGGGTCTGGCCGTCGCGCCGCCGGCCGACCCGCCGGCCGACCCGGCGAGCGGCCCGGCGACCCGGATCGGCTTCGACCTGTGCGGCCCCGGCCGGGAGACCTCCATCGGATCCGCACTTCCCCTCGTCCTCACCGACGCCGAACGCGACCTGCTGCGGCGTACGGTCCCGAGGACCCCCGGCGCAGGCCCGCTGCACGGATCCGTAGCGTGGGACCCGGCAATGGTCTGGACCGCCGTCGAGGCCCTGACCAAGCTGGCCGGCGTCCGGCTGCTCACCCCCACCACCCGGCCCCGACTGACCGGCGCCGACCCGCTGCGCGCCACCGCCGTGACGCTCACCCACCACTCCTTCGACGGGCTGACGGGCTGTGTCGCCGTCGGCCGCCCTCCCTGCTCATCGGCCTTCTCCCCCACCTCCGAGAGGAATCTGTCATGCGTATCGTCGTGATCGGCGCCACGGGCCAGATCGGCACCCGCGTCGTCGCCATCGCCCACCGGGCCGGCCACCAGGTCATCGGCGTCTCCCGCCACACCCCGGACCGGCCGCCCGTCGACTGGCACCCGGCAGACGCGTCCGACCCCGAACAGCTCGCCGGCGCCCTCGCCGACGCCGACCGGGTGATCGCCACCCTCGGCCTGCGCTACGACATCGGCACCTGGCGCGACCGGTGGGTGCCGCTGGCCCGGTCCGTCACCGCCGCGGTGCGCGCCGCCGGTGTCCCGCTGGTCTGGCTGGACAACTGCTACCCGTACGGGATCACCACCGCGCCGATCACCGAGGACACCCCCTTCGTGCCGGTGTCACGGATGGGGCAGGTGCGTGCCGATGTGGCCGAGGTGTTGGCCGGGGCTGTGCAGGAGGGCGCGCGGATCACCGTGGCCCGGGCGGCGGACTTCCTGGGCCGCAACGTGGACACCACCCTGGTCGCCTGGAGCGGGCTGGAGAAGGCGGCCCGGTCCGGCCGGCGGACGCGGCTGACCTGGATCGGTGACCCGGACACCAGGCACGCCTATGCGTCGGCCGACGAGGTCGCCGAGGCCCTGGTTGCCCTCGCCACCGGCGACCCGGGCGTCACCCCCGACGGCGCCCCGGGCGCGACCTGGCTGTTGCCGGCGCTGGAGCCGGTGACCGGCCGGGAGATCTGCGCCCTGTTGGCGCGCCACTCCGGCCACGACGTCACCCCGGCGACCCTGCCGAAGCCGTTGCTCACCGTGGCCGGCTGGGTCAGTCCGCTGGTCCGGGCGTCCAACGACATGGCCTACCTGAGCGATCACGACTTCCTCGTCGACGACTCCCGATTCCGGTCCGCGTACGCCTGGCGGCCCCGCGGGACCGTCGCCGGGCTGCTCGACCACGAGCTGTGACGCCTGTCGTACGGAGCCAAGGCAACCTTGAGGCCGTCATAAGCCGATCGAATAGCTTCCCATCCTCGACTTCTCTTGGACCGCTCCGCCGTGCCGACCCTACAGTCAAGGCACCCCGGGCCCCGACACCAAGGAGAGTCGCCCATGAGCACCACGCACCGCGCCGGACCAGCCGGACGCGTCCGCCGCCTCCTCGCCGCAACCGCAGCAGCCCTGCTGCTGGCCGGGTGCGGCACCGTCGGCAACACGGCCGACGACGTCGCGGGAGCGGGCGGGCCGACCGACGGCGGCGACATCACCTTCCTCATCGACACCCTCGGCACCACCTGGGTCCCCAACAACAGCTCGATCTCCAGCTTCGAGGGCCACATCTGGGGTCACCTCACCGACAAGCTGGTCTACGTCGACGAGCAGGGGGAGGTGAGCCCGTGGGTGGCACAGAGCTGGGAACAGAACGACGACGCGACCGAGTTCACCCTTCATCTCCGCGATGGCGTCACCTTCTCGGATGGCTCGCCGCTCGATGCCGAGGCGGTCGTCGCCAACCTCGACATCTGGGCGAACGGGCGCCCGAAGGACGGGATCAACCCGATCGGCCTGTTCCCCAAGACGTACGACCATGCCGAGGCGGTCGACCCGACGACGGTCGAGGTGTTCTTCACCGCCCCGACCCTCGGGTTCATCCCGACCCTCGGGTACCACGGCTCGATCCTCATCTCGCCCACGACCCTGGCCACCCCGGCCACCGAGCAGTCCGATCTGGCGAAGACGGTCGCCTCGGGCCCGTTCACCGTCGAGTCGTGGAAGGAGGGTGACCACGTCACCCTCGTCAAACGGCCCGACTACGACTGGGGCCCGGAGGCGCTGGGCCACACCGGGGCGGCGTACCTGGACTCGATCACCTACAAGCAGGTCCCCGAACAGTCCCTGCGGGTGTCCTCGGTGCAGTCCGGGCAGGCCGACGTGGCGTACAACCCGTCACCCCAGGAGCTGGGTGACCTGAAGGCGGAGGGCTTCACCGTCGCCGCGCCGCGCTACCTCGGGTTCGTCGACGGGTTCGCGCTGAACACCCGGGCCGAGCCCTTCGACGACGTGCGGGTCCGCCAGGCACTGCAGGCGAGCATCGACCGCCAACAGATCATCGACACCGTCTACACCCCCGACTGGCAGCTCGCCACCTCCGTCCTGCAGAGCAACGTCCCCGGCGCGACCGACCACTCCGAGCTGCTCACCCACGACCCGGACCGGGCCGCGAAGCTGCTCGACGAGGCGGGCTGGGTCACCGGCGCCGACGGGATCCGGGCCAAGGACGGCAAGCAGTTGGCCCTCACCCTCTACCCCAACCCGTACGTCGCCACGACGAAGTCGATCGACGAACTGATCGCCCAGCAACTCGGCACACTCGGTTGGAAGGTCGACATCCAGTCCTTCGACGTCGTCACCTACAGCGAGCGGGTGCAGCAGGGACAGACCCAGGCGTACGAGGTCAGCCGCAGCTTCATCGACGCCGGCACGGTCGCCGGCATCCTCACCGACGCGAACAACGGCGAGGACTGGTTCAGGCTGGGCGAGTCGGATCAGACCATCAACGAGCTGCGCGACGGGATCGCCGCCGCCAGCAGCACCGAGGAGCGCGATCCGCTGCTGGACGAGCTGCAGCAGTACGTGCTCGAGCAGGGCCTCTTCGTCCCCCGCACCCAGCAGGTGCAGCGGCTCTACGTGCAGAACCCCCAGCTGAAGGGCGAGACCTACAACGGCGTGGCGTACGCGAACTACTACACGGCCTATCTGGAGAAGTGAGATGAACGGCTACCTGGGCTTCGCCCTGCGCCGGCTCGTCCAGGCCGTGGTGGTGGTGCTGGCCGCCTACGTGTTCACCTTCGTGGTGGTCAGCGTCCTGCCCGGTGACCCGGTGACCAACGTGCTGCGCAATCCCGAGAACGGATTCAGCGAGGACGAGATCACCCGGATCGTTGCCTACTACGGGTTGGACCAGCCGGTGCACATCCAGCTGTGGCGGTCGCTGTCGAACTTCCTCACCGGCGACCTGGGCGTCTCGCTGCGCTCCAACCGGCCGGTGGCCGACATGATCGGCGAGGTGCTCGCCTCCACCCTCGTCCTCGCCGCGGCCGGGCTGGCGGTCGCGATCGTGCTGGCGCTGGCCATCGCGTACGGCACCCGGGTGCTGCCCGCCCGGTGGGGGCAGGGGGTGTTGCGCTCGTTGCCGTCGCTGTTCCTGTCGGTGCCGAACTTCGTCATCGGCTTGGTGCTCATCCACGTGTTCGCCTTCCAGGTCGGCCTGTTCCGGGTGATCGATCCCGAGTCGGTCTGGGCAACGCTGTTCGCCGCGATCGCGCTGGGGATCCCGGTCTCGGCTCAGATCGCCGAAGTGCTGATCACCAACCTGGACCACGAGTCACGTCAGGAGTTCGCGGCGGTGGCCCGCTCGCGCGGGCTGAGCCGGGCCCGGCTGTTCGCGGCCCACCTGCTCAAGCCGTCGTCGCTGCCGGTGGTCACGGTGCTGGCGCTGACGGTCGGGGAGCTGCTCGGTGGGTCGCTGATCACCGAGACGGTCTTCGGACGCACCGGTGTCGGCAGCCTGGTCCAGCGTTCGGTGACCACCCAGGACCTTCCGGTGCTGCAGGCGGTGGTGTCCCTGGCCGCGGCGGTCTTCGTGGTGGTCAACCTCCTCGCCGACCTCGTCTACCCGCTGCTTGATCCCCGGGTCCGTGCGGTCACCGGATCGACCCGGCGCCGCAGAGCCGTCGACGACGGCTCGCTCGGGGCGGGGGCGGCCGCATGAGCGTCGCCGGTCTCACCACGGCAGAGGCGCGGGAGTCCGCCCTCGACCGGATCCGGTCCCTGCGGGTGCCGCCGGGCGTGGCGCTCTCCTTCGCCGTCATCGCCGTTGTCATCGCCTGGTCGCTGGCACCGGGGCTGTTCACCGGCCAGGACCCGGTCAACGGAGTGCCGGCCGACAAGTTCCTGCCGCCGAGCGCGGCACACTGGTTCGGCACCGACCAACTGGGCCGTGACCTGTTCTCCCGGGTCGTCCACGGCACCGCATCCTCGGTGTCCAGCGCCCTCATCGCCGTGGTCATCGGCGTGATCGTCGGCGGGTCCATCGGCCTGCTCGCCGGGTTCCTCGGTGGCTGGGTGGACACCGTGCTGGCCCGGCTGGTCGACGTCCTGCTGGCCATCCCCAGCTTCCTGCTGGCCGTCATCGTGGTCAGCTCGCTGGGCTTCGACACGACGAACGCAGCGATCGCGACCGGGGTATCGGCGGTGGCGGTCTTCGCCCGGGTGATGCGCGCGGAGGTGATCAAGACCCGCCGGGCGGTCTTCGTCGAGGCCTCCTTCCTCCAGGGCGGATCGCACCTGCACATCCTGGCCCGACACGTCCTGCCCAACGCGTCCCGGTCGCTCCTGGCCCTCGCGGTGCTCCAGTTCGGCCTGTCCATCCTCGTCATCGCCGGACTGGCGTTCCTCGGGTACGGAGATCCGCCGCCCGCCTCCGACTGGGGCCTGCTGATCTCGACCGGCAAGGACTACCTCAAATGGCCGTGGCTGGTGTACGCCCCGGCCCTGGTGACAATCGCAACCGTTCTCTCCGTGAACAGGATCAGCCGATGGCTCCGCAAGACCGACTGAGCGCCACTCTCGACCGGCCGGCCGCGCCGGCGGGCACACCCGTACCGTCCACCGAGGCCGGTCCGCTGGTCTCGGTCCGCGGACTGTCGGTGGCGTACGACCGCCGCACGGTGGTCGACGACGTGTCCTTCGACCTGCCGCGCTGGGGCAGCCTCGCCCTCATCGGCGAGTCCGGGTCGGGCAAGTCCACGATCGCCCGGGCGATCCTGCGGCTGCTGCCCGACACCGGCCGGGCCACAGGTGAGATCCGCTTCGGCGGGGACAACCTGCTCGCCCTTTCCGAGCGTCGGTTCCGGTCGTTGCGGGGACGCCGGCTCGGCTTCGTCCCGCAGGATCCCGGCAACTCTCTCAACCCGGTCCGGACCATCGGGTCCCAGGCCCGGGAGGCCGCCCGGCTGGTCGACGGACTGGACCGGGCAGCGGCCGACGAGCTGATCCTCGACACCTTCGCCCGGGTCGGCCTGGACGACCCGCGCCGAGCCTACGAGTCCTACCCCCATCAGCTCTCCGGGGGGATGCTGCAGCGGGTGCTGATCGGCCTGGCGGCCCTGCCCGGACCGGACCTGCTGATTGCCGACGAGCCGACGTCGGCCCTGGACGTGACGATCCAGAAGCGGATCCTCGACCTTCTCTCCGAGCTGCGCGAGACCCTCGGGATCGGCCTTCTGCTGATCACCCACGACCTCGCCATCGCGGCCGAGCGGGCCGACCTTCTCGTCGTGCTGCGCGGCGGCCGGGTCCAGGAGACCGGCGACACCCGCTCCGTCTTCGGCGCCCCCACCTCGGAGTACGCGCGCAAACTGCATGCCGACGTGCCCTCCCTCAACCCCGACCGGTACGCCGGGTCACGCGCCGCGGGGCTGGTCCGGCTGACCGACCCGGCGACGGAACCGAGGATCGACGTCCGCTCGGTGACCAAGAGCTTCACTGTCGACGGGTCCCGGCTGACGGCGGTCGACAATGTGTCGTTCTCCGTCCCGACCGGCACCACGCACGCGCTGGTCGGCGAATCCGGATCGGGCAAGACCACCACGATCCGCCTCCTGCTCGGCCTGGAGCAGCCCGACTCCGGGGAGATCGTCGTGGCCGGTGAACGCCTCGACGGGCGCTCGCACCGCTCGCTGCGGACCGCCCGGCGCAACCTCGCGCTGGTCTACCAGAACCCGTACACCTCCCTCGACCCGACCTGGCGGGTCGACCGGCTGATCTGCGAACCGCTGGACCGCTACCGGGTCGGCACCCCGGCCGAGCGGACCGCGCAGGTCGCCCGGGCCCTGGAGGCCGTCGGGCTGGACGACACGTACGCCCGGCGACGCCCGGCCCGGCTGTCCGGCGGTCAGCGCCAGCGGGTGGCGATCGCCCGGGCGCTGGTGCTGCGCCCGGGGGTGATCGTGCTGGACGAGCCGACCTCGGCGCTGGATGTGTCCGTACAGGCCGATATCGTCGGTGTGCTGCTGCGACTGCAGGCCGAGTTGGGCCTGACGTACGTGTTCGTCTCGCACGACCTGGCGTTGGTCCGCCAGCTGGCCCACTCGGTGACGGTGATGCGCCGCGGCCGGGTGGTCGAGTCCGGCCCGGTCGACGACGTGCTGGAGGATCCCGCCGAGGACTACACCCGGACGCTGGTGGAGTCGGTCCCGGCCGGCCTCGCGGGCCGGTCGGCCTGAGCAGCAGGCGGACACCGACGCGCGGCGCGCCTCAGGGCCGCAGCACCGCGAAGGGGTCGGTCACGGTCAGGTGCCGGCTGGTGAACCGGAACAGCCGGGCGGGCCGGCCCCCGTGGCTGCCCGGTGGCGTCACCCGGCCGGTCGATTCCAGTTGGCCGCGCCGGGTGAGCACCCGTTGCAGGTTGGTCACCGCCACCTCGTGGCCGAGTGCGGCGGCGTACGCGTCGCGCAGCCGGGCGAGGGTGAACTCCGCCGGCGCCAGTGCGAAGGCGATGTTGGTATAGGACAGCTTGGCCCGCAGTCGTGCCACCCCGTGACCGACCACCGGGGCGTGGTCGAAGGCCATCTCGCCGATCTCGCCGACCCGCAGCCAGGCGACCCCGTCGGGCAGCCGCGCCTCGCTGTCCCACGGCACCACCCCCAGATAGGCGGTGGCGATGGTTCGGTCGAACGGGTCGCGGTCGGGACGGCTGAGGGTCTCCAGCTGCTCCAGATGGGCGACCTCGGCCAGGTCCACCTTGGAGGCCAGGTGCCGGCGGACGCTCGCCCCGATCGTCTCGTTGACCTCCACCGGGCCGCTCGGCAACGCCCAGCAGCCGGCGAACGGGGCCCGGCGGCGGCGCCGGACGAGCACCGCCAGGTGCGTGTCGGCGTCTCCCCGGATCACCCGGAGCACGACGGCCAGCGCCTCATGGCGGTACTTCGCTACGCCGGAGGGGTCGCGGACGGGGCCGCTGGGTTGCGGGGAGTCGCGGCCGGGACCGGTGGGACCCGCCGGTTCGGGCAGCCGCCCCGTGTCGTGCTCCACGCACAGGATGCTACAGTGAGGACAGTTTTCGACCAACAGGCGAAAAACATGGAGGAGGTTCCCATGGCGATCACCGCACCCGCCTCGCGGCGGGACCGGCCGACCACCGACCGGCGGGCCCCGGGCGAATCCGCTCGGCCGGACCCGGGCGAAGCCGACTGGCGCACGTGGAGCGAGGCCGAATGGGCCGACTGGAGGACGGAGGTCCGCCGGCTCGCCGCCGCCCGCCACGCCGTCATCCTGGCGCACAACTACCAGCTCGGCCCGATCCAGGACATCGCCGACCACGTCGGCGACTCACTGGCGCTGTCGCGGATCGCCGCCGACGCCGAGGCCGACACCATCGTCTTCTGCGGGGTCCACTTCATGGCCGAGACCGCCGCGATCCTCTCCCCCGACAAGCGGGTGCTCATCCCCGACGCCGCGGCCGGCTGCTCACTGGCCGACGCCATCACCGCCGACCAGTTGCGCGCCTGGAAGGCCGACCACCCCGGCGCGGTCGTGGTCAGCTATGTCAACACGACCGCCGAGGTGAAGGCCGAATCCGACCTGTGCTGCACCTCGTCGAACGCCGTCGATGTCGTCGCCTCGATTCCCGCCGGCACCGAGATCCTCTTCGGCCCCGACCAGTTCCTCGGCGCCCACGTACGCCGGATGACCGGACGCGACAACATCCACGTCTGGTTGGGCGAGTGCCACGTCCACGCCGACATCTCACCGGGCGCGCTGATCGACAAGGTGCACGCCAACCCCGACGCCGAGCTCTACGTGCACCCCGAGTGCGGCTGCACGACGTCGGCGCTGTGGCTGGCCGACACCGGCGACCTCCCCGCCGAGCGTACCCACGTCGTATCCACCGGCGGCATGCTCGACCTGGCCCGCTCCACCCGCGCCTCGAAGGTGCTCGTCGCCACCGAGATCGGCATGCTGCACCAGTTGCGTAGGGCCCGCCCCGACACCGTCTTCGAGCCGGTCAACCCGGGTGCGGCCTGCCCTTTCATGCAGATGATCACCCCTGACAAGCTGCTGCGGTGCCTGCGCGAGGGACGCGACGAGGTGCGGGTGGAGCCCGGCATCGCCGACCGGGCCCGCAGCGCCGTGGAACGGATGATCGCCATCGGCCGGCCCGGCGGGGGTGAGTGAGGTGCGTCGGACATCCCTGCCCCGTACGGGGGCGATGCTGGCCGGCCCGGCACCGGCGTGGCGGCGAACCACCGGCGTACTCGTCGTCGGCTCGGGCGCCGCCGGACTCACGGCCGCCCTGCGGCTGGCCGAGTGCGGCATCGAGACCGTCGTGCTGACCCGCGCCGACCTGCTCGACTCCTGCACCGACTGGGCCCAGGGCGGCCTGGCCGCGGTGTGGGCCGGCGACGACACCCCTGACCTGCACCGGCACGACACCCTGGTGGCCGGCGCCGGGCTGTGCGAGGACAACGCTGTCCGCACCCTGGTCGCCGAGGCCCCCCGGGCGATCCGTCGGCTGGTGGCGCGTGGGGCGGACTTCGACCGGGGCCCCGACGGCGCCTACGACCTGCATCTGGAGGGCGGGCACGCGGCCCGGCGGATCCTGCACGCCGGCGGCGACGCCACCGGCCACGAGGTCGCGCTCACCCTCGCGCGCGCGGCCGTCCGGGCCGATGCCGACCCCGACCTCCCGCTGACGATTGCCGCCGACGCCCGGGCGGTGGACGTGCTCACCGACGCCGCCGGCGCCGCCTGCGGGGTCCGGGTCCGCACCGCCGACGGCACGGTCGGCGACTGGCTGGCCGGCGCGGTCGTCCTGGCCAGCGGTGGCATCGGCCAGGCCTGGGGCCTGACCACCAACCCACCGGTCGCCACCGGTGACGGCCAGGCGATGGCCTGGCGGGCGGGGGCGGCCCTGCGGGACATGGAGTTCGTCCAGTTCCACCCGACCGTGCTGTGGCTCGACCCGGCCGACCGGGTTCCCGGCGACCGCGGGGTGCTGATCTCCGAGGCGGTCCGCGGGGAGGGTGCCGTCCTCGTCGACGATCGGGGCGAACGGGTGATGGCCGGTCACCATCCACTGGCCGACCTCGCCCCGCGCGACGTCGTCTCGGCGCAGATGCAGGCGCACATGGCCACCCGGGGCGCGACCCATCTCTTCCTCGACGCCCGCCATCTGGGCGCCGACGGCTGGCAGAAACGGTTCCCGTCGATCCTTGCCCTGTGCCGCGAGCGCGGTATCGACCCGGTCAGCGCACCCATCCCCGTGCGCCCGGGCGCGCACTACCTGTGCGGGGGGATCGAGGCCGACCTCGACGGCCGGACCGGCCTGCCCGGGCTCTACGCCGTCGGGGAGGTCGCCGGCACCGGGGTCCAGGGCGCCAATCGGCTCGCCTCGAACTCCATCACCGAGGGGCTCGTCGCCGGCCACCGGGTCGCCGCGCTGCTGGCCCGTAGGCCGCTGCCGACCCCCGGCGAGCCGGTCGAGCGGCCCCGGGTGCCGCTGGCCGATCCCGCCGCCCGGACCGACCTGCACGAGGTGATGGACGGCTCGGTCGGCGTGCTGCGGGACGCGCCGGGTCTGACCGCGGCGCTGGCCGCCCTCGACACCCCGCCGAACGCGGTCCGGCTCGACGACGACACCCTCGACCAGACGAACCTGCACACCGTCGCCCGACTGGTGGCCACCGCCGCGGCGGCCCGGACCGAGTCGCGCGGCTGCCACCGCCGCGCCGACCATCCCGGCACGGACGACTCCTGGCGGCGCCACCTGTCGCTGACCATCGGGCCCGCCGCGTCGATCCTGGTCGCCGACGAACCGATGCCATCCACCGACGACCTCACGCTGGGAGTTTCGGCATGACCACCCTGCCCTGGCCCGCGCCGCTGACCGCCACGCTCGCCTCCGCCGGACTCGACCCGGCACACGTCCTCGACGTCGTCACCCGTACCCTCGACGAGGATCTCGGCTGGGGACCCGACGTCACCACCGAGGCGACCCTGCCGCCCGGCGCCGTCGGCACCGCCGACGTCGTCGCCCGCCGGCCCGGCTGCCTGGCCGGGGTGCCGGTCGCCGCGGCCGTCGTCCACGCGCTGGGGGCCCGGCGCGCCGAGCCCGTCGACGTCGCGATCGTCGCCGGCGACGGCGTCCGGGTCCGCCCCGGCGACATCGTGCTGGCGGTGTCCGGACCTCTGCGCACCCTGCTGACCGCCGAGCGGTCGATGCTCAACCTGCTCGGACAGCTCTCCGGGGTGGCCACCGCCACCGCCGCCTGGGCCGACGCGCTGGCCGGCTCGGCAACGCGGGTCCGCGACACCCGCAAGACCGTGCCGGG
This sequence comes from uncultured Propionibacteriaceae bacterium, assembly GCA_964528755.1. GTDB lineage: Bacteria > Actinomycetota > Actinomycetes > Propionibacteriales > Propionibacteriaceae > Raineyella. Next base: position 38,230 of record CAZGWN010000004.1, read on the forward strand.
CCTGCGGGTGCTGCAGAAGTATGCCGTCAGGTGCGGCGGAGGAGTCAACCACCGGATGGGCCTGGGCGATGCCGCGCTGATCAAGGACAACCACGTCGCGGCGGCGGGGTCGGTCCGGGCCGCGTACGCCGCCGTGGCTGACCGGGCCCCCGGCGTGCCGGTCGAGGTGGAGTGCGACACGCTCGACCAGGTCGCCGAGGCGATCGCCGCCGGCGCCGGCCTCATCCTGCTGGACAACATGACCCCCGACCGGATGCGGGAGGCGGTCGCACTGGCCCGCCCCGCCGGCGTACGGACCGAGGCGAGCGGCGGGCTTACCCTGGCCGACGCCCCGGCGGTCGCCGCCACCGGGGTCGACTACGTGTCGGTGGGGGCGCTCACCCACTCGGCCCCGGTGCTGGACCTCGGGCTGGACCTGCGGTCCTGACCCGGGGCCTCAGGCCTTCCGCACCCCGGCGACGACGTCGTCGACCTGCTGGCCGACACCGCGGGCGTCGGCGGGAGCAAAGGCGATCACCGACGCCAGCGAGGACGGTTCGCCGGCGTCGAGCACGAGCACGGTGACCCGGTCGTCGGGGGTGCCGTCCCAGTAGGAGTAGGTGAGGTCGGCGCGTTCCCCCGGCATCCCGTCGACGGTCACCCGCCGGGTGTGTACCGCGCTGCGCTCCCCCAGCCCGGCCCACGGGCCGGTCGTCTCCATGCACGCCAGCACCTGGTCGACCGCGTCCTCGGTCGAGGTGAAGCCGTTCTCGGCGGCGAGCCCGCCGACCACCACCCCGGCGGCCCGCGGGACGGTGCCGGGCAGGTCGACCGTGCCGCGGGCGACGATGTCGTCGACCCACGTCCACTGGGTCCGGTCGAAGAGGAAGGTCCACTCCTCGGGCATGTGCACCTCCACCCCCGCCGTGTCGAAGGTCTGCTGCGGGGAGAACTGCCCGTCGCCGTTCGCGCCGAGGCAGTTCGCCTCCCCCGCCGCCGATGACCGGGCGGACGGGTCGGCCGAGGATTCCCCGCCCGGCTGCGGTGAGGCCTCGATCGACGGCCGGTCGTACGGGTCGCTGCGCCACTGGTCGGACGGGAAAGGGTCGGGTTCGCGCAGACCGGGCAGCGAGGGGATCGGGTCCGGCTCGACGGCCACGGGCCGACCGGGCAGCAGTCGCCAACCGATCCCGGCCATCACCGCCAGGCCCACGATGCCGGCGACCACGGCCAGGGCGACCCGCCCGGCACGGGAGTTCTCGGCCGCGGACACGGGCCGCGAGGGATTCTCGGCCGCGGAAACCGACCCCGGCACGGACGATCCGGGCGGCAGCGGCATCGTGGCGGGCGTCCAGGCACGTCCGTCCCACCAGCGCAGCCGACCGGGCGTGCCGGCGGGATCGGGATACCAACCGGCCGGGATCATCGGCACCTCCTCGCGGCTGATCTGCGGGCCCCCGGCGCAGACCGGGCGGCGAGGACCACTGTAGAACCTCGCTGCGACTCCCCGACCGGACCGGCCGGACTCAGTCGCCCCAGAAGAGTCGTTCGACCACGGCCCGGGCGCGGCGGGTGACCGCCAGGTAGTGCGCCTTCAGCGGGCCCGACCCGTCGTAGCCGAGCGTGTCGGCGACCGCACCCGCATCCGCCCCGTCGGTCGGCAGGGTGTCGGAGGGCCGGCCCCGGACCAGCGTGATGGCGTTGCGGATCCGGCTCGCGAGCAGCCACGCCTCCTCCAGCACGGCCGCGTCGTGTGCGTCGATCAGGCCCAGGTCTCGTTCGGTCCGCAGCGCGGTCAGGGTCCGCGGCGTGCGCAACTGCGGGTACTCCCCGGCGTGCTGAAGCTGGACGAACTGCACGGTCCACTCGACGTCGCTGAGCCCGCCGGGACCGAGTTTGGTGTGCCGTTCCCGGTCGGCGCCCCGCGGCAGACGTTCGGCCTCCATCCGCGCCTTGAGCCTGCGGATCTCACGGATCTGGTCGGCCCCCAGGCCGTCGGCGGGCCAGCGGATCGGGTCGATCACGGCCATCAGCCGATCCCCCAGATCCTGGTCGCCCGCGCCGAACGAGGCCCGCACCAGCGCCTGCGCCTCCCAGGTCGACGACCAGCGCCGGTAGTAGGTCCGGAACGACTCCAGCGACCGGACCAGCGGACCGCCGCGGCCCTCGGGTCGCAGGTCGAGGTCGAGCTCGAGCGGCGGTTCGGGCCCGGGCCGGCGCAGCACCTCCCGGATCCGGGTGACCACGCGTACGGCGAACCGCTGCGCCGCCTCGTCGGCGCCGTCGTCCATCACGATCATGCAGTCCGCGTCGGAGGCGTATGCCATCTCGCCGCCGCCCCAGCGGCCCAGCGCGATGACCGCCAGCGGCGGCAGCGTCGCGCCGGCCCTTTCGGCATCGCGACGGGCCACCGCCAGCGCGGCCTCCATGGTCGCGGAGGTGACGTTGCTCAGCGCGTCCCCGACCTCCTCGACGTCGCGGTGCCGGAGCAGATCGGCCATCGCGATCCGCAGCAGTTCACGCCTCCGCTGCCCCCGCACCGAGTCGGCGGAGGCGACCGGGTCGTCATGGCGCAGCGCGATCGAGGTGAACGACCCCGACAGCACCGCCCGCGGCCGCGGGGTGAAGTCGGCCTCGTCGGCCAGCATCTCCACCGACTGCGGGAAACGCATCAGCAGGTCGGTGGCGTAGCGGCTGGTGGCCAGGATGTGGGCGAGCCGCTGGGCCATCGCCCCGCCGTCGCGCAGCGTCCGCAGGTACCACGCGGTCCGTCCGAGCTTCTCCGACACCTGGCGGAACGCGAGCAGGCCGGCGTCCGGATTGGGCCCTTCGGCGAACCAGCCGAGCATCGCCGGCAGGATCTGCCGCTGGATCTCGGTCCGCCGGGTGACGCCGGTGGTCAGCGCGCGGATGTGGTTGAGCGCCGCCCGCGGGTCGGCGTAGCCGAGGCCGCGCAGACGGGCCTCCGCCGCGTCGGTGGTCAGCCGCAGGTCCTCTGCGCCGATGTGGGAGACCGCCGCCAGCAACGGCGAGTAGAAGATCCGTTGGTGCAGGGCGACCACCCGGCGGGTGCTGTCCCGCCAGGCACGGACGAGTTCCTCGGCCGGGTTGAGGCGCCAGCCCAGGGAACGTCCGATCCGGCGTAGATCGGCCGGATCGTCGGGCATCAGGTGGGTCCGCCGCAGCCGGTAGAGCTGCACCCGGTGTTCGATGGTCCGTTGCAGCCGGTACGCGGCGGCCAGGTCGGCACCGTCCTCCCGGCCGACATAGCCGTAGCGCACCAGCGCCCGAAGCCCGGCCAGCGTCCCGGCTCGGCGGAGCCGCTCATCGGCCCGGCCGTGGACGAGCTGGAGGATCTGGACGGAGAACTCCACGTCACGCAGCCCGCCCTCGCCGAGCTTGATCTGCCGTCCGCGTTCCCGGGCGGGGATCAGGCTGACCACCCGGCGGCGCATCGCCTGGGTCTCCCGGACGAACCCCTCCCGCCCGCCGACCTGCCACACCATCGGCGCGACCATCTCGACGAACGCCCGGCCCAGGGCCAGGTCGCCCGCGGCCGGCCGCGCCTTGAGCATGGCCTGGAATTCCCAGGCCTTGGCGTACGTACGGTAGTAATGCCGGTGGCTGTCCAGGGTCCGCACCAGCGGGCCGCCCTTGCCCTCGGGCCGCAGGGCCGCGTCCACCGGCCAGATCGTGCCCGCCCCGGTGTGGGCCGAACAGATCCGGGCCAGGGTCGCGGCAAGCTCGGCCCCCACGGACAGGCAGGTGTCGTGGTCGCAGGCCGGCGTACCGGCATCGTCGGCCGGCTCGGCGACGTAGAGCACGTCGACGTCGGAGACATAGTTGAGTTCCCTGCCTCCGGTCTTGCCCAGGGCGACGACCGCCAACCGCACCCGGGCGGCCCGCTCGCCCCCCACCCGCCCGCGGGCGACCGCCAACGCCCCCTCCAGCACGGCGTCCGCCAGGTCGGCCAGGCTCTCCGAGACCTGCGGCTGGACCTCGACGGGGTCGGCGGCGGTCAGATCGCGGGCCGCGATCCGCAGCAGCACGCCGTGGTAGGCGCCCCGCAGCTCGTCCCCGGACACCAACGTCGCCACCGGCATCGCTGCGGCCGGATCCGCACCGACGGCGTGCAACAGTTCGGCCCGAACGTCCTCGGCAGGCCCAGCCGGCAACGGACCGACGAGCTGGTCGATGTGTTCGGGGAACCGGAAGAGGTCCTGCTGCAGCCCCGTGCTCGCGCCCAGCACCGCGACAAGCCGATCGGCGAGCACGGGGTCGGCCGACAGTCGGGCCGGCAACTCCGGGTGGTCGGTGACGAGCCGGTGCAGTCCCGCGAGCGCCAGATCGGGATCGTCGGCGGCGGCCAGCAGATCGAGCCGGTCCTCGTCGTCGGGCCGGTCCGCGATCAGTCGGGCCGCCTTCTCCGCGTCGACGAAGCCCAGCCGGGCCAGCCGACCCTCCATGGTCTCGACGCGATCCATACGGCGCATCCTACGATGCGGGTCGTCCGGCGCATCCTACGATGCGGGTCGTACGGCCGATCGGGGGCCCGCCACGCCTCCGATCGACCAACATCGACCCCGAGTTGGGCGTGAGTTTCCCGATCGGCCACATGAAGGAAACCGGCCGCGGGTACGGTCGATCGGGTGAGCCAGTCCCTACGAGTGCAACGCCAGACGGCGAGGCTGCGTCAGACCTTCGTCCGATCCGGGGCGCTCGTCGACGAGGTGGCCCAATCCCTGTCGGCGGCCGATTTCGCCCGTCCCGCCCGGGTCCGGGGGTGGGACGTCCGACTGCTCACCGCCCACTTGTTGTGGCGGCTCACCTCGATGGCGTTTCAGCTCGACCATCCGTCCGCGAGCCGTCCGGTCACGCTGGAACAGTACGCCGCCCATTCCCTGGCCACCACCGCCCGTCGGTTGGAACAGGCCCGGGCGACCGCCGACCACGACACCGGACACGCGCTCGCCGCGCAGTTGCACAGCGTCATCGCCGATCTGTCGGTGCTGCTCAGCGACGAGGATCTGCCGCCGGTCGTCGACACCGGCGTCGGCCGGCTCAATCTGCTCGATTTCCTGCGGATCTACCTGATCGACGTCGTCGTCCACCTCGATGACGTCCGTGATGCCCTGGGGCCGGGTGCCGGTCCGCGCCGTGAGGCCCCGGCCGCTCGCGTCGGGCGGGACAACGACCCGGAGGCGGTCGCCGAGGTGGTCCGCACCCTCGCCGAGATCCTCGCCGCCCGCGCCCCGGGACAATCGGTCGAGGTGCGGATCCCGCCCTTCGCCGCCGTCCAGATCGGCGACCCGGAGGCGGCAAGCCGGGCCGGCTCCGAGTTCGTCGAACCGGCCCCGACGCACACCCGCGGAACCCCGCCGGCGGTCGTCGAGACCGATCCGCTGACCTTCATGCGGCTGGGGCTCGGGCGGATGACGTGGGCCGACGCGCTGGGCCGCCGACTGGTGGCCGCCTCCGGATTGCGGACCGACCTCAGCCCGCAGTTGCCGCTGATCGGCTGATCCCGGCCGCCCTCAGAGCGTCGGCAGCAGGCTGTCCAGCTCGTACGGGGTGACGTAGTGGCGGTAGGCGTCGAACTCGGCCCGCTTGTTGCGCAGGAAGAAGTCGAAGACGTGTGCGCCGAGGGTCTCGGCGACCAGCTCGGAACCCTCCATCACCTTGATCGCCTGCTCCAGGGTGCGCGGGAGCGGCTCGATGCCGAGCATCCGCCGCTCCCGGTCCGTCAGCGACCAGACGTCGTCCTCGGCCTCGGCGGGCAACTCCATCCGCTGCTCGATGCCGTCCAGCCCGGCGGCCAGCGCCACCGCGTACGCCAGATAGGGGTTCGCCCCCGAGTCGATGGACCTCAACTCGACACGGGCCGAACTGCCCTTGTTCGGCTTGTACATCGGCACCCGGACCAGCGCGGAGCGGTTGTTGCGGCCCCAACTGATGAACGAAGGCGCCTCGGCGCCGTACACGAGCCGCTTGTAGGAGTTGACCCACTGGTTGGTCACCGCGGTGATCTCGGCGGAGTGCGCGAGCAGTCCGGCGATGAACTGCCGGCCGACCGTCGACAGGTTGTACTCGGCCGAGGCGTCGTAGAACGCGTTGCTGTCCCCCTCGAACAAGGACATGTGGGTGTGCATGCCCGATCCCGGTTCGTCGGTGAACGGCTTGGGCATGAAGGTCGCCTTCATCCCCTGGGTCATCGCCACCTCGCGGACGACCACCCGGAAGGTCATGATGTTGTCGGCCATCGACAGCGCGTCGGCGTATCGCAGATCGATCTCCTGCTGGCCCGCGCCGGCCTCGTGGTGGGAGAACTCAACCGAGATCCCCATCTGCTCCAGCATGGTGATCGCGGCGCGACGGAAATCCGTGCCCTCCGCGTGGGCGGTGTGGTCGAAGTAGCCGGAGCTGTCGATCGGGGTCGGCTCGTGGCCCGGCTCGCGTTCGGGCTTGATGAGGAAGAACTCCACCTCGGGGTGGCAGTAGAAGGTGTAGCCCATGTCCGAGGCGCGTGACAGGGCCCGCTTGAGCACGTAGCGGGGATCGGCCCAGGACGGCGAGCCGTCTGGGTGACGGATGTCACAGAACATCCGCGCCGTCCCGCCGGCGACCTCCCGCCACGGCAGCAGTTGGAAGGTGGACGGGTCGGGATGAGCGACCATGTCGGACTCGTACACCCGGGCGAATCCCTCGACCGCAGACCCGTCGAAGCCGATGCCCTCGTCGAATGCCCCCTCCAGTTCCGCGGGGGCGATGGCAACCGACTTCAGATACCCCAGCACATCGGTGAACCAGAGCCGCACGAAGCGAACGTCCCGCTCCTCCAAGGAGCGCAGGACGAATTCGGTCTGCTTGTCCATGGGCCCAGTCTGCCCCGAAGAATGTAACAGCGGTGTGACGATGGGTAATCCGCATGTCGGATCGGCCCGCTTCTGACGTCACGTCCCGTGGAGTGGTGTGGGTCCCTGGCGTCGTGGCTGGGGCGACCGGGTCGTCTCAGCGGTTGGCCCAGCGTGGTGGTGGCGAAACCAGGGGGTTACGGGAGGACCGGGGCCGATGATGTACCGGGATATTGGATCAGGTACCCCTTTTGTCGACTGGCCGCTCGACAAAAGGGGTACCTGATCCACGATGGGGGTAGGTCACGCCTGCGAAGGGCGGTTGACCTACCGGGATTGTCGACCTCAACCCTGCCGACCCCGGCGGGCCTCGGGCTAGAGTCGGGGGGTGGCCACACGACGAGATGCCGGCACATTCCGCCGCCCGGGCCGCCCGGGCGGGTGGGCCCGGTTCCCCCACCCCTCGTCGACCCGGCCCACGCCGGAGCCTCCGGCCGGGCCCGGGGTCGATACGGCCCCACCGGCACCGAACCCGGACGCCCCGGGGGTGACCCCGCTCCCCGGCGGGGGCAGCCTCGTGTCCGCCGGGCAGTGGAGCGAGCAGGCCGCCACCACCATCAACATGCCGGCCATCCGCCCCGATATGCCGCCCCCGGCTCCTTACCGGGCGGCTCCCGCTCCACTCGCCCCGGCGCCGACACCACAGAGGCGGGCGCAGACCCACACCATCCACGAGCCGTCCCCGCAGGAGGTCGTCCGTCGGCGCCGCGAGGCGCGCGAGACCGACCCGCCGACGGGCCGGGGCGGTGGCCGGTCGGGCCGCCTGGCCGCCCTCGTCGCCGCTGCCGTCCTGCTGCCCGCCGTCGCGTGGGGAAGCATCGCGCTCGCCCGTGATGGCACCACCATGGCGATCGGCTCGTCGGCCCGCTCCGCCGCCGAGCGGATCCCCTCCCCGACCGGCACGCCGACGGTCGACGCCGAAGCCGCGGTCCCGCCGACGACGGCCTCACCGGCCACCCGCCCGTCGTCGTCGGTGCCCGCCTCGGCCCTCGCCTCGCCGGGCGGACTGCCCCCCGAATGTGCCTCCGGCGACCCGGGGCGGGGGCGGGCCGATTCCGCCGACGGGACCGTCTCCGGCGGCGGCCTGTCCTTCCCCACCGTGGCCGGCTACCGGGTGCCGTCGACCGCCTACGTCATGTCGTGGGCGAACGGCGCCACCGGCCAGTCCCGCACGGTGGCCCAGGGCTGGGAGAGCTGGTTCGGGGTGGGAACCCTCGATGAACCGACCACATCGGCCGCCGAGGCCGCCCGGATGGTCACCCGGTGCCTGTCCAGCGCCGCCCTCGTCGGCCGGGTCACCGATACCTCCACCGTCACCGACCGGGCGACCACGGTCGACGGGCACGACGCATGGATGATCCGCACCCAGTTGCACGTCGACGAGCTCGCCCCCGTCGCCGGCGACCAGATCACCGTGGTCGCCGTGGACACCGGTCGCGAGGCGCTGTCGGTCTTCGCCGACGCCGTGCCGCTGGACGACCCACAGGCCCTGGACCTGGCCGACCAGGTCCAGGAGAAGCTGGCGGTCACCGGATGAGCCCGATCGGACGGGCTCTGGAGGAGTCCGGGACCACCGAGCCGGCCGGCTTCGCCCTCGACGTCGTGGTGCTGGGCCGCCCCTTCCGACTGATCGGGCGACACCCGGCCACCCGCGACGCGCTGGCCCGCCAGTGGTCGCGCTGTCGGCCGACCGACGCCTCCCCGGGCCGGACGCCGCCCGAGGAGATCCGTGAGGTCCCCGTGAGGGACCGGGAGGGCTACCCGGCCGACGGCGGCTACTCGCTGACGACCACCCTCACGGCGGCGGCCATCGAACAGCATGTCGGCCGCCGACTGATGTTCCACGCGGCGGGGCTCGCCACCGACGACGGGCGGGTGGTCGCGCTGATTGCTCCGTCCGGGCACGGCAAGACGACCGCGGCCACGACGTTGTGTGCCGACCGGTTCGGCTATGTGACCGACGAGACGGTCTCGGTCGGGGATGACCTCTCGGTGGACGCCTACCCGAAACCGCTGTCGGTGGTGACCGACCCGAAACGGCCCTACAGCAAGGCGCAGCACTCCCCGGACGACCTCGGCCTGCGGCAGTGTCCCGAGTGCCTCGTGCTGGACCGGATGATCGTCCTGGACCGCCGGGAGGATGCGGACCCTCCGGCGGTGCGCCCCCTCGACGGGCCGGAGGCGCTGATGGCGGTGATGCCCCAGATCTCGGCCCTCACCTCGCTGCCTCGGCCGTTGGAGCGGCTGTGCCGGACGATCGACCGGTGCGGCGGGCTGCTGCGGCTGTCGTACCGCCAGATCGGTCACGCGGCGCCGCTGGTGTCCGACCTGACGGCCCGACCCGCGGTCGCCACCGACCCGACCTGGGAGCCGTGGCACCCGCCGGGCGGGCGGCCGGCGGAGTGGACCGACGCCGTCGTCTTCGGCGCCGGGGACCAGCCCGCGCAGGGTGCGGTCGTCCTCGTCGGGCGGGTGCCGGTCGGGCTCGGCCCGCTCGGCGTGGCAGTGGTCGAGGCGGCGTTGGCCGGGCTCGGCGGGGAGGAACTTGTCGCCGAGATCGTCGAGTTGGCCGGCCCCCATCCGCGTGCCGCGGAGCTGGTCGGAAAACTGGCCGAGGACCTGCGCCGGGCCGGCGTGATCCCGCACCCGTGAGGGCGATCCGCCGTGCGGCCGGTTGCGCGGACGGCTACGGTGACTCCGTGACTCCGCTGACCCCCTATCCGATCCCGCCCGCCTACCCGGTTCCCTCATCCATTCCCCGGCCCGAGTACGTGGGCAAGGCGGCGGACGACCCCAGCATCGACGCGTACGACGGGCCCGACGTGCAGCCTCCCGAGGTCATCGAGCGGATGCGCGAGGCGGGCCGGATCGCGGCGAACGCGCTGGTGATCGCGGGGCGGGCGGTGGCGCCCGGGGTCACCACCGACGAGCTGGACCGGGTCGCCAACGAGTACATGTGCGATCACGGCGCCTACCCCTCGTCGCTGGACTACCGCGGCTACCCGAAGGCGATCTGCACCTCGGTCAACGAGGTGATCTGCCACGGCATCCCCGACACCCGGCCGTTGGAGGACGGCGACATCGTCAAGATCGACATCACCGCGTACAAGAACGGGGTGCACGGCGACAACTGCGCCACCTTTCTGGTCGGGGACGTCGCCCCGGAGACGGTCGCGCTGGTGGACCACACCCGGGAGGCGATGGAACGAGGGATCAAGGTCGTCAAGCCCGGACGCCGGGTCAACGTCATCGGACTGGCGATCGAGAAATACGCCCGCAGGTTCCACTACGGAGTCGTCCGCGACTACACCGGCCACGGCGTGCACACGGCGTTCCATTCCGGCTTGGTCATCCCGCACTACGACTCGCCGTTCGCCACCGCCGTCATCCAACCGGGGATGACCTTCACGGTTGAGCCGATGATCACCCTCGGCGGCCACGCCTGGCACCAGTGGGAGGACGGCTGGACAGTGCTCACCCGTGACGGCAGCATGTGCGCGCAGTTCGAACAGACACTCGTCGTCACCGAGACCGGCACCGAGATCCTCACCGTCGCCGACGCCGACATCTAGGCGCCGGGCCCACACCCCACCGACCGTCATCCAACCGTCCGACCGGCCCGCTACAGTGTTCTGGCGTCGGACCCGGACTGCCACCGATCCCGACCGCCCCCCAACTCGCAGCGAACTTCCCAGGAGGACAGCGTGGACACGCTCCTCGATATCGTCGGCATCACCAAGTCCTATGGCGCGCACCGGGTGCTGACCGGCGTCGATCTGACCGTCGGCCGCGGCGAGGTGATCGGCGTGGTCGGCGAGAACGGTGCCGGAAAGACCACCTTGATGTCGATCTTCTCCGGCCATCAGCGGGCCGACGGCGGCACGATGCGGCTCAACAATGCACCCTACTGGCCGCGGAGCGCCGAGGATGCCCAGTCCCGCGGGGTCGGGATCATCCAGCAGAACTACTCCCTCGATCCGAACCTCACGGTGGCGCGGGCGATCTTCCGCAACACGTACCAGGCGGACCGCCCGCAGCGCGCGCTGGCCAAGCCCGCCCAGTGGCTGCTCGACGAGGCGGCCGTCGGGCTCAACCCCGACACCCGGCTTGGTGATCTCGCTCACGCCGAGCAGGGACTGGTCGAGGCCGTGCGGCTGCTCGCCGAGGACGCTCAACTGGTCATCATGGACGAGGTCGGGGCGACGCTGAACGTCCGCGAGATCGACCAGTTGCACTTCATCATCAGCCGGCTCACCCGGCAGGGTCGCTCCGTGCTGTACGTGTCGCACCGCCTCGCCGAGGTCCAGGCCGTCGCGAACCGGGTCGCGGTCGTCCGCGGTGGCACCATCCCGGACCTGCTCGATCCGCGCGCGGTGACCACCGACCAGATCGCCGACAGCATGCGCACCACGAAGGCCAAGCGAGGCTGGTTCCCGGACTCGCGGAAGGCCTCCGAGGAGCCCGCGACACCCGCACCGGCGCGCCGGCGCCGGGCCCGGCGCAGTCTGCCGGCCGACGACGGACGGAGCTTCTCCGAGGAGGGCGAGGGCCGCCGGATCGTCCTGGAGATCGAGGGCCTGCAGGCACCCGGACTGAACGGCACCCCGGCCCACGACATCTCCTTCGTCGTGCACACCGGTGAGGTGGTCGGGCTCTCCGGGCCGCGGCACGGCGGGCAGGACGCGGTCGCCGCCGCGCTCAACGGGCGGGCCCCCGGGACCTTCCGCCGGCTGCGGATCAACGGCTACGACCGCAGGATCACCTCCCCCCGCGATGCCACCGAACTGCACATCGCCTACCTCGCCGGCCCCGGTGAGGAGTCCGCCCGTGAACGGCAGCGTTCGGTCGCCCGGGCGATGATGACGACCGGCTGGAGCGAGGGCGCCGATTTCGAGGCCGAGGTCGACGGGCTCGCCGACATGATGGGCGCGCTGGACCGACTGCAGGCATTCCGAAACCGGCTGCGTGGACGACGGGCGATCCGACGCGGCGAGGACCACGCCAAGGCGGCCGCCTCCTCCCTGTCCGGCGGACAGCAGCAGATGGTGTTGCTGGACAACTGGATGTCCGCCGACGCCGACGTGCTCATCGTCACCGAGCCCAGCCGCGGTCTCGACCCCGACATGCGCGAGGCCATGCGCAAGCGGCTCGCGGAGGCCCGCGACGACGGCGCCGCCGTGCTGCTCATCTCCTCCGACCCCGACGAACTCTCGCGCGCCTGCAACCGCGTGCTGCTGATGAACAAGGGCCGCATCGTCGACTCGGTCGAGGGCGGGGCGATGAACCGCGAGCTGGTGGTCAGCGCCCTGCGGCGGGTGCTGTGAGCCGGGTCGCGGGAGCGTTCCCGGACGGCGGGTGGCGCGCCGGCCCCGTACGGTAGACTGGCTGGTCGGACGAGTCAGGGGGACGGTCGCGGCCCGCAAGGCTGAGGAAAGTCCGGGCTCCGCAGAGCAGGGTGGTGGGTAACACCCACCCGGGGTGACCCGCGGGACAGTGCCACAGAAAACAGACCGCCTGCGTACGCAGGTAAGGGTGAAACGGCGGTGCAAGAGACCACCAGCACCCCAGGTGACTGGGGTGGCTCGGCAAACCCCACCCGGAGCAAGACCAGACAGGGGACGTTCGAGGGCTGCTCGCCCGAGTTCCCGGGTAGGTCGCGTGAGGCCGCTGGCAACAGCGGTCCAAGATAGATGGTCGTCGCTGCCCCGGCAGCACAGAACCCGGCTTACACCCTGACTCGTCCCTATTCTTCAGCAGGCTGCCGACCCGGAAGCGGCCCCCAATCGAGGACGCCATGCACATCGACGAGGCGCTCTCGATTTGCTGTGGTGTCTTCCTCAGATCCTCGGGTCGACCGCCGCTGGCCGACACCGAGCCGGGTTTCCGCCGTCGGGCCCGGGCAGGTCGAAATAGTAACGGTAATGGGCCCGGCACCCAGGATTGAAGGCACTCCCGCACCGGGGACAGCCGACCACGGCCACATACTTCCGGACGGACAATACGGCACCGCAGTGCCCACAGAGAATCGCGGGTTCGTCCAGCCGGGCGGCCGGCCACCGCACCACGTCGTGGTCCGCCGATTCCCGGTGACAGTGGAGGCACGGGTAATAGAGACCGCAGCAGGCGAATTGGATGGCCACGATGTCGTTCCGCCCGTGGTAATGGACGCATCGGGTTTCCTCGTCCACGGGATGGCCGTGAACCAGGATGCCGTGGCTGAGCATCGGTTCTCCCACTCCAACCCCCACCGCCGCCGATTCCTGTTCGCTCGCCATCACAGCCCCACACTCATCACCACACACCACCAGGATTCCCGCAGCAGATCACCTGTCGCGTGGCCTCTGCACCGCCGGGCCGGCCGGCACCGCCGGGCCGGCCGGCACCGCCGGGGCCGGTGAGACGGCCCGGGCGAGGCTGAACTCCGCACGGCCCTCGGCGATCTCCACCTTGTCCAGCCGCACCACGACCCGCTCCCCCAGCGGGGCGATCTCGGGGACCTCGGCCTCGACGGCCGGGTTGGTGATCTGCACCTTCGCCCGGTCGTGCTGGTTGCCGCGCAGCTCGATCACCACCCCCTCGAAGTCCTTGCCGACCCGCCCGGACAGCGTGAGCGCCTCGGTCATGTTGATGATCGAACGCTCGAACGTCGCCGCGCGCGAGTTCGAGGAGGACATCTCCTCGGGCAGGCGCTCCAGCGCCTCCAGCACCCAGTCCGGCACCGGGCGTCCCTCGGTCAGCGCGACACAGACCTCCTCGGCGTACCGGTCGACGAGTCGGCGCAGCGGCGCGGTCACGTGAGCGTACTCGGCGGCCAGCGCCGCGTGGACGTCGACCGCCGGCCGCTGTCCGTGGAAGGCGTGATAGCCGGCGCCGCGGAAGAGCATCGTCGCCGCGTACCCCATCGCCGCATGCTCGGGCCGATGCATGTCCAGGGTCCGGATGAAATCCGGGTACGGCAGATCGGCCGGCCACGGGATGTTCAGCGCCACCGCGGTCCGGCGCAGCTTGGCGAGAGCGCCCGGCTCGGCCGGTGGCAGCGTCCGCAGGATGCCGACCATGTGGTCGAGCATGATCTTCGCCGCCGACATCCCGGTGAGCAGGGAGATCTGCGCGTTCCAGTCCTCGATCCGGACCGGATCGCGGAACCGCAACCGCCACTTCCCCGGGGACCGGACCTCGATCTCCTGCTCGGGGATGTTCAGGCTCACCCCGCCGCGGGCGATCTCACGCTGCTCACGAAGAAGGCCGACGTCGCGGAGCAGTTCCAGCGATTCGTCGGCCCGATCGGTGTCCAGGTCGATCTGGACCTCGTCGTACGCGAGTTGGGCGCGGGACCGTACGAGTGCCCGGCACACCCCCATCTCGCGGGTCGCGCCGTCGGAGTCGAGCCGGATCTGCCACAGCATCGCCGGCCGCACCTGCCCCGGCAGCAGGCTCGCCGCACCCTCGGACAGCACCGGCGGGTGCAGCGGGAACCGTCGGTGCGGCGCGTAGTACGTCTGGCCGCGCCGGTGCGCCTCCCGATCGATCGGGCCACCGGGACGGATGAACGCCCCGACGTCCGCGATCGCGTACGAGACCAGGTAGCCGGTCCCGTCGCGCGCGATGTGGACGGCCTGGTCGAGGTCCCGGGACCCGGGCGGGTCGATGGTGACGAAGTCGATGTCGGTACGGTCCAGGGCCGGCAGCCGCGGGTGGGCGACCGCCTCCTCCGCGGCCGCCAGCACCTCCGGACCGAAGCGGTCGGGTACGTTGAGCTTGGCCTGCAGGCGCGCGACGCCCTCGGCCAGGGCGGGTGGCACATCCCCATGCAGATTCAGATGGCGCGCAGGCATGTAGCCACCTTACGGCGAGCGGCGAAGCGGGCCGCGGGACAACCCCGACGCCGCTACAACCCCGACGCCGCTACAACCCCGACGCTTCCGTACGGACCAGGATCCGGCCGCATTCGGCGCACTGCAGCACGTCGTCGGGGGCCGCCGCGGAGTAGCGCCGCAGGTCGGCCGCGTTGAGTGCCAGTCCGCACCCCTCGCATCGGCGGGCGACGAGCAGGGCCGCGCCGGTCCCGACGTGCTGGCGCCGCTTCTCGTACAGGGCGTACAGGTCGGCCGGCAGGTCCTTGACGATCCGGGCGCGCTCGGCGAGTTGGGCCTTGGCGTCGGTCTCGATCTCGCGGGCGACCCTCGTCCGTGCCTCGACGGCCTCGCCGAGCCGGGTGTCGAGGTCGGTGTGGCGGGCCTTGACCTCGTCCCGGGCGGCGGAGGCCTCCTCCAGCCGTTCCATCGCCTCCAACTGGGTGTCCTCCAGCTCCCCGATCCGCCGGTCGAGATGGGCGGCCTCCTCGACCAGTCCGTGCAGGGCCTTGGCGTTGGTCACCTCGCCGGAGTCGATCCGCTGCTGATCGCGGGCCCGCCGGTCCCGGACCGGGGTCAACTCGTCCTCCAGCCGGGACTGCTCCAACTCGGCATCGGAGACGGCCGTCTCGGCCGCGGTCAGTTCGTCCTCGAGAGTGGCCAGCTCACCTTGCAGCCGCAGCACCTCCCGGTGCTCGGGCAGGGACCTGCGGCGGTGCGACAGCTGGATGAGGGTCGTGTCGACCCGGTTGAGATCCATCAGTCGGAGCTGTGCACTCGGTGCGGCCTTCATCGGCTCCTCCACTCTTGTTCATGTAGCCACCCACTCTAGGGGGTCCGTCGCGACCGATCGGTCGCGGTCGCCCCCACCCCAGTCGTCTGCCCGCTGATCGGAGGGCTCGGCCTGCCGGTCGCCGCCCACTGCCGACCGACAATCCGGCCCGAGCACCACCGCTGCGGAACGGATATTCTGATCCTCGCGCCGGGCGGCCGACCATGCCCGGGCACGTTCGCGCCCACGACACGTTGAAGGGGTGACGTGATGAGCTTCTCCCTGTTCCCTCCCCGCAAGGCCGCCAATCCACCCGCCACCCCGCCCACGCCCCCTGCCCCGGCCAGACCGCGGTACGACTGGCAGTCGGGCACCACCCCGCTCGATGACGTCGACTCCGTGGTCAACTGGGGCTGGTACGTCGACGGCGTACGCCAGGAGTGTCGGGACCTCGCCGAGGCCACCGAGCACGCGCTCAACGACGAGGGATTCGTCTGGCTCGGTCTGAAGGACCCCGACGACGAGGACATGGCCGGCTTCGCCCGCCGGTTCAACCTGCACCCGCTGGCGATCGAGGACGCCGTCGAGGGCCACACCCGCTCCAAGCTGGAACAGTTCGGCCGGACCCTGTTCCTCGTCGCCTCCACGGTCTCCTACGTGCCCCGCAAGGAACGTCCGGAGACCTCGGAGATCGTCAGCACCGGCCAGATCATGGTCTTCGTCGGGGTGGGATTCGTGATGACCGTCCGGCGCGGCGAGCAGACCTCGCTGAAGAAGCTGCGGACGTCGATGGAGAAGCACCCCGACCGGCTGGCGCTCGGCCCGGCCTCGGTGCTGTACGGCGTGCTGGACACCGTCGTCGACTCCTACCAGCAGGTCGTGCACGACTTCGAGGAGGACGTCGACGAGGTGGAGGCGTTGATCTTCTCCGAATCCGGCGCCCACGAGGTCGATCAGGTCTACCAGATCAAGCGCGAACTGATCGAGTTCAAGCGGGCCGTCGTGCCCATCGGCGTCCCGCTGAACAACCTCGCCACCCGCTCGTACAAGGCGATCCCGCCGGAGGCGCAGGCATACTTCCGGGAGGTCTCCGACCACCACGTGGAGGCGCGCGAGGCGATCCAGTCCTACGACGAGGTGTTGTCGACCATCCTGCAGGCCTCGCTCAACCAACTGTCCGTCTCCGACAACGAGGACATGCGCAAGATCTCGGCCTTCGTCGCCATCGCCGCGATCCCGACCCTCATCGCCGGGATCTACGGGATGAACTTCGACCACATGCCCGAGTTGCACACCCCGTACGGCTACTACGTCGTGTGGGCCGTGATGATCGTGCTGATGGGTGGGCTGTTCTGGGTGTTCCGACGCAACCGGTGGCTGTAGCGGCTCAGGCGAAGGGGTTCATCTTGTTGCCGGGCATCTGCGCGAGCAACTCGCGCGCCTTCGTCGTCACCTTGTGCTCGCACAACAGCTCGTAGTGGGTGGCGATCACCTGGCTGATCGAGGTGAAGTCCCGCCGCCCGCGGGTGACCGCGTAGGCGATCAGTCCGATCACCACGCTGATCAGGGCGGCCGCGGCGATCGCCACGGCCGTGATCAGGTACACGTTCGACTGGGCCGGGTAGAAGATCAGGGCCATCACCCCGAAGATCAGTCCCATCGACAGGCCGTTGGCCAGTCCCTGGTTGACCACCGTGCCCCAGTCCTTGCGACCGGTGACCCGCTCGACCTGGCGCAGGTCGGTGCCGACGATGGCCAGGTTCTGCACCGGGAACTGCTTGTCCGACAGGTAGTCGACGGTCTTCTGGGCGTCCTCGTAGGAGTCGAAGGTGCCCAGGTGCTGGGGGAAATCCAGTTCGAACAGGGACGACAGCCGTCCGGGGCCGGGCAATGCCATGTCAGGCTTCCTTTCCGGGGTTTTCGGTCGGGGTCATCCCCGCGGCACGTCCGCGGGCGGCGAGGACGGCGGCCAGCTTCATCCCGGCCTCGTCGACCATCTCATCATCCACCACGATCGCGCCCACCGCACCGCCGGCCGCCGAGGTGGCCTCCCGATAGCGCGTCATGATCCGCTCCGCCCGGTCGTAGGTGGCCTGGTCGGGGGTGAAGATCTCGTTGCCGGCCTCGACCTGGGCGGGGTGCAGCACCCACTTGCCGTCATAACCCAGCGCCGCCGAGCGGCGGGCCGCGGCCCGGAAGCCCTCCACGTCACGGATCGCCACGTAGGGCCCGTCGATGGCCGCGATCCCGTTGGCCCGGGCCGCGACGAGAATACTCATCAGCACATGGTGGTAGGCATCGGCGAGCTCGTAGCCGGCCGGCTGAGCGCCGACGTTGAGGCTGGTCATCCCCATCGACGCGGCGAAGTCACCCGGCCCGTACACCAGCGACCGCATCCGTGGCGAGGCGCCGGCGATCGCGTCGGCATTGAGCAGGCCGCGGGCGTCCTCGATCTGGGCCTCGATCCCGATCCGGCCGACCGGCAGGTCGTGGGTCCGTTCGACCTGGGAGAGCAGCAGGTCCAGGGCCCGGATGTGGTCGGGGCCGGTCACCTTGGGCAGGACCAGCGCGTCGATGCGGTCCCCGGCCCCGCGCACGATCTCCAGTACGTCGGCGTACGTCCAGGCGGTGGTCCAGTCGTTCACCCGTACGGTCAGCGTCGGCGCGGCCCACTCCCGGTGCAGGTAGTCGACCACCCGGGCCCGCGCCTCGGACTTCGCGGCCGGGGCCACCGCGTCCTCCAGGTCGAGGAAGACCGCGTCCACGCCCAGGCCGAGGGCCTTGGTGAGGAACCGGTCGCTGGACCCGGGCACGGCGAGCACCGTGCGGCGGATCGCGGCGCCGGCCGCGGACGGCACGCTCGGGGAGGACAGGGGCGGCGAGGACGGGGGTACGGTCGGCGATGTCACGCTCCTACCCTAGTTTGGCGACCGGGCGAGCGAGTACCCTCCCCTCGTGGCCGCTTCCAACCAGTCGATCTTCGTGTCGCGTCTGCGTCGACTGCCCGTCCTCGACACCACCGGTGACAAGCTGGGCACCGTACGCGACGTGGTGGTCCAGGTGCGGTCGGCCGGGCGGGCGCCGCGGGCCAAGGGTCTGGTCGTCGAGCTCTTCGCCCAGCACCGCGTCTTCGTCCCGATGATCCGGATGCGCACCATCGAACAACTGGCCGTGACCATCTCCGGGGTGCTCAACACCCGCCGCTTCGAACGGCGGGAGACCGAGATGCTGGTCGTCCACGACCTGTTCGACTCCCAGGTCCGCCGCCGCGGCGAGGACCGGCCGGCCTGGATCTACGACGTGTCGATCCGGCAGGCCCGATCCCACGACTGGGAGATCGACGAGGTGGCCCTGCGGGAACGCAGCGCGGGCCGGTTCTCCCGGCGGACGTACGACACCATCGTGCCGTGGAGCGACATCGACGTGTTCGTCGTCGGCGCCGGCCGGTCCACCCGAGAAGTGCTGGCGCAGATGGAGGACATGAAGGCGGCCGACATCGCCCGCGAGCTGCACGACATGAGCCCCCAGCGCCGATCCGAGATCGCTGCCGCGCTGGACGACGAGACCCTGGCCGATGCCCTGGAGGAGTTGCCCGAGGACGAACAGGTCGAGTTGATCCAGGCCCTGGAGGTCGAACGTGCCGCCGACGTCCTGGAGGAGATGAACCCGGACGACGCCGCCGATCTGGTCGCCGAACTGACCCCCGAGGTTGCCGAACGCCTGCTCAACCGGATGGAGCCCGAGGACGCCCGTGATGTCCGACGGCTGCTGTCCTACGACGAGTACACCGCCGGCGGCCTGATGACGCCCGAACCGATCATCCTGGCCCCCGACGACACGGTGGCCACGGCGCTGGCCCGGGTCAGGGTCGAGGAGGTCACGCCGGCGCTGGCCGGGATGGTGTACGTGACCCGGGCCCCGCACGAGGCGCCGACCGGGCGGTTCCTCGGCGCGGTGCACTTCCAGCGGCTGCTCCGTGAGCCGCCGTCGTCCCTGGTCTCCGGGCTGGTCGACACCGATCTGGAGCCGCTGCGCCCCGACGCCCACATCTCGACCGTCAGCCGCTATTTCGCCACCTACAACCTCGTCTGCGCGCCGGTCGTCAACGAGGACCGGCAGTTGCTCGGGGCCATCACCGTCGACGACGTCCTCGACACGATGCTGCCCGACGACTGGCGCGGCGACCAGATGGACGGGCTGGCACCATCCGAGACGAACTGGATGGCCGAGCGGATCGCCCGCGACCTGGAACTGGCCCGATCACGCCACGGCCCGATCACACCACGGCCCGGACGGCAGGGGTGAGGATGTCTGAGGATCTCAGCACTCCGGGACGCCAGCGGCTGTGGCGGCGGCACAGCGTGGAGGGCGACGACGCGTTCGGCCGGTTCGCCGAGGGGTTCGCGCGGTGGATGGGCACGCCCGCGTTCCTCGGCTGGATGACCGTCTTCGTCACGGTCTGGGTGATCGTCAATGTGGTCGGGCTGTTCGGGTTCCGCTGGGATCCGTACCCGTTCATCCTGCTCAACCTGTTCTTCTCCACCCAGGCGTCCTACTCGGCCCCGCTGATCCTGCTGGCCGAGAACCGTCAGACCGACCGCGACCACGTCCGTCTGGCGGAGGACCGCAAGCAGGCCGCGCAGAGCCGTGCGGACATGGACTTCCTGGCCCGGGAGATCGCCTCGCTGCGTGCCTCGGTCAGCGAACTGGCCACCCGTGACTACCTGCGCTCGGAGTTGCGGTCCGAGCTGCGCGCGCTGCTGGCCGAGCTCGGCGAGGACGATGGCGACGGCCCGGCCGACCCCGCGCCGCGGCCGGAGTGAGTGGAACGGGGGTGGGCCGGGCGGATCGGGCGCCGGACCGGGCCGGAGCCGGTTGTCGACGCAGGTTAGCCTGTGGGGCATGTCCGACGTCGTGACGACTCCTGCCGACCACCCCCTGATGAAGGCCGTCGTGGCCAATCTCTCGCGCGTCCAGGACCCCGAGATCAAACGCCCGCTGATGGAGCTGGGGATGATCCCCGCGGTCAGCATCGACGACGACGCCGTGGTCACCGTGTCGGTCCTGCTCACCGTCGCCGGTTGTCCCTTGCACACCACGATCCGCTCCGATGTCCAGCGTGCGGTCGCGGGGATCCCCGGGGTCGGCGGCGTACGGGTCGACCTGTCGGTGATGACCGACGAACAGCGCCGCGAGTTCTCCACCCAACTGCGCGGCGGCGTCGCCCAGCACGAGATCCCCTTCGCCAAGCCCGGCAGCCTGACCCGGCTGCTGCTGGTGGCCTCCGGCAAGGGCGGGGTCGGCAAGTCCTCGGTGACGGCCAACCTCGCCCTGGCCCTGGCCGCCGCCGGGCACCGGGTCGGCATCCTCGACGCCGACATCTACGGCCACTCGATCCCACCGATGCTGGGACTGGCCGACGAGCAGCCGACCCTGGTCGAGGACCACATCATGCCGGTCCCGTACGGGGACGTGAAGGTGATGTCGATCGGGATGCTCAAGCAGCGCCGCGACCAGGTGATCGCCTGGCGCGGGCCGATCCTCGACCGGGCGCTGCAGCAGATGCTCGCCGACGTCTACTGGGGTGACCTGGACGACCTCGTCGTCGACCTGCCGCCGGGCACCGGGGACGTGGCGATGTCCCTGGGCCAGAAGCTGCCCAACGGCGAGGTCATCGTGGTGACCACCCCGCAGGCCGCGGCCGCCGAGGTCGCCGAGCGCGCCGGGACGATGGCCGACATGATGCACCAGCGGGTGATCGGGGTGGTGGAGAACATGTCCTACCTGGAGACCACCTGTCCGCACTGCGGGCAGGTGCACCAGGTGGAGATCTTCGGCCACGGCGGCGGGGAACAGGTCGCCCGCACCCTCAGCGGGCGGCTGGGCTACGAGGTCCCGCTGTTGGCCCGGATCCCGCTCGACCCCGATCTGCGCGCCGACGGCGACGCCGGTACGCCGGTGGTCGCCCGCGACGAGGAGACCCCCGCCGGACGGGTGCTGCACGAGCTGGCCGCCACTCTCGGCGCCCGGCCCCGCGGTCTGGCCGGCCAGCAGCTGGGGGTGTCGGTGGTCCGCTGAGGGCCGGGGCGCGTCCGGGGCCGGGGGCGACCCCGGGGCCGGTCAGAGGCCGGTCCGAGCTCCCCCTCCCATCAGCGGCCACGCCTGGTTTCAAAAGCCACGAGTCGACGTGTGGCTTTTGAAACCAGGCGTGGCCGCTGGCGTTCAGGGCACTCCACCGGACCGGGACCTACGTGGCCTCCGGGTCGTACGGGGTCGTCGTCGCGGACCCGGCCCCGGTTTCCGCCTCCGGACCGTCCACGGCGGATGCCCCGGGATCCGGCCCGTCGCCCTCAGGATCTGTGCCGTCACTGGACGCCTCACCGCCGACAGACTCGCCACCCGCATCGGCACCCGCCATCGCCGCCTGCCCGGCGGCCAGTTCCTGCTCGTCGACGACGCCGTTGCCGTCGGTGTCCAGTGCCCGGCGCATGTCGGTCGCGGCATCGTTGAGTTCATCGCTGGCCGAGCGCAGCGTCGACACGAGGTCATCGACCCCGTCCAGGCCACCCTGGCGCATGACGTAGCGCCGCACCGACCCGCGCGGGTCGGTGATGTCGAAGTCCTCGAAGCCGGGGCCCAACTCGGACCGTACGGAGGTCTGTGCGTTGTTGGCCACCTGCCGCAGGAAGTTGATGATCCTGGCCGCCTTGCGGGCCACGTCGGGGAGCTTCTCGGGTCCCCAGAGGATGATGGCGATGATCACGATGACGGCGATCTCGCCCGCTCCCAGACCGAACACAGCCCTACGCTAGCCCACTCGCCCGGCCAGGGTCGCCTGCGCCTGCCGGGTGGCTCCGTCCCGGCGGTACTCGACGGTCACCACATCCCCCGGGCGGTGACGACGTACCTGGACGATGAGGTCCACCCCGCGGCCGAGCGGCACCTGGTCGATCGACAGCACCACGTCGCCTCGCCGCAGGCCCGCCTCCGCCGCCGGGCCCTTGCCCTGGACCGAGGTGAGCCGAACGCCGACACCGTCGCCGGTCGCCTCGGCCTCCGCGCCGATGACCGGGTAGCGGACCTTCCCGTCGGTGATGAGTTCATCGGCCACGGGCAGCGCCTCGTCGATCGGCATCGCGAACCCCAGCCCGATGCTGCCGGCGTCGGCGCGGGTGTCGTCGGCCGTGAGGATCGCGGAGTTCACCCCCACCACCCGGCCCGCCGCGTCCACCAGCGCTCCGCCGGAGTTGCCGGGGTTGATCGCGGCGTCGGTCTGGATGGCGTTGATGTAGGGCACGGGATCATCCGATCCCTCCTCCGCGGCCCCCACCTGCATGCCGCGGTGGACCGTCGACACGATCCCGGTGGTCACCGTACCGTCGAGGCCCAGTGGGGCGCCCACGGCCAACACCGGGTCTCCCACCCCGACATCGTCGGAGTCGCCGGTGGCCGCCACCGCGACGTTGTCCCCCAGCTCGTCGAGGTCGACGCTCAGCACGGCCAGGTCGTACGCCTGGCTGGCACCGACCAGGGTCGCCTCGGCCCGCCGCCCGTCGACGGCCCCGACGGTGATGTCGCCGCCGTCGAGGGCGACCGCAATCACGTGCCGGTTGGTCAGCAGGTGGCCGTCGGCGTCGAGGACGATCGCCGATCCGCTGCCCTCGTCACCGTTGTCGCCGGTGACCCGCACCGAGACCACCGACCGCTGCACCTGGGGCCCGACCACGGCGGGATCAAGGACGGCGGCCACGGGAGTCTCCACCGGTGTCGCCGCGGCCGACTGGCCCGCCGGTGTGGCCGGGGCCGAGGCGAGACGGGCACCGGCCCAGCCGGCCGGCACGCCGACGACGCCGGCGGTCAGTCCCGCGACGAGGACGGTCACCCACCGGCGCGGCGCCGTACGGCCGGAGGTCGACGGTGCAGGTGGCGTCGGCGTGGGTGCCGTGATCGGTGCGGCGACCCATCCGGCCGGGGCCGGCCCGGGCACCCCGCCGGCGTCGACATCCCCGGGGTCGGCGGCCCCCATGGTCAGAGGAGTCCGGCGGCGCGCAGCGTGGCCGCGAAGGTGTCGATCTGGGACTGCTCCGGCAACATCTGCGGAGGCCTCAGACCGCCGACGGGAAGGCCTTGGAGAGCCAGCCCGGCCTTGACCATGCTGCAGCCCTGGGCGGCGAAGACGCCGGTGAAGACGTCCAGGGCCCGGCGGTGGATGGCCAGCGCCTCCTGCTCGTCGCCGGCGAACCAGGCATCGAGAAGGCGCCGGACCAGCCCGCCGGTGAAGTGGGTGGACGTGCCCACCACCCCGGTGCCGCCGACCGCCAGCAACGGCAGGGTGTACGCGTCGTCCCCCGAGTAGTACGCCAGGCCACTGTCCCGGATCACCCGGGCCGACTCGACGATGTTGCCCTTGGCATCCTTGACCGCGACGATCCGCGGATGCCGGGCGAGCGCGAGGAGGGTGTCGGTCTCCACCGGGATCCCGGCCCGCTTGGGGATGTCGTAGATCACGACCGGCAGGTCGGTGGCATCGGCGACGGTGCGGAAGTGCACCAGCAGCCCGGACTGAGGCGGCTTCGAGTAGTACGGCGCGACGACGAGCAGCCCGTGCGCGCCGGCGTCGGCAGCCTGGCGGGCCAACTCGACGGTGTGTCGGGTGTCGTTGGTGCCGACCCCGGCGACAATCCGGGCCCGGTCACCGACCTCGTCGACGACGGCAGTGACCAGCGCCGCCTTCTCCGCGTCGGTGGTGGTCGGAGCCTCACCGGTGGTGCCGTTGACGACCAGTCCGTCGTGACCCAGGTCGTCGACGAGGTGGGCGGCGAGGGCTCGCGCGGTGGGCAGGTCCAACTCACCGTCGCTGTCGAATGGGGTGACCATGGCGGTGAGCAGTCGTCCGAAGGGCGGCTCACCGGTCTGGTGCGAAGTGAGCACGGTCATGGCGGGATTCTAGGCCGCGGCGCCGCGGACGGACTCGATGATGACCAAGGGGTCGCCCTCGTGTACGACGTCCCCCGCTGCGACGACGATCTCACCGACGGTGCCGGCCACCTCGGCCAGCACGGGAATCTCCATCTTCATGGATTCCAGGACCGCCACCTCGTCGGCCGGGGTGACGGTGTCGCCGGGGGCGACGTTGACGGACAGGACGTTCGCCACGAGTTCGGCGACCACGGTGTGCTGCATGGGGGACATGCTAGAGGTTCGCTCCGACCGTTTCGTACGTCCTTGGGTAGGCTGGCCGCGTGACCACCCCCCGCGACCCCCAGAAGCCGTCCGGACGCGA
The DNA here is from genome assembly GCA_964528755.1 of uncultured Propionibacteriaceae bacterium. Classification (GTDB taxonomy): domain Bacteria; phylum Actinomycetota; class Actinomycetes; order Propionibacteriales; family Propionibacteriaceae; genus Raineyella. The sequence goes on from CAZGWN010000004.1 coordinate 63,028, forward strand.
CGACCGGCCCTCGCGTCGTCCGGACGCGGAGCCTGGGCGACCCGCGGAGAACAAGGAGCGCGACGCCGGAGCCGGCGGTGCCTCGACGGGGAACGTCCGCAAGCAGCCGGGCACCACCCGCGGCCAGGCGGGCGGGGCACGCAAGCCCGCCGCGCGGCGGACGTCGAGCTCGCGGGCGGCCGGCGCGGCCCGGATGCACAGCGTCTTCGCCACCGACGAGCCCGCCGCCGAACCGGCCACCCGGCCCGTGGTGGAGCCGCCGGTGGTCGAGCCGCAGTCGCCGACGTCCCGGGTCGCCGACCGGTCCGCGGACCCGTCCCCGGTCATCCCGGAGCCGGTCGAGGCCCCGCCACCCACACCACCGGAACGCCGCCATGGGCCGTCGGAGCGGAGCTGGCTGTTCGCCGAGCGTTTCCGGGCCGAGCATCCCGAGGCGCACCGCGCCCGGGAGGCCGCCGCCGACGTCGAAGGTGCGCCGGTCAGCAGCGGAGTGGCCACTCTGTTGACCTTCCTGGCCCGAACGATCCGGGCCCGCGCGGTCGTCGAGGTCGGTTCGGGCGCCGGGGTGTCGGGCCTGGCCCTGTTGTCCGGGATGGTTCCTGGAGGAGTGCTGACGTCCATCGACCCGGACCCGGAGGGCCAGCGCCTCGCCCGCGACGTGTTCCGGCGGGCCGGTCTGCCGACCAACCGCAACCGCCTCATCACCGGTCCGGCGCTGGTCGTCATGCCGAAGCTGTCCGATGCGGCGTACGACCTGGTGTTCATCGATGCCGACCCACTGGAATCCGGGGAGTACGTCGAGCAGGCCGAACGGCTGCTGCGCGACGGAGGCCTGCTCGTGCTCAACAACGTGCTGGGCGAGGACCGGGTCGCCGACCCCGACAACGACGACGACGAGGCGATCGTCCTGCGCGAGACCCTGGAGGCGATCAACCAGATGGGTGACTCGTGGGTGAGCACGCTGCTGCCGGTCGGCGACGGCGTCGTGGTCGCCACCCGCACCCGCTGACCCGGGTCGGCCCGGCGGCGAGCCTGGCCGGGGCCGCCCGGTGTCCTCCGGCAGAGGATCGAGGGGGGCGAGGCCCGACAGCGGGCCGTTCACCCGACAGATCTTTGTTCACCGGGTCAGATTCCCCGCCCGGACCAGAGAATCTGACCCGGTGGGTCGACTCCGCCCGGCTGAGGCGGCAACTCCCCTGCCCCACCCTGTCGAATCTCCGCCACCTGACCCCGCGGACGCCCGGCCGACTCGACCGGCCGGGCTCAACAGGGGCGAGGTCGACAAACCCGATACGTCAACCACCCCTGGCAGGCTCGACGTACCCCCATCGTGGACCAGGTACCGGGTTTGTCGACCGCCCACTCGACAAACCCGGTACGTGGTCCAAGATCCCGGCACCTCATCGGGCTCGGGGCCTCGTTGGCCCCCCAGGTTTCTCCACCACCGCACCGGGGAAGAACACCACTCCCCGGGATCCACACGTCCTGGGGTGTCGAACCGCCCGCGGATGTTCAGACCGCCCGGATGACGGTGTCCTTGGGCACCACCGTGATCCCACCGGGCGAGACGGAGAAGCCACGCGCCCGGTCCGCCTCGTGGTCGACGCCGACCTCCGCACCGCGTTCGACCACCACGTTCTTGTCCAGGATCGCGCGGCGCACCACGGCGTTGCGGCCGATGTTGACACTGTCCATCAGGATCGACTGTTCGACCTTGGCCCACTTGTCCACCCGTACGGCCGGGGACAGCACCGAGCGGTCGACGTCACCGCCGGAGATGATGCAACCGGCCGACACGATGGAGTCCTCCGCGTTCCCCCGCAGGGTGAACTTCGCACCGGGCAACTGCCGCTGCTGGGTGAAGATCGGCCAATCGTCGTTGTAGAGGTTGAAGTTGGGGGTGACGGCGACCAGGTCCATGTGGGCGTCGAAGAAGGCGTCGATGGTGCCGACGTCACGCCAGTAGTTCTTGTCCTCCTCGGTGGCGCCGGGCACCTCGTTGATCGTGAAGTCGTAGACCTGGGCCTCGCCGGTGGAGACGAACCGCGGGATGATGTCCCCGCCCATGTCGTGGCGGGCATTGTCGTCGGCCGCGTCCTCCGCCAGCGCCTTGACCAGCGCCTGGCGGGTGAAGATGTAGTTGCCCATCGAGGCGAACGACTCGTCCGGGCTGTCCGGCAGTCCCGGCGGATCGGCCGGCTTCTCCAGGAACTCGCGGATCCTCCCGGTGTCCTCGGCGTCGATGATGCCGAAGGCCCGCGCCTCCGACCGCGGCACCCGAAGCCCGGCGACGGTCACGCCCAGCCCGGAGGCGATGTGCGCCTCCAGCATCTGGCTGATGTCCATCCGGTAGATGTTGTCCGCCCCGAACACGACGATGTAGTCCGGGTCCGCGTCGCGGATGAGGTTCATCGACTGGTAGATGGCGTCCGCAGATCCCTGGAACCAGTGGGGGCCGAGCCGCTGCTGGGCCGGCACAGGGGTGATGTACTGCCCCAGCAGGTTGGACAACCGCCACGTCAAGGTGATGTGGCGGTCGAGGGAATGCGACTTGTACTGGGTCAGGACCGCGATCTGCCACAGCCCCGAGTTCACCATGTTCGACAGCACGAAGTCGATGAGGCGCATCGTGCCACCGAACGGCACAGCGGGCTTCGCGCGGTCGAGGGTGAGGGGCATGAGTCGCTTGCCCTCACCGCCTGCGAGGACGATGGACAAGACCTTGGGGCGGGACGTCATATGTCGAACCTATGACCCGCGATTCCTTGGCGACAAGCGGTTTGCCAAGACTTCCACCAAACTCCGCAGGGACGTTACCGGGGGGTGTGGGCCAGGTCCCACCGGCCGTTCCGCACCCGTGCCACCGGCGCCCGTCCGGTGTGGAACGATCGGGCCATGAGCCTGAGCGTTTCGGTCCTGACCCGGGAGTATCCACCCACGATCTACGGCGGCGCCGGCGTCCACGTCGCCCAGCTCGTGCCCCAGCTGCGCCGCCTGATCGACGTCGACGTCCAGTGCATGGGCGAGCCCCGGGAGGGAGCGAGGGCCCACCGGGAGGACTTCCCGCCGGGCGCGAACGCGGCACTGCGGGTCTTCGGGGCGGACCTGGCCATGGTCGATGCCATCCCGGCCGGCGTCGACGTGGTCCACTCCCACACCTGGTACGCGAACCTGGCCGGTCACCTCGCCGGCCTGTTCCGGGAGGTGCCGCACGTGGTCACCTCGCACTCGCTGGAGCCGGACCGGCCGTGGAAGGCCGAGCAGTTGGGCGGCGGCTACCACCTGTCGTCGTGGGCCGAACGGACGGCGTACGAGGGGGCCTCGGCGATCATCGCCGTCTCGCAGGGGATGCGCGGGTCGATCCTGCGGGCGTACCCCGGGTTGGATCCCGACAAGGTCAAGGTGGTTCTGAACGGGATCGATCCCGAGGAGTTCCGGCCCGACCCCGGCACCGATGTCGTCGCCGGGCTGGGCGTCGACCTGGACCGGCCCTACCTCGCCTTCGTCGGCCGGATCACCCGGCAGAAGGGTCTGGTGCACCTGGTCCGGGCCGCGACGCGGCTCGACCCCGAGGTGCAGATCGTGCTGCTCGCCGGCGCCCCCGACACCCCCGAGATCGCCGCCGAGTTCGACGAGGCCTTCGGGACGTTGCAGGCCTCCCGCGGCGGAGTCGTCTGGGTGAAGGAGATGCTGCCGCGGGCGTCCGTACGGCAGGTCCTGTCGCACGCGACGGTGTTTGCCTGCCCGTCGATCTACGAGCCGCTGGGCATCGTCAACCTGGAGGCGATGGCCTGCGAGACGGCCGTCGTGGCGAGCGCAGTGGGCGGCATCCCCGAGGTCGTCCAGGACGGTGTCACCGGCCTGCTGGTGCCCTACGACCCGGCGCGCGCCGACGACCCGGCGGCGGTCGTCGCCTTCGAGGAGGCCTTCGCCGACAAGCTCACCGCGTTGCTGCGCGATCCCGCGCGCGCCGAGGAGATGGGCCGCGCCGGACGGCAGCGGGCGATCGATGTGTTCAGCTGGGAGAAGATTGCCCGGCAGACCGTCGAGGTCTACGAGTGGGCGATCCGGCAGTACGCGGACCGCGGGCCCGCGGCTCGGCCGCTCCCGAAACGGCAAGACGCGTGACTTCCAACCTCCGCCGCTGACGCCCCACCGCCACGGTCTGCTCCCCGGAGACACTTGGACACCAGGCGCTGTCTGGACGGTCACCATCGGACCTCGTGCTCGCGTTCTTTCACAGTCCCATGAAAAGTGCATGGGGGGATCATCGCGATGAAGGGATTCTCGGCGCTTTGGCACGCCCTTCATCGTCAGACCCACCCTCCTACACCAACATGAGGAACCCGGCCTCACAAGCTCGACCCTGGACTCTCACTTTGCGCCCAAAATCACTCCCCGATGCGCAAAGGACTGCTCAAACACCTCGCGGGGAAGTCGAGCACAAATTGTGTCAGACCCGTACCCTGACGGGTTTCTGAAGCACACGTCGCCCTTCAGCATTCCAAACACGAGCACCAAATGTCCGCCTCGAGTATGCTGACTTGACTCTACGTCGCGAATGTCCTTGCCAACAGAAACGATAGCCAACTGCCCCGCGCCAACGGCATCCTGAACGTCATTCAAATCGAGGCTGCTGTACACCTTCGTTTGTAAACCAAAGACGCTCTGCACATATGAGGCGAATGGGGCATAGATCAAACCTCGAACCGACTCCCCCGATACCTCAAAAGCGCCACACTCCAGACAATCATCAACAATTCTCTGCAGGCTCCGATACTTCCGCCCGAGATGATCCAGAACCATTGCCAAACAAGCCGGACCACATGCCCTCGGAGCCCAGAAGGCGTACTCATCAACCGACCTAGACCCGAAGCCCGCCCACGCTGGATCATCAGTCAGCGACACGGAACCGCGGCTGAATCCCCGAATAAGGTTGGGTGACTGATACTGGGTAACTATCGGAAAATTCAAGTGACCGATCGATCCACCCGAAACAGGCGCCGCACAATCACACCTCCACTGCACCTGCAGCCTCCCAATTAGTTGGCACCCAAGCTATCCGCCGCCGGCCGCTACTCCACCGCAACATGAACGCCCCTTACCGCAGCTTCACAAGCCTCTACCGCAGCTGAGGTAGTCTCCCCCACCGCTAGAACCCGCCCGTTCACACGATCCAAGGAAGACCTCACCACACGCCCCTTTGGTACAACCACCGCAGGCTCCACGGTAGCCTCGGAATGGTCAGCCCCGACGAGTTCGAGGCGGCCTGCTACGCGGCACTCACCCGAGAGCCGCTCCCCGCACAGAAGCGGCAGAGAACCTGGGACGGTTCACTAGGACACCGAACGGCACGCCTGACAGGCGTCCTCACGTTTCCGGACCTGAACCTGGGGGGGGCCCCGGGCGATCGTCCCGGGGCCCCCAGCACGTTCCAGGGACAGCCGGTCAGCTGACCACGTCCTGAAGAGCACCGGCCAGCTCAGAGGCCTCGGCGGCGTTCATCTCGACGACCAGCCGGCCGCCGCCCTCCAGCGGAACCCGCATGACGATGCCACGGCCCTCCTTGGTGACTTCCATCGGTCCGTCGCCAGTGCGGGGCTTCATTGCTGCCATCGTGCTTCCTCACCTTGTTGGGAACGTTCGAGCCGCAACCATTATCCCGCATCCGGCAAGGTTCGGACGCTCACGGGGTGGCATCCGGCCCCGCGGACCCGTCCGGTTCGGTGTCCGAGCCTGTCCGGACGGCCCCGCCGTCGACATCGATCAGCTCGTCGTGCCCACGGTCGACATCGATCAGCTCGTCGAGGTCGACCGGGGGCGCGATCCACTCGTCGCGGACCGGCGGCTCGGGCAGTTCGCCGAGCCGCCCGCGGGCCGCCTCGGCGGCGAGCCCGACGATGATCAGGGCGCCGACCAGCAGGATCCACGGCATCAGGTGCCCTGCCCTTCCTCGTCGACGACCGATGTGCGGGCCCCGGGCACGGGCCTCCCCGGTGTGGACGCCTCCGCCGTTCCGGCCAGGATCCGCGCCCGCGGTGACTCGGTGACCGCCGCGACGATCTCGTCCAGGTCATCGGTGAGCTGGAACAGGTCGAGATCCCCGGCACTGATGTAGTGCTCGGCCAACATGGTGTCGCGCATCCATCCCAGGATGCCCAACCAGTAGTCGGTGCCGTACAGCAGGATCGGGAAGTCGCTCAGTTTGCCGGTCTGCACCAGGGTGACGACCTCGAACAGCTCGTCCATCGTGCCGACCCCGCCGGGCAGGGCGATGACCCCGGCGGCGTACTTGAGGAACATCACCTTGCGGACGAAGAAGTAGCGGAAGTAGATGCCGAGGTTGACCCAGTCGTTGAACCCGGTCTCGAAGGGCAGTTCGATGCCCAGGCCGACCGAGACCCCGCCGGCCTCCGTGGCACCCTTGTTCGCGGCCTCCATCACGCCCGGCCCGCCGCCGGTGATCACCGCAAAACCCGCCTCGGCGATCCGGCGGCCCAACTCGACCCCGGCGGCGTACTCGGGGGTCTCGGGACGGGTCCGCGCCGACCCGAAGACCGTGACGGCCGGGCCGAGCTCGGCCAAGGTGCCGAAGCCCTCGACGAACTCCGACTGCATCCGCAGCACCCGCCACGGATCGGTGTGCACCCAGTCGGTGCCCCCGCGTCCGGCCAACAGCCGGTAGTCGGTGGTGGTCGCTTGGATCATCTCCTGGCCGCGCTCCACCGGCCCCTGGCGTCGGCGTCGCTTGTCGTTCACCCGCGCCACTCTAGCCCGCAGGGGTGTCAAGGGCCCCTATCCCAGCCAGGTCTTCAGTGCCCGACGGACCTGGCGGACCGACGCGGTGGCGCAGTACTCATCGTCCTGGTGGGCCTTCAGAGCATCCCCGGGCCCGAAGTTGACGGCCGGGATGCCGCGGGCGGAGAACCGGGCGACGTCGGTCCAGCCGTACTTGGGCGCCGGGGCCTCCCCCACCGCGGCGAGGAACTCCTGGGCGATCGGCCGGTCCAGCCCCGGCCGGGCCGCCGGCGACGCGTCGATGATGTCGAGGTCGTACCCGTCGAAGTACTCCCGGACCCAGCAGGCGGCCTGCTGCGGTGAGCGATCGGGGGCGTACCGGAAGTTGATCTCGATCGTGCAGCGGTCGGGGATGACATTCCCGGCGATGCCGCCGACGATCCGCACCGCGTTGAGGCCCTCGATGTACTCCAACCCCTCGACCTCGGACGTGCGGGGGACGTACATCCCGAGCCGGTCCAGGACGTCGGCGGCCTCGTGGATGGCGTTGCGGCCGCGCCAGGCGCGAGCGGCGTGCGCGGCGATGCCGGTGGTGGTGATGAGGAAGCGGATCGACCCCTGGCAGCCGCCCTCGATCCGAGCGTCGGACGGCTCGCCGAGGACGGCGAAGTCGCCGGCGAGCAGGTCGGGTCGTTCGCGCTCGAGCAGGCCGAGACCGTTCTTGGCCGCCTCGACCTCCTCGTTGTCGTAGAAGATCCAGGTGACGTCACGGCGCGGCCGATCCAGCTCGGCTGCCAGCGACAGGGCGACGGCGACGCCGGCCTTCATGTCACAGGTGCCGCGGCCGTAGATCCGGTCCTCCCCGTCGACGATCCGGCGCTGGGACGGCAGGTTGCCGGCGACCGGCACGGTGTCCAGGTGGCCGGCGATGATCACCCGTTCGCGTCGGCCCAGCGCCGTGCGGGCGACGATGTTGTTGCCGACCCGGTCGACGGTGAGATGGCCGAGGGCCCGCAGCGCGGTCTCCACCTCGTCGGCCAGCGGGCCCTCGTGCCCGCTGACCGATTCGATGTCGACGATCGCGCTCAACAGGTCGACGACATCTCCGTGCACATCCAGGGTCATGCGGGTCAGCCTATCCGGCGCCTGTGCGGCGCAGGCAGGTAATGTCGTCACCATGCAGCTTCGCCCCGGCGGCGCGCCGATGACCCGGATGCGGCGCAACCTGTCGACGCCGACCACCGCGACGGAGTTCCGGTCCGGGTTGGTCCGGTGACCGATCTCCTCGCCGAGTACGACGCCCACCTGCGCACCACGGCCGAGATGTCCGGCGCGCTGCACGTCCGGCGACGTGGGCCGCTGTGGATCGCGCGTTTCGGAGGCGGGCGCCTGTTCGTCACGTATCGCGAGCTGGATGATCCGGCGGCGCGCGTTGCGGAGGTGGCCGGGCTGATCGCGGAAGACGGGTCGATCCTTCAGGCGGAGTGGAAGACCCGTACGCACGACGACGCACCGGGCCTCGAGGAAGCGCTGGCGGCGGCCGGCTTCGTCGCCGAGGACGCCGAGTCGGTGATGCTCGGCGAGGCGTCGACGCTGGTCGATGCGGAGCCTCCGGTCGGGGTGAGCGTACGGTTGCTCACCGCACCCGAGGACATCCGCGCCGCCTTCGCCATGCAGGACGCCGTGTTCGGCGGCGCTCCGCATGCCGAGTGCATGCTGCAGGAGGTTCTGGCACGGCAGGCGAACGGGGAGTTCGTGGAGGTGTGGGCGGCGGAGATCGACGGCACCATCGTCAGCGCCGGTCGCATCGACCCGATCCCCGGCACGACCTTCGCCGGCATCTGGGGAGGAGCGACCCTGCCCGGCTACCGCGGCCGCGGCATCTACCGTGCCCTGACCGCTGCTCGGGTACGCTCCGCGATGTCGCGGGGTGTGCGCTGGATCCATTCGGACTCCACGGAGTTCTCCCGGCCGATCCTGGAGCGTGCCGGCCTGGTGAAGGTGACGGAGACCGTGCCGTGGACGTGGGAAAAGGAGGTCTGAGCCCGGCCGGACCGGGGCCTCGTCCGACCCCACTAAAGTTGGAGCCATGACTGACAGCGCACGTACGGCTCACGGCTGGGGTTTGGCGACCGTCCACGACTCCGGCCAGGTCCTCGACACCTGGTATCCCGCACCTGCCCTCGGGCAGCCGGACGAGGCCGGGGCGCCCGAGGCCGTCACGGCAGGCGCCGGAGCCGACGAGGCCCGCGGGGTCCGTACGGAAGTGATCCGCACTGTCGTCGACCTGGATGCCGCCCCCGCCGACACCGCCGACGCGTACCTGCGCCTCCACCTGCTCAGCCACCGGCTCGTCGTGCCCAACAGCATCAACCTCGACGGCATCTTCGCCGTCCTGCCCAATGTCGTGTGGACCAGCGCGGGCCCGTGCGCGGCCGACGGGTTCGAGGAGACCCGCGCGCGGCTGCGCGCCACTCGGGGACACCTGACCGTGTTCGGCATCGACAAGTTCCCCCGGATGGTCGACTACGTGGTGCCGAGCGGGGTGCGCCTCGCTGACGGCGACCGGGCCCGGCTCGGCGCCCATCTGGCCGAGGGCACCACGGTGATGCACGAGGGCTTCGTCAACTTCAACGCCGGGACGCTGGGCCACTCGATGGTCGAGGGCCGGATCTCCCAGGGGGTCGTCGTCGACGACGGTTCCGACATCGGCGGCGGCGCATCGATCATGGGCACCCTGTCCGGTGGCGGCAAGGAGCGGGTCCGGATCGGCAAGGGCTGCCTGCTCGGCGCCAACGCCGGCATCGGCATCTCACTGGGTGACAACTGCGTGGTCGAGGCGGGGCTGTACGTCACCGGCGGCACCAAGGTCATCCTCCCCGACGGGCACACCGTGAAGGCCCGCGAGCTGTCCGGCCACGACGGACTGCTGTTCCTCCGCAACTCGCTGACCGGCGCGGTCCAGGTCCGCAGCCGTGGGGACAAGACTGTCGAGTTGAACGCGGCACTGCACACCAACTGAGGATCACACCGTCCGATGGCACACTCCCCCGGGCGTCACAGCGGCCTCGGCTGCCTCGTTGCCGCCATCATCGCCGGAATTCTCGTGCTCGCCCTGCTGATCGGCGGGCTGGCCTGGTTGCGGGCACGCGAGTACATCGCCCCGACGCCGTTCGAGGCGCGCTGCCGGTTCACCGCCTCCGGCAACTCGGCCGTCCTCGATCCGAACCAGGCGCACTACGCCGGGACGATCGTCGGCATCGCCGTGCAGCGTGGGCTGCCGGCACGGGCCGGGTCGATCGCCATGGCCACCGCGTTCCAGGAGTCCGGGATCCGCAACCTGGACTACGGCGACCGGGACTCGCTCGGCCTGTTCCAGCAGCGGCCCTCCCAGGGCTGGGGCAGCGAGGAGGAGATCCTCGACCCGGTCTATTCCACCAACGCGTTCTACGACGCCCTGCTGAAGGTCGACGGCTGGGAGACCGGGGACATCAACGACGTCGCTCAGACCGTGCAGCGTTCCGGCCACCCGGAGGCGTACCGCCAGCACGAGGCCAACAGCCGCATCATCGCCAGTGTCCTGGCCGGGCACTCCCCCGAGGGTGTCACCTGCGGTGACACCGAGCGCTCGGCCGCAGACGCCGAGGCACTGGTCGCCGCGCTCGCGCAGGATCTGGGCGTGGACGCCTCGGTGTCCGACGACGGGCTGACCGTCACCTACCGCGCCGCGTCGGACCAGATGGCCTGGGCCGTCGCCCATCACGCCGTCGTCCACTCCGACGACACGGGTGTCGCCTCGGTCACCGTCGGGGGCCGGTCCTGGACCTGGGCGGCCAGCAGTCTCCCGGCCTGGACCGAGGCGGCCGAGCCGGAGGCCGACCGTACGGTCGTCGTGCGGCTGGCGGCCCCCTGACCCTGGTGGTCGTCGCGACGAATCATCAGGGATGGCCGATCAGCGGTCTGGGGAGATCGACGAGTCGCGGGCCATGGCGTTGCCCGATGGCAGCATCAGTATCCGCGCGGTACACCAGGGGAACCAGCTGTGCCACCGACTCCGTCCCCTCCGGGAGTCGCGTGTCCCGGGAGCGGGGTCGCCGGCGGCCCCTGCGTCACGAACCAGACGGGGCGAGAGGCAGGCGGAGGGCCTTCACCCCCCGCGAAACCGACCCACCCCCCGTGAATGACCCTGGGCGTAGGGTCATTCACGGGGGGTGAACAGCTATCCCGTGATGCCCAGGACGTCCAGCTTCTTCCACCCCCCGCGAATGACCCCGCGGACGCCCCGGACCTCCCACACCCGCCCGGCCGCCCGGGGACCCACCACCGACAAACCGGGCCAACCACCCACATCGCCTCCGCCGAGCCCTGACAAGGACCCAGGGACACCTCAGGCGGAGGCCGGCGGGCTTCCGGGACCGGAAATCGGCCCGTCCTCAGCCGGCCAACCGATGTGCCGCGGCCTCGATCCGCTCGTCGGCGGCGGTGAGCGACAGCCGGACGTGGTCCCGCCCGGCCTCGCCGTAGAAGTCTCCCGCGGCTCCCAGAATGCCCCGCGCGGCCAGCCAATCCAGCGTTGCCCGGCCGTCCTCGCCGCGCGTCGCCCACAGGTAGATGGACCCCTGCGAGTGGTCGATCCGGAACCCGGCGGCCTCCAACGCCGGCCGGAGCAGTGCCCGGCGCCGCCGGTACCGTTCCCGCTGCACCTCGACATGCCGGTCATCGCCGAGCAGCACCGCCATGGCGTGCTGCACCGGGTCGGGCACGATCAGCCCGGCATGTTTGCGGACCGCCAGGAGACCGCCCACCAGGTCCGGATCGCCGGCGACGAACCCGGCCCGGTAGCCCGCCAGGTTCGACCGCTTGGACAGCGAGTGGCACGCCAGCAGACCCGTGTGTGTCCCGCCGCAGATCGCCGGGTCGAGGACCGAGTGCGCCGGTGCCTCCCAGGCGAACTCGGCATAACACTCGTCCGAGGCCACGATCGCACCGACCTCACGCGCCCACTCGACCCAGGCACGAAGTTCACCCGCGGACAGGATCTGCCCGGTCGGGTTGGACGGGGAGTTCAACCAGACCAGGTCGGCCGGCCGTCCGTCGAGTTGGCGGCGGGCGTCGTCGAGGTCGGCCGCCGCGACCACCCGGCACCCGGCCAGTCGAGCGCCGACGTCGTAGGTGGGATAGGCGGTCGCCGGGATGACCAGCGTGTGGTCGACTCCGAGCCCGAGCTGGAGCGGCAGCCCGGCGACCAACTCCTTGGTGCCGATGACGGGTAGCACACCGGAGACACCGAGGTCCCGTGCGCCCCAGCGCCGGGTCAGGTAGTCGACGATCGCCTCACGCAACTCCTCCGTGCCCGTCGTCTTCGGATAGCCGGGCGCATCGGCGGCCTCCGCCAGTGCACGACGCCCCAGCTCGGGGGTCGGGTCGACCGGGGTCCCGACCGACAGATCGACCAGCCCGTCCGGATGTGCCGCGGCCCGCCGCTTCACCCCGGCGATGGTGTCCCACGGGAAGTCGGGCAGCCGCTCGGCAGGTGGACGGCGCGGCGCACGGGCCACGCTCACCCGTCAGTCCTTGTTCTGCGGCGGCAGCGCGGCGATCAGCGGCGCGTCCTTCTTCTGAGGTCCGAGCTTGGCGGCTCCGCCGGGCATCCCCAGTCCGTCGAAGAAATGCACGTTCGCGTCGTAGTAGTCCGACCACTCCTCGGGCACGTCGTCCTCGTAGAAGATCGCCTCCACGGGGCACACCGGCTCGCAGGCGCCGCAGTCGACGCACTCCTCGGGGTGGATGTAGAGCGAGCGTTCGCCCTCGTAGATGCAGTCGACCGGGCACTCCTCGACGCAGGCACGATCCTTCACGTCGACACAGGGCTGCGCGATGATATACGTCACAATGAGCTCCTCACTGGGCACCCTCGGCGGGTGCGGCCTGACCGTCATAGCCGGTGGGAAGGGGCGATTTCGCACCGGTATCCCGCCGGACTGTGTTGCCTCCAGTATCCCCGTACGCCGCGGTGGCCGTTCGGGTGTCCACCCGCGACAGCGGGCCCCCCGAACCCGCCGCCCGCAGCCGATCCGCGCCGTTCAGGAGGCGCACGTGATCTCGTCCCGCGGGTCGTAGGTCCACGTGTAGTTGTCCCGCCGGACCTCCTGGCCGTCCTTGATGAACGCCCGGTAGAACGTCGCGGTCAACCCCTGCCCGGGCGCCTGCGGGGTGCAGTCGGGCGAGTTGTCGGTGCGGGTCGCGCCCGACGTGTAGTCCGACTTCACCGGGTCCGGCGCCACGACCTTGTCGTACGGCGAGGTCCCCCACATCTTGACCGTCAGCGACCCCTTCGACCCGGGGGACGACGGGGTGCGATGGGCCTCGATGACGACCGCGTGGTCGGTGTCGTTGCGGAACCTGAGGTCGAGCGACCCGTAGTAGACGGTCGCCTCCCGGCCCGCCGGGTAGCGGTCGTAATACAGCGAGTGCGGATGGTGCTCGACGTCCTCCAGGCCGGACAGGAAGGCCGCATTGAAGATCGTCGTGGCCCCCTGGGAGACCCCGCCGCCGACCTCCTTGACCTCGCGGTTGCCCTGGATCACCCAGCCGTCGGCGAACCCGTTCTCGGCGCTGCGCTCCCCCACCACCTCGTTCATGGAGAACGCTTCGCCGGGCAGCACGACGTACCCGTTGATCTTCTCGGCGACCAGACCGAGGTTGGTGTTGCGGTAGTCCGCGTGCGGGAAGTAGGTGGTGAACTGGCCCATCACGCCGGACACGTCGACCTTCTTCGCGTCCTCGGTGGTGAACTCGGCGGGCACGGCGGTGATCGTGACACTGCCGCGACGCTCGTTCCCGGTCTTGGTCAGCGCCGGCTGCACGGCGGCGAACAGGTCGTCGCGCGACACCCCGCTGCCGTCCTGTGACGGCACGATCGTGGGTCGACCACCGCTGAACTGCCAGGTCGCGTCGCGGCCCTGGGTGACGCCCTTGACCTTCTTGATCGCCGGGGCGGCCTGCTTGGCGAGTTTCTTCGCGTCCAGGGTCCCGGTGAGGTGGCCGTCGGACCGGCCGAAGGTGATCGATCTGGCGATCATCTTCGGCGTCACCTCGAAGCTGTCGCCGCCATCACCGACGCCGACGGTCACCGGCCCCGACACGGCCGGGTCGGCGAAGGTCCGCTTGAGTTCCTCGGCCTCCGCGGTGGTGATCTCGGGATCGGTGTGCCGCACCTGGACCGCCGCCGTCGGGGACAGCGGGAAGGCCGTCGTCAACGCCTGCTCCACCAGGGCGGGGTCCGCCGACCGGGCCGGAACACCCTTGGCCAACTTGACCTTGCCGTCGTCGCCGTAGGAGAGCGCGGCGTTGGTGGCGTCCCGTTCGGCCTCCGCCGCGACGCTGGCGGTGATCTTGTCCATCTTCGCCCGGTCCGTGGCCAGCACCGGCTCGGTGGCGCCGCCGCCGGTGAGCACCTGCCACATGTGACCGGGCTGCCACGACCGTCCGACGCCGGTGCGCTCCACCGTCGCCTCCCAGTCGACCGTCAGGCCGGCCTCGGCAGGCAACACGCTGGTGGTGTCGCCGTCGCCGAGGTCGAGCTCGATCGCCTGCTCGGCCCGCGGGCCGAGGGCGTCGCGCAGGGTGGCCACGGCCTCCTGGCGGCTCTGCCCGCCGAGCGCCACACCCGCCACGGTCGCCCGGCGCGGCACCGTGTCCCCTGCCAGCGCCCACCCGCCGACGTACACGGCGCCGGCCAGCACGAGGACGCCGGCACCGATGAGGGCGGCGAGCCTGGCGCGCCGCCCCGACTGCGGACCGTCCCCTGCGGGGGGCCGCCCGGGCGCCCCGAACTCGTCGGTGGCGTGCCGACCGGACGGCGGGTTCTCGCTCGCGGCCAGCCTGCCCCGGCGCGGGTGACTGGGAGGTTGGGCGTGGCTCATGGGTGCTGGGGTCCTTCCTGGGCGCCGTGTCGCGGGACATCCTACGCGAGCGCATCGACATTCCCGTGACCCGAGATCCACCGGCCCGGCCCGGGGCCCGCCCGGCGACCTACCGGGCGGCGCCCGGAAGCCCCCCGAAGGCACCCCGGAAGAACGTCAGCGCCTCCGGTTCGGTCTCGTTGATCCAGGCGCCGACCACCGACCCGTACACCACGGTGTGGTCCCCCGTCGGGTCCTCCCGCCAGGTCCGGCAGGCCAGCCAGGTCAGGGCCCCGGCCACCACCGGGTCACCGGCCGGAGTGGCAGCCAGCGGCGGGACGTCGGCGGGGTCGGGGCCACGGTGTTCGGGCCGGGTGGCGTACCACTCGGCCTGGCCGACCTGCCCGGCGGCCAGCACCGACACCGTCCAGGCCCCCGCTGACGCGACCGCCTGCTGGATCGCGCCGCCGGTGCGCAGACACACCGCCAGGATCGGCGGGGCCAGCGATACCGAGACCAGCGCGTTGATCGTCACCGCGAGCGGCCCGGCCGCGGTTTGACAGGCCAACACCGCAACCCCGGTGGCGAAGGTGCCCATCGCGGCCCGGAACGCCCCGCCGGGCCGGCCCGCCACGGCCACTTCGGCGGCCGGCCGCATCACGGCACTCATGCCAGTCCCGCGAAAAGGTCGTCCGCCGGCCGTCCGCCGGGCAACGGCACCCCGCCGGCAAACCGGTAGAACTCCCGGCCCCAGAACTCGCGGGACCGCTCGGTCGGCAGGCCGAGGTAGCCGCTGCCGGGGCGAAGCTGGCTGTGGTAGGCGGCCAGGGCGGCCAACGTGCGGGCCACCTGGTCACGGGCGTCGACGGCGACCGCGATGTCCGCATCGGTGGCCAGCATCGGCGCGTCCGGGTCGGTCACCAGCCCGTCCACGAAGAGGTCCGCCGGACGACCGTCCCAGCCCTCGACGGCAGCCCGCACGTGCGAGGCCGGCATCGCTATCCACAGCGTCCTGGGCACCGCCCACGCCGGACCGAGGTCGGGCCGGTGGGTGGGCACCCCGGCCAGCGCCGCCGCGTACGTGGCCACCCGGTGGGCCTGCACGTGGTCGGGGTGGAGGTAGCCGCCGGCCGGGTCGTAGGTGACCAGGACGTGGGGGCGACGGGCCCGCACCAGCACCACCAGGTGGTCGGCCGCCTCCCGCAGGTCCGCCGCCCAGAAGGCGTCCGGGGCGAGGTCGGGGGGTGCGGTGGCGGTCCCGTCGGCGGCCCAGACCATTCCCGAGTCGCGGTAGTGGTGGTCGCCGCCGAGCCGGACGTGGTCGACCACCCCGAGCGCGGCCATCGCCGCCGTCAACTCGGCCAGCCGGTGGGCGCCCAGCGCGGCACCGTCCCCGGCCAGGGCCGCGAGGTCGTCGGCGACCACCTCGCCCTGCTCGCCCAGGGTGCAGGTCACCAGGGTGACCCGGGCACCCCGGGCGGCGCACGCGGCCATGGTGGCCCCGGTTTGCAGGGTTTCGTCGTCGGGGTGGGCGTGCACGAACAGCACGCGTGGTTCCCGCGGGTAGGTCCACGTCACGGCTCCACCCTAGGATCCCCGGCGGCCGTCGCCCGCATCCCGGTCCCCCGCGTCCGCACCCCGGCCCGAATCACACCTCGATCAGCCGGCGGGCGAAGTGGCAGGCCGCCCGGTGTTGTCCCTGTCCGTCGTCGTGCAGGTCGAGGGCCGGCTCCGTGCCGGAGCAGCGTTCCATCATCTCCGGATGGGCCTGCAGAAGTGGGCAGCGGGTGTGGAAGCGGCAGCCCCGCGGCGGGTTCGCCGGCGAGGGCACGTCGCCGGAGAGCATGATCTGCTTCTTGTCCGCCCGCGCCTCCGGGTCGGGCACCGGTACGGCGGACAGCAGCGCCTGGGTGTACGGGTGCAGCGGACGGTCGTAGATCTGGTGCTCGTCACCGAGTTCGACGATCCGGCCGAGATACATCACCGCGACCCGGTCGGAGATGTGGCGCACCACCGACAGGTCGTGGGCGATGAACACGTACGCCAACCCCAGCTCGCGCTGGAGGTCCTGGAGCAGGTTGACCACCTGGGCCTGCACCGACACGTCCAGTGCCGACACCGGTTCGTCGCAGACCAGCACCTTGGGGTTGAGCGCGATCCCGCGGGCGATCCCGATCCGCTGCCGCTGACCACCGGAGAACTGGTGCGGATAGCGGTTGATGTGCTCGGGGTTGAGCCCGACCAGGTCGAGCAACTCCTGCACCCGCCGGCGGCGATCTCCGTGCGGCACCACCTCCGGATGGATCTCCAGAGGCTCGCCGACGATGTCGCCGACCGTCTTGCGCGGGTTCAGCGAGGTGTACGGATCCTGGAAGACGATCTGGATGTCGCGACGGGCCCGCCGCAGTTCCGTCCGGGACAGCGTGAACATGTCCCGGTCCTGGAACCACACCTTGCCCTCGGTCGGCTGCTCGAGCTGGACCAGCAGCCGGCCGAGGGTCGACTTGCCGCAACCCGACTCGCCGACCACGCCGAGCGTCTCCCCGGAGTGCAGGTCGAACGACACCCCGTCGACGGCCTTGACATTGCCGACGTGGCTGCGGGTCACGCCGCGCCGGATCGGGTAGTACTTCTTCAGGCCCTCGGCCCGCAGAATGGCCTCTCCGCTCATCGTGTCCCTCCCGCGGCGACTCCCAGGTCGCGCGTCAACAGGTGGTGGCCGACGACCTCGTCGACGTGGTGGCAGGCGGCCTCCCGGCCCGGGGCGATCTCGACCAGGGGCGGCGGGGCACCGACCCGGCACACGGCGGTGGCGAACCGACAGCGCGGGTGGAACGGGCAACCGGCCGGGATCCGGGTCAGGTTCGGCGGCAGGCCGCCGATCGCGTTCAGCCGCTGACCCTGCTGGTCCAGCCGGGGAATCGACTCCAGCAGGCCCAGGGTGTACGGGTGCGCCGGGTCGGCGTACAGCCGGCGGACATCAGCCTTCTCCACCAGCCGGCCGGCGTACATCACGGCGATCCGGTCCGCGACGTCGGCCACCACGCCGAGGTCGTGGGTGATCAGGATCAGCCCCATGTGGGACTCGGCCTGGAGTTCCTTGAGCAGGTCCATGATCTGGGCCTGGACGGTGACGTCCAGCGCGGTCGTCGGCTCGTCGGCGATCAGCACGTGCGGGTCCAGCGCGATCGCCATGGCGATCATGATCCGCTGGCGCATGCCTCCGGAGAACTGGTGCGGGTAGTTGTGCACCCGCTCCCGGGCGGCCGGGATGTGCACCCGCTCCATCAGCCGGATCGCGGCCTCCTCGGCGTCGCGCCGGTTCGTGCCGCGGTGTACCCGGAACATCTCGGCGATCTGCCAGCCGACGCTGAACACCGGGTTGAGGGCGCTGAGCGCGTCCTGGAAGATCATGGCGATCTCGGCACCGCGGACGGTCTGCATGACCTTCTCGTCGACCGTCAGCAGGTCCGTGCCGCAGTAGCGCACCTGACCGCCGGTGATGTACGCCGGCGGGGTGTCGAGGATGCCCATGATCGCCTGTGCGGTGACCGACTTGCCCGATCCGGACTCGCCGAGGATGGCCAGCGTCTCGTCCTGGCGCACCTCCAGGCTGACACCGTTGATGGCCTTCGCGACCCCGTCCCGGGTGTGGAACTCCACGTGCAGGTCGTCGACCTGCAACAGGGTCCCGTCGACCGGGGTCCACGTCCGGGCGTTGCGCACGTGCCGGGTGCGGCGCGCCGGCTCCGTAGTACTCGTCATTTTCGGGCTCCTCTCAACGCAGCTTCGGATCGAGTGCGTCACGGACAACCTCGCCGAGCATGATGAAGGCGAGCACCGTCAGTGACAGGAACACCGACGGGAACAGCAGCATGTGCGGCGCGGCCCGGACCAGCCCGATGCCCGACGCCTCCGAGATCGCCACACCCCACGAGATCGCCGGCGGCTGCAGGCCGATGCCGAGGAAGGACAGCGTCGCCTCGATCGCGATGTAGGCGCCGAGGTTGATCGTCGCGACAGCGATCACCGGCGCGATGGCGTTGGGCAGGATGTGGGAGAAGATGATCCGGGTCGGCGCCGCACCGAGCGCGCGGGCCGCCTGCACAAAGTCCTGCGGTTTCACCTGCAGCACCGAGGAGCGCATCAAGCGGGCGATGTTGGGCCAGCCGAGGATGCCCAGGGCCAGGACGACCTTGCCGACCATCACCAGGTACGGCGTGTCCAGCGTGTTCGGGAAGGTGTAGAGCACCAGAATCCCGCCGAGCAGCAGGGGGATGGCGAAGAACACATCCGCCAGGCGGGACAGCACGGTGTCGATCCAGCCACCGAAATAGCCCGCGAAGACGCCGACGATCCCGCCGAAGACGGTGGTGGCGATGGTCGCCCCCAGGCCGACGAGGATCGAGGAGCGGGCGCCGTAGATCGTCCGGGAATAGACGTCGTAGCCCTGCGAGTCGTACCCGAACCAGGCCCTGCCCGAGGGCGCCAGCCGGGCGTTGCCCAGGTCGGCGTAGTACGGGTCGGGGTTGGGACTGAAGAAGGTGAACACCTGCGGCACGACCGCCATCACGACGAAGACGACGATCAGCCCCGCCGAGACCCAGAACAGCACTCGGCTGCGCATCTCCGCCCAGGCGTCCGACCACAGGGACCGGGCGGGGCCGAGGTCGGGCTCGGCACCCTCCGGGATCGGCATCTGCTCGACGGGAGTCGGGGCTTCCGGCGCGAAGGCGGACCGACGGTCCTCCTCCAGCTCGACACCGGCACGATCTGAGCGGTCATTCATGGCTGATCCTCGGGTCCAGGACGCCGTAGAGCAGGTCGACGAGCAGATTCATGATGAGAAAGACGAGCACCAGGCAGACCACCGAGCCGACGACGGAGACTCCGTCGCGCTGGGTGATCGAACGGAAGATGAAGCTGCCGATTCCGTTGACGTTGAAGATGCGTTCGGTCACGATCGCCCCGCCCATCAGGGCGCCGAAGTCGGCGCCGATGTAGGTGACGACCGGGATGAGGGAGTTGCGCAGGGTGTGGATACCCACCGATCGGCCGCGACCGAGTCCCTTGGCCTTGGCCGTCCGGACGTAGTCGGCCCGCAGATTCTCCACCAGATTGGTCCGGGTCAGCCGCGCGACGTACGCCACCGACACCGAGCCCAGCACCAACCCCGGCAGCAGCAACTGCTCCCAGGTGCCCTGGGTCGAGGTGACCGGGAACCACCCCAGTCGGACCCCGAAGACCAACTGGGCGAGCGCGCCGAGCACGAAGATCGGCACGGAGATGATGAGCAGGCTGCTCAGCGTCACCAGGGTGTCGGGCCACCGGTTCCGGCGGATGCCCGCCCACACGCCGGCCCCGATCCCGACGATGATCTCGAAGAGAATCGCGATCAGCGCCAGTCGAATGGTGGTCGGGAAGCGGGCCGCCAGCTCACCGGCCACCGAGTTGCCGAAGAAGTTGGTGCCCAGGTCGCCGCGCATCAGGCGTCCGAAGTACAGCGCGTACTGGACCAGGACCGGCTGGTCGAGGTGGTACTCCTTGGTGAAGGCCGCGACGTAGGCGGGCGGGCAGGCACGTTCACCACACCGACCGGCCACCGGGTCACCCGGTAGCGCGAAGACCATCACGAAGATCAAGAACGTCGACCCGATCAGGACCGGGATCATCTGCAACAGTCGACGGACGACATACGTCCCCATCGCCGTGCTCCTCTCTGTGAAGGGCCGAGGGCCACATTCGACCCGCGCGCGATGTCCACCACAGGGTAGGCACCCTGCGGCACGCCCACACGCGGGCCGGATCTCGGGAACGCCGCGGAGGGCCCACCGGCGAACCGGCGGGCCCTCGTACGGCCCCGATCATGCCCCGGAGCGATCGTCACCGCAGGGGTGATGTCCGCCACCGGATCGTGGGACCCTCGGGCCGATGGGCCCGACTACTGGATGACCTGGACGTGGGCGTAGTCCGGCACACCGAACGGGGTGACGGCGACGTTGGTCACGTTGGTCGACCAGATCACCGGTCGGCTCGGGATCCAGGTCGGAATGGTCGGCAGGTCCTTGGCGAGGACCGCCTCGGCATCCTGGTACTTCGCGTTGGCCTCCTCGGTGGTCGCGGCCTGGTTGCCGGCCGCGATCGCCGCGTCGAAGTCCGCGCTGGAGTAGTCGAAGTAGTTCGACGATGCACCGGTGGCGTAGATCGGCGTGAGGAAGTTCTCGATCGAGGGGTAGTCCATCTGCCACCCGTAGCGGAACATGCCCTTCAGCTCACGGTTCTCCATCTGGTCGAGCAGCGTCTTGAAGTCCGGCGTCAGCACGACCTGGCAGTCCTGGCCCAGCGCGTTCTTGATCGAGTTGCAGGTGGCGTCGGCCCACGGCTTGTGGTCGGCATCCCCGTTGACGCTCAGGGTCAGCGTGCCGTCGTAACCGCCGGCGGCATCCCACAGCTTCTTGGCCTCGTCGGGGTTGTATGTGCAGGTGTCGCCACAGGCGCCGGCCTTGTAGCCGTCGACCACGGGCGAGACCCAGGAGTCGGCCGGGACGCGGGTGCCGGCGAAGACCTGGTCGATGATCTGCTGGCGGTTGATCGCCATCGACAGCGCCTTGCGCTTGTTGGTGTCGGCCAGCTGCGGATCGGCGGGCGAGAAGGCGACCAACTGCATGGCACCTTCCTTGGCGAGCACGTTGCGGTCGGGGTTGTCGCTCTTCCACTGGTCACCGACGAGCATGTCCGAGGGCACCTCGTCGAGGACGTCGAGGTTGCCGGCCACCACGTCGGCGTACGCGGCGGCGACGTCCTGGTAGATCCGGAAGGTGATCTTGTCCGCGGAGCCGGGCCAGTCACCCTTGTAGTCGGCGTACTTCTCGACCACGATGTTCTGGGTGTCCTGGGACACGAACTTGTAGGGACCGGCGCCGATCGGGTTCTTGCCGAACGCCTCCGGGTCGGCGAAGAAGGAGTCGGGCAGCGGTGCGAACGTCGAGTAGCCCAGCCGCACGGCCAGGTTCGACACCGGCGCGGCCGTCTTGATGGTGAAGGTCTGGTCGTCGACGACCGCCAGACCGGTCAGCGTGTCGGCCTTCGGCTTGTTCTTCTCGCAGTCTCCGTCGTCACCGCACTGCAGGTCGGCGTAGCCCTCGATCGGCTCGAGGAAGTAGGAGCCCTGCTGGCCGTTCGGGGCGTAGGC
>CAZGWN010000005.1:0-67394 GCA_964528755.1 uncultured Propionibacteriaceae bacterium
GTCGCCGCCGTAGCACTTGGCCAGCACATCCTTGCGCAGCGCCCGGATGGTCTCCCGGGCGATCACCCGGGCGCCGACCGCGGCCTGGATCGGCACCTCGAACTGCTGGCGCGGGATGAGTTCCTTCAGTTTGGTCGCCATCATCGTGCCGTACGAGTACGCGTTGTCCCGGTGCACGATCGCCGAGAACGCGTCGACCGGTTCGCCCTGCAGAAGGATATCGACCTTGACCAGGTCGGCCTCCTGTTCGCCGGCCTCGTGGTAGTCCAGGGAGGCGTACCCCTTGGTGCGCGACTTGAGCTGGTCGAAGAAGTCGAAGACGATCTCGGCCAGCGGCAGCATGTAGCGGATCTCGACCCGGTCCGCGGACAGATAGTCGATGCCCTGCTGGACGCCGCGCTTCGCCTGGCACAGTTCGAGGATGGTGCCGATGAAGGAGGCCGGCGCGAGGATCGTCGCATCGACCACCGGCTCGAACACCCGGTCGATCTTGCCGTCGGTGGGGTATTCCGACGGATTGGTGACGGTCCGTTCCTCGCCGCTCTCCATCACCACCCGGTAGACGACGTTGGGGGCGGTGGAGATGAGGTCGAGGCCGAACTCGCGTTCCAGTCGTTCCCGGACGATCTCCATGTGCAGCAGCCCGAGGAAGCCGACCCGGAAGCCGAAGCCGAGCGCGGTGGAGGTTTCCGGCTCGTAGACCAGGGCGGCGTCGTTGAGCTGCAGCTTCTCCAGCGCCTCGCGCAGGTCCGGGTAGTCGGAGGCATCGATCGGGTAGAGGCCCGAGTAGACCATCGGGTTGGGGTGCTGATAGCCCGACAGCGGCGCGTCGGCGGGGCCGCGGGCGGTGGTGACGGTGTCACCGACGCGGGACTGGCGGACGTCCTTGACGCCGGTGATGAGGTAGCCGACCTCGCCGACCCCCAGCGCGCCGGCCTTGACCGGTTCGGGGGCGATGACGCCGATCTCCAGCAGGTCGTGGGTGG
This sequence comes from uncultured Propionibacteriaceae bacterium, assembly GCA_964528755.1. Taxonomy (GTDB): domain Bacteria; phylum Actinomycetota; class Actinomycetes; order Propionibacteriales; family Propionibacteriaceae; genus Raineyella. The sequence continues at coordinate 987 of CAZGWN010000005.1, forward strand.
CGCCGGTGGACATCATCCGCACCTTCGCCCGATCCTCCAGCCGCCCGTCGACCACCCGGACGTACGTGACGACGCCGCGATAGACGTCGTACACCGAGTCGAAGATCAGTGCCCGGGCCGGCGCGTCCCCGACGCCGGTCGGGGCGGGAATCGACCCGACGATCCGGTCCAGCAGGGCCGGGACGCCCTCGCCGGTCTTGGCGGAGACGCGCAGCACGTCGGAGGGGTCACAGCCGATGATGCCGGCGAGTTCGGCGGCGTGCTTGTCGGGTTCGGCGCCGGGCAGGTCGATCTTGTTGAGGACGGGCACGATCTCCAGGTCGGCGTCGATGGCCAGGTAGAGGTTGGCCAGCGTCTGTGCCTCGATGCCCTGGGCGGCATCGACGAGCAGGACGGCACCCTCGCAGGCCTCCAGGGAGCGGGACACCTCGTAGGTGAAGTCGACGTGGCCGGGGGTGTCGATCATGTTCAGCGCGTACGTCGTCCCGTCGACGGTCCACGGCATCCGGACCGCCTGCGACTTGATGGTGATGCCGCGTTCGCGTTCGATGTCCATCCGGTCCAGGTACTGGGCGCGCATGGAGCGCTCGTCGACCAGATCGGTCAGCTGCAGCATCCGGTCGGCAAGGGTGGACTTCCCGTGGTCGATGTGCGCGATGATCGAGAAATTGCGCAGCAGGGACGGCGGGGTCCGGCCCGGCTCGAGAACGCTGTCAGTCACGGTGCGGTGGATACTCCTGGTCGGCGGGCAGAGGGGCAGCCCCCAGTGTCTCACGTGACCGTGGGGCCGGTCGTCGACGTGTCGCGTCCGGGGATCCCTCGACTGGCCCACGCGGGCGCGGGCTGGTAGTGTATTGGCTTGCGCTGACCGCGTCCGGTCGAGCGCGCCCTCAGTTTCCTAGATCCGAGAGTCCAGAGGCCTGCCCCGTGGCGAACATCAAGTCCCAGCAGAAGCGCATCAAGACCAATGAGAAGGCCCGCCTGCGCAACAAGTCGGTGAAGTCCGCCCTGCGCACCTACACCCGCCGGGTGGACGAGGCCATCGAGGCCGGTGACACCGAGAAGGCGCAGGAGCTCGCCCGGGTCGCCTCGCGCCAACTGGACAAGGCCGTCTCCAAGGGGGTCATCCACCAGAACCAGGCCGCCAACCGCAAGTCGAAGATCGCCAAGCGGGTCAACGCCCTCGTCTGATCCCCCAGGTCGGGGCCATCGGGGATGTCCCCGATTGTCCGCGTTGGCACACTGGGGGCATGAGCATGCCCAGCAGTTACCTTCCCGTCCCTCCCGCCCAGCGCGTCCCGGTGCGCCGCCGGGTGGAGACCCCGGTGGGCGCAGCCCGGTTCATGGGTGGCGCGCTGGTGCTGCTGTGGCTGATCGAGTTTGTCGACGTCCTCAGCGGCAATATGCTCGACTACCTGGCGATCCGCGCCCAGGATCCGCAGGGCCTGGTCTTCATCCTGACCGCCCCGTTCCTGCACTTCGGCTGGCAGCACCTGATCTCCAACTCCGTCCCGTTCTTCGTTTTCGGCTGGCTGGTGATGATGTCGGGGCGCAACCGCTGGCTCATCACCACCGCGATCAGCATCGTGGTGTCCGGGCTGTTCGCATGGGCGCTGACCCCCGCCGGGGCGTACGTCGCCGGGGCCAGCGGCCTGATCTTCGGCTGGTTCGCGTATCTGCTCGTGCGGGGTCTGTGGACCCGCGACTGGCGTCAGATTCTCATCGCGGTTGCCCTCGTCGTGGTGTACGGCGGAATGATCTGGGGGGTGCTGCCGACCCAGCCGGGCGTTTCCTGGCAGGCCCATCTCGGCGGCGCGATCGGCGGGGTGATCGCCGCCCGGGTCACCGCACGGCGGAACTGACGCTCACCGCGCCAGCCGGCTGACCCGCAGCACCATCGTCTCCAGGGCGTGGTCGGCGTCGCCGGCCGCGCCCTTCACCGCGGCGTCGGCCCGCGCCACCAACACCACCGCCCGGGCCAGGCCCTCGGCATCCCAGCGGCTCAACTGCTGGCGCAGGGTGCGCAGCTTCCACGGCGGCACGCCCAGCTCGGCGGCCACCTCCCGGTCGTTGGCCCGCCCGCGGATCCCGGACAGCCGACCGAGAGAACGTACGCCGGCCGCCATCGCCCCCGTCACCAGCACCGCCGGGGTGCCGCTCGCCAGCGCCCAGCGCAGCTCGGTCAGCGCCCGGGTCGTCTCCCCGGCCAGTGCGGCGTCGGCGATGGTGAATCCCTTGACCTCCGCCCGCCCCTGGAAGTAGCGCTGCACCGTCACGGTGTCGATCCGCGGGTCGTCGGTGTCCTCCGCCAGTTGCCGCACCGCCTGGGCCAGGGAGCGCAGGTCGGTCCCGACCGCGTCGACGAGCGACCCGGCGGCCGGACCGTCGATGCGTACGCCGGCGCGGCGGGCCTCGGCGACGACAAACCCGGTGACCTCCGACGGCTTGAGCGCATCGGCGCGCCGGACACCCACCCCGGCCTTGGTGAGCTTGTCGAGCAGGCCCTTGCCCTTGACGCCCCCGTGGTGGACGAGGATCAGCGCAAGCTCCGGCGCCGGTGAGGCGGCCAGGTCGAGCAGGGCACTGCCGAGCGAGGAATCCGCATCGGCGAGGTGGTCGATGACCACCGCCGAGTGGGTCGCCAACAGGGACCCGGAGGCGAGTTGGCCCAGCCCGGTGACGTCGAGCTCGGCCGCCTCGGCGCGCGTCACCTCGACATCGGGGGCCTCGGCCCGGCAGGCGGCCAACTGCTCGTCGACGTACCGCTCGGCGAGCAGTTCCTCGGGGCCGCGGACCAGCACCACCCGGCCGTACGGGGAGGTGGGCTCGTCACTGCTGGGCTTGCGGGACCTGGGCACCCCTCCACTATGGCAGCCCCCACCGTCATTCCTCGGTGCCGCCCGGTGCCACCCGGCGGCGGCTCAGTGCCGCCCGACCACGACCAGGCTGTCGCCGCGGCGGACCACGGCGACATCCCCGCGCTCGTCGGTCCGTACGACGACCATCCCGGCGCGGCGCAGGGCATCGAGCGTGTCGCCGTTCGGGTGTCCGTAGTCGTTGTCGGCGCCGACGCTGATCAGGGCGACCGACGCGCGCGAGCCGAGGAGGAAGGCGCTCTCCTGGCTGCGGGAGCCGTGGTGCGCCACGACGAGCACGTCGGCGGCGGGCAGCGGACCGCGGCGGAGCAACGCCTGCTGGCCGGCCTGTTCCAGATCGCCGGGCAGCAGCACCCGGACCCCTGCCACCTCCGCCAGCCCGACCATGCTGGCGTTGTTCTCCTCCCCCGCCACGGGTGGGCCGCTGCCCGGCGGGGGCGCCAGGGTGTGCCACCGGACCTCCCCGATCCCGACGACGTCCCCGGCCCCGGTGGTCAGTTCTCGCCGGCCGGTGTCGGGAGGGTCGGTTCCCCGGCCGGTCAGGACCGCTCCGACCGGCACCTCCGCGACCACCTCGTCCAGGGCGCCGGCGTGGTCGTCGTGCAGATGGCTGAGGGCCACCGCAGGCAGCCGGCGCACACCCGCGCGCCGCAGACAGCCGACCACCCCGGTGCCGGCCGATCCGGTGTCGACGAGGACGGCTGCGTCCGCCCCGGCGCGCAGCAGCACGGCATTGCCCTGCCCGACGTCGCAGGCCAGCACCGCCCAGCCGGCCGGCGGCCAGCCCGGCGACGGCGGACCGCGCAGCACCACCGCGATCAGCGCCAGGACCACCAGTACGCTGGCCGCGCGGTGGGCGAGCAGCCGGCCCACGAGCACGACCAGCGCGGCGCAGGCCACGGTGAGCATCGCAAGGCCGACCGGCCCGCCGGGCCACCACATCGTCGCCCCGGCGCTGCCGGCGCCGATCTCGGCGATCCGGGCGATGCCGATCGCGGCCCAGCCGGCCACCCGCCCCGTCAGCGCCGCCGCCGGCGGTGCCACGACCCCCAGCCCGGCGGTCAGGAAGCCGGCAACCGTCGCCGGGCCGACCAGCGGACCGGCGGCCACATTGGCGAACAACGCGACGAGACTCACCTCCCCGCTGAGTGCGGCGGACACCGGAGTGGTGACGATCTGGGCCGCCAGCGGCACGCTCATCGCCTCTGCCAGGCGGGTCGGCAGCCATCGGCCCATCGCGCGGGTCCACGGGCCGGCCAGAGCCACGATGCCGACCGTGGCCAGCACCGACAGGACGAATCCGACCGACCGCGCCAGCCACGGGTCGAGGCCGAGCAGTCCGAGGGTCGCCACGGCAACCGCCCGCAGCCCGCGCGCCGGCCCGCCCGCACTGCCGGAGACCAGACCGACGAGCCCGACCAGCCCCATCGCGGCAGCCCGCAGCACCGACGGTTCGGTGCGACACAGACCGACGAACACGCCGACGGTGACGGCACCGAGCACGTGCACCGACCGCCCGCGCAGTCCCAGCGCGCAGGCGGATCCGACCAGGAATGCCAGCAGCAGCGTCAGATTGCTGCCGGACACGGCCAGCAGGTGCAGCATCCCGGCATCCCGGAAGACTTCCGTCGCATCCTCACCGACCGCGCTGGTGTCGCCGAGAACGAGCGCGGGGACGAGGGCCCGGGCCGCCTCCGGGCGGCCGTCGAGCGCCCGGTGCAGGCCCTCGCGGACGCGGTGGACGGCCCGCAGGTCGGCGCTCGGCCCGGACAGCGGGCGGACCCGGCCCACGGGCGCGAGCACGGCGGCCAGGCCACTGCCCGGATCGGCCGGCGACACGTCGACGGGGACGGCGACAGTGCTGCCGACCGGCAGCCCGGACCACTCGTCGGCCCGCCCCGAGGCCACGAACGCCAACACCGGCGACCGGGTGCGATGGATGGCGTCAGCGGTCCGGACCTGCGTGACCGTGCCACGCAACCACACGCCGCCGCGAGGGGCCTCCCCGCCGTCCGCGGCCCCGGTGGCGCCGTACGGGCGGGGATCGCTGGTCAGGGTGAGCACGACGGTCGCCCCGCGGTGCTGCTCGGCCAGGGCGGGCAGCGGCCCGGAGGCAACCGCGAGGGCATGCAGGTGGCCGATCAGGATCCCGGCGAGCAGGGCGGCGGCTGCGACGAGCAGGCCGGGGCGGGACCGGGCCCGGCCACCGGACCGGGCCGAGCGCACCGCCCACCCCGCCACCACCACCGCGGCCGTCAGCCACCCGGCCCAGTGCACGGGCCCGGGGGGCGCCGCGGTTCCCCACCAGCAGCCCGCCCACAGGGCCGCCGCCGGCGCGTACAACCGGGTGTCGGGCAGGCGGGCAGCGGACCACCGGTCAGACGGTGACGAGCGGGGCGAGCTGGGCATAGGTCTTCGGGCCGATCCCGGGCACCTCCTGGAGCTGGTCGACGGAGGTGAAGCCGCCGTGCTCGTCACGCCAGGAGAGGATCTTCGAGGCGGTCACGGGCCCCACTCCGGGCAGGGCCTCCAGATCCGCCGCCGTCGCGGTGTTGAGGTCGACCACGGCGCCGGTCGTGGCCGCCACCGCACCGCCGCTGCCCGTTCCAGCGGCCGCGCCCGCCGCTGTGGGACCGCTGCGCACCTCACCGCCCGGAGAGGCCCGGGAACCGACGACGACCTGTTCGCCGTCGGCCAGGACCCGGGCCAGGTTGAGATCTCCGGGGTCGGCGTCGCCGGTCGACCCGCCGGCGGCCTCGATCGCGTCCGCCACCCGGGCGCCGGCCTGCAGGGTCACGACGCCGGGCCGCGCCACCTCCCCGATGACGTGGACGACGAGCTGCGGGGGCGGGGTCGGGCCGGACGGTGCGGATGCTGCCGAGGCGGACCGGGTCGGGGTCGGCGCCTGGGCCGGGTCGGTGGCACCGGAGATCTCGATGGCGGAGGCGTCCACCGCGACCGGCCGGGACCGGACCACCGACACACCGGCCAAAGCGACAGCCAACACCAACAGCGCGGCCAGCACCAGCAGCGGCCCGCGCCGCCAGGGCCGGTGCACGTCCGCGAACGACCCGCCGACGCCCGGTGGGGGCGCGACGGCACGCCGCGGCGGCCCCTGGGGCGCCGGGTCGGGCCGAACGGCGTCGAGGCGCACGGTGTCCGTCGCGTCCTCGTCGGCGACCTCTGGGTCGTCCCAGGGGCCGACCGGCGTGGCGTCCAGCACGGCGGCCAGCCGTCGTTGCACGGTCCGCTCGTCGGGCATCCGCGATGAGCTGAGCTTCATGCCCGGAGTGTGGGCGCGTGAGGCCCTCAGTGCCCCGGCCGACGGCCGGCTGTGGACAACGGTTCCGGACGCTCGCCGGCTGTGGACAACGAATCAGGCCGGGACGATGCTGACCAGCTTGGGGGCCCGGACGATGATCTTGCGAACCTCCCGGCCGTCGAGGGCCCGGCGGACCCCCGCATCGGCCAGCGCCAACCGTTGCAGCTCGTCGGCATCGATGGTCGGCGGGACGATCAGCTTGGCCCGGACCTTGCCCTTGATCTGCACCACGCAGGTGACCGACTCCTCCACCAGCAGCGCAGGATCGGCGGTCGGCCAGTTCGCGTTCGCCACCGACGGCGTCCGGCCCAGCGCGACCCACATCTCCTCGGCGACGTACGGGGCGATGGTGCTCAGCGCGACGGTGACGAACTCGACGGCCTCCCGGACCGCCGGGTCGGCGCCCCCTGCCGGACCGTCGACGGCCTTGCGGGCGGCGTTGACCAGCTCCATCAGCCGGGCGACGACGACGTTGAACCGCTGGTCGTCGAGCAGGTGGGTGATCTCGGCGATCGTCTTGTGGGTCTGGTGGCGCAGCGCCGCGTCGCCGCCGGCCGGGTCGGTGCCCGGCGTCGAGGTGACGTCGGTCGCCAGCCGGTAGGCCCGGTGCAGGAACCGCAGCGAGCTGGCCGGCGACACGTCGGCCCAGTCGATGTCCTCCTCCGGCGGGCCGGCGAAGACCACGGTCAGCCGGACCGCGTCGACCCCGTAGGTGTCGATCTGGGCGCCCAGGTCGACCCCGTTGCCCAGCGACTTCGACATCGCCTTGCCCTGGTTGATCACCTGTCCTTGGTTGAGCAGCCGGCTGAAGGGCTCGGTGAAGGTGATCAGCCCCATGTCGTACAGGACCTTGGTGAAGAACCGGGAGTACAGCAGGTGCAGGGTGGCGTGCTCGACGCCGCCGACGTACTGATCGACCGGCATCCAGCGGGCGACGTCCTCGATTTCGAAGGGGGCCTTCTCGTCGTGCGGGGAGCAGTAACGGAAGTAGTACCACGACGAGTCGACGAAGGTGTCCATGGTGTCGGTGTCGCGGCCGGCGGGCCCGCCGCACTTCGGGCAGGTCACCTCGCGCCACTCGGCGGCCTCCGGCCCGGCCAGCGGCGAGGTCCCCTTCGGTGCCAGCGCGGCTCCGCGCAGATGCGGCAGTTCGACCGGCAACTGGTCGTCGGGCACCGGCACATCGCCGCAGTGCGGGCAGTGGATGATCGGGATCGGGGCGCCCCAGAACCGCTGCCGGCTGAGCAGCCAGTCCCGCAGGCGGTAGGTGACCGCACCCCGGCCCTGCCCGTGCTCCTCCAGCCAACCGACGATCGCCCGGACACCCGCGGCCTTGTCGTTCAGGCCGTCCAGGGGGCCGGAGTTGACGTAGGTGCCGTCTCCGGTGGTCGCCACCCGGGTCGTCGCCGGATCCGGCTCGCCGGTGTCGACGACGGCCCGGACCTCGATGTCGTAGGCGGTGGCGAAGTCCAGATCGCGCTGGTCGTGCGCCGGCACCGCCATCACCGCGCCGGTGCCGTAGTCGGCGAGCACGTAGTCCGCGGCGTACACCGGCAACTTCGCGCCGTTCACCGGGTTGATCGCATACGTCCCCAGGAACACCCCGGTCTTGGGCCGCTCCGTCGACTGACGCTCGATGTCGGAGACCCGCTTGGTGGCCTCCAGGTACGTCTCGAAGGCGGCCCGCTGCCCGGGCGCGCAGATCCGGTCGGCCAGCTCCGATTCCGGCGCGACGACGAAGAAGGTCGCGCCGAACAGGGTGTCGGGCCGGGTGGTGAACACCGTCACCGGCGCCTCCTGGCCCTCGATGACGAAGTCGACGAAGGCCCCCTCGGAACGGCCGATCCAGTTGCGCTGCATGGCCAGCACCCGGTCGGGCCACTTCCCCTGGATCTGAGCCATGTCGTCCAGCAGCCGCTGGGCGTAGTCGGTGATCCGGAAGTACCACTGGTTGAGCTTGCGTTTGGTGACCGACGCGCCGCACCGCTCGCAGTGCCCCTGGACGACCTGCTCGTTGGCCAGCACGGTCTGGTCGTTGGGGCACCAGTTGACCATCGAGTCCTTGCGGTAGGCCAGCCCGCGCTCGAAGAAGCGCAGGAACAGCCACTGGGTCCACCGGTAGTACTCGGCGTCGGAGGTGTGCAGCCGGCGGCCCCAGTCCAGACTCAACCCGTAGCGACGGAACGACCGCGCCTGGGTCTCGATGTTGGCGTATGTCCACTCGGCCGGGTGCTCGTTGCGCTTGATCGCCGCGTTCTCCGCCGGGAGCCCGAAGGAGTCCCAGCCGATCGGGTGCATGACGTCGAAACCGCGCAGCTTCCAGTAGCGCGCGATGACGTCGCCCATGACGAACGCCTCGGCGTGCCCCATGTGCAGGTCACCGGAGGGGTAGGGGAACATGTCGAGCACGTAGCGGCGTGGCCGGCTGCCGTCGTCGAGCGGGACGAAGGTCCGATCCTGCTCCCAGAAGGACTGCCAGCGGTCCTGCGCCGCCGCGGCATCGTACGTGTTCGTCTCCTCAGGCACCCGGCGATTCTATCCCACGGCCCCCTCCGGCCCCGGCGGCGCTCATCGGCCCCGGGCCGTGATCGGGCTGTCCGGGGTCGGGTCGGCACCCAGGGGCCCGTACTCGTCGAGCATCTCGGCGCGCATCCTTTCCCAGACCTCCGGCGCCAGCCCGGAGTCGGCAACATCGCCGAGGATGCGGACCAGACCCAGCTCGGCGCACAACTCCTGCGCCTGCTCGACGCAGACGACCAGGGTGGCACCGTCGCCGCGCGCCCAGGCCGCCAGTCCGCACAGGGCGACCGGTCCCGCGGCGAAGGCCCCGAAGGACTGCCGGGCGGCCGCCGACCACAGCGCCGCCCAGCGCAGCGAGGTGGCGGCGGTGACCCGCAGACTGGCCACGTCCCGTCCGCACGCGGATCGGGTCAGCACCGTCAGCCAGGCGAGGTCCTCCGGACCCGGCATCGCCCACCCGTCCTCGTACGTCGACAGCAGCCGATCCATCTCGACCGCGCACGGCCGGCCGGGATGGTCGTGCGACCACACCCAGGCGGCGGCCAGCGCGTCGACGTAGGCATCGTCGGTCGGTACGGTGCCCGGCCGGACGGCCTCGCGCAACTCCTCCCGACTGCCCAGGGCCGGAAGCCCGCCGAGCACGGCCTCCGCAGCGGCCGGGTCGCACAGCACCTCGGCATAGTCGAAGCCCTCCGGCGGGCAGCAGGTCGCGTCGTGGCACAGGCCCGACCACCAACGCCCGTCGGCGACCCGGACCGCGTCGAGCAGTTCGGGCACCGTGGTGTCGATCATCGCCTGCCCCCGCAGCCCGTCGACGAACGCCTCGTACGCCGCGGCGACAACCGGGTCGGGCCGCTCCTCGTAGCTGATCAGGATCATCCCGGTGGCAGCGGTGCGCCGGGCATGCTCGAGCAGGTGGCGCCGGACCCGGCCGGCCCCACTGCTGCCCTCGGCCGGGTCGAGGAGGTTGGTGAGGTCCTGGCGCAGGGTGAGGACGACCCGCCGGTCGCGCAGCAGGACGCAGACCAGCGACTCCTCCGGGTGGAAGCCGAGCAGGTAGGGGACGACGGCGAGCATGCCGCGCATCCCGGAGGGACGCAGCGTCGGCCGGCCGGCCCGCAAGGGGTCGTCGGCGGGATCGTCGATCGGGCAGGAATGGTGATGGCTTGTCATGCCCGGAGGATGGTTCGCCGGGCCGTCTGCTGCCCCTCACCCGCCCCACCTGTGGACAACTCTTCGAGGCCCGTCCACCTGTGGACGACTAGACTGCCCGGGTGACTACCCCTCGGGGGCCTGAGAACGACCCGCGCCGCACCCGCCCGGCCGGCCGGGGCACCACCGTGCTCATCGGTTCGGCCGCCGTCGTCGCAGTCGTCGCGGCAAGCGTCCTCGGAGGCAACGGCGTGCGGGTGCCCGGTCCCCGCCCACCCCACCCGGGGTCCTCGGCCACCGTCGCCCCGGGGCCCGCGTTGCCCTCACCGGAGGACGCCGACAGTTGGATCGACTACGTGTCCTCGCAGGGGTCGGGCCGGCTGATCGTCACCGGTCACCGCCGCGATGGAGACGTCACCGTGGTGTCGGTGAGCCTCACCGCGGCGCAGGGACGGCAGACCTTCTCCTTCGCCGCCTTCGACGCCGAGGGCAACTACTACCGGCCGGACGCCCCGGACACTCCGGAGCCCCGGTTGTTGAGCGGCGAGATCAACCCCGGCGAGACGGTCTCGGGCCATGTCGCCTTTCGGCTCCCGGAGGGCACACTGACCCTCGTCCTCAGCAACGACCAACTCGAGTCGGTCGCCGCGGTGCGGATCGACTGAGCCGGGTCGCGCCGCTCAGTCGAGCCGCTCGGAGTCCTCGCTGGTCACGATCGCCCGTCGGGCCTGCCCCTCGCCGCGCCGCGCCCGGGAGCGCAGCACCGCCCGGCGGATCAGCCAGGCCGTCAGGCCCGCGAGGAGGGCGATCAAGATGACGTACACGACAGTGGAGAAGGTGTCCATCCAGTCGGTCACCGCGTGCCAGTTGTCCCCCAGGAGGAAACCGGCGGTGACCAGGGCGGTGTTCCAGACCAGGCTGCCGATCGTCGTATAGAGGGTGAACGACCAGCCACTCATCCGGTCCACACCGGCCGGGATGGAGATCAGCGACCGGACACCGGGCACCAGCCGGCCCAACAGGATCGCCACCGGTCCGTGCCGGTGGAACCAGTCCATCGACCGGTCGACGTCGGCCGGGTCGACCAGCGGCAGCCACTCGGCAACCCGGCGGATCCGGGCCACGCCGAAGGCCCGGCCCAGCCAGTAGAGCAGCCCGGCCCCGGCCAGCGACCCGCCGGTCGCCCACAGGATCGCGGCCACCAGACCGTACGGGGCGCCCGGCAGCGCTGCCGTGAAACCGGCCAGCGGCAGGATCACCTCACTGGGGATGGGCGGGAAGACGTTCTCCAGCAGGATGCCCAGGAACACCCCGGGACCGCCGATCGTCTGCATGAGGCTCGTGACCCATCCGACGATGGTGTCGATCCAACCCATGATGCTCCTGATTCCGGGACGCGGGGCCTGATCGATCCCCGCCCGCCAGCTTAGGCGGACGGGGCGCGCTCGCCCAACGCGGACGGCAGCTCGGGGGTCCGATCAGGGGCACCCCCGAGTGGCCCGGGCGCCTCGGCCCGGACCCCGGCGACGGCCTCGACAAGCACCTCCAGCGCCGGCCCCAGCACGGCGGCCTCCACCCCGCCGTAGTCGACCAGCACCCCCGTCCGCGGCGTCGTGGCCGCCCAGCCGACGGCCAGATCGCCGACCAGCACCCCCCGATCGGCGCAGCGACGACGGACGGTCTCGGCCGCCTCACCGGGCAGGTCGATGACCAGCAACCGGCCGCCGTCGACGGCTCCGGGCAGGTCGGCCAACCGGTCCGCCACCACCCGGCGGGCCGCCACCAGGCTCCGACGGGCGCGGCCCAGCCGGCGGCGCAGGCCACCCTCGGCGACGTAGTAGGCGACCGCCCGCTGGGTCACCGGGGCAACCGGACAGCCGAGATCGGCCCGGGTCGCCAGCACCGGCGCCAGCAGCGGCTCGGGCACCAGCAGGTAGCCGGTGCCGATGTCGTGGGTGAGGACGCCCGAGAAGGTGCCGAGTTGGATCACCGGGGCGTCCCCGGCCAACCCGAACAGCGTCGGCAGCGGAGGGCCCAGATAGCGCGATTCGCTGTCGTAGTCGTCCTCCACCAGCAGGGTGCCGGTGCGTGCCGCCCACTCCAGCAGCCGGCCGCGCAGATGAGCGCCCATCGCGTGCCCGTCGGGAAACTGGTGGTTGGGGGTGAGAATCGCCAGGTCGGCGGCCGCCACCGGTCCGGTGTCGCTCGTGGGCATTCGGTCCGGGGCGACCGGCCGCACCTGCACCGGCCGCCGGCGCAGGAACGTCCGCAGCCCCGGGAAGCCCGGGTCCTCCACCAGGATCTCCGGGACACGTTCGTCCGGGGGGAGGAGCGCGGCGAGCAGCAGGCCCAGACCCTCGCGGGCGCCGGCCGTGACGACGATCCGGTCGGCAGCGACGGCGATGCCGCGCATCAGCCTCAGGTGCTCGGCGATCGCCTCGCGCAGCTGCGGGACGCCGGCCGGGTCCGGCCGGATCCGGGCCCCGGAGGGCGCACCCGCCCGGCGCCAGGCCGAACGCCAGGCCGCATCGTGCAGGGGCGAGGCGGCCTCGTGGCCCGGCACCAGGTCGACCACCGCCCGCTCGGGCGACCACCGGGACGTACCGACCCGTCGCTCGAGCGGCGCGGGGCGCTCACCCGGGCGCGCCACCGGTGCCACCACCACCAGATCCGGGTCGACGTAATGTCCCGACCGGGGCCGGCCGATCAGATATCCCTCCGCGGACAGCTGCTCGTACGCGGCCTCGACCGTACCCCGGGAGACGCTCAGCCGCGCCGCCAGCGACCGGGTGGACGGCGCCGGTTCCCCGGGCGCGAGCACGCCCGCGGCAACGGCCCTGCGCAGCGCGGTGGCGATCTGCGCGGGCAGTCCGGGGCCCGCGGTCCGATCCAGGACGATCGCAATGTCGGGTACGTCGCGTGCCACCCCGCAACCGTAGCGCCAACTGGTCCATTCCAACAGCACCGAACTGGACCTGGATCGGGCCAGACCGCGGCGGCACGATGGTCGGGTCCGTTCGGGCAATCCGTCGATCGAGGAGTCCCATGACCACCACCGCCCCGCTCACCCCCCAGGGTTCCGTCCCCGAGGACCGTACGCTTGTCAACACCGGTCTCGCGCGGATGCTGAAGGGAGGGGTGATCATGGACGTCGTCACGCCCGAGCAGGCCAAGATCGCCGAGGATGCGGGCGCCGTCGCGGTGATGGCGCTGGAGCGCGTCCCCGCCGACATCCGCGCCCAGGGCGGAGTGGCCCGGATGAGCGACCCCGACCTCATCGACGGCATCATCGAGGCGGTCTCCATCCCGGTGATGGCCAAGGCGCGGATCGGGCATTTCGTCGAGGCACAGGTGCTGCAGGCCATCGGCGTGGACTACATCGACGAGTCGGAGGTGCTCTCCCCCGCCGACTACGTCAACCACATCGACAAGAAGCAGTTCGCCGTCCCCTTCGTGTGCGGTGCGACGAATCTCGGCGAGGCCCTTCGTCGGATCACCGAGGGTGCGTCCATGATCCGGTCCAAGGGGGAGGCCGGCACCGGGGACGTGTCCGAGGCGATGAAGCACCTGCGCACCATCCAGGGCCAGATCCGGGCCCTGTCGGCCAAGTCCGACGACGAACTTTACGTCGCCGCCAAGGAACTGCAGGCGCCGTACGAACTTGTCCGGACCGTCGCACGGGACGGGAAGCTGCCGGTCGTGCTCTTCGTCGCCGGTGGCATCGCCACCCCGGCCGATGCGGCCATGATGATGCAGCTCGGCGCCGACGGGGTCTTCGTCGGCTCGGGGATCTTCAAGTCCGGCAATCCGGCCAAGCGCGCCGCGGCCATCGTCCGCGCCACCACCCACCACGACGACCCGGCCGCGATCGCCGACGCCTCCCGTGGGCTCGGTGAGGCGATGGTCGGCATCAACGTCGCCGACGTTCCCGCACCGCACCGGCTCGCGGAGCGTGGCTGGTGAGCACCTGTCCGTGCGTCGGCGTCGTCGCCCTGCAGGGCGCCGTCAGCGAACATGCCGAGGTGTTGGCCTCGCTCGGGGCCCGGGTCCGCGAGGTCCGCACGCCCGAGGAGCTCGACGGCCTGTGCGCCCTGGTCCTGCCGGGTGGGGAGTCGACCGCAATGGCCCGGCTGGCCGCCCAGGTGGATCTGTTCCCGGCGGTCCGGGAACGGGTCATCGCGGGCATGCCGGTGCTGGGCACCTGTGCCGGAATGGTGCTGCTCGCCGACCACGTCGAGGACGGCGCCGCGCTGAAGGGATTCCCGACCATTCCGGTGATCGACATGACGGTCCGGCGCAACGCGTACGGAGGCCAGCTCGGCTCCTTCACGGCCGCCCTGACGCTGTCGGGAATGGGCGACCCGTACTTCCCGGCGGTGTTCATCCGGGCCCCCCAGGTGATCGCGGTCGGCCCCCAGGTCGACGTCGTCGGCCGGACCGGCGACGATGAGGGACCGGTGGTGGCGGTACGCGAAGGCAACGTCCTGGCCACGACGTTCCACCCGGAGCTGACCGACGACACCCGGTTCCACCAGTTGTTGCTGGACCTGGCCTGAGTCCTGCGACCGTCCGGCCCTCACCCGCCTGCCCCCGCCGCGTGGCGCTGTCTGGCCTGGTCGCCGACCGGCCCCACGGGCTGACCGCCGCCGATGGGGGTCACAGGGCCGGGGCCGGCCCGGGCCCCGTTCCCGGTTCCGGTCGCAGTCGCAGCCGGCCGGGCATCTCACGCGCGGCATGGGACATGCCTATGGCCAGTCGCCCGGGAGTTGTCCGGCCGAGTCACCTGTGTTGTGGCAACGGGTCCGCCGGCGGCTCTGCGTCACAGACCGAGCGGGGCGAGAGAACGACCGGGCACCTCCACCCCCCGGGAAACCGTGAGCAGCTATCCCGCGGTACCCAGGACGCGCAGCCTTGTCCGCCCCCCGGCAATGACCCCACAAATGCCGCCGCCCGGAGGCACGGGCCGCCCGGAGGCACGGGCCGCCCGGAAGCCGGGACCGCGGGCCGATCTCCTATCGGCCCGTCACGCCGGCGTTGCGGTATTCCGTTCGCCATACCAAAAGACCACCAGACCACCGCACTCTCGGACAACGCCTGCGATCCGCCGCTTGACGAGGACACCACGACAGCGGAAAGACACGACGGCCGCGAGACGCACACGAGCGCAGCCAAGGCGACCCGACTGATCCAGAGGCGTGAATCATCCACCCTTGAGCCGGTCCAGTTCCACCGACGTCCGCCGTCGGCCATCCCTGCGGCGCATCGCCGGGCCCGCCCCCGTGCAGCCCGCCCCCGTACAGATGGTGACCAGGTAACAACCCCGTGACGGCGGTCCCGTCGCTGGCGCCCCGCGGCCGAACCGGCTAGATTGCGCCTCACAACCGCATACGCCGTTCGAACCGAGACGGGAGAGTCCCGGGTACCCGCCCGGGCGCCGAAGGAGCAACCCTCCCCAGAAACTCTCAGGCCCACAGACCGTCCCGGCCAGGCACCTCTGAAAAGTCAGGGATCCTCCCTGCGCCCACGGTGCAAGCCCGCCCTCCGGGGCAGCGAAGCTCTCAGGTACCGATGACAGAGCGGGGAGGCCACCACTCGCCGAACGCCGCACCCACCGGGTCCGGCACCGCACCAGGGAGCCTCCCACCCATGACCACGACTGATCCGGTCGACTGTTTCGCCGTACGCCACGTCGGACCCGATGCCGATGAGCGGGCCCGCATGCTCGCCCTGCTCGGCTACGGATCGCCGGACGAGTTGATCGACGCGGCGGTGCCCCCGGCGATCCGGACCCCGACCCCGCCCCGGCTGCCCGATCCGGCCTCCGAGGCGCAGGCTGCAGCCGAACTCCGGGCCCTGGCCGCCCGCAACACGGTGTCCGTCCCGATGATCGGCCTGGGCTACCACCCCACGATCACTCCACCGGTGATCCGCCGCAACGTGCTGGAGGACCCGTCCTGGTACACGGCGTACACCCCCTACCAGCCCGAGATCAGCCAGGGGCGGCTGGAGGCGCTGCTGATCTTCCAGACGATGATCGCCGACCTGTCCGGCCTGCCGATCGCCAACGCCTCGCTGCTCGACGAGGCCACCGCGGTCGCCGAGGCGATGCTGCTGCTGCACCGGGCCGCCAAGGGCCGCGGCAGGCGGCTGCTGATCGACACCGACACCCTCCCGCAGACCCTGGCCGTCGTCCACGCCCGCGCCGCGGCGCTGGACCTGGAGGTGGTCGAGGTCGACCTCGACAAACCGCTGCCCGACGACGACTTCTTCGGTCTGGTCGCCTCCTACCCGGGGTGTTCGGGGGCCGTACGTGACCTGTCCGCGCCCATCGCCGAGGCGCACGCCCGTGGCGCCCGGGTGGCGGTGACCGCAGACCTGCTCGCGCTGACCCTGCTCACCTCTCCGGGCGAACTCGGTGCGGATGTGGCGGTCGGCTCGGCCCAACGGTTCGGGGTGCCGCTGTTCTACGGCGGGCCGCATGCGGCGTGGATGGCCGTGCGCAACGGCCTGGAACGCCAACTGCCCGGGCGGCTGGTCGGGGTGTCGGTCGACGCCGACGGCCACCGGGCGTTGCGGCTGGCTCTGCAGACCCGCGAACAACACATCCGGCGGGACCGGGCCACCTCCAACATCTGCACGGCGCAGGTCCTGCTGGCGGTGATCGCGGCGTGCTTCGCCGTCTGGCACGGGCCGGACGGGTTGCGTCGGATCGCCCGGCGGGTGCACCGATGCGCCCGCGACATCGCCGGCGGGCTTGCCGCGGCCGGGATCACCCCGCTGCACGACCGGTTCTTCGACACTCTCGTCGTCCCGGTGCCCGGCCGGGCCGCCGACGTGCTGGCCCGGGCGACCGACGCCGGGCTGCGGCTGCGCCCGATCGACGCCGACCACGTCGGCCTGTCGTGCTCGGAGATCACCACCGAGGCGCACGTGGCGAGCGTCCTGGCCGCCTTCGGTGCGTCCCCGGCCCCCGACGACCCCGACTCGAACCCGACGGACCCGATCCCGCCGGCACTCGCCCGGACCTCGACGTACCTGACCGATCCCGTCTTCCGCGACCATCACAGCGAGACCGCGATGCTGCGCTTCCTGCACCGGCTGTCCGGCCGCGACTACGCGCTGGACCGCGGAATGATCCCGCTGGGATCCTGCACGCTCAAGCTCAACGGCACCACCGAGATGGAGGCGATCGGGCTGCCGGGCTTCGCCGATCTGCATCCCTTCGCGCCGGCTGAGGACGCGGCGGGATATGCCGAGCTCATCGGCGACCTGGAGTCCTGGCTGGCCGAGCTGACCGGCTACGCGGCCGTGTCGCTGCAGCCCAACGCCGGTTCCCAGGGTGAGCTGACCGGCCTGCTGGCCATCCGCTCCTATCTGCACGACCGCGGCGAGGACCGGCGCCGGGTGTGCCTGATCCCCGCCTCGGCGCACGGCACCAACGCCGCGTCGGCCGCGCTGGCCGGGATGCGGGTGGTCGTCGTCGCCTCCCGTCCCGACGGCACCGTCGACACCGACGACCTGGCCGCCAAGTGCGCCGAGCACGCCGACGAGCTGGCCGCACTGATGGTCACCTACCCCTCCACCCACGGGGTGTACGAGGCCGGCATCACCGAGATCTGCGACCTCGTGCACGCCCACGGCGGCCAGGTCTACATCGACGGCGCCAACATCAACGCCCTGCTGGGGCTGGCCAGGCCCGGCGAGTTCGGCGGGGACGTCTCACACCTCAACCTGCACAAGACCTTCGCCATCCCCCATGGCGGCGGCGGGCCCGGCGTCGGCCCGGTCGCGGTGGCGGCGCACCTGGTGCCGTACCTGCCCGGTCACCCGCTGCATCCCGACCCGACCAGGCGCACGACGTCACCGGTGGCGGAGGCGCCGTACGGTTCGGCAGGGATCCTGCCGATCTCCTGGGCCTACATCCGGATGATGGGGACGGCCGGGCTCACCCTCGCCTCACAGACGGCGGTGCTGTCGGCGAACTACCTCGCGCACCGGCTCGACCCGTACTTCCCGGTGCTCTACACGGGCGCCGGCGGGCTCGTGGCCCACGAGTGCATCCTCGACCTGCGGGCCCTCACCCACGCGACCGGGGTGAGTGTCGACGACGTCGCCAAGCGGCTGGTCGACTTCGGGTTCCACGCACCGACGATTAGCTTCCCGGTGCCGGGCACGCTGATGGTCGAGCCGACGGAGAGCGAGCCGTTGGCCGAACTCGACCGGTTCTGTGAGGCGATGATCGCCATCCGCGCCGAGATCGACCGGGTCGCCGGCGGCGAGTGGAGCGCCGAGGACAGCCCGCTCCGGCATGCCCCGCACACGGCGGCCTCACTGGTCGGCGCGTGGGAGCGGCGCTACACCCGCGAGCAGGGCGCCTATCCGGGCGGCATCGACCCCGACAAGTACTGGCCGCCGGTCGGCCGGGTCGACCAGGCGTACGGCGACCGCCACCTGGTCTGCACCTGCCCGCCGCCCGAGGCGTACGCCGAACCCACCGAGAGGAGCGCCCGATGACCCGACACACCCCCCTGGAGGCCGTCCACACCGACCTCGGCGCGACCTTCACCGAGTTCGCCGGCTGGCGGATGCCGCTGCGCTACACCTCCGAGATCGCCGAGCACACCGCGGTCCGCACCGCTGCCGGGCTGTTCGACCTGTCCCACATGGGCGAGATCGCGGTGACCGGCCCGGAGGCCGGCGCCGCTCTCGATCACGCGCTGGTCAACCGGCCCTCGGCGATCCGTCCCGGCCGCGCCCGCTACTCGATGATCTGCGACCCGCGCGGCGGCATCATCGACGACCTGGTCGTCTACCGACTCACCGACGAGCGCTTCCTCGTCGTCGCCAACGCCGCCAACGTCGCCGAGGTCGCCGCAGAGCTGACCGCGCGGGCCGGTGGCTTCGACGCGGACGTCACCGACGAGTCGGATGCCTGGGCGCTGATCGCCTTGCAGGGTCCGGCGGCAACCGGGATCCTCGGCCCTCTGACCACCGCCGACCTGCCGGGCCTGCGCTACTACGCCATCACCGCGGCGGCCGTCGCGGGTGTCGAGGTCCTGCTGGCCCGCACCGGCTACACCGGCGAGGACGGCTTCGAGCTCTACGCCGCCCCGACCGACGCCCCCGCCCTGTGGTCGGCGATCAGCGCCGCCGGCGCCGGGCACGGGCTCGTGCCGGCCGGCCTGGCCTGCCGCGACACGCTGCGCCTGGAGGCCGGGATGCCGCTGTTCGGCCACGAACTGAGCCGGGACACCACCCCGTACGAGGCGGGCCTGGGTCGGGTCGTCGACCTCGCCAAGCCGGGCGGCTTCGTCGGTGGAGAGGCCCTGGCCGCTGCGCAGGCCCGTGGCGTCGACCGGACCCTGGTCGGTCTGGTCGCCTCCGGGCGTCGCTCCCCACGCGCCGGACAGGACGTGATCGACCCGGCGAGCGGGCAGGCCGTGGGCGCCGTCACCAGCGGCGCTCCTTCCCCGACGCTGGGCCGGCCGATCGCCCTGGCGTACGTCCCACCCCGGCTCGCCGACCCGGGCACGGCCGTGCGGGTCGACATCCGTGGCCGGTTCACCGACGCCGAGATCGTCGCCCTCCCGTTCTATTCCCGCCCCCGCTGACCCGTCCCGATCCCCCAGGAGTTCCGATGGACATCCCCGCCGACTACCGCTACACCTCCGAACACGAATGGCTCGACCGGGCCGACGGCCAGGCCCGGGTCGGCGTCACCGCCTACGCCGCCGACGCGCTGGGCGACATCGTCTTCGTCGACCTGCCCGAGGTGGGCACGACCGTCGCCGCCGGCCAGGCCTGCGGTGAGCTCGAGTCGACCAAGTCGGTCAGCGACCTCTTCGCCCCGGCCGACGGAGAGGTCACCGAGATCAACCAGGCGGTCGTCGACGACCCGGCCCTGGTCAACTCCGATCCGTACGGGGCCGGCTGGCTGTTCCGGATGCGGGTCGCCTCGGCGCCCGACCTGCTCGACGCGGACGGGTATGGCAAGCTCGTCGAGGGCTGACCCGGGCCCGTCGAGGGCCGATGCGGCCCGTCTGAGCGTCCTCGAGCTCTTCCTTGTCGGGATCGGCCCGTCCTCGTCCCACACGGTCGGGCCGATGCGGGCCGCCGGCCGCTTCCTCGCCGAGCTCTGCGCCGAGGGCACGATCGATCGGGTCACCCGGGTCCGGGTAGAGCTGCTCGGCTCGCTCGGCGCCACCGGTGCGGGCCACCGGACGCCCGAGGCGGTGATGCTCGGTCTGGAGGGCGCCGACCCGGAAACCATCGACCCGGGCGCCTGCCGGACCCGGCCCGAGCGGATCCGCGCCGAACGCCGGCTGTCGCTGGGTGGGGGCCACCCGATCGGTTTCGATCCGGCGACCGACATCGTCCTCACACCTGGCCGCCGGGTGCCCGCCCACCCCAACGCGATGGTCCTGTCCGCCCGGTCCGCGGACGGCCGAACCGCGCTGACACGCACGTACTACTCGGTGGGCGGCGGGGTCGTCGTCGATGACGCCGAACTCGACACCCCGCGCACCGATGACCGTCCCGCACCACGCCACCCGTTCAGCTGCGGCACCGACCTGGTCGAGCGCTGTGTCCGGGCTCGCCTCCGGGTCTCGGATCTCGTCCTGGCCAACGAGGCCCGACTGCGGACCCCGGCCGAGGTTCGCACCCGCCTGCTGGACATCTGGTCGGTGATGGACGACTGCATCCGCGCCGGGTGCGGGTCGACCGACGCCCTGCTGCCCGGCGCACTGCGGGTGCCCCGGCACGCCCCGCAGCTCCACCGCGAGCTGGTCGCCGACGACCCCACCGACGATCAGCTTCGGGTGATGGACTGGATCAACCTGTTCGCCATGGCGGTCAACGAGGAGAACGCCTCGGGCGGCCGGATCGTCACCGCGCCGACGAACGGCGCCGCGGGGGTGGTGCCGGCCGTGCTGGCGTACTGGACCCGGTTCGTCGCCCCGGCCCGGGGGCTGTCGGCCGGGCAGGTCGACGACGGGATCGTCCGGTTCCTGCTGGCCGCGGGCGCGGTCGGCGCGCTGTGCCGCACCCGGGCATCGATCTCGGGCGCCGAGGTCGGTTGCCAGGGCGAGATCGGGTCGGCCTGCGCGATGGCGGCGGCGGGCCTGACCGAGGTCTGCGGTGGGACCCCTGCCCAGGTGGAGAACGCCGCCGAGATCGGCATCGAACACAACCTCGGCCTCACCTGTGATCCCGTCGGCGGGCTGGTGCAGATCCCCTGCATCGAGCGCAACGCCATCGCCGCGGTCAAGGCCGTCGACGCCTCCCGGCTGGCCCTGCGCGGCGACGGGTCCCACCGGGTCAGTCTCGATGACGCACTCGACACGATGCGCCGTACGGGGCTCGACATGAGCGCCAAGTACAAGGAGACCTCCCTGGGCGGGCTGGCCGTCACCGTCGTCGAGTGCTGAACGCTGAGCCGGAGGGACAAGCCACCCCCGACGACGGCCGGCAGCACGGGCCCGACGACCGACGCCGCGACCGGCGCGGCGCCGATCGGCGTCCAGCCCGGTCAGGCCGTCGCCGCCGGCCACCACCGACCGCGGGTGAAGACCCTGCGGACGACCAGCTCGTCGGCCAGCTCGATGACGTCGGCGCGTTTGCCTGCCGTCAGCTCCCCGACGTCGGTCAGCCCCTGGTAGCGCGCCGGGACGGCACTCGCCGCCCGCATCGCGACCGCCGGGGCGACGCCCTGGGCGACCGCGTTGCGGACCGCCCGGTCGAGGGTCAGGGTCGATCCGGCGATCGTCGTGGCGCCGGTCAGCCGGGCCACGCCGCCGCTGACCGTCACCGCCAGGCCGCCGAGGTGGTAGTCCCCGTCCTCCGCGCCCGCCGCGGCCATCGCGTCGGTGACCAGCGCCACCCGTCCGGGAGCGGTCGCCATCACCCAGGCGGCCAGCTCGGAGCGTACGTGGACGCCGTCGAAGATGAGCTCGATGGTCACCCGCGGGTCCTGCCACAGGGCCAACGCCGGGCCGGGTGCCCGGTGGCGCAGCTCGGGCATGGCATTGAACAGGTGGGTCGCCCCGCGGGCGCCGCGCTCGACGGCGTCGCGGGCCCGGTCGAAATCGGCGGCGGTATGGCCGACGGCGGCCGTCACCCCCCGGCGGCACAGCAACTCGATGGTCTCGGGGGCGCGGCGGCGTTCGGGGGCGATGGTGACCATTCGGATCGTGCCGTGGGCCAGGTCGAGGAGTTCGGTGACGACCTTCGGGTCGGGATCGGCGAGCAGGGCGGCGTCGTGGGCGCCCTTGTACTCCTCGGCCAGCCAGGGGCCCTCGAGATGGATGCCGGCCAGCTCCCCGGCGTCGACCAGCGGGGCCAGCGCGGTGATCTGGCGGCGCAGGTCGGCGATCGAGCCGGTGACCAGGCTGGCCATCACGGTGGTGGTGCCGTGGGCGCGGTGGGCCGCAATGACCCGACGCGCCTCGCCGGGGTCCTCGGTGACGAAGGTCGCGCCGCCGCCGCCGTGATTGTGCACGTCCACCCATCCGGGGGCGAGGATGCCCTCGACCCACTCGGCTCCGGCGGGCACCGTCCCGGACCCGGTCTCGACGATCCGGTCCTCCTCGATCCTGACCCATCCGGGGAGCAGGGCCGCTCCCTCGGGCAGCAGCATCCGCTCCGATGCCAGCAGCATGATCGTGTCCTCTCAGATCTCGGTACGCTGCCAGGCCGGCAGGTTCCGCTGGATCTCACGGTAGTAGTCGGCCAGGGCGAGCTCGGCGGCCGCCACCTCGTCGACGATCACCGTGGCCGAGCGGTGCAGCTGCAGCACCGAACCGGGGCACATCGCGCTCAGCGGACCCTCGACGAGGGCTGCGACCGCCCGGGCCTTGGCCGCGCCCTGGGCCACGAGGACCGCATGCCGGGATGCCAGGATGGTGCCGAGCCCCTGGGTCAGGCAGTGGTGCGGCACCTGCTCGGGTGAGTCGAAGAAGCGGGCATTGTCGGCCCGGGTGCGGGCGCTGAGGGTCTTCACCCGGGTCCGGGAACTCAGTGAGGAGGTCGGCTCGTTGAAGCCGATGTGCCCGTTCGCCCCCACCCCCAGCAACTGGACGTCGATCCCGCCGGCCTGCTCGATCGCGGCCTCGTAGGCCTCCGCGGCGGCAGGCGGATCGGCGGCGTTGCCGTCGGGCACGTGCACCCGCCGCGGGTCCAGTCCCAACGGCTCGGTCACCGTCTTGCGGATCACCTCGGCATAGCTCTCCGGGTGTCCCTCGGGCAGTCCGACGTACTCGTCGAGGGCGAAGGCGGAGGCCCCGGTGAGGTCGAGCCTGCCGGCCCGGACCAGCGCCGCCAGGGCGGCGTACGCGGCCAGCGGGGAACTCCCGGTGGCCACCCCCAGCACCGGGGGTCGGTTCAGCGACGCGATGACGTGGGCGACCCGGGCGGCGGCGGCGCGGCCCACCGCATCCTCGTCCGGGCAGATGATGACCTCCACGGGTGTCTCCTTCAGTGTGGACCGAGTCTGGTACGTACCGGTTCGTACCAGCATGTCCATCGTTGCTGCCGGTCGGGGAGCTGTCAAGCGCCGGAGAGGCCCCCGGAGGCGAAGACTAGGGTGGCCCCATGGCCGGCACGAGCGGTGACCCGCGGGCCCGGATCGGGATCTCGGGCTGGGACTACGCCGGCTGGCGCGGCACCTTCTACCCCACCGGACTCGGGCGGGCCGACGAGTTGGCCTACGCTGCCGCCCGCTTCGCCACCATCGAGATCAACGCGTCCTTCTACGCCCTGCAGCGACCGACCACCTGGCATGCGTGGCGGGAGGCCGCCCCGCCGGGATTCGTCTTCGCGGTGAAGGCGCCGCGCTTCATCACCCATGTCAAGCGGCTGCACGACGTGGCCGCACCGGTGGCCAACTTCTTCGCCTCCGGCGTGCTCTCCCTGGGCGACCGGCTCGGCCCGGTGCTGTGGCAACTGCCGCCCACCCTCACCTACGACCCCGACCGGCTGGAGACCTTCCTCGACCTGCTGCCGGCCGGCACCGGGGAGGCCGTCGAGGTGGGCCGCCACCACGACGAGCGGATGGCGGGGCGGATGGACCTGACCTGCCCGGTGGACCGGCCGCTGCGGCACGCGATCGAGGTGCGCCACCCGAGCTTCGCCGACGACCGGTTCACCGAACAGCTCGCCCGGCACCGGGTTGCGCTCGTCCGGTCCGACAGTCCCGGACGGTGGCCGGACCTTGACCGGGCGACGACCGACCTCGCGTACGCCCGGCTGCACGGTGCCACCGAGCTGTACGCCGGCGGCTACACGTCCGCGCAACTGCGGCGATGGGCCGGCTGGGTGCGCCACCAGGTGGAGGCCGGCCGTGACACGTACGTCTACTTCGACAACGACGCCCGGGGACATGCGCCGTTCGACGCGCACGCGCTGGCGGAGCTGATCGGCGGCTGAGGTCACCGCGCTGCCAGCACCATCACCTCGTCGAGCGTCGCCGGGGCCTCCTCGACCCGCACCTCCCCGAGACCCGCCGGCAGCTCCCGCCGGACCTCGTCGGGCTGGTGCCCGGCGACCCGTACGTCCCGCCCGGCCAGCGTCGCCGGTAGGCCGGCCGCCCGCAGGGCGGAGAACGCCACGGCCCATCGGGCGGTGCGCACCACGACCGACCGGTGGGCGCCCGTGAGGTCCGCCGGACTGCCCGAGGCGATGACCCGGCCGGCAGCGAGCAGTACGACCCGGTCACACTGGGCTGCCTCGGCCATGTAGTGCGTCGTGACGAGGACTCCGGTGCCGGACTCGGCCGTGGCCCGTAGGTCGCTCCACAGTCGGGAGCGGCCCAGCGGATCCATCCCGGAGGTCGGCTCGTCGAGGACGAGCAGGTCGGGGTCGTGCACGCAGGCGGCGAGGTAGGCCACCTGCCGGCGGATGCCCAGGGGCAGGGTCCCGACCTTCCGGCGGCCCAGCCGGTCGGTGAACTCCAGGGCCTGCTCCCCCGGCCGGACACCGTGCACCGAGGAGGCGAAGTCGAGATTCTCCCGGGCGGTCAGACTCGGATAGAGCGCCAGGCCCTGGGCGACGTACCCGATCCTCCGTCGGGTGCGCAGCGTCGGCGGACCACCGAGCAGGAGACAGGACCCGGCGTCGGGCCGTTCCAGCCCCAGGGCCAGCCGGATGAGCGTCGTCTTGCCGGCGCCGTTGCCGCCGATCAGCCCGACCACCTCACCGGGACCGACCACCAGCGAGACCCCGTCCAGCGCCGTGACCGACCCGAAGTGGCGGACCACGTCACGGGCGATCAGCAGCGGCGCTCCGTCGGCGGCATGTCGGGGACTCGGCTCGGCCTCGGGCTCCTCCACCGGCGCGTCCGCCGCGCCGGGTTCTCCTGCGCCGAGTTGCGCGACGATCGCGGCATCCTCCAGGTCGGGGGTGACCCGGGCGAATCCCTCGGGTGCCGGACCGGCATCGCGGGTCCACACCCGGATCGACCGCCCGCGCCGCCACCCTGTCAGCGGCGCCCGTCCGTCGGCGGGGGCTTGCCACACGGCCCCCGGCGTCGCGGCGATCACCTCGTCGGGAGTCCCGGAGGCGATCACCCGGCCCGACCGGAGCAGGTAGAGCCGTCCGGCGCGCTCGGCCTCGTCGAGGTAGGTGGTGGCCATCACGACGGTGGTACCCTCCGCGGCCGCCGAGGCGATCAGGGTCCACAGGTCCGCGCGGCTGAGCGGGTCGACGCCGGTGGTCGGCTCGTCGAGCAGCACCAGGTCGGGCCGGTGCAGGGTGGCGAGCACGAAGCCGAGCTTCTGGCGCATCCCGCCCGACAGATGCGCGGCGACCCGGTCCCGGGCGGTCTCCAGGCCGGCCCTCTCCAGCAGTTGCGTGGCCCGGGTACGGGTGGTGGCCCTGTCCAGCCGGTACGTCCGCGCGACGAAGCCGACGTTCTCGGCCACCGACAGGTTGCGCCATACCCCGGAGTCGGCGGGCTGGTAGCCGATCCGGTGCCGGTCACCGATCAGCCCGTCCTGGTGCGAGGTGGCCGGGACCAGTCCGGCGAGCACCCGCAGCAGGGTCGACTTGCCGGCCCCGTCGCCGCCGACGACGGCCGTGACGGTGCCCTCGGGGAATGCCCCGGTGAAGTCGTCCAGGGCAGTCGTCGCGCCGAACCGTACGGTCGCGTGGGTGAGCGTGATCATGACCGGGCCCCGCCGTGGGTGAGGATCCAACCCATCCGGGTCGTCGCCGCACCGAAGATGACCAGCGCCTGACCGGCGAGGATGCCCAGCGGCAGCAGCAGCGACCCGAGATCGGCGCCGCGCAGCATGACTCCCTGGGCCACGGCGTTGAACCAGGTCAGGGGCAACAGGTAGCCGATCCAGCGCACCCCGGCCGCCATCGACTCCAGCGGGAAGATGATGCCGCTGAGCAGCACCTGCGGCATAACGAGCATGACGGCCATCTGGATGGCCTGGCCGGTGGTCTGCGACAAGGTCGAGACCAGCACGCCCAGCCCGAGCACGACGAACAGGAAGATCAGCGCGGCCAGGGCGAACAGCCACCCGCTGCCAACGAACGGCACGTCGAACAGGATGATCCCCAGTGCGCTGATCACGATCATGTCGAGCAGCGCCACCAGGAAGTACGGGCTGATCTTGCCCAGGATGATCGCCGCCGGCCGCAGGGGCATCACGGCCAGTTGTTCCAGGGTGCCGGCCTCACGTTCCCGGACCAGGCCGATGCTGGTGATGACCGTCCCGATGAAGGTGAGGATCAACCCGATCAGACCGGGCACCATCACCCACGACGTCGTCAGATCCGGGTTGAACGCCACGGTGATGAAGTCGTCGGGGTCCATCGCCGGGACCTCGATGTCGGGCAGGTCCGGCAACGCGTCGGTGGCCGGCGGGCTGGGTGGGGCCGGCGGGGCCTGGCCCGCGGCGAGGGCACGGGTCATCTCCGTACGGTAGTCGGCCATCCGGTCGGCGAACCGCTCCATGTCGGCCTGCCGCTGCTCGGCCTCGGCACGTGTCTCCTCGACCTGGCTGCGAACGTCGGCGACCCGGTCGCGGGCGTCGGTGGCGACGATCTCCATCAGCGTACGCTGACCGGCCTGCGCGGAGAACAGGTTGCTACCGTCGAGGTAGGCGTGGATCCGGTCGGCCAGCGCCGCGTCGGGATCGTCGCGGACCGCCACGATGACGAGGTCGCTGCGACGGTCCCGCAGCAGGCCCTGCGCGTCCCCCGGGCCGAGGGCGGGGTCGACGGCCACGATCTCCAGGGCGTCGTCGGTGTCCGCTGCTTCCAGATCGCCGGCCAGGGTCGAGGCGCCGGGCCCCACCACGGTGGCGCTGACCGTGTCCACGGCGAAGTTCGCCGCATACCCGAAGATGACCAGCAGCAGAACCGGCATGACGACCAGCATGGCAAGGGTGCGCCGATCCCGCGCCAGCTCCCGGAACTCCTTGATGACGACGGCACGCATGGACCCTCGATTCCCTAAATTCATCACATGATGAAATCAGAGCATACCCGGACACCACCGGCCTGTCACCGCCGGGGATTCCGCAGGTACGCAAGCCTGGGCGCCGTACGGACCTAAGCTGAGTTGGTGAGGTCCGCAGCACCTGCACCTACCACCGACGACGCCACCCCGGTCGAACTCCGACACCCCTGGGCCGCGCCCGGGGGTGCCGTGCTGAAGGCGGCGGAGTCGGGGCCGCGGGGTCTCAGCTCGGCCGAGGCCACCAGGCGCCTCTCCCGCACCCGTACGTTGCACGGCCGAGCCCACGAGGTCGGCTGGCTGCGGACCCTCGCGCGTCAGTTCACCAGCCCGATCGTGCTCATCCTCGTTGTCGCCACGGTCATCTCGATAGCGGTCGGGGACGTCACCGACGGCATCATCATCCTGGCCATCATCCTCGCCTCGGGCCTGCTCGGCTTCGTCCAGGACTTCCGCGCCGGCCGGGAGGTGTCCGCCCTGCTGTCCCGGGTCCAGGTCACCACCACGGTGCTGCGCGACGGCCGACCGGACCACGTGCCCATCCGCGAGGTGGTGCCCGGCGACGTCGTCGTGCTGGCGGCCGGTGACGTCATCGCGGCCGACTGCCGCCTGCTGACCACCAACGACCTGTTGGTCGACGAATCGGTGCTCACCGGCGAGTCCTTCCCGGTGGAGAAGGACTCCGGTGCCACGGTCCCGGCCGATGCGGGGCCGGCGGAGCGGCCCACGATGGTGTTCTTCGGCACCCACGTCGCCAGCGGCTCGGGACAGGCGGTCGCCGTCGGCACCCGGACGGACACCCAACTGGGCCGCATCACCGCCGACCTGCGGCGCAAAGTCCCGGTGACGGCGTACGAACACGGGATCACCCGGTTCGGCCGGCTGCTGGTCTGGTTGATGCTCGCCCTCACCGGCGCGATCTTCGTGGTCAACACCCTCGCGGGCCGGCCGGTGCTGGACGCGTTGCTGTTCTCCCTGGCCCTCGCCGTCGGGCTCAGCCCCCAGATGCTGCCGGCCATCGTCACCATCAGCCTGTCCGGCGGCGCGCGCCGGATGGCTGCCCGCAAGGTCATCGTCAAGCGGCTGGAGGTGATCGAGGACTTCGGCTCGATGAGCGTCCTGTGCACCGACAAGACCGGCACTCTGACCCGCGGCGAACCCCGGCTGACCGGCGCGGTGGACCTGTCGGGCGCCGAATCGGCCGATGTGCTGGCGCTGGCCGCGCTCAACGCCGGCCTGCAGACGGGCTTTGTCAATCCGATGGATGCCGCGATCGTGGCCCGCCGGAGGCCACCGGCCGGGGTCGCGGCACTCGGCGAGGTGCCCTACGACTTCACTCGCCGCCGGTTGTCGGTGGTGGCGCCGGCCGACGGCGGGCCCGTCCTGATCGTCAAGGGGGCGGTGCCCGGCATCCTCGACTGCTGCACCCGCGCCGACGTCGGCGCCGCGCCGGTGCCGATGGACCAGGCCCGCTCGGTCGTGGAGGACCGTTTCGCGGAGCTGAGCGCCCAGGGGCATCGGGTGCTGGCCCTGGCCACCCGTCCGTGGGAGGGTCCCGTCACCCACGGGCGCGTCAACCCCGGCCCGGACGACGAGCGCGGACTCACGTTGCGTGGGCTGCTCGTCTTCGACGACCCGGTGAAGGACGACGCGCCGGCCGCGGTGGCGGCGCTGGACGACCTCGGCGTCTCGCTGCGCCTGATCACCGGTGACCATCTGCTGGCGGCGCGAGCGGTCGCCCGGGCCGTCGGGCTGCCGTCGGAGCACGTGCTCACCGGGCCCGACATCGCCGGCATGGACGACACCCGGCTGGCCGAGGCCGTCCGCCGGGTCCAGGTCTTCGCCGAGATCGACCCCGACGGCAAGCAACGGATCGTCCGCGCGCTGCGGGCCGACGGGACCGGGGTCGGATTCCTCGGCGACGGCATCAACGACGCCCCCGCACTGCATACGGCCGACGTCGGCATCTCGGTCGACACCGCGGTCGACGTCGCCAAGCAGGCCGCCGCGGTCGTGCTGCTGGAGAAGGACCTGGCGGTCGTCATCGACGGGGTCCGCCTCGGCCGGCGGACCTTCGCGAACACCCGCAAATACACCCGGCTGACCACCAGCGCCAACTTCGGCAACGTCCTGTCGATGGCGGTCGCGAGCCTCTTCCTGCCGTTCCTGCCGCTGCTGCCCATGCAGATCCTGCTGCTCAACTTCCTCAGCGACATCCCGTCCCTGGCGATCGCCGGCGATTCCGTCGATCCGGAGCAGACCCTCCGGCCTGCCTCCTGGAACATCGTCGACGACCGCCGATTCCTGCTGCTCTTCGGGGCGGTGTCGACGATCTTCGACCTGGTCACCTTCGCCCTGCTGATCCGGGCCTTCGATGTCGACGCGGTGCAGTTCCGCACGGCGTGGTTCATCGAGTCGACGCTCACCGAGTTGCTGGTGTTGTTCTCGTTGCGTACGCCGCGGCCGATGCTGCGGTCGCGGCCGGCCGGCATCCTCGTCGTGCTCAGCGGGCTCGTCGCCGCGACCGTCTTCGCCATCCCCTTCATCGACCCGCTGGCCCACGTTCTCGGCCTGGCCCGACCCCGCGGCGAGGTGATGGTCGCGGTACTGGTCGTGGCGATCTGCTATGTCGCCGTCAACGAGTTGGCCAAGGCCGGCTGGGTGCGACGTGCCGCGATATCGAACCGGGTGACATGAATCACCCGGACGGCCGATCAACGGTGCCCGGATATGGACGAGGGATGTGCCCGCTGCCCCCGGAATCGCCACCCCGACTTTGTGCCGAGAATTGTCGCAGTTGACGTGATTCCGCCGCTTCAGCGGTCCCGCACGGTGCCGGCCTGGTCGCACCGAACACGAAACACAGGAGTGATACGATCCGCCGGAGTCCGGGGGCTCACCCGGGAAAGGCGCGACGGCGGGGGACGCCTGTGGCTGACAGAACGACCGAGAACGACCTGGCGGGAGATCAGGAGCCGTTCCACCGGGAAACCCGGAATGCACGCCAGTTGTACGGTCGCTTCAATCTCGCGATCGTCGGCGGCACCGGCGTCGGAAAGTCCTCCCTCGTCAACGCTGTCTTCGGGCGAGACCTCGCCAAGGTCGGCCAGGGACTTCCGGTGACCCAAGGCTTCCACTACTACAGTGACAGCACGCTGGGCATCTGGGATTTCGAGGGATTCGAGATCGGCAAGGACCCCGACCAGGTCCTCCGGGAAGGCCTTGCGGAGATCGCCGGGAAACCGGCCGACCAGCAGATCGCCGTGGTGTGGTACTGCGTCGTGGCGCAGGTTCCACGACTCACCCCTGCTGACATCAAACTCATCCGCGAACTCGATACCGCCGGACTGCCCGTCGTCCTCGTGGTGACGAAGGTCGGCTGGATCCAGCATCCGGTGACCCGGAAGTACCGCGCCCCCCAGGACGTCGAGGAGTTCCGTGACTGGCTCGAGGCGCCGGTCGACGACGCCGGCCACCCGATCGATCTGCCGATCCAGCGGGTCGTGCTGACCGCGACGCGGGGGAAGGGCGAGGGTCAGGGGCTCGGTGAACTCGTGGCGCGAACGCTGGATCTCTCACCGGAAACCGGGAAGAACGCGTTTCGCATCGCCCAGAGGTTTGACATCCCCCTGAAGCGAGACCTGGCCCGAAAGGTGGTCCTCTCCGCGGCCGGCACGGCGGCGTTCTTCGCGGCCAGCCCGATCCCTGCCGCCGACGCCGTGTCACTCGCGCCCATCCAGTTGACGATGATGGGACGGGTCGCGGTCATCTACGACCTGGAACTCGCCTCCATGGTCTCGACCCCGGCACTGGCGGAGCTGGGTGTGCAGATCGCCGGAAAGGCGCTGGCGAGGAGCCTGATCAAGTTGATTCCCGGGGCCGGCAATGTCGTCAACGCGACCGTGGCCTTCGCGCTCACCGAGGTCACCGGAGAAGGGTGGATTCGCCTCTGTGAGCGCGTGTTCACGGGCGACACCGACCTGTCCCAGGTCGATGCCCTCGTGAAGGAATACGCCCCGTCGGTGCTCGACATCGTGAAGAACATGGTCGACCCCCGAAACGCGGGGGCAAGAGTTCCCCAAGCCCACTGAGACGTCCGTTTCGGGCCGCCACCGCCCCGCCTCGACACCTCACCTCACGCTGAGCCGCACCTGCAGGCTCACCGGCGCCGCGTGCAGGACGGCTGCCGGCGCGACACCGGGCCCGCAGGCTGCGGTGCCCAGACCGTGCTGGGAGGCGTCGAGGTGCAGCCACAGCAGGCCGTCCGGCTCCAGCTCCTGCGGATGGGCTGCCCGGGCCACGGCCGCATCCGACCATGGCCGCGCGGTCAGGGTCAGCCCGTCGACCGGCTCGTTCCCGACCCGTACGGCGCCGGCGGTCACCGTCAACGGTCCCTTGGCCAGCCCGAAGGTGACGCGGGTGACGCCGCGCCGGGCGCCGTTCTCCTGCGGGTGGGTGTAGCGGGTCTGCCACTGTGCGACCGTGTGTTGCCAGTGCCCGGCCAGTGCGGCCCGGGCGGAGTCCGGGTACGACTCGCCGGGTCCCAGGCCGGCCCAGTCGATCGTCACCTGCTCGGCCTCGGGCTGGTCCAGCGCCAGCAACCAGCCCAGCCGCGCGGCCGGTCCGGGCCAGTGCCCCTCGGGGCTGAGGGTGAGGGTGAGGTCGGCGGTGGTCGGGTCGACCGTGCGCCACTCGTAGCGGACGGCGAAGCCGCAGTCGCTCGCCGCGCCGGCGGTGCGGGCGGTCACCACGACGGTGTCCCCCTCGACCCGTACGGAGTCGAGCCGTTCGTGCAGCCGGTCGAGGCCTGCGAGTCGCCACGCCTCGGCGTCGCTGGGGCCCTCGCCCCGGCTCCGCTCGAGGTCGTTGTCGGTCGGCGCGCGCCACGCATCGACGCGCGCGAGGTGGACCGGGGTGTTTCCGATGCTCACCGGGCGGCCGATCGGATCCAGCCGCACCGGCCCGACCGCGAACCCGCCACCGGCCGGGCGGTCCGGCCGGCCCGTCGGTGCCGACAGTGGTGCCGCGTCACCGACCCGGACCTGGCCGGCGCCCAGCACGGAGTCCTCCGGCGCCCACGGGGTCGCGCGGCGGCTCAGCGCCGACACCACCCACCAGGTGTCGCCGCCGGCGCCGCGCAGGACGTCTTCGTCGACCGCGGCACGGCCCAGTGCTTCGGCGGCTGTCACCGTCGCCGACTCCCCTGGCGCCAAGGTCGGTACGGAGGTCAGTTCGCCCTCGGCGACGGTCTCGCCGCCCGCCACCAGGGCCCAGACGAGCCGGACCTCGGAGGTGTCGGAGAAGCCGTACCGGTTGTGGATCTCCACCGCCGCCTCCCGGCCCGCGGCCGCGGGACGGATCCCGATCGGGGCGTAGACCGCGGCCAGCTCGACCAGGCCCGGCGAGGGAGTCCGGTCGGGAAGCATCAGACCGTCGGCAATGAACGTGCCGTCGTGGAGCTCCTCGCCGAAGTCACCGCCGTAGCCGAAGTAGTCCCGACCCTGCTCGTCGCGGGTGGCGATCCCGTGGTCGATCCACTCCCAGACGAAGCCGCCCATGTTGCGCGGGTCGGCCTGCACGAGGTCGTCGTAGTCGGTCAGCAACCCGGGCCCGTTGCCCATCGCGTGGGCGTACTCGCAGGCCACGTACGGCATCGCGCGCCGCTTCGCGTCGGCGACCCCGTCGGGCAGCGGGTCCTCGGTCCGCTTGCCGATCAGAGCGACCTCCTGCGGCGAGGCGTACATCCGGGAGTAGACGTCGGTCCAGGTGCACGACCGGTCGCCCTCGTAGTGCAGCGGTCGGGAGGGGTCGAGCGCACGGATGGCGGCGGCCATCGCGCCGAGGTTGCGCCCGACACCCGCCTCGTTGCCCAGGGACCACACGATGATCGACGGGTGGTGGGAGTCACGACGGACCATCCGGGTCACCCGGTCGACGAGGATGTCGGTCCAGTCGGGGTCGTCGACGGGGTTGCCGCGCCAGCCGAGGGTCTCGAAGCCGTGCGTCTCCAGGTCGTTCTCGTCGATGACGTACAACCCGTACTCGTCGCACAGGTCGAGGAAGTGCGGGTGCGGCGGGTAGTGGCTGGTCCGGACCGCGTTGATGTGGTGACGCTTCATGGCCACGACGTCGGCCAGCATCGTCTCGCGGGTGAGCGCGCGGCCGCGGGTCGGTTCGAACTCGTGGCGATTGACGCCGTACAGCTTGATCGGGCGGCCGTTGACGAGGACGACCCCGTCGACGATCGCGACGGTCCGGAATCCGACCCGCAGCACCACCGACTCGGCCGGGGTGGTGATCCGCAGCCGGTAGAGCCGCGGAGTCTCCGCAGTCCACGGCTCGACCGGCACGGTCGCCTCCTCGCCGACGGCCAGGCTGAGGCCGAGTTCGGGCACCTCGACGGTGGCGGCGGGCACCCCCGGAACGTCGACGCGCAGCCTTCCCTCGCCGCTGGTGTGGTCGTAGTCGGCGTGCACGATCGCGTGCTCGACACCGCCGTCGGGCCGGTGTTCCAGGGTCACCTCGCGGAAGATGCCCGACAGCCACCACTGGTCCTGGTCCTCGACGTAGGTCATCGCCGACCACTGGACGACCCGCACGGCCAACAGGTTGTCGCCGGTCGTCACGGCGTCTGTGACGTCGACCTCGGTCGGCAGCCGGGATCCGTGGGACTGGGCCAGCACGCGGCCGTTGACGGCGACCTCGAACCAGGAATCCACGCCCTCGAAGCGCAGCACGACCCGGCCCGACCCGCGCCACTCGCCCGGCACCCGGAAGCTCCGCCGGTACTCGCCGGTCGGATTGTCCCGCGGCACCCGCGGCGGATCCACCGGAATCGGGTAGTCCACGTTGGTGTATGCCGGGCGGCCGTACGGCCACTCGCCCGGGGCGCCGGCCAGCTGCCAGTGTCCGGGAACCTCGATGGCATCCCAGTCCTCCCCCGGGTCGCCCGGGTCGGCGCCGGTGAGCGCCTCACCGAACAGCCGGAAACGCCATCCGCCGGTGAGGGTGGTCGCCGACGCGCTCGACCCGCCGGCCGGTGGCCGGAACCGGGCCGGCCGCACCCCCTGGGGGACGACGAGGGATTCATGGGTCGGGCGCTGGACCACTGGTGGCTCCTTGGGACGGGATCGTTCGGGGGGCGCGAGTCAGCCTAGTGGGTCGGGCCGGTCCTACAGTGGTCGCGGACCCCCCACTCCCCAGGAGGCGAGATGCCGAAGGCCCGCCGGGCCACCGTACTGGTCATCGGGGCGGGCCAGGCCGGGCTGTCCGCGGCGTACCATCTGCGCCGTCGCGGCTTCGCCGACGCCCTCGCCGTGCCCGACGCCGACCGTACGTATGCGGTGGTCGACCACGAGCAGGGGCCGGGCGGGGCGTGGCGGCATCGGTGGCCATCGCTGACCATGGCGACCGTGAACGGGATCTTCGACCTGCCGGGCATGCCGCAGGAGCCGGCCGACCCCGCCGAGCCCAGCCGGATCGCCGTCCCGCGCTACTTCGCGGCGTTCGAGGAGAGGTTCGCTCTGCCGATCCAGCGCATCGTTCGCGTCACCGACGTCCGCCGAGCTGACCTGCGTCCTGACGGCGATCTGCTCGTGGGCACCGACCACGGCGGGTGGCGGGTACGGGCGGTCATCAACGCGACGGGCACCTGGACCAATCCGGTCTGGCCGGACGTGCCCGGGCGGGAGGACTTCGCAGGCCGCCAGTTGCACACCCACGACTATGCCACCGCCGCGGCGTTCGCCGGGATGCGGGTGGGCATCGTCGGCGGCGGCATCTCGGCGCTGCAACACCTGGCGGAGGTCTCCTCGGTCGCACGGACCTTCTGGTACACCCGGCGGCCCGTGGTGTTCCGCGAGGGGTTTGCGCCCGAGGAGGAGGGGCGGGAGACCATCGAGAACGTCACCGCTGCCGTCGAGGCGGGCCTGCCACCGCGCAGCATCGTGTCCTACACGGGCCTGATCCACGATCGGTTCGCCGACATCGCCGAGGCCAACGGCGCCCTGGTCCGCCGGCCGATGTTCGGCTCGATCGTGCCGGCCGGGGTCGTCGAGGCGGACGGGACGGTCACCGGACTGGATGTGCTGCTGTGGGCCACCGGGTTCCGGTCGGCGCTGGGACATCTGGATGCCCTGGACCTGCACAATGCGCTCGGCGGCATCACGATGCGCAGCACCCAGGTGGCCGGGGAGCCACGCGTGCACCTGATCGGCTACGGCCCCTCCCAGTCGACCGTGGGGGCCAACCGGGCCGGCCGCGACGCCGTGGCGGCGATCCTGCGGTGGCTGGGGCACTGAGGCGCCCCGCACCGGCGTCCGGGCTACGCTGGGAAGCGGAGTTGGCCCGTCGATGTCGTCAACCGCGCAGGTGTCCGCGCTTGCCCGACGAGACGGGCGCACCTATGGCGAGAGACGGAGGACTGTGCATGTCCATTCATCACGACATTCCCACGGACGAGGATCTGGCGCGGTTGAGCGCCCGCACCGAGGATGCGATCTCGATCTATCTGCCGGCGTCCCCCCATCCGCAGGAACGGCAGACCAGCCAGGTGGCGCTGAAGAGTGCGGTCGACGAAGCCATCCGCCACCTGCGGTCCGAGCACCCCGGGCCCGAACGGCCCGCCGCCGTGCTCGACGACGTCCGATCCCGCTGGCAGGATGTCGACTCCGATCCCGACGTGTGGGGTCGGCTGTCGGCGTCACTGGCAGTGTTCCTGGCACCCACGACCGAGAGGTCCCCCGGCCTGACGGAGGTGTTCGTCCTGCCCAACCACCTGCAGTACGCCCTCACCGTCGGGGATCACTTCGACGTCGGTCAGCTGCTGCGCTCGGTGACGTACCCGCATGAGGCGTGGGCGCTCACCCTGTCGGCGAACCGCTGGACGCTGTGGCACGCCACCGCAGAGGCCCGGATCGCACCGGTGCCGGTGCTGGGCGACCACCCCGACGACGCCAACGAGGCATCCCACCGCAACCTCGAGAGGGGTCGCGGGGACAGCATCCCGCTGGGCAGGGACGAAGGCCGCAAACTGTTGCTCGACCAGTACGCCCACCGGGTCAGTGATGCGGTCACCTTCGAACTCAATGCCCGCCATGTGCCGCGCGACGTGCCGTTCTTCCTGTTCACCGCCGAACCGCTCCTCAGCCAGTTCACGGCGCACTTCCTGCGGACGTCCATCCCGGTCAGCGGTGCCGCCGACACCCTGGGCGCGGACGACCTGGACGATCGCGTCCGCCAGGGGCTCGACTCCCACTACACCGCGCTCGCCGAGGCCGAGGTCGCCCGGATCGCGGATGACTCCGCGGCCGGGCTGGTCGCCACCGAGCCGGACCGGATCGCCCGGGCCGCGGTCCAGGGCGCGGTCGACACGCTGCTGTTCAACTTCACCGTCGAACTCCTCGGCCGTCTCGACGAGACGACCGGCGCCCTGGAGTTGCTTCCGGGCGGGGAACGATCGTTCCCCGACGGCGGGCCGGCAGACGATGTCCTGGCCCGGATCGCCGTGCTCGTACTCCGGCAGGGCGGCCAGGTGCTCGCCGTCCGCGGCGACGAGGTGTCGGGACCGATCTGGAACCGCCTCGCGGTGGCTCACCTGCGCCACACCGTCGCCTGATTTCCCGCTCACGGCCCGCGCCCTCGGCACACTGGTGCCATGGAGACCATCACGGCGATACTCGATGACATCACCAGGCAGCATGTGGACGCGATCGTCAATCCGGCCAACACCGCGTTGCGCGGCGGTGGAGGTGTCGACGGCGCGATCCACCGGGCCGGCGGGCCGAGGATCCTCGCCGACTGCACCGCCCGCTACCCCCACGGCATGGCGGTCGGCGACGCCGGCTGGACCACTGCCGGCGATCTGCCCGCCCGATGGGTCATCCACACCGTCGGGCCCAACTATCGGGCGGGCGAGCGGGACCGTACGCTCCTGGAATCCTGCTATCGCCGCAGCCTGCGGGTGGCCGACGACCTCGGCGCCCGAACGGTGGCCTTCCCGCTGATCGGCGCCGGGATCTTCGGCTGGCCGCGCGCCGAGGCGATCGACGCCGCCGTCTCCGCGATCTCCTCGGCGCGCACCGCCGTCGAACACGTCCGGATGGTGGCGGTGGACCGCGACATCTATCGCGACCTGGTCGCCGCACTCGAACGGACACCCGGGCGACCTGTCGGATAGGCCGCCGGCGGACCTACCCGCTCAGCGCCCCCTCTCAGCGCCCCTGCTCGGCGATGATCGTGCGCTGAAGCCCGTCGCGCCGCGCGGCCAACTCCGCGAAGCGCTCCCTCGGGTAGGCCAGGTCGGCCGCCTCACCTATCCGGGCGATCGTCTCGTCGGTCAGCACGTCCCCCTGGCCGATGTCCTCGGCCAGACCGCGGCCGATCCGATCCAGGATCGACGCCAGGCCGCCCTGGCCGCCACCCAGGTGGAACGCCAGCAGTGGGCCGACGCAGGCCCACCGGATGCCGAGGGAGTTGGTGACGATGTCGTCCAGTTCGTCCACCCCGACCACGCCGGCCTGCACCAGCCTGATCGCCTCGACGACGACGGCGATCTGCAGCCGGTTGGCCACGAAGCCGGGAACCTCCCGATGCAGTTGCACCGGGTGTTTGCCCAGGGACCGGTAGAAGTCCATCGCCCGGTCGATCAGCGCTTGATCGGTCGCCTCGTCCGCGGACACCTCGACCAGCGGCAGGACGTGCGGCGGGTTGAACGGATGACCGATCAGCAGCCGGGCCGGGCCGGCCATCAGCTTCGCCTGCTCGCTGGCCACGATCCCCGAGGAGGAGGACAGCAGCAGCCCGTCGGCCGGGGCGTGCTGCTCGATCTCCCGCCAGTTCGCCTGCTTGATGTCGGCGCGCTCCGGGCCGGCCTCCTGGATCGCGACCGCGCCGTCCACCGCTTCGGCGATGGTGGGGACCGTCACGACCCTCCGCAGCGCGTCCTCGACATCACCGTCGAATCCGGGGGTGCCCGTGATCGCGCCCGGGACGGTGGCACCGATCGCCTCGGCCAGGTCGGGACGCGGATCCCAGACCCTGACGGCCAGTCCTCGGGCGGCGAACAACGCCGTCCACGACAATCCGATCAGTCCCGCTCCGACCACCGCGACCGGGCCCTGGGCACCGATCGGCCTGTTCTCCGTCATGGGAAGTCCTGCCTCCTTGGTTGGCATCGTCGCCGATGCCCACTGTAGGCGGACGGACGCTTCGGCGGGACGAGGGGAGCGGTGGACAGTGACGGGTCGGCGACGGAACCTCCACCGCTACCGCAGCCGCCCGGCCAGCAGCTCGACCGTATGTTCCCGCGACGGCACCCGGTCGGCCGGATCGTCGGCGTGTGCCCCGCCGACCGGGACGAGCATGACCTCGTCGAGGTTGTACGTCGCCCCCAGCTCGCCGATTCTCTCGGCCGCCTCGTCGGGGGTGCCGACCACCCAGCGGGCCAGGGTCTGGCTGCTCGCCCGGTCGAGGACCGGATCGGGTGCTGCGGCGGTCGCCGTCTCGACGGTCTCGACCGCAGTGAGCGGCCGGCCGGCACGTACCCGGGCGAACGAGCGGGCCCACGGCAGGGCGAGCGTACGGGCCCGGTCGGCATCCTCGTCGACCACGACGTTGACCGGCAGCAGAGTCTGCGGCTCGGGGTGCTCCGGGCTCGGCTCGTACCCCCCGCGGTAGATCGACAACGCCTCCTCCAGTCCGTCCCCGGCGAAGTGGTAGGCAAAGGCGTACGGCAGGCCGAGCCGGGCCGCGAGGTGCGCCGAGTAGTCGCTGGATCCCAGCAGCCAGACGTCCGGTGTCCCGGTGGCGGCGGGCGTGGCGGCGATCGCGTAGTCACGCGGCCGGGAAGGCCCCTCGGCCAGGTCCGGACCGCCGGTCGCGCCCAGCCGCAGCAGCGCCCCGCCGGGACGCATCAGAGCCGCGACATCGCGGACGTGGTCGGGGAACTGCTCGACGTTGCCGTACATCCCGCCGGCACGCAGCACCTGGGTGATCACCGGGTCACTGCCCGGCGCCCGGCCGATGGCCAGATCGATCCGGCCCGGCGCGAGCGCCTCCAGGGCGGCGAACTGTTCGGCGACGATGAAGGGGACGTGGTTGGGCAGCATCACCCCGCCCGACCCGAGCCGGATCCGGGTCGTGCGCATCGCCGCGGCGGCGATCAGCACCGGCGGCGTGGTGGAGGCGATGGCCGGCATGTTGTGGTGTTCGGCGAACCAGTAGCGGGTGAAACCCAGCCGATCGGCCAGGGCGGCGAGCCGGAGGGACGCGGCCAGCGCCTGCGCGCTGGTCTGGCCCTCCCGGACGGGGACGAGGTCCAGGACGGAAAGATGCACGACACCTCAAGCGTGGGGGCTTCGGGCGGTATTCCCGGGCTTGCCGGTGCGGTCGGAAATGTCAGGGCCCGCCGGTAGCGTCGAGGTCATGAACGCATCCCTGGCACCGGTCCGTGCGCGGCGACTCCGGTGGCATGCGCAGTTGCTCGGCGGCTCGGATCTCACCCCCGCCGACGTGGTCCGGGGGGCCGTCGCCCTGCAGGGCCAGGATCTGCGGGCGGTGTTGCGCGCAATCGCCATCCGCTCACGGCCCGGGACGACGACCGCCGATGTGATTGCCGCGTTCGACGCCGGCAAGCTGGTCCGCTCCTGGCCGATGCGCGGCACGCTGTTCGCCACCACCCCCGACCACCTTGCCACCTTGCTGGCGGCGACATCGCAGCGAATCCGCCGCGCCACCACGCGGCGGCGCGGCGAACTCGAGCTCGACGAAGCCACGATCGGCCGCGCCGGCGAGCTGCTCGTGGCGGCACTGGCCGGGGGCCCGATGCGTCGCAACGAGGTGATGGCGCTCTGGGATGCCGACGGACTGGCCCCGACCGGAGGACGCGGTTACCACCTGCTCATGCACCTGTCCGTCGCGGGCCTGGCCCATTGGGGACCGTTCGACGCGAGCGGCTCGGAGCAGCTTCTCACGCTGTCCACCACTCCTCCGCCGGCCGATCCCGAGGCGGCCCTGGCCGATGTCGTCCACGACGTCATCGCCTTCCGCGGGCCGCTCACCGTGGACGACCTGGCCTGGTGGACCAAGCTGCCCAAGACGACGATTCGCCGCGCCATCGCCGCGCTGGACGACCTGGTGGAGGTTTCGGTCGACGGGATGAACATGCTGATCGTCGGGGATCCCCGGGACCGGGGACCGAGCGGGATCACGCTGGTGCCCGGGTTCGACGAGTGGATCCTGGGGTACGCCGATCGGTCCCTGCAGGCCGGCCCGGAGGTGCTCGACGCGCTTGTCCCGGGCGGCAACGGCATCTTTCGGCCGGCGATCCTGGTGGATGGCCGGACGGTCGGGATGTGGAGGCCGGCGCGGCCGGCATCCCGCGGAGAGCCGACCATCGAGCTGATCGAGACGGTGCCCGCCGTGACCCGCCGCGCCATCACGAGAGCGGTGCACGCCTGGCCACATCAATGAGGGGTGACCGGGCCACCCCGCTACTCTGTGCCGGTGAGCATGTGCGAGACCGGCACCGTGACGTTGACGACTCCCCGACTGACCCTGCGCCGGTTCACGCTCGATGACGCCCCGGCGATGTACGCCAGTTGGACCTCGGACCCGAAGGTGACCACCTACCTGTCGTGGTCCCCACACCCCAGCGTCCAGCACACCCGGGCCCTGCTCGCCGGATGGATCGCCGAGTACGCCGACCCGACCGTGTACCGCTGGGGCATCGAACTCGCCTCCTCCGGCGACCTGATCGGCAGTATCGACGCCCGCAACTCCGACCCGGCCATCGACCTGAAGGAAATCGGCTACTGCCTGGGATCACGGTGGTGGGGCCGCGGCTACATGACCGAGGCGCTGCGCTCGGTGATCACCTATCTCCTCGACCGAGTCGGGGTCAACCGCGTCGAGGCCGCACATGACCCGCGCAATCCGGCCTCCGGGCGGGTGATGGCC
This sequence comes from uncultured Propionibacteriaceae bacterium, assembly GCA_964528755.1. Lineage (GTDB taxonomy): Bacteria > Actinomycetota > Actinomycetes > Propionibacteriales > Propionibacteriaceae > Raineyella. Next base: position 42,277 of record CAZGWN010000005.1, read on the forward strand.
AAGGCCGGGATGCGCTACGAGGGCACACTCCGCGCCGCTCACCGCAATAGTCAGGGTCTCGGTGACTCCATGATCTGGTCGACGCTGCGCGGTGAACTCCTGCCCTCCGAGCCGCCTTCCGGAGGGGCGGGATCGGATGCTCCGGCGACCGTACGGCTGGCCACCCCGGACGATCTCGATGCCGTCACCGAGCTACGGCTGGCCTTCACCGGGCGCTTCGGCACCCTGGACGCCGAACAGCGGGCCGCCGTGGCCGCCGATACTGCCGATCACCTGCCCGACCGGCTCCGCGGCGGTGACCTGGTCGTGGCGCTGGCCGAGGTCGACGACCGGCCGGCAGCCGTGGCCTGGCTCGACCTCGGCCTTCGCTTCCTCGGCCGAACGGTCGGGCCGATCGGGACGCTGTTCAACGTCTGGACCGAGCCCGACCACCGGGGCCGGGGCCTGTCCCGGCAGGTCGTCCGGGCGTGCCTGGTCGAGGCCCGCCGACGCGGTGTCCGCCGGGTCGACCTCAGGGCCACCGCCCAGGCCCAACCGATGTACGCACGGCTGGGCTTCCGGCCGACCGTCTATCCGGCGATGCGGCTCGACCTGACCGACTGATGCCGTCGGCCGGGGAGCCGGTGGGTCAGTCGTCGACGACGCTGACCTTGACGTCGATGTTGCCGCGGGTGGCGTTGGAGTACGGGCACACCTGGTGGGCGGCGTCGGCGAGCGCCTGCGCCTGATCGTGGGGCAGGTTGGGGATGGTGACCTCCAGCTCGACCGCAAGCTGGAATCCGCCCTGGCCGTTGGGGCCGATGTGGACCCGGGCACCGACGGTCTCGTCGGTGAGCGTGACGTGCTGGGCGCGGGCGACCGCCAGCAACGCGGAGTGGAAGCAGGCGCTGTAGCCGGCCGCGAAGAGTTCCTCCGGGTTGGCGCCGTTGCCGGATCCGCCCATCGGGACCGGAACGGCCATGTCGAGGTCGACCCGGCCGTCGGTGGTGCGGACGTGGCCGTCGCGCCCCGCTCCCGTGGACAGCGCCTCGGCGGTGTAGAGGATGGTGGTGGGTGGCATGAAGGTTCCCTTTCTTCGAGAGGTTTCTTCGAGAGGTCACGATCCGGTCAGATCGTGAAGACGCCGGATCAGGTCGCCCGCCTGCTCCTGCGTGACCTGCAGTTGCTCGCCCACGCAGCGCGGAATGTCGCCGAGCTCACGGGCGAGGGCGGAGCCTTCCCCGGTCAGCGACACCGTCACCACACGCTCGTCCCCCCGGCTCCGCGACCGACCGAGGAGTCCCCGGGATTCCAGCCGCTTGAGCAATGGGGAGAGGGTGCCCGAGTCGAGCCCGAGGACGTCTCCCAACCGACCGACGGTCAGCCCGTCCTCCCGCGCCAGCACGAGCAGCACGATGAACTGCGTATAGCTGAGGGACCACGGCGCAAGCAACTCCCGATAGATCCTGCCGACCCGGTGATGGGCCGAGTAGAGAGCGAAGCACAGCATCGCGTCGAGCGCTGCGGAGCCCGGGGAGGACGTCATGCCTCAACTGTTGCACGCTGTTTGATTGTACACAACTCCATGACCCACAACTCATCAGGCGGCCGCACGTGCCACGGCGATAGGCTCGCCCCATGACCGAGGACGACGTGCCACAGCTACTCCTCGGCCGGACCACGAATCTCGTCCGGCTCCTCGGCATGGCGGTCGCCGGCATCCTCGCCGCGGTGGCCGTCGGCATCTTCATCGACTGGTCGTTCGCCGTCGTCGCCGGATGGGGCACCGGCTGCCTGGTGTACGTCGCCTGGGTGTGGGCCAGTGTGTGGTCCTTCGACGCGGAACAGACTCGCAACTACGCCCGCCGGGAGGAACCTGCCCGGGCCATCGCCGACGGGCTCATCCTGACCGCGAACGTGGCCAGCCTCGCGGCCGTCCTCCTGCTGCTCATCCACGCCTCGGACCGCTCCGAGGCGCAGGCGACCGCTGCCGCGCTTGCCCTGGCGAGTGTGGCCATGTCCTGGGTCCTCATGCACACCCTGTACGCCCTCCGGTACGCGCGGGACTACTTCAGCGACCCCGTCGGCGGGATCTCGTTCAACCAGGACGCCCCACCGCAGTACAGCGATTTCGCCTACCTCGCGTTCTGCCTGGGGATGACCTTCCAGATCTCCGACACCGACCTCTCCAGCACCGGCCTGCGAAAGGTGGTGCTGGTCCACACCCTGCTTTCGTACCTGTTCAACACTGTTGTCATCGCCGCTACCGTCAATCTCGTGATCAACGTTGCCTCCGGCCAGTAGGGCGTACTGTGGTCCACGTCACATCAACTTCTCCGCAGGAGTGACCGTGCCCGATCCCGAGCCGACCCGCCAGAAGATCATCCCGAGCCTGTGGTTCGACCACACCGCGCAGGAAGCGGCGGGCTTCTACACGTCGGTGTTCCCCGACGGGCGAATCCTCGCCACTTCCCACTACCCCACCGAGAATCTGCCCGACTTCCAGCGGGAGTTCGCCGGCGCGGTGCTGACCGTCGACTTCGAGTTGGCCGGATTCCGCTTCACCGCGCTCAATGCCGGACGAGAGTTCTCGGCCACGCCGGCGAACTCCTTCTTCGTGAACTTCGATCCGTCCCGCGACCCGGCGGCCCGGGAGCATCTGGACGAGCTGTGGGCGGCCCTGCTCGACGGTGGCCAGGTGCTGATGCCGCTCGACGCGTACCCCTTCAGCCCCCGCTACGGCTGGGTGCAGGACCGCTTCGGGCTCGGCTGGCAGGTGTTCCTGGCCGATCCCGATGGATCTCCGCGCCCGACGATCGTCCCCTCGCTGCTGTTCGGCAACGTCGCCCAGAACCGCGCCCGGGAGGCACTCGAGTACTACACGCGCATCCTGCCCGATTCGCGCCTGGGCACTCTCGTCCCGTACGAGGACACCACCGGCCCGGCCACGCCGGGCGCGCTGATGTACGGCGACGCAGAGCTGGCCGGGGTGTGGTTCGCCGCGATGGACGCCGGAGTGGAGATGCCCACCACGTTCACGCCGGGGGTCTCGTACCAGATCTTCTGCGCCGACCAGGCCGAGATCGACCGCTACTGGGACGTGCTGTCGTCCGAGCCCGAGGCCGAGGCGTGCGGGTGGTGCCAGGACCGATTCGGGGTGAGTTGGCAGGTGGTCCCGGCCGCCATGGACGAGTTGATGGCGCGACCCGGCGCGTGGACGACCCTGCTGGGGATGAAGAAGCTGGTCATCTCCGACTTCTGAGCACCGCGGACCCGGCGATCCGCAGGATTTCCAGGTACCCCTCGGCCCGCAACGCGGCGCGTCCGACAAACAGCCCCTGCACCTCGGGGATGGCCAGCACAGCGGCGGCGTTGCGCCGGTTCACCGACCCGCCGTAGATGATCGCCGTCACCCGGTCGGCGAACCGGTCGGCCAACGCGTCGAAGGCGGTCTCGAGATCCTCCCGGCGCGGCTCACGTCCGCCCACCCCGATCGCCCAGATCGGTTCGTACGCCAGGACGACCGGCCCGCTGTCGAGTCCGGCCAGCGCCGACTCGGCCTGGCCGACGATGAACTCCGCCGAGCCACCGGCGCGGAACACGCCATCCGGCTCTCCCACGCACAGTACGGGCCGAAGACCGTGCCGCAGGATTGCGGCGACCTTCGCATGCACCACCTCATCGGTGTCCCCGAAGTGGGCGCGTCGCTCCGAGTGCCCGACCTCGACGAGGCTCGCCCCGGCGTCGGCAACCTGGGGGATGGACACCTCACCGGTCCACGCTCCGGCGTTCTCCCAGTGCGCGTTCTGCGCACCGACCAGCACGCCCGGCGCCCCGACGAGAGCCTCGGAGAAGGCCTGCAGGCACGTCGCCGGGGGAAGGACGAACGGCTGGACCCCGATCCATCCCGCCGGGTCGGCGGCCCGCAGCGTCGCCGCGTACTCCCGTGCGGAGGCGATGGTGCCGTTCATCTTCCAGCTGGTGCCGACCCAGAGCATCTCAGGCTCCCTCGTACGCCAGAATCTCGGCGACCTTCGGCGCAGAGTGCGAGTGCGGGTCGAAGGTGTAGCCGAGGAACTCGTGCGCCAGCCGGCGGGCGAGTTCCACGCCGATCACCCGCTCCCCCATGCACAGCACCTGGGCGTCGTTCGACAGCACGAGCCGTTCCACGGAGTACGAGTCGTGCGCGGTCCCGGCGCGGACGCCCTTGACCTTGTTCGCCGACATGGCGACCCCCAGCCCGGTGCCGCAGACGAAGATGCCGCGGTCGGCCTCGCCCGCCGCGATCGTCTCCGCGCCGGCGATGGCGACCTCGGGATAGAAGGTGTGCTCACCCACTCCCACGCCGACGTCGATGACCTTGTCGACGCGCGGGTCGGCCTCCAGGTCCTTCTTGATCGTCTCCTTGTAGTCGTATCCGGCGTCGTCCGCCGCGACCACCACGCGCAGTCCCATTCGAATGTCCTCTCTGTCTGTCCCTGGTTCTCGTACGTTCCGGTTGTCGGTCATTCACTCGGCGCCGACAGGCACACCGAGGACGGCGGCCACCGCCCGGGTGAGCAGGACGAAGGAGACCGCCCCGGGGTCGGGGTGGCCGAGCGACGACATTCCATGTGTCCGGGCGCGGCCCTTGCGCGCGACGAGATCCGCAGTGCGGCGGGCGCCCTCGTCGGCGGCCCGGACTGCGTGCGCCCAGGCGACCTGCAGCGCTGCCCCGGCCGCCGTCTCCGCGGCGAGGGCCTCCGCGAACGGGTGGGTGGCGTCGACCATCGTCTTGTCACCGGGCCGAGCGCCGCCGACCTCCTCGAAGCGGCGGGCCGCGCCGATCGCGGCTGCGGCGAGTGCATTCTCATCGGCGGCACCGGCGTCCGAGAGCGCCCGTCCGAAGGCGGTGAGTGCCTCACCCCACAGCGCGCCCGACGTCCCGCCGGCACCCTCCGACCATGCGGAGCCGGCGAGCCCGAACACCGTGGCGACGCCGGCGCCCGCACTCACGGCTTCCTCGGCGGCAGCGAGCGCCGCCGAGGTGCCGAGCACGATGCCCTGACCGTGGTCCCCGTCACCGGCGACTGCGTCGAGTCGGCCGAGGTCCACCTCGACAGCCCGTGCTTCCTCGGCCATCGCCCGAAGGGCGGCCAATGCCCGTACGCCCTGAGCGGCCGACTCGGGCGAGCCGGCCGGGATGGCCGCGGCGGCGACCGTCTCGCGCACCTCCCGACGAGCGCGCCCGGCGACCGCACCGATGTGGTACGCGGGCGTGTCGGCCGGGGCCGTCCACAACCGTTCGAGGTCGTCGTCGAGGAACATGACGCTCAGTGACGCGCCGGCCATGTCCAGGGACGTGACCTGCTCGCCGACCACCGGGTGGACAGCGGTGAGACCGTGGGCGGTCAGCAGGTCCGTCACCGCCGCGAAGAGCACGAACAGCTCCTCGTACTTGGTCGAGCCCAGGCCGTTGAGCAGGACCGCGACGTGCCCGCCGTAGTCGGCACCACGCTGGGGTTCCTCGGCCAGCACCTTGTCGACGAGCAACCCGGCCACCTCACGGGCCGTGCCCAGGGGCGCCTGCGCGATGCCGGTCTCGCCGTGGATGCCCAACCCGATCGCCATCTGGCCCTCGGGCACCGAGAACAGCGGCTCGTCGGCACCGGGAAGCGTACAGCCGGTGAAAGCGACGCCCAGGGAGCGGGCACGGTCGTTGGCATACCGGGCCAGGCGTTCGACGTCGTCGAGTCCCATGCCCTCCTCCGCAGCCGCCCCGGCGACCTTGACGACGAACAGATCGCCGGCAATCCCCCGGCGTTCTCCGTGGTGTGCCGGGTCTCGGGAAGCGATGTCGTCGGAGATCGCGACGATGCGGGCGTCGAGGCCCTCGCGACCGAGATCGGCAGCGGCCTTCCCGAACTGCAGGCAGTCACCCGCGTAGTTCCCGAAGAGGAGGAGGGTCCCTCCCCCGTTGTCGGCGGCCCGCACCACCGAGGCGACCTGCCCGCCGGCCGGGGACGCGAAGATGTTGCCACAAACCGCGCCGTGGGCCATCCCCGGACCGACCCAGCCGGCGAAGGCCGGGTAATGGCCCGAACCGCCGCCGACCACCACCGACACCTGCCCGTGCGGGCTGGCGGTGGCACGGACGACACCTCCGTGCACGGCGGCGACATCGTCAGGGAAGGCCGCCACGAAGCCCCCGAGGCTGTCGGCTGCGAAGGACTTGGGGTCATTGACCAGATACGTCATCGTTCTGCTCCTCGCCTGGCTCGGGCCAAAACCCGGCTCTCGGACTACTTCCTATAGAATATATGTCATAGGAGAAACGGGCAATGGCTTCCGACTCGGCCCGGCGTCCCCAGGGTGTGCGGAGTCGTCGCTACGATCGCTGTGTGAGTGAGCAGGCCCTGGACGCGACCCCTCCGCTCGGCCGGATCCAGGCGCGGGCGCTCCCCGATGCGGTGTACGACGCCCTGCTCGACATGCTGACCTGGGGCCGTCTCGAACCCGATGCACCGCTGGCGATCGACCGGCTTGCCCGTGCCCTGGACGTCTCGCCGACCCCGGTCCGCGAGGCGCTGGCCCGCCTGGAGAACACCGGACTGGTCCGCCGAACCGCGCATCGCGGCTACCGGGTCGCGCCGCCGATGTCCAACGAGCAGATGGCCGAACTCGCCGACGCCCGTCTCGTCATCGAGGTAGGAGCGACAGAGCGTGCCATGCGGCACGTCGACGAACTCCTTCCGGACCTGGAGCGGGCCTTCGCCCGCCATGAACAGTCCGCACACGCACTGGCCGAAGCCACGCCCGAAGATTCGCACGACCGGCTCCGCACGTACTTCGAGGAGGACTGGGCCTTCCACCAAGTGATCCTCGACCACTGTGGCAACCGGTACCTGGCACGGTCGGTCAACGCGCTCTCCTTCAGCGTCCATCGGATGCGCCAGACAGTCGGCATGGGCGTGTCGGACGCGCCCATCGCAGTATCGGAGCACCGGGCGATCCTCGAGGCCGTCCGCAGCCGTGACGCGACCCGCGCAGTCGAGACGATGCGGTCCCACGTGTCCAACGTGCGCGTCCGCTCCTCCGAGACCTCCGAGGAGGGGACCTGAGCGTGGGGTGGGTAGGCATCCCACAGAACGCGTATCCACCCCACACCCCCATCGCTCCGAGGTCCGGGACCCGGATCAGGCCGCATTCCTCGGCAGCACCTCGGCGGCCACGGCCTCGGTCTCGCCCCTTGCCGGATGGACGGCCTGGGCCGGGTTCTTCCCGCCCCACCGCCCCTTCAGCAGGAGGGTGCCGACGACGCCCAGCAGCACAACGCCCGCCAGGAAGTACATCCCGTTGCGCGGGGATCCGGTCGCATCGGAGACCGCTCCGACCGCGTACGGCCCGACAAATCCGCCGATGTTGCCGAACGAGTTGACGAACGCAATACCCACCGCCGCGGTGGCACCGACGAGGTACCGGGACGGCAGCGGCCAGAAAATGCCGGAGATGGAGTAGAGGCAGAACGCTGCCAGCGACATCGCCGCCAACTCCAGCGCCGGCGAGGCCATCGCACCTGCCAGGGCCAGGCCCACCGCCGAGCCGGCGAAGACGAGCGCCAGCGGGATCCAGTTCTCCTTGAACCGGCTTGCCCAGCGGGACACCACGATGATGCCGATCGTCCCGAAGACGTACGGGATGGTGGACAACCACCCCAGGGCGACGTCACTGGTGGAGAACTCCTTCACCACCGACGGCACCCAGAAGCTCAGCCCGTAGATGCCGACCGTCGAGGGGAAGAACAGCAGGGCGAATCCCCACACGTACTTGGATCCGAGGGCCTGCAGGGGGTGTTTCGTCTCGACCTGGCCGAGTTCGCGACGGTCCCGAGCGAGTTCACGCTCGATCCACCCGGCCTCGGCCTCGCTGATCCACGGTGCCTTCCGCGGCGTGTCGCGCAGCCAGATCAGGGTCGGGACGGCGGCGAGCACCGCCACCCCGCCGCACAGCAGGAACATCCAGTGCCAACCGCGCAAGCCGAACCAATCCAGTCCCAGCATCCAGCCGGCCAGCGGGCTCATGATGAGAAAGGCGATGGTCTGTGCCAGGACAAACGTACCGGTTGCCTTCGTCCGGTGACGCTGCGGGAACCACAGCGTCAGGTAGAAGAGGACCCCGGGATAGAAGCCGGCCTCGGCTACGCCGAGCAGGAAGCGCAGCACGTAGAACATCGCGGCATTGTGGGTGAGTGCCGTGAGCATGGTGACCGCACCCCAGGTCACCAGGATGCGGGTGAACCACGTGCGGGCTCCTACGCGCGGCATCACCCAGTTCGAGGGCACCTCGAACAGGAAGTAGCCCAGGAAGAACAGGCCCGCGCCGAGACCGTACGCGGTGTCGGACAGCCCGACGTCCGCACCCATCTCGAGCTTGGCGAACCCGATGACGGAGCGGTCGACGTACGCCACGGTGTAGAGCACCATGACGAACGGGACGATATGGCGCGTGATCTTGGCGATCAGCTCGCGCTCGTTGACCTTGTCGATTGATGAGTCCACGTTGACCCTCCAAAGAAGAAGCGGTGCGAAGCAGGTGACCCCGCCGTCACGCGTGCTGCGGCTCGGCTGTCGGAATCGCCCCGGCGCGCTCCTCGGGAGCTGCTCCGGCAGGGGCCGGGCCCAGGTCGTGGACCAGGCCGAGCATCCGCGCGTACGCACGGTTCCGGTACGCGATCAACGCCGCCTTGCTCTCCTCATCGAAGTCGCCCATGAGACCATGACCGTTCTTCACCCCGAGCCGGCCCTCGTCGACGGCCCTGCTGAGCACTTCGGGCGTGGCAAGCCGCTTGCCGAAGGCCTGTTCGAAGGTCTTGAAGCAGTCGACGTACACGTCGAGGCCGGCCTGGTCGGCGATGGCGAAGGGGCCGAAGAATCCGAGCCGGAAACCGAAGGTGGTGCGGACAATCGTATCGACGTCCTCGGGCGTGGCGATGCCCTCTTCGACGATGGAGCAGGCCTCCTTCAGCAGCACGTACTGCAGCCGGTTGAGGACCATGCCGGGCGTATCGGCGACCTGGGCACCCTGGCGGCCGCAGGCGGCGAGGATCTCCTTGACCGTCGTGACGGCCTGTGCCGTGGTTGCCTCTCCGGCCACCAACTCGACGCCCGGGATGAACGGAGCCGGATTCGAGAAGTGCACGGTGAGGAAGCGTTCGGGGCCGGTCACCGCCGGGACGAGCACGTGGACCGGGATGGTCGAGGTGTTCGTACCGATGATGGCATCGGGCCGGGCGGCCTTGGAGATGCGCGCCAGGACCGACTTCTTGACATCGGGCTGCTCGAAGACGGCTTCCTCGATGAACTGTGCATCGGCAACGGCTTCCTCGATGGAGTCCGCGGCGCCGATGTTCTTCTCCACCAGCGCCGCCGACCCCACCTGGTAGAGGCCTTGGTCCTCGAACTGGTGGGCCTCGGCGATCAGCCGGGCAAGAGCCTGGTGAGCCGCATCAGCATTGGCATCGGCGATGGTCACCGCGAAACCGGCGATCGCCAGTGTCTGGGCGATTCCGCCGCCCATGTATCCGGCGCCGATGACTGCCGTGCGCGTGATCTGATTGGACATCTGTGTTCTCCTGATTTCTCGTCGTTGAGTGATCGTTGAAGTCCGTCAGGCGATCGCCGCAGCACGATCGGACCGCGAGGCGGTGCCGTTCCTGCGTGCGTCGATGACGGTACGTGCCCCGCGCAGCACCGACCGGATGTACTCGGCATTGCGAGCCCCGACGCCCAGCCAGTCGCTGCCGTAGTGCTCGGTCATGAACGGGCCGGCGTAGCCCAGACGGAGGGCGCGGCGAATCACGGTGCGGTAGTCGACGACGCCGTACTCCAGCGGCACCGGGGCCGAGAAGTACGCACCGGTGGCCGGGTCCTCGTCGCGCAGGTAGTTCTTGATGTGCCAGTAATTGGCGTACGGGAGCACGGCGTCGTACATCGTACGGTAGTCGGGCATCGGTCGGTGGAGGCGAATGAGGTTGCCGATGTCCGGGTTGAGCCCGACGGCGGAGTGATCGACGTCGCGCCAGAACGCGACCGCGTCCTCCGGGGTGCCGCAGTACGTGTCCTCGTACATCTCCAGGCTGATCTGCACGCCCACGCGCTGGGCGTGATCGGCCAGGTCACGTACCCGTTCGATCGCCAGCGGACGCAGTGCCGGATCGTCCACGTGGCCGGGCGCGAGCCAGAACCACAGCGCCGTCTTCTGCTCAGGGGCCAGCGCCTGCTGAAAACCGATGTTGACGATCGTCGCCCCGAGATCGGCGGCGCGGTCGATTGTTCGGTGGATGGTGGCGAGGTTTCGGGCACCCTGATCCCGATCCACCACACTGTTGCGGCCGATGGAGATGGCGGCGACGCCCAACCCGAGCCGTTCCAGGAGTGCCCTGAACTCGCGGTAGCGAGGCTCGGACAGGTCCGCAATGGGGATCCAGTCGTCCATCGGGTCGATATGCCTGAACCCGAGCTCGGCGACCTGGAGGAGCTGCTCCTCCCACGTGCCGACGGGAGCCGATCCGATCGGAGTGCCGTCGTCGTCGGTCGGGCCGAAGTTGATCTTGCAGGCGATGGGCCAATTCTCTGCTGTGAACACGAGCTCCTCCTCGTACGCTCCTTCGCGTACTGTCGCAACGAGCTATAGCCTATAGGATATTGGACATGACGCAAGCGGTTCTCCCGGACGACGAAGGTCCGCTCGACACCACCCTCTTTGCCGGACAGCTCGCGGGCTTCGCCTCCGGCCGCGAGCCCGAGTTCTCGAAAGTCTGCTCGGACGTCGGCTCCGTTTCGGCGACCCGGTGAGCAAGAGTCCCCGGCACCGCCGACCCCCATGGGGAGGCGCACACCGCGCCGGGAGGCGACGACTTTCGGGCCGGTGATGTAGCCCACGTCGGTGCCGACGATCGCTTCCCTCAGCCCGTCCAACCCGTACGTCAATGGGAACGGCGGCGGGCCGTCCCGGTTCACGACTGCCCCAGGGATCCGGGACGTGTTGCCGAACGGGCCGTGGTCCGGCTCGCTCCCGGGGTCGTTGCGGTGGAGGGGGTCGGCACACTCGTGCTCCCCCTCCTCCGCATGGTCGGCATCATCGTGGGCGGCTTCCGCTCGCTCCGTGATGGCCCTTGTTCCTCAGGCGATCCGGTCGTCCCCGCCCTGGGGACTCGCCCGCGCCGGGTCGCGGCGATCTGTCGTCGCGCCGTCCTCCATCGCCGAGGTGACCGGACCGGGCGGCGGGGTGGAGACGTAGGTATGCCCGGTCGGGGAGGTCGTCGTCACCGTTCCGGCCCGGTCGGCGGCCGGCAGAGCGCGCCAGCCCGGGAGCGTCTTGGTGTGGTTGCACCGCTCACACAGACCCTGCCCGTTGGCCAGGCTCGTCGGGCCGCCCTCGGCGTGGCCGACCACGTGGTCGGCGTGCCGGATCGGCGCGTCACACCACGGGGTGCGGCATCGTTGGTCCCGCACCCGGATCAGGTGCTGCAGACCGGCTCCGAACAGTCGGCCGTCCGACTCCGTCGCGATCAGCCGGCCCGGTACCGCGTATAGCCGCCGGATGGCGACCGCCTCGGCGGCCCGGTCGTCCAACCGGCCCAGCAGCGTCCGCACCCAGACCGCCGGCATGGTTCCCATCCCCATCACGTGGGCGGGGTCGTCGTCCTCGGCCAGCAGCGCACGATCGGACATCACGATGTCCAGATGGACATCCGCCGGGTCCTCCGCCGGTCGCCCCGTGACGCGTTCCACCAGCAGATCGGCCATCAACTGGCCACGTCCACGTATCTCGCCCCTCGCCCGGGCCGAGTCGGCCGCGTGCAACAGCGCCGCGTACACCCCCACCCCGGCGCGCAGCGGCAGCAGGGCGGTCAGATAGACCATGCCCTCCGCCGTCGGCCGGCAGGTCACGCGTCGATCCCGTTCGGCCTTGTCAGACCGGTGCACGAAGGACTCGGCGTCGCGTTCGTAGGCCAGCTTCTTGACGGCGGCCTCAAGGGCCGCGTTGCCCATCCCCGGGTTCCGGCTCAGCAGCTCGGGGATCCTGGCATCCACGGCCGCCCGGTCCTCCCGGGAAAGGCAGGCGGTCTCCCGGGCCACGATCGTCGCCCGCCATTCGTTCAACCGGCCCGATTCCAGACAGGCAAGCGTCGCGGGCATCTCCCGCACCCAGGTCTTCGCCGCGCCGAGCAGGATGCCGCCGCGATGCGGCGACTCCCGCCGGGCCAGGCCCAGTTGACTCGCCACTCCCTGACCGATCCGCGACGCGGCCAGCCCGGCGGCCGCCTGCTCCTCACAGGTGGTCTCGTCCAGTCGGACGGCCAACCGGGCCTGGACTCCTGCCGCGGCCGACTTCAGATCCTCCAAGGCCGCGACCAGGTCCACACAGGCAGCACCCGACAGCTCGCCGACGCCGCCGCCGGTGGCCACCAGGGCCGCCGTCCATGCGGCGACCTCCGCCGAGCCGATGCCCTGGGCAGCAAACGACTCCTGAACCGCGAGCGGCGCCCGATCCGCGTCCATCATCCACCCCCTCAATCGAACGTACGTCCATATTGACAGGGTCGACAGACACTTCCGGATATCAGTGATCCACAAGGGAGGATGCGGGGGTCAGCACGTCGGTGGGCACCGCTTCAGCCGACCTCCTGCCACGGCCCGTACGGGTCGCCCGGCTCCTGATCGCGGGTCCACCACTTCGCCTCGTAGGTCGTCCCGTCATGGGTCGCCCGCTCACCGGCCATGAAGATCCGGCTCGCGGTCCACACCGCGACGCCATCCGGGCCTGCCACGATCTCCTGCCACGGCCCGTACGGATCCCCCGGCTCCTGATCGCGCGTCCACCACGAGGCCTGCCAGACGGAGCCCCCGAAGCGGACCCGATCACCCTACTCGTACGTCGTTGCGTCGTCCCAAGCGGGCTCCGTGGGCTGATCGGGAACCGGCGAAATGAAGGACCGCTTCCCGTCCGCCTTCGTCCGGGTGGTGTCGCGCAACGCCCACGAGACGGCGTCGGCCCGGGTGGTGAGCACGACCGGGTTTCCGTTGTTGGCCTTCTTGTTCTGCGAGGTCAGCGCGGCGCCGTACTTGACGTTGATCAGCTTTCCGTCGTAGGGGTGGTCGTCACTGGTCGGATCCTCGACGAACCGCCACTGCTGGGCGGGGTCTTCCGCGTCCGGCGCGTGCACCGCGAACGTCACCTCGGTCGCCGATTCGGCGGTCAACGCCGTCGAGCCGTCCGGCACGACGACCTGGTAGACGCCTTCGGTGACCGGCCGCAGCCGCCAGGAGTTGGCTGCCGCCGCGTCGCCATCACTGGCATAGAGCCACCAGATGGACGCTCCACCGGCCAGCGGGTTGGAGCCTTGGTACTGCTCCAGGCCGAACGTCGATGCGTTGACCGACCCTTCGACGTGGAAGACATCGGAGTCGAAATCCGGGTCGTCGATCGCGACACCGTCGAACACCGGCGGCTCGACCTTGCCCTCGTGATACTCGTCCGGGGCAGGCTCATCCCAAGGGGCCGGGAGCGGATTGTCCGCCGGCAGAAGGTCGGCCAGGAAGTCGTACGTCACTGGGTCGTACGCCTGCAGGTCCGCACGCGAGTTGATCGGCGAGCGGACCCCGTCGTACGTCGGCTTCTCGGCCATGACGTCGAACCAGATCGCCATCAGCGTGGCGAAGAACTCGTCCCGGTTCGTGATCATATATGTGTTCGGCCACAGCCCCTTCTTCTTGGCATTCGCGTAGACCTCGTCGTACGCGTTTCGGATCGATTGGTCGGGCAGCAGGTCGATACCCGTGCTGAGGATGCAGTGCCCGAACTCGTGCAACAGGATGCTCTCGTTCGGATAGGCCGTGTTGCCCAGCGAACCGAATCGCCCGTCCCGCACTCGCAGGATGTTGCGCTCGGCGATCGAGGACACGTTGTTGTTCCACTGATTGCCGCCGTAACCTTCGACGTCATACATCGTGTACGAATAGCCGTAGCGGTGCTCGGGGATGAAGTAGACGTTGTGGTGCGGGTTGTACACGGCCAAGGATGCGTGCCGGGACGCCATGTTGGCGGCCACCTGCGGCATCGCCGATAGTTCGGCGTCGACCATCCGGCCGGCGATCTGTAATGACCCGGCGTCGACGGTGGGATCCGCCTTGATGACGATCCCGCTGGTCGTCGTGACGTGCTGGGTGTAGAAGTCCACATGCGGCACATCGGCGTACGTGGCGTCCTCGGCCGCCCGTCCGTCCTCGTCGAGGATGTTCGATCCGGCGATCTGCAGCGTGTAGCCCTTCGAGTCGTCGAGCGCCGATTGCGAGACGTTGAACCGGATACTGGAGAAGTGCACGTCATCGTCGAGCCGTTCCATGCTGTTGGCAGCGGTGGCGGCGATCTGCTTGTTCTTCTTGTCGAAGAAGATGGTGTCGGTGGAGCCAGTTCCCTTCGGCACGAGCGGGATGACGGTGTCGCCATTCTTCAGGACGAAATTGGCCGGGTCGACAGCCGCGTTCTCATCGACGTACCGATCCCAGTGCACCTCGAGGAAATCGCCCTCGGTCAGAAGGCGCACCTGCGTGACCTGCGGGCCGTCGAAGCCCGGATCCGTGGCCACCGAACCGTCCGCTCCCGCCGAGATCGTGTCCCCCGCCCGGGCCGGGAGCACACTCATGGTGCCCAGGACAAGTCCCATGGTGACCAGACCGATCACCCATCGTCTTGTCACCCATCGTCTTGCCGAGGAGAGTCTTCTTCGTCTCACGCCGTTTCCTTCCCTCGGGCGCCGGCCCAGGGCCGTACGCCGCAGTGGTGTGCCGGATCGTCTTCCTCAGCCCGCTCCGGCCGGATTGGTCAGGACGCTATCGTGTGACGTGTTACCTATCACATGGCTTTTCGTGACGCCTGCGTGACGAGTCCGATACACAGCTTCATCGACCGGCCAGACCCCGGGCGCGCTTCGCGCAGCAAATGCGGGATGGCATCGAGCGGTGTCGCCATGGTCAGCCAATCGCGTCCGACCGGGCCCACAGGACCGTGAACCAGGGCGACGGTCAACGGCGCGTTCCGGGACGACCGTGTAGCACCCCGGCCGGCCACCATCTGCGCTACTCCATGCACTTCTGTATCAGATGTCACATGTTACATAACTGGCGAACGCCCGAAACCCATGCTCCCGGGCCCCTCCCTACGTTCGATGACTGGCGGCACCGTACGGACACAAGGTAGGCGTCACTCGACTCTCGATCCGCAATCCCGCCGCCGCCCCGGATATCCATCGATTCCCCCTCTGAGGAGAGAACGTGCGAAGACAACACCTCGGCGCACCGGTCGCCGCGGTCCTCCTGGCGCTGACGGCGAGCGCGCTGACGCAGGTGAGCGCCCAGGCCTCCCCGAACGTGTCCGCCATGACGAGCATCGCCACCGAGACGTCGCCGGGCCAGGACGGCAAGGCGTCACCTGACCTCCCCACCAACCCGAACGAGACGAAGCGGGAGACGGCGAAGCGCGATGTGGCGCGCAAGGTCATCACCGGCCAGGCCAAGGTCCAGCATCGTGGCGGTTCCCGCGCGGTGGAGGTCTCCCCCGGCAAGTGGGTGGAGTACGGCACCCAGGACGATGCCCGGCTCTTGACGTTCCTGGTGGAGTACGGCCAGGAGGGGCCGCTGCACAACGAGATCCCCGAACCCGACGAGGCCAACACCTCGACCACCTGGACGGCCGACTACTCCGCCGAGCACTACCAGGAACTGTTCTTCGCCGACGGCAAGGACGACTATTCGTTCAAGACGTTCTACCAGGAACAGTCCTCCGGGCGACTGGACATCTCGGGCGCCGTCAGCGACTGGTTGACGCTGCCCCACAGTGGGCAGGGGTACTGGGCGGACACCGGCCGGATCCTCAAGGACGCCGCCCAGATCTGGTAT
Source organism: uncultured Propionibacteriaceae bacterium (assembly GCA_964528755.1). Taxonomy (GTDB): domain Bacteria; phylum Actinomycetota; class Actinomycetes; order Propionibacteriales; family Propionibacteriaceae; genus Raineyella. Next base: position 58,194 of record CAZGWN010000005.1, read on the forward strand.
GACCAGGAGGTTGCCTCTGGGAAGACCCCCGAGGAGATCACCGAGTACCTGAAGTCGTTCGATGTCTGGGATCGCAACGACTACGACGACGACGGCGACTTCGACGAGCCGGACGGATACATCGACCACTTCCAGACCGTCCACGCCGGAATCGGCCAGGAAGCCGGCGGACCGGCCTGGTCGGTCTGGTCCCACCGGGGGTGGGTCGGCTGGTCCTCGGGGGGTGGGCCGTCCTGGAACAAGTCCGGCGGCATCCGGATCGGCGACACCGACCTGTGGATCCTCGACTACACCATCGAGCCGGAGAACGGAGGCCTCGGGGTCTTCGCCCACGAGTTCGGGCACGACCTCGGGCTGCCGGACTACTTCGAGGGCGCCGGCTTCTGGTCCACGATGGCCCAGGGTGGCTGGCTGGGGCGGGGCGATGGCGAGATCGGCACGATTCCCGGCGGGCTCGACGCCTTGTCCAAACTCGAACTCGGGTGGTCCGACTTCGTGACCGTGGAAGCCGGCGACAGGGCGACCGTCGACATGGGGCCGGCCTTCCACGCGACCTCGAAGGCGCAGGCCGTGGTGGTGAACCTCCCACCCGGCGTCAGCAGTACCACAGAGATCGGCAACCCCTACTCGGGGACCTCCTACCTGTACGGCGGCCGGGCCGACAACCTGTCCGCCTCGGTCACCAGCCCATCGTTTGTCGTGCCTGATGATGGCATGCTGACGGCCAAGGTCGCCTACGACATCGAAGCCGACTGGGACTACGCCTACCTGGAAGTGGTCACCGAGGACGACGCCGTCCACCGCATCCCCACCAACCTGTCCTCCGCCACTGATCCTCACGGGGTGAACCTCGGCCAAGGCGTCACGGGCTCCTCCGGCGACGCCGGCAACCGATGGGTCGATCTGTCCGCCGATCTGTCCTCGTACGCCGGTCGGAACCTCCAGGTGCGCTTCCACTACATCACTGATGGGGGAACGACGAACCTCGGGTTCAAGGTGGACGACATCGCCGTCGGCGACGTACTCGCCGGCGACGTCGACGACGGGCTCGAAGGCTGGTCACTCAACGGATTCACGGTGGTGGAGAACGGCAGCATCGCGAAGACCTACGACCGGTTCTACATCGCCGAGAACCGCACCTACGGCGGCTTTGACCAGATGCTGAAGGTTGGGCCGTACGAGTTCAACCAGGCCGTGACGAACTCGGGCGGTGTGGTGCACTACCCGTACCAGGACGGGCTGCTGATCTGGTATGCCACCAACCTGCCGAGCAACGGCGGAGAGCAGATTCCAACGGCGACCAAACCGTTGCCGATCGATGCCCATCCGCAGGCCGAGTCATGGTCGGACGGCTCGGCGGCCCGCGTCCGCCTGCAGGGCCGGGACGCCACCTTCGGTCTGGGCCCGACCGATCCGCTGAACCTGACCAAGGAGACCACGGACGGCACAGCAACCCTGTCGGTGCCGGCACTGCCGGCGGTCTCGATCTTCGACGACACCGACGCGGAGGCGTATTACGATCCGGACAATCCGGCCGGATCCACCCACGTCGCCGGCACGGGTACCACCATCGAGGTGCTGGCGCAGAACACCCATACCGGCGCGCTGCGCATCCAGGTGAACGGATTCGAAGCCTGGGAAGCGTCCACCACCTATCTGCCCGGTGACCGAGTGGAGTACGACGGGGCGACCTGGCGGGCCACCCGGCGCAGCCGAGGGCTGCAGCCGACGGACGGGGCACGGGCCTGGGAGAAGGTCCGCTGACTCCTGCTGTGGCCTCGCCCGCACCTTGCGGCACGTCGCGGGTGCGGGCGAGGTCGCAGAACGGCCTATGCCGCCGATCCGGACGCCAGGTGTCCGTACCGCTGCCCGACGTACGTGTCGGTCTCCTCCGCCCCCCGGACGCTGAAACCCGCCAGCGCCTCGCGTTGCCGATCCGACATCCGATGCAGCAGCACCCCGGTCCGAGTGGGAATCGTGGGCTGGAAGAGCATCCGCATGCCGGCCTGTTCCGGGGTGCGGTTGCCCTTGCGCCCGTTGCAGTCCGAGCAGGCCGTCACCGTGTTGAGCCATTCGTCGCGCCCGCCTCGAGAACGCGGCACGATGTGGTCGACCGTGGAGCCCGGGCCACCACAGTAGGCACAGGTGTTGCCGTCGCGGCGCCGGACGCCCCGGCGGGACCAGGGCAGCTCCAGAGCCCGCCGTGGCACCTTGACGTATTCGGTGAGCCGAACCACCAGCGGAGCCTCGAAGGCCACCACCGCCGACCGGATCTCGACGTCGTCGGAGGCGACGGATTCCGCACGCTTGGTGACGAGGAAGCCGATGGCGCGCGGCGTCGACACCAGGCCGAGCACCTCCCAGGAGGCGTTGAGCAGCACCACGGGCGCGGTCGTCACCGCCATCTCCAGATCCTCTCCCCGACTCCGCGATCGCCGAACCGGCATCAGTAGGGTGTGAGCACCGTGCCCCTGTACGGGGCACGTGCCACAAGCCTGCGGGTGCGCGCCGCAAAACGTCAAGTTGACACCCCGCCGAGTCCGCGCCATCGGTCCTCGGCCTTCACCTCCTCCGCTACCGGTTGAACCCCCGCATCACGCCGTACTGGGCCGCCAGGTCGCGGGCCTTCCGGTGATCGGGCAGCCGGTCGATGGCATCCGACAGGTCGTCGGCGAAGATGGCCTCCAGCACACGCAGGGCGAGGGCGAGGACTCCGGCGGCCCGTCGATGGCGCCGTCGCGGGGGTGAGGGGGGGTCGTCCGGCGGAGTGGCCACGGCTCTCCTGCGGGCGACCACGGTCTCCAGCACGTCGTGGGACATGCGTGTTCCTTTCGGGTCGGTTGAGTGGGCGTGCGATGGGAGGGATTCGAACCCCTACGGTCCCGAAGGACGCCTGAATTTCCGTCAGGCGGGCCGAACAATTGCCTCACCAACGCCGGCAATCATGGATTCGGCACGTGTTCGAGGGCGCACTCCAGCGCATTTCGAACACGATTGGCATCGGGGCCGACGGACACTGATCGCGACATATTCTTCCGGCGTCACCGGACAAGAAAGAAGCCGCCTACAGGTGTCCGACGGACCCCGTGGGCGGCTTGAGCGCTCTCAGTCGATCAGCTCAGAGCAGGCCTCCCACAGGCACGTCGCGAGGGTCCCGACCATCCAGACGGGGGGACCGCACCGGCGCCACCACCGGCGACGACAACAGCGGCCGCACCGAAGGGGCGAGGAACAGCGCATAGGCGCCGTCGGTCCACTCGCGATTATCGAGCTTCTGAATCATCATCACAGTCCCCCCTCCTCTCGGGTCACTCGTTGTTCGTCGGATAGCTGCGGCACCACTTCCGTGCCGACGAAAGAAGCCTAGCAAAGATCCCGGGGATGTCAACGAGGAATTCCCGGGCGCATCGGTGGCTGGTTTCGGCCTGGTCCTCGCCCGCGCAAATGCGCTCATCCTCCAGCACAGCCGCGCGGGTGAGGGTCAGGCCCGGGGTGGACGACGCCGGTCAGCGCAACCGACGCCCGTCCGCCAGGTCGAACAGGTGCGCCAGCACCTCACCGTCGCTGGTCCGCAGACCGCTGTGCTCGTGCTCGCTGGTGACGAAGCGGTGGATGCCGGGCAGATGCGCCGCGGTCTGCAGCGAGAACTCCACCGGGACGTACATGTCGTTGACGTAGATCGCCGCCGCCCCCTGCGCACCGGAGGCCTCCAGCGCGTCGGCGTCGTACAGCTTCGGCCACGGATGCTCGGCAAGGGCCAGTGCCACGTCCTTCCACGGCCGCAACGCCGGGACGGTGTCGAGCCACTCGCGGCGTACGTGTTCGCCGGTGAGCAGCGTCGGGTCGGCGCGGAACTCCTCGGGCTCGATCCGGTCGGCCGCCCAGCCGGTGGTCACCCCGTCGGCGTAGGAGGACTCGTGCAGCACGAAGTAGAGCGGGTCTCGTCCGGTGAACGGGAGCAGCGCGGCCAGGTCGTGGCGGAACACGTTCGACCCCGGGTCGTGATCGAGCAGACTGTGCAGCGCGTACCAGCCGTTGTCGTCGCCGAGCAGGTGCCCGATGCTGCGCAGCCGGGAGACGGACACGCCCTCGCCGTCGGGCAGCACCACCTCTCCCGCCGCTGCCAGGTCGAGAAGGCCATGGATGGCCTCGCGGTCTTCGGGGAAGCGCCGGTAGTACGCCTCGACGACAACCCGAACCTTCGCATAGCAGGCCGCGTAGATGTCATCGGCAGAACGCCCGATCGCCGACAGCCCCCCGGTGAGGAAGGCGCGGTCGATCGACTCCGGGTGGGTGGAGAGGTAGTGCAGCGTGGTGAACCCGCCGAAGGACTGGCCCAGTGTGGTCCAGGTGGTCACCCCGAGGTGGTCGCGCAGGGCCTCGGCGTCGCGGACGATCCCGTCGGCCCGCAGGTGGGTCAGGTATTCGACCACTTCGTCCGTGGTCTGTTCGGTCAGGATGGTGTCGCCGACCGGGGTGGAACGTCCGACCCCGCGCTGGTCGAGCATCACCACCCGGTAGCGCTCCAGCGCTACGGCCAGCCAGCCCGGCCGCAGCGGGTCGCGCGACGGCCGAGGCGCCTCGTGTCCGGGTCCGCCCTGCAGGAAGAGCAGGTACGGGAGGTTCTCACCGCCGGGCCGGGTGACCACGCGGGCGAAGACGTCGATGGTCCGGGCATCGTCGGGATCGGTGGTCAGCGGGACGGTGAGGGTGTGCTCGTCGAGGCGGAGATCGCCGAGCTGCTTGGTGATGATGGGCATGGAATTGAGCCTAGTGCGGACGGCGTCGCCCCATCGGGCGCGCCTCAGCCGGCCGCAGGGTTGTCCGGCAACCGGCCTCCCGACTCCCGCCAGACCACCCGCGCCGGCACGATCTCGTGATGGCCGGTGAGATCCTCGCCCCGCACCTGCCGGACGATGAGGTCGGCCATCCGACGCCCGGTCTCGGCCGCGTCCTGGCGGACCGTCGACAGCGGCGGCCGGGTCCTCGACGCCGCCGCGGCGTCGTCGAAGCCCACGACGCCGACGTCCCCAGGAACCCGGCGCCCGCGGGAGCCGAGCACGTCCAGGGCGCCGGCCGCCAACAGGTCGGAGGCCGCCACGACGCCGTCGATGTCGGGGGCCCGGGCCAGCAGTTCGACCATGGCCACCGCGCCCTCCTCGGCCGTCCACCCACGTGCGGTCACCACCAGACCCGGATCGAAGGCCTCCCCCAGCGCCGTCACGAACCCGGTGTGCCGCAAGGTCGACACCGGGGCCTCCACCGGCCCGTGGATCTCCCCGATCCGCCGCCGACCGGTGGCTGCCAGCATCGAGGTGATCGCCGCGGTGCCCCCGGTGTTGTCCGTGTCCACCGACGGGATCTGGCACGCCGCCACGGGACGGCTCGCCGTCACCAGCGGCGTCCCCGACTCCGCCATCGCCGGGACCGCCGGATCGTCCACGTGCATCGCCACCAGGATGGCGCCGTCGACCACTCCCCCGCGAACCAGCTCTGCCACCCGCCCGGTCGATTCGGGGGTGTCCACGATGACGATGAACATCTGGTACCCGGCATCCGCCAGCGCCGCATTGGCGCCGATCGTCATCCGACCGAGGTTGGGGTCGGCGAAGAAGAGATCCGGGTGCTCCCGAACGACGTACGCGATCGCCCGGGCCTGCCGGTTCACCAGGGATCGCGCCGAACGGTTCGGCGCATACCCCACCTGGTGGATCGCTGCCTCGATCGCCTCCGCCGCGGCTCTGGACACGTACGACCGTCCGTTCAGGTAGCGCGAGACCGTGGCGTACGAGGTTCCCGCGATCCTCGCCACGTCACGGATCGTCGGCCGGCGGGCCTCTCCCCCCATCGCCCGCTCCCTCCGTCGTCGCGTACCGCGAGGATACCCACCGTCACGCCACCCGAGACGCCTCCGGCACCGGCGGAATCCGTTGACGTGTCGGTATGTAAACGTGTACAGATAGAGCACAGCCCGACGGCGCGCGATGATCCCTGCGGGGTCGGCCGCGCCGAACGCCCACCCCCCCCCCCGCGAACTCAAGGAAGAGGTCATCGTGAACGCTCCCCCCATCCCGGGCCGACGCCCGCGGCGGTCCGTGCCGGCGGCTCTGGCCACCCTGGCAGCCGTCCTGGCCACGGCGATACTCGGCGCGACCCCGGCCGTGGCCGGTCCGCCCCGGTCGCCGAGCCCCGCCGACGGCTACCACTACGTCGACTGCGCTGCCGCATCCGATGGCGACGGCAGCCACACCCGGCCCTGGAACTCCCTGGTCTCGGCGAGCTCACACGAGCTGGGCCCGGGCGAGGCCCTGTTGTTCAAGCGCGGCACCACCTGTCGCGGGGCGCTCACCCCGACGGGCTCCGGCGCCGAGGGATCGCCCATCGTGATCGACGCGTACGGGGACCCGACGGCCGCCACGCCGGTCATCGCCGGCGACGGGGTGCCGGAGACGGTCCTGCTGAGGAACCAGCAGTACTGGGAGATCCGGAACCTGGAGATCACCAACGCCGATCCGGACCCGGCCGCCCAGTACCGCTCCCAGCGCCGAGGGGTGGTGATCAGCAATGTCGACGCGGGCAGACTCACCCACTTCCGGCTGGAGAACCTGTTCATCCATGACGTGCTGGGCGAGGGGAGGAAGGACCTCGGCGGGTCGGGTGCGATCCAGCTCGAGGTCGACACCCAGGACGGGCAGACCCGTTCGTGGTTCGACGACACGGTGATCACCGGCAACCGGATCGAGAACGTCAACCGATCGGGCATCAACATGTCCACGGTGTGGAAGTGTCGGGCCGAGATGGCCTGGGATTCCCCGTGCAATCCGCGTGACCCCGACGCCACGCCGTTCGTCCCGTCGACCGGGCTCATCATCCGGAAGAACCGGCTCACGAACATCGGCGGTGACGGCATCGTCGTCCAGATGAACGACGGCGCCATCGTGGAGTCGAACTATCTGGAGCGCGGTGCCGCCCGATACAACTCGCACAACGCGGGGATCTGGGTGTGGAACTCCGACAACACGCTGTTCCAGTACAACGTTGTCACGAATATGCAGAAGATCAATCAGAACGACGGCACGGCCTGGGATGCCGACTACGGGTCCCGCAACACCGTGTTCCAGTACAACCTCAGCTATGACAATGCCGGTGGCGGCATGTTCTTCTGCGGCTGCGGAAACTGGAAGATCGAGGGGCTGGGATTTGCCACCGACGTGGTCCACCGCTACAACATCTCGATCGCCGACGGTGAGGCCGCCGAACTGGCCGACATCTCCGGGAATGTGAACGCCCGGCGCTACCAGTTCCTGTCCGGGGTGACCGACTCGACCTCGTACAACAACACCATCATCCTGGCCGACCCCGAACAGGGTCGCCAGCAGGTCAACGGCACCAACGACACCGGCAACGGCCTGCTGATGGGCAACAACCTGCTGGTGACGACCGGTGAGGTCGCCCCGGACACGTACGACACGACGACCAACGTCCTCACCTGGCTGAACAACGCTTTCTCAGGACCGGGCATCAACTGGCCCGCCGGGACGAACAACGTCACGCTCACCGATCCGCTGCTGGAGGACGTGGCGGGCACCGATCCGATCTCGGCGTTCCTGGCGCGCAGCCCGCAACTGGCCTCCGCCGGTGTGCCGATCGCCCCGGCCGGGACGTACGACATCGCAGGCAACGAGGTGCCCGAGGGCTGCGCCCCGGATATCGGCGCGTTCCAGTTCTCCGACCCCGGCCGCCGGGAGTGCGCCCGGTCCTGGGAGGACCGCACGGTCCGGCCCGGGGAGACACTGACGATCCCGGTGCGCGCCAATGCGACGCTGAAGGTCAGCGGGAAGGTCACCGGCCAGGAGGCGATGGTGGTGACGACCCCGTCCGGTCTCGCCCAGACCGCGACCCGCGATCCTCGGGGTGGCACCGTGTCCACGATCGTGCGGACCTCCACCGATCCTGATCCCACGCTGACCATCACCTGCGGGCGGAGCGGGTGCCGGCAGGTGACGGTCACGGATGCGGCCGACGACATGGTCGACGGGTCGTTCGAATCGCTGAAGAACTCGCCGTGGTACCTGTCGCCGTGGACGAGCTGGGTCAGTCCCTGGAGCGGCACCGCCGCGCAGAGGGCCCGGCAGGCCGCCGAGCTGCGGACGTCCGACGCCTCCACCGGCGTGGTGGCCGCCGGGACGTACGGCGCACGGATCACCTCGGCCGAGCCGAAGCTGGCCCAGGACAACATCCCGGTACAGGGCGGAACAGGCTACCGGATCGCCGCGTGGACCCGTCCTGCCGCCGGGGCCGAGCCGTTGACCTTCACCCTCTACCCGTTCGTCGACAACGTCATCGGCACGGACCCGATCGCGACGTTCTCCGTGCCGTCCGGCGATGACGGCCCGGTACGTCTCGACGAGCGGTTCGTCATGCCCGAAGGTGTGAGTGCGGTCACCGTGCTGATCACCCAGGACGGGCTGCCCTCCGGTGCCGAGGCGAGCCTGGACAACCTCACGCTCACCCCGGACGACTCCCGGCCGAGGGTCACCCGGCAACCGGCCGACGTGACGGTGACGGCAGGGAATGCGGCGGCGTTGCTCGCCGAGTTCGCCGGCAACGACGCCCCCCGGATCGAGTGGCAGACGTTGTCCCGCGGCGGTTGGACACCCGTGCGGGCGACCAAGCTCGGGCAGGAGGGCCAGACCGAGCGGACCGCGAGGCTGGTGCTCGACGACGTACAGGAATCGGACTCGGGGACCAAGTTCCGCGCCGTGGCGAGGAACAGCTCGGGGACGGTGACGACCAAGGTCGTCACCCTGCGGGTGGAGAGCCGGGACTATCCGCGGCAGTGAGCCACCAGGCGGGTCGTCCGGCCCGGCGGCGGAGGCAACCGGACCCGGTGCCACCCCCGCCCGGGGTGCGGGGGCCGCCCCCGGCACCCCCCCAACACCCACCCCACCGCCCGGCGGGGGGGGGCCCCCCCGGCTACCGGGGCCCCCCCACGCCGGGGTTCCGGGTGCCTCGCCGGTCAGCCGCCGAACACGCTCGCGACGGCCTCGCTCGGCCCGTCGACCCGGACCGGCCCGCCATCGGGGAGGTCCCAGCACTCGATCGCCACGATCGGCACACCGGTCCGGACGGCGAGCGCCACCTCGCTGAGAGTTCCCCAGCTGCACCCCACGGCGATGACGGCATCGGCACTGCGCACCA